>DATBDT010000094.1:0-17620 GCA_036269815.1 Bryobacteraceae bacterium
TGCAGCGGCAGGATCGCCAGACTGCGCGGTACCGTCGGGGCGCTTGCGGAATTCCGCATCGCTTGATAGACAAAGTAGCCGGTCACGCACAGGGCGCAGAGGAGTAGGGCGGGCAGGAGAATGGCCCGGCTATGCCGCGCATTCTGCGATGTAGCAAGTTGATGCGGAGCGAGACGGGACGGCGGCTGGACTAAGTTTGTCGCCTTTTCTTGGCGCGAGGCTTCGATAGCCGGCGTGGCTTCAGTTGACTTGGTGACCGCAGTTGGGATTGTGACGTTTTTTACCTCCTCGACCGGAACTGTAAAACGATAGCCCTTTGTGGGAACGGTTTCAATGTACTGAAGCCCAGCGTCAGTTTTTCCAAGAGTCTTCCGCAAGGAGGAAATCGACACCGTCAGATTCGCTTCCTCTACGAAGCTTCCGGGCCAAACGGCTCGCATGATCTGGTCTTTCAAAACGAGCCGGCCGTGGTTTTCGACGAGGTAAAGGAGCAGTTCGAAGCTTTTTGGGGTTAAGGAGATGGGTTGGCCGTGGCGTAGGAGCCGATGCTCGGACGGTTCGAGGCGAAAGGGGCCGAATACGTAAATACTTAGTGTTTTCAGCTCCATAGAGACTTCGTGACACTTCTAACGCGGATTACCTCAGCGTATTTGGAAGTTATTTGGAAATCCTTTATAGGCCTTTAACGACGAAACAGTTCGATCTAGACCAGTATGGCTTAGTCGGAGGCTTGGGGCAGACAGTCCCGGCCCGGACAAGAAGCGGACTGACGAACACTTCTCCAGAACGGTAGGGCGGGGATCAGGATTGGCTTCAGAAAGAAGGATGAAAAAACCCATGAAGAAATTAGTAGCTGTCGTATTTACCGCAGCCAGCCTTGGAGTGCTTGCAATGCCGGCATTCTCCGCGGACGTTCCCGAAATTGTCTTTCAACTTAAACCGAACCCAAAGTTCGCTGCTTGCCTTGGAGTACCCGGTGGGCCAACACCGTCGGCGCAGGTGGTTGTCCAAAGAGGTGAACTGAATGACACTCTGATTCTGCGCGCCGCCCACTTGCGACCAAACCTGGGATTCGACTTATTCACTACAGAAAATAGCAATTTGCTGTCAAACGGGACACCGGATCCCAACTTCAAAAATTTCGGGCTCGCGTGGTATCAATCGGACGTCCAAGCGGACTCGAACGGAAATGCGGAAGTGGCGGTGAAGACGATTTTGTTGGATCAAATATTCGGCTTTGATCCATCCGAACCTTTGGATCCTACTCACACCTTCCATATCGGCTTCTGGTTTAATAGCCCGGATGAAGCCGCTGCCTGCGGATTTGCCGGACCACCTACGCCGTTTAACGGTGAGCAGCATGCAGGCCCGAACGCGATGATGTCTGTGCCCAACTTTTATACCCACCTCGGGCCATTGTGCACCCATGCAAAAAAGGAAGGAACAACCTACGTCTGCAGCGAGTAAATGCGGAGCGCCGATGCTAAATCGGCGAGTCGGTGAGCATTTCAGAAAGGCGCGGCCCCTCCGAGTTTTCGGCGGCGGCCGCATTGCCTTTTAGCGATTTGCCGCTACCGCTTCCCTGGCGAGGCGGGGATCGTCCCTGGAATTGATTTGGTCGAAATCAGCGGCCACTTTATCCATCATGACGTGGATCACGGAGCCGGTATGACATGGATAACGGTCCGCTCCTTATCGGCTTCTCGCCCGGCAAAATAGCCCAGAACTGTCGTTCCCGCTGTGATGCCCACAGCTGTTCCGACGATTGCATCGGAATTCGATCCGTGTTCGTTGTTTGTATACGTCAAAGCGACAGCCAACACCACAATTCCAACGCCTGCACCGACGAGAGTTCCGATCACCCGCCCGCGCGAACGATGAAAGACAGGACGCGTCACAATGCGTTCTATCTTCGTGCGGGAAATGTTGTGATTGGCCTGACGGGTTCGCAGCGTTAGCTCGTCGACGCCAATTTGCACCAGGGTTCCAGAACTTTTTTGGTGATCATTTTGGACCACGGTGACATCCTGGCCAGAGAGAGAATTTGACAATTCTTCCCACCGCATGTTGCGTTCATTGTCTTTTGCGTGGAGTGAAAGCGCAGCGGCCAAAACTCCAGCGATACGAAGCAAGCGTACGTTCATTGCCAACTTACTCCTATTGTTTGCGCGCCCTCCGCAATGATACTGAATGCCCAATTCCAGCAAAGCGGTACGGCTGTATTTAGCCCTTCGTAAGGCCGGCTTTAGGAAATAGGTCTATTCTGCAAACGGATGGATTCCATGTTTAGCGAGATCCAGGAATCACGCGGAATTGCCGATCACCCATCGGTTGGTAATCCAATGCGGCTCACGATAGTTTGTCGGGGCACGAAGCGAGGCTTGCAACTGTTGCGCCGAGCCGCGCAATTTATCGACTGCCTGGAAGCGGAGATAGAGCTCTTTGTTCCGATTGTCACGCCATATCCTTTGCCGTTGGACCGGTGTCCGGTCAATCTCGCGTTTACCGTTCGCTTGATCAAAGACGAGTGCATGCGGGCTGATATGCGAACGAAAATCGAGCTGCGGCTTTGCCGCGACTTTGCTGAGTGCGTGCGCTGCGGACTACGTTCGGAATCAGCAGTCGTGCTGCAAAAACCGACCGCCTGGGAGTGGCGAGACAAGATGCTGATTAAAATGCTGCGGCGGCACCGGCACCAGGTGATTGCGTTATAGCGCGGTTCAGCGGGGCGGGGGGTAATACCAAGTTGCGAAAGTTCGCGTATACTCGGAAGACCGTGCAGAGCCGCGCCCGCAAGCAAGCGCTTTCGGAATCGACCAGACGTCAATTTCCGCAACTTGGCACTAGGTTAGCTATTCCTACAAGCTAGCGACGGGGCACCAACGCCAGAATCACTCGATCGGTCAGTTCTTCAATCATTGTCGGCATGGCGGCATCCAAGGCGAGCGTAACTGCTGCTCGAACGGTATTCCTGTCAAGAGCATTTGGCTGGCCGGCGGAGCCGTTGCGGGCAGCTTTGCTGCGATCAAGCAGCGGCTGAATTGACGCTAGCAGAAGGGAAGCCTCGAACGGCTTTTTCAGGATGACATCAGCGCCGGCGTTTTTTGCATCCTGTTCATCAAACCGATCGGCCGGGCCGGCAGCGAAGACGATCGGAATGTGACTGTACTGCGGCTGCGAACGCACAAAACGCGCGAGGTCAAACGCATTCCGCGTAGGGAGAAAAACGTCGGCGATTAACAGATCCGGATTCACATCGGCTAAGCGACGAAGCGCGATATCCCCGTCCGTGACGCAGACGACCTCGATCCCCTGAGTTCGCAATATCTGTTCGCCAAGCCGGAGCGCCTGCGGACTGTCATCCGCGAGCAAAATCCGGCTGCTCATTGGGGTTGTTGCTGCGATGGCGCCGGAGCTGTTGCTGGAGGGGCGGCTGTTCCGCTGGTAGAAGCGGCAGGCGTGGCTGTTGCGGCTGGAGGGGGCGCCGAATCTGTCGCCGGCTGCTCGGTCTTCTTTTTCTTGTTCTTCTTATCGATCTGGGCCTGCTTCTTGGCGCGTTCCTTCTGCATCAGCTTCA
Organism: Bryobacteraceae bacterium; assembly: GCA_036269815.1. Taxonomy (GTDB): domain Bacteria; phylum Acidobacteriota; class Terriglobia; order Bryobacterales; family Bryobacteraceae; genus Bog-105. The sequence continues at coordinate 3,578 of DATBDT010000094.1, forward strand.
ATTCTTTGTCGCGATTGGTAGGAAGCGGGGCCGCCGGCTGCTCAGGAGTGCTCGCCAACGGTTGGGATCCCTGGCGCGCATCGCTCTTCGTGTCGAGAGCACTGTTCGGGCCGACGGTGCTGGCGGTGACCTCAGTTGTTCCAGTGGCTGCTCCACCCGTGGTGGCGGCGGTTTCTGTGTTTGCGGGTATGGGAATACTGGCTGGAATCGTTTTCTTTGGATTGGTCATGGTCGGCGCGCCTTCTTTGGCAGCGTGGCTGACATCTGGACCACCGTGAAAGACAGACAGAGAAGCCTTCATCAAACCAGCACGTTTGTAGTTCTCCTCTTCGAATTTCATACGCGCAACGGCGGCAGGGTCAGGCTGCGGTACGGGCATTTCGAGGTCTTCCAGGCGTTTCTTGGCATCGCTAGCACGGGTGCCGAGCGGATACTCCCGTACGATGCGAGCGAACATCTCACCAGCCTTGCCGCGAAAATGGGGGCCCATCTTCGAATAAGCGTCACCGGCTTCGTAAAGCGCTTCGTCCGCCTTGCTATAGAGCGGATACTGATCTACCAGAGCATTGAGACGATTGGCGGCGGCGGGGTTCATATCGCGCTTCCAATAGAAGTAACCGACAGCCTGTTCGTGCGCGGCGAGGCTTTCCTGAATGTCGCGCAGGCGTTGGGCAGCTTGCGGCGCGAACTTACTGTTCGGGAACTGGACCAGAACATTTTTGCACTCGTCCTCGGCGCGGAGCGTTTGCACAATGTCGCGGTCGCTCTTATCCATCTGTTTGTAGTGGATTTCGCAGACGCGATTTTGCGCTTCCGCGGACTCCTCCATATTGGGATAGAAAAGAATGAAGTCCTTGTATTCCGCCTCTGCCTGCGCCATGCCGGTCCCGCCGCCTTCGCGAAACCAGCTATCGGCCACGGCGAGCTTGGCTTTGGCCAAGTATTCGCTCGACTCGTAGGTGTTCATCAAGGTCTGCAGGGCGATCCGCGCGACTTCATAGCGGCCCTTCTCGATGTCGCGCATAGCTTGATCGAACAGGATTTTATCCGGCTGTTGAGTATTTTTGGTGATGGGCGTCTCGTATTTCTTGTGAACGCAGGAGGCCAAAAGTCCGAGGGAGCAGACCGCCAACAGCACCTGTCTGGAAAATTGCATGCTTGAAATCATCTAACCTTTAAACCTTTTCGCTCTCAAATGTTTGCCCTCTTCCCATGAGCTCTAAACCAGCATGGGCTCAAACCTGCACCGAAACCGCCTCACGCGCCAGGCGCTGCATTTCAACGACGGCTGCAGCGGGGTCGGGCGCATGGAAAACAGAAGAACCGGCGACGGCCCAGTCGACTCCGGCACGGGCGCACTCCGCGATGTTCTCGAGGCCAACGCCGCCGTCGATCTCAATACGAAATTCAAGGCCATGCTCGACGCGATAACGGTCCAACTCGCGAACTTTGTCGAGTGTTCGTGGAATGAACTTCTGACCACCGTAGCCCGGATTCACGCTCATGACCAAAACGTAATCGGTGAAATACAGAACCTGCTTCAGAAGCATGGCTTCCGTATGGGGATTAATGACCACGCCAGCTTTCGCACCGAGATCCTGAATCATGTGAAGAGTCCGGTCGAGGTTACGGCACACTTCAAAGTGGACGCTGACACTGGTGGCGCCTGCCTGAATAAAGATCGGCGCATAGGTATCCGGATCCTCAATCATCAGGTGATGGTCGAGTTTAAGCGCGGTGAACCGTCGAAGCGACTCGGTGATCGGAGTGCCCATGGTGAAATTCGGAACAAAATGACCATCCATGATGTCGACATGCAGCATGGTTATTCCGGAAGGCTCAATACGCCGGATGTCCTCGCCAAGGCGGGTAAAATCAGCCGCGAAAATAGACGGGACGATCTGAAGCACGATCCTTCTTCTCCCCGGTTCCGCGCCTCTCCCCTGAGTTTTTGGGAGGATAAGCGTTTTTCGGAGTTGCTTACTAAACGCGGGAGCGCATACCAACACCGGTAGCCGGTGAACCAGCGACTTGCCAGCAACCGGAACGTCCGGTTTTCACAGCTACCGCAGCCCCCGCCTCTTAGGAAACGTCTCAATTTTATCATGCAGACGACCCGGAGAAGAGGTAAAACACCAGCCTTCTTACAGGTTTAGCGTTCTTTAGCGAGTTTGTGTGAGTGGATGACCTTCGAAACGAAAGTTGGGCCGCGGTTCGCTTTGCGGCGGCGAGCGGTAAATGGCGAACGCCGGCGGCCGTGTTTTGTTTAACTGCGTGCGTACTCGAGTACAGCGGCATAAAATCCGTCTCCCGGATCGCGGCCGGGCAGGCGCCAGCGGTCCGTGGTCAGGCGCAAGCGGGGCTCCACTTGCAGAACAGCGGCAACAACCTCTTCGTTTTCTTCAGGTTCCAGCGAACAGGTAGCATAAAGCAACTTTCCGTCGCGCTGCTGCAAGCTTCCAATCGCTTGCAGAAGAATTTGAATTTGCCTTTCCCGGAAGCGGCGTAAATCTGCGGCTTGGACGCGCCATTTGATTTCAGGGTTACGAGAGAGAGTTCCGGTACCAGAACATGGGGCATCGATAAAGATGCGATCGAATTTGCGGGAAAACGGCAGCGGCTGAGTGGCGTCCAGGACCACGCGCGGGCACACGGCTGGAATATCGCGAATCCGACGCTCGCTGATATCGCAGGCGACGGCGAGTTGCAAAGGAACCTCTAATGCCTGCAGAGTCTTGTTTCCTGGCGCCGCACAGAGATCGAGGTAGCTTTGGCCGGGCTGCAGGTCGAGGAGTGGAACGACGGACTGAGATCCGATATCGTACTGCCGAATTTCCCATGCGGCGGGGCGAATTTCCCCTGCAGCGGGGCCTGCGGGCGCACTCAAAACGCGGAAGCAACCAGCTACATCGGTCGATTCGAGCTCGAAATCGCGTGGCACGGGTTCTCCGGACCTCAGGCGAATGTATGCCTCCGGCTCTTGAAGGGCGGCTTCAGCGATCATGCGGGCGCTTACGTTCCCGAAGTGGCTCCGCCACCGATCGAGGAGCCATGCCGGGCAAGAGAGTTCAATCGCTTCGTCAGGCCACGCAACTGGCGCCCGGTCAACTTTGCGGAGCACGGCATTCACGAGACCGGCGGCGGCGCGGTGGCGAATTTTGACGTATTCGACGGCGTCGTGAACTGCGGCATGCGCGGGGATGCGATCAAGGTATCTAAGTTGAAAAATCGCGGCGCGAATAGCGATCAGGACAGGAAGATCCAGCGAATCCGGCGTGCGGCGGGAATACTTCTGAACGAGAAAATCGAGCTGGCCTAGAAATCGTAAGCAACCGAACACGATTTGTGAGGCAAGCCGAGCGTCGCGACTGCTGAGGCGGCCGCTTTGTTCGAGCAGGGAGTCTGAGGCGTACGCTCCGGCTGCGACAGCTTCCAAGATCTGATGCGCCACACGACGCGCGGGAGAAATCAGGGCGTCAAAACTCCAGTCACAAGCATCTAAGAACTGTTTTAACCCTTATCGTACAAGGCGTTTGACGCATTTTCCCGGTTTACGAATAACAATGCGTTGTGCTAGCATACTAACAGCCTCCGGGAGCGAATCCTGCAGGCAACGCCTCGTATTCCCTCACGGAGCATTCAACACTTACTGATGAGCTTTACCGTTTTCCTCGGAAATCTCCCTGCATGGGTGACTGCCGACGATATCAAATCGTGGCTGTCCTCAGAAAACCTTGTCGCTGATGCGATTAAGGTCATCCGCAACCCCGAGACCCAAGAATCCAAGGGTTTCGCCTTCATCGAATCGCCAAATCAAGAGGAAATGAATTCAATCATTCGGCGATTTGATCGTGCTCCTCTTGAAGACAGGCTGCTGCGGGCGAATCCAGCCCAACCGCCAAAGTCCGGTAAAGGCGTTAAGCCGACCGGTCCTGCAGAACGCAGCCCTGCCAATACTTTCACAAACCGTCGCCCCACGACAGGCACTAACAGCAGCGCTGCAACTGCAGGTACGGCCGCAACCCCGACACAAGGGCGCAAACCTACCAGCAACGTTCGCCGCTCCAACAATCCGACGCGCCAAAGCGCATTTGCAGAGGAACTCGCGAAGGCGCTGTAAGCTCTCGCGAGTTTCCTATTCCTCTTTTCTCCGCTTCGCTACCTTCCTAACAAAATTCCATCATTCTGGCCTAGGCCGAGATAAGACAAACCTCACGGAGTAAGCAGCTCCAAAACGGTCGAAAAGAACGTGTGCTGTTTCACGTCCTTGGTGCTGTTTTTCGCAGTTTGGACGCGCGCTGGATTCTCTTCCGGCTCCTATGTTGCGCGACCTGCGCTCCGTTTGCTGTCCCCGAGATGCTGGCGGTTCAGCCGGTCTTCTCTTCTGCTGACTTAGGATCCGTGCAGGTGAATGGGAGCGCTCCGGGATCAGCCACTCTGAGCTTCAATCTGAGTAATCAGGCCGGCACTCCTACCGCTCATCTGCAGTATCAAGTTGATTACACGCTGGGACAAATTTCGTGTTCCGGCAACGGTACGCTGACATGCACTGTACCCGTCACCTTTGCTCCGCATTCTGCCGGAGTGCGGCAGGACGCGGTTCGAATTTTTAATACGGGCGGGACCGTGGTTGCGATTGCGTTTTTACACGGGATCGGACTCGCGCCGCAAGCGGTGCTATTACCGGGTGTGATCTCCAGCTTTGCGGGGACGGGCACCTGGGGTAACTCAGGCGACGGCGGTTTAGCCGCGAGTGCAAAGCTCGGAAATCCGCAGGGCTTGACGATGGATGCGGCGGGCAACCTTTATATCGCCGATTCTTTAGACCAGGTGGTACGTAGGGTAAACACGACGACCAACATCATCACGACGGTTGCCGGAAATGCTGCGGCAACGAGCCTCGGCGACGGCGGACCGGCGACGAGCGCAAACTAGATGCACCAACGGGAGTGGCGGTGGACGCTGCCGGCAACCTCTATATCGCAGACAACGGAAACAATCGAGTTCGCTGCGTAGATGCACTTTCGGGAATTATCAGGACGGTTGCCGGAAGCGGCACCGTCTCTTCCAGCAATCTCGGAGACGGCGGTGCTGCGACCAGCGCCAGCTTGTTTGGGCCCACAGACGTAGCCATTGATACAGCAGGAAATCTCTATATCGCTGACACGTATCACGGCCGAGTCCGAAAAGTGGATTCAACCGGAGTGATCTCGACCGTTGCCGGGGGCGGAGCGCCTCAGCCGGGCGCCGATGGCCTGGGAAACGGCGGACCGGCGGTGGACGCGGTTCTCAACGCTCCTTCCGGCCTGGCACTTGATAGCGCTGGCAACCTTTATATCGCCGATGCGGGCAACAACTTAGTACGAGTAATAACCGCCGGAGTAATTTCCGTCGTAGCCGGCAATGGCGCGCCCGCTTATAGCGGTGATGGTGGAGCGGCGATCAATGCTTCACTCAGCGAACCTACTGCGGTCCGGCTGGATGCAGGCGGGAATGTCTATATCGCGGAGAGCGGGAACAGTGTGGTCCGAAAAGTAGATCCAACTGGAACGATCACAACAATCGCCGGTGTGGGCGGACAGTTCGGATCTTCTGGCAATGGCAGCGCCGCGAATTCGGCGAAGCTGAATAATCCTGGCGGAATCGCCGTCGATGCGGCGGGCAAGGTCTACATTTCTCGTTCGCTTTTTATCCGACAACACCGTGCCGACTGTTGGATACGCGCAGGCCTACCGGGCCATTCGGCGGACCGTCCATGACGGCGGGAGAGGCCCGGTCATTTGCGATTCCATCCGCAGCCTGCAATATTCCGGCGACAGCTGCCGCATATTCGTTGAATTTCACGGTAGTGCCGCATGGAACTTTCGGGTACCTGAGCACATGGCCGACCGGACAGAACCAGCCGCTGGTTTCGACGCTCAACGCGTTTACAGGACAAGTAACGGCGAACTCGGCGATCCTACCCGCGGGCGCGGGTGGAGCGATTTCGGTTTATGTGACGCACCCGTCGGATGTGGTTATAGATATCGACGGCTACTTTGGCCCGGAGGGCAGCGGTGGCATGGCGCTCTACAGCCTGGCGCCCTGCCGAGCCCTGGACACCAGAGGCAGGGGCACCAAGCAACCGGTCAGCGGGACTTTGATCGTAGACATCAGCGGCAGCGGATGCGGTGTTCCGGTTGGTGCGCAGGCGGTGGTGTCCAACGCCACTGTTGTTCCTCCGGAGTCGCTCGGATACTTGTCGCTTTGGGCGGATGGCCAGACGCAGCCTTATGTATCGACCTTAAATTCATTCGACGGCTGGACGACCTCGAATTTGGCGATTATTCCAATGGCACACGGTTCAGTAGACGCGTACGCGTCAAGCCCGACGCAACTCGTTTTGGACGTTTCGGGATACTTCGCGCCCTAAGCTCGATCTATGACCGCTATGATACGCTGGCTTTTTGCACTGCTCTCTACATGCAAAAAAGCCGCTGCCTGATCTTTGTTGTTGCGTATCATGCAGAAGCGACGATTGAAGACGTAATTGAGCGTATCCCAGTAGCGCTTTCCGAAGAGTACGACGTCGACATTTTGATCATCGATGACTCGTCGGCGGATAGGACCTTCGAGAAAAGTCGCGACATGGCAAGGCGGAGCCGCTTGCCTTTTCGTTTTCATGTATTGCGAAACCCCATCAGCCAGGGGTACGGCGGAAGCCAGAAGCTCGGGTACCAATTTGCAATTCGAGAAGGGTACGAAGTAGTTGCGTTGTTGCACGGGGATGGTCAACATGGTCCGGAGTGCCTGCCTGAGCTGTTGAAGCCGGTTGTCGACGGACGAGCCGCCGCAGCGTTCGGGTCACGTATGCTGAGGAGTTCTGCGCAAGCCGACCACAATGGTGCATTGCGCGGGGGCACGCCGCGTTATAAATACGTCGGGAACAAAGTTGTGACCTGGCTGCAAAACCGGATCCTCGGTTCCCATTTGAGCGAGTTTCATTCCGGGTTCCGCGTCTATTCGGTTCGAGCACTCGAAGCGATTCCCTTTGAATGCAATTCGAATGATTTTCATTTCGACACCGAGATCATCATTCAGTTGAGGATTGCTCAGCTGCCCATCATCGAACTGCCGATCCCTACTCACTATGGCGGTGACATCTCGCGAGTAAATGCATTGAGCTACGGTTTCAACGTACTTCGGACGACCATACAAGCGCGATTGCAGGAACTTAGTCTGTTCTATGACAGGAAATATGATTGCGCGCCGGCTCCGCTTTCTCAATACAAGCCTAAGTTTGGATTCACCAGCCCCCACTCGTTTGCATTGAATGCTGTGCGTAGTAACTCGAACGTTCTCGACTTAGGTTGCGGAACTGGATACGTTGGATCTGCAATACAGAAAAAAAAAGGCTGCCGCGTGGCTGGCGTGGACGCGAGCCCGCTGCCGGCGCGAAATCTGAACGACTTCTATCTTCGAGATTTGAATGACGGATTGACGGGGATTCCGATAGAAGAGCACGACTGCGTTCTGCTGCTGGACGTCATCGAACATTTAGCCAGCCCGGAAAAGTTTCTCGATGAGCTGAGGAGAAGGCTTTCCCTGAACCCGAAAGCGGAACTGATTATCAGCACGGGAAATGTGGCTTTCTTTGTGACAAGGGTGATGTTGTTGCTCGGAAAATTCAACTACGGAAAACGAGGCATTCTGGACCTTACACACACACGGCTGTTTACATTTTCTTCGATGTTACGGACGTTGAACGAGGCCGGATTCGTCGTGCTCGAAACGGCAGCTATTCCCGCACCATTTCCATTGGCGCTGGGTGATAACGCGGTGAGCCGATTTCTGCTAGCTTGCAATTCTTTCCTGATGCGGTTGTCGCGTGGACTGTTCGCTTATCAAATGGTGATGCGAGTGAAGGCGCGGCCGACGCTCGAAGCGTTGCTGAAAGCGGCGGAAGAAGAGTCGCGCACGCGAAGCGCGGTTTTATCGGCGGCATCGGCTGCCCAGTGACCACAAAATGAGCGCGGAAAAGCGGTCCTCCGGGGGCGAAGCAGACTTCCGTTGGCTGATGGGCGGCTTCCTAATTGTGCTGCTGCTGGCGGCAGCTAACTACAAACTCCTGTTTGGAGAAGCACTTCCTCAGTGGGACGCCGCCGATTTCTTCGGACCGCAATTCACCCTAGTGGCAGATCACATCAAGGCCCATCACCTGCTGATGTGGGATCCCTGGACCTCGGCGGGCACTCCCGACCTCGCTGAGCCGGAACTTGGCGTTACATCACCGCTTCTGCTGCTTATCGGATTCTTGGCTCCGCAGGCGCAATTTGGCTTTGTCGCGTATTGGATGCTGATTTGGATCGGCGGCGCTCTTGGAATGTTTTTGCTGACCAGACACCTGGGCGCTCCACTGTGGGGATGCATGGTGGCAACGCTTGGTTTTGCAACCAGCGGTTTCTATACCGGGCACGCCGAGCACATTTCTTCGCTTTATTCCGTATCAGCGCTTCCGTTCATTATCTGGAGGTTGGATGCGGCCTTACTTCAACGCCGCGTCTGGTTTGCGGTACAAGCGGGAGGCCTATACGGATTATCCGCCTTAGGAGGCTATCCGCAGTTCACGATTTTGACCGGGCTGTTCATTCCGCTTTGGGCGGGGGGAAGGTTGTTTTGGCCTGAGCGCGACGGTACGGCGGGCAAGAGTTCGGCGCCGTTGAAAACCTCCCTGGCCTCGGTTGCATTGGTGCTGATCCTTGGCGGGCTGATTTGCAGTCCGATTTACTTAGGTTTCGGCACCCACACGCGTGGCTACAGCGATCGCACTGGTCCGCGAACGCGGCAGGAAGCGGTGACATCGAATATTTTTCCAGCCGTCGCATTCAGCACAATCTCCAGTCCGTATCTGACTCTGCTGAATATGAGTCCTGACCCCATTTGGCCGGAGACTGATGTCACGATGTCCAGCATCTACGTTGGATCCGGAATCATGGTGTTATCACTGTTCGCTTTGGCGAGAAGAAGTCCATGGCGATGGTGGCTGGCATTTGTCTGGTTGTTTTTTGCGTGCTGTTCAGTGGGGCACGAACTGCCTGTACGGGGATGGCTGTATGACTTAGTCATTCCGACGAGATATTTTCGAAACGCTTCGCTATTTACGGCCTATGTGATTTTTGTATTGGCGATTCTCGCGGCTTATGCGGCCCGTGATCTAAATGAGTCGGTAACGAAGCGCGATCGCGCGATACTGCTGGTCATCGCAGTCGCGTTAGCATCCGGCGCCGTGGCGTCTTTCAAAGCGGTGGTGCATGTTGCGCAGAAGCGGCTTCCCGAGTTCCGATTTGCAAACGATCATATGTTGATTGTTTGGGTTGGGTTCGCAATCCTTGCATTTCTTTTTCAGCGAGGATTTCTTTCGGGGCGGTCCCTGCCGCAATTTGTAGTGGTTTTGGCCATTTTCGACGCGGTTTCAACGATACACATTTCTAAGCCGGTCTTATATACGGAGGCGACCATTCCATGGTGGAGTGTCATGGACGTAAACGATGGGCGGATGCGCCTACTTGACCTTCAGCGCCAATTGCATCCGCCCGCGGCGGTGGGCATTTATCCGAATAACCGAAACATACCTTTACGCGTTGCGGTGTTGCAAAGCTACGCTCCGCTGTCAAACCGCTACTATAATGCGATTGCGGCAGATCCTCAAATCAGCCAGGCGGCCATCGGATCCAATCGCATCTGTTTCTCCGCGGGGCCTGCCTGGCTGAAGCCAAATGACGCCGATTTTTCGAGATTTGTAACGCGATGGCGGGAATTCGGAATGGCAATTTTGGTCCTGCATACGCCGGATTCCATGCGGACACTGAGCGACAAGAACGAGCAGGCGGTCCCCTCGAGTAGCGAGATTACGCGCGATGCTATTTGTTCGCCGGCCACAATATCCGGGCTGTCATATTTTCCGAATTCCCTGTCCTTTTCTTACGATGCTAACCAGGCCGGGTGGTTGCTGGTGACGGACCGCTGGGCTCCGGGATGGAATGTAACAGTGAACGGCCATCCGCAGCAAAACGTGGCCAGCGATTTCGTTTTTCGAGCTGTGCATGTGGACATGGGCGCCAATCGCATTGAGTTTATGTATAGGCCTCGCGGATTTCTGCCGTTGGCCATTATGAGCTGGTTGACTTTGGGCGCAATTGCGGGAATAGAAGTATACCGCTTCGCCACCCGGCCCGAGCCGATCACTTGAATTCGCTGCTTGAACCGTCAGCGAGTGTTGCGCGCCGAATGATCTCCACAACTTTGTTGTCGAACGACTCGCGCGAGAACTCGCAGAGAATACGCGTCAGAGAATTCGTGCGCAGTTCCCGCCACAGCTCCTGATCGTTGTATAAACGAATGCATTTCTCGGAAAAGCAAGCAGCATTGGATGCGCTGAGAAGATCGACGCCATCTTCCCATTCCAATTGTGATCGGATCAGTTCGGACACTACGAGCGGTACGCCGAACGAAGCAGCCTCATGAGCCTTGTAGGGAATGCCGGCGGCATAGCGTGTAGGCACGACCACCACGCGAGCGGAATTGTAGAGCGGCGTAAGATCGACAACTGATCCAAGCACCTGAATGTTGTCGCAGGCCAGGTCGTTGAGATAGTAATCGGTGCCCGCGCCCGCAATCACCATCCGCGCGTTCGTACTACGCCGAACATCGGGCCAGATTTCACGGCAAAAGTAACGCATTGAGTCACCGTTCGGCGTTTCCGGACCATGTACAGCGCCCACAAACAGAAATGTGTTCCGTTCATCGAAGGGTTTCATAGTCGGCTTTGCTTCGAGGCAATGGCCAAGCACATGAAGGTTGCGGACTCCGGCCGCGGCAAAAATTTCACAATCGCGATGGGAAACGACGGTGACGACATCTGCGGCGTCCGCTAAAACAAATTCACCACGGCGCCGGGCATCCAGAATACGAGGCGCAACTGTGCGGCGGCCGATGGTGATTGACAGTTTCTCGCGGTCGGTAAAAACCGCCTCGGCATCGAAGACAAGCTTGGCGGCCATCTGACCACGTTCGACCAAATGATCGAGAAATCTTGTTAAGTTGTGAGGACGACTAATCCAGACGATGTCGGCAGCTTCCACATATTGCTGGAATCGATCGCGGATGTCTCTTCGATGGTCGAAAAACAGAACGGAGTTGTCATCATCGCCTTCGCGAACCCGGTAATCGAATAGCTCAACATTCCGATTGATATCCCGATATTCGGCGTCCGCCGACCAAAACCGGCTGAAGAACGGAACCACAGTTACAAAGTGACCCTGTTTTGCCAATGCGCGTAAGATGTCGTTGCTCCGCGGGTAACCCGAACCTTGCGAACGATGCGGAATACAGTCGTCAATGTAGAGCATCCGCGGTCCGGACGGCTTTGCAGCTGTGCGCGCGCGGAGGATTGCTTTCTCCGAACGAGTGTAATGGTTCTTCTCGAGTACGCCGTGCCAGCGAGCGACGAACGTGCGCTGCTTTTCCGCCATGCGCGGTTGAGCCTGATCATTCCCGCCGGAAGACGCGGATTCGTAATGATGGATTACAGCTTCTGGTTCATAGACAACACGATACCCGGCTTGCCAGAGCTTCATGCAGTAGTCGGTGTCTTCGTAATAGGCGGGCGCATAGATCGCATCGAAGCCGCCGAGTTCGAGAAATAGAGCCTTCGGAGTAAAAAGGAAAGCCCCGGAGCAGTAATCGACCGGCCGTCGAAAGCAGTACTGAGCGGCAGAAGGATCATCACCGCGGCCGTATCCCAGTGCAGACCCATCTGCCCAGACGATTGATCCGGCCTCTTGCAGGCGGCCATCGGCAAGCAGAATTTTTCCTCCGACAGCGCCTACGTCGCCTTGTCGAAAATTGCGCAGGGCGGCTTCCACTGAGCCTTGCCGAAGGAAGGCGTCGTTATTCAAAAAGAGCAGAAATTCGCCTCGGGCTCGCTCGACGCCCTGCATGCAAGCTTCGCCAAAACCAATGTTGGTTGAGTTGCGTATGACGGTGACGTTTACGCAGCGGTCGAGCAAAGCAGATGTGGAATCGGTTGAGGCGTTATCAACAATGATGGGCTCGAAGGGCACACCAACGGCAAATGTAAGAGCGTCCAGGCAAAGGAGCGACAAGTGCGCTTTATTGTGCAGGACGAGAATGATGGAAATGCGAGGCGACTGCTCTACCGGAAATTCGATGCGGCGACTGGAGGCCAACAGCATCGCTAGACTGCGTGCGCCGTGTTCGTCCCAGCCTTCTTTGGTTATGATTTGGGTGGGATCGAAGCTACTCAGCCGGCTTGTCATGATTCAGGAGATTCCGTATTTTTTGCTTGACAGCCGTCGCGGAGCGCAGCGGGCCGGTTATCTTCCAGGATCGCGATAGGACAGCTTTGAAATATTCTTCTTTGTAAAAAGCAAGATCTGCGGAAGCCTTGTTGAGATCGGCTCGCAACCGGTTCAGTTCGATTCCGATCGTTTCTTCCATCTCCGTGCGCAACGCTTCTATCTGGAGTCCAAAATTATGAAGGATGAGTTCTCGCTTTTTTAGCTCTTCTTTACGGACTGCAGCAATTTGTTGTTCGAGCGCGGCGATTTTTGCGCGGGCGGAGTTCTCCGGCAATTCGTTCTCATCTGTCATGCGTTTGGATATCAGACGGAAACACTATAGCAATCAAAACAGCGGGTCATTGCTGGGTCAGGGTAGCGGTGACCGGGTAATGATCGGAACTATGAAGCATCTGCTCGACTGTGCCGGATCCCCACTTAACCGGCCCGCGGGCAAACAACCAATCGAGCGACATCATGATCGTGTGGGTCCGCGCAATCCTTTCACCGAGCGCGCTTTGAAACCCCGCGCGCTCGAGCTTGTGCAGAAAGGTGGATGGAAAGTATTTGGTGTTGAGATCGCCGCCGAGAAGAATTGGTGTTGCCCTGGAGTAGCGGGCGCTGTCGGCTAGAATTTCATCGAGCTGCGCCGCCTGGATCAGCCCCATGCTTCTGCTTTCGAGATGGACGTTGTAGACTACCAAAATCTTGCCGTTGAAACGCAATTCGGTAACAAGGGCAATGCGGTTTCCTTGTCTACGCTGCATCAGAGGCACGGAAGACGGTATCCAGGAGTGTGGTTTCCAAAACCCCGATTGCTTGTGGAAGCGCAGCACACGAGAATTTACGATGGGTAGACGCGTGAAAGTCGCCTGCCCGATGTAAGCCGGCTTGCCTCCCTGCTCCTGACTGAGTTCTTCGAACTCGATGCCATAAGCCGCATTTTGCTGAAGCCGTTTCGAAAGCTCGACCGCAATATCGGCAAAGCCGGTTCGCTGCGTGCCCGAATCGACTTCCTGGAGAAGCATCAGATCGCCGTTGCAAGATGCGAGTGAAGTACTAATAGACGAGAGATTTGTTCCACGCTCGATATTCCAGGTGACCACGTTAATGCGGCGAGAGGGCGGCGCCGGCGCAAAGCTGCCGATGATGCGTACAGTATTGAAAGGATCGTGCGCGTTCGATTTTTTAATCGAGCTCGTCGCCGCAGACGTTAGCGTTTGGACGATGAAAGCGCGGCGGTTCACTTGCCCGTATAAACAACACGCCAAATCGAATTGGAGCCATCGTCCGTCACCATCAACGAGCCGTCGGAAGCGACAGCTACGCCGACCGGCCGGCCCCATACCTTGCCGTCGGCGGTAACGAAGCCGGTGAGAAAGTCTTCGTATTCACCGCCTGCTTTGCCGTCGGTGAGCGGCACTCGAATAACTTCGTAGCCGGCGCGATGAGACTTATTCCAGGAGCCGTGCTCGGCCGCGAAGATGTCGTCGTGATAGGCCTTGGGAAATTGTTTTCCCGTATAAAAGGTCAGTTCAAGGGAGGCGTTATGCGGCTGAAGAAGCACATCCGGCACCAACACTTTATCTTTCAGCTCGGGATGCTTACCCTTTAGCCGGGGGTCCTGATGGTCGCCGATGTAATACCAGGGCCATCCATAGAAGCCTCCTTCGCGTACCGAGGTAATGTAATCCGGAACCAGATT
>DATBDT010000004.1:0-6057 GCA_036269815.1 Bryobacteraceae bacterium
GGACGCTGCCCGCCGCTGCGGCACCGATTGCCGCCGCATATCATCTTGCGCAGCAATTTGGACGTGTTTCTCGAGACGTTGCCGGCTGATTTGGAGGGAGCGGTCAGCTCGCCGGCGGAGTGAGGGCGGGTGCTACCGTCAAATCAGGCGCTGAGGCGCCATAAAGCTATCTTGGAACGAGTATCGATTCGATGACCGATCTGAGTTCTTCCGCACGGACCGGCTTAGAAAGATAAGCGTCCATACCAGCTAACAAGCAGCGCTCCCGATCCCCGTTCATTGCATGTGCGGTCATGGCAATTACGGGGAGATGGCGGTTAGTAAACGCTTCGGCCTTTCGTATGGCCGCGGTCGCTTCAAAACCATCCATGTAGGGCATCTGGACATCCATCAGGACGAGGTCAAATTGTCTTTGCTCCAGCAGAACGAGCGCTTCCTTCCCGTTCCCGGTCGATGTTGTGATGTAACCCGCATTCGCCAGTATCTTCACGGCGAGGCTGCGATTGATCGAATTATCGTCCACTACGAGGATATGGAAACCCCCTGAGCCCTTAGCGACATTTGTCGTGGCATTCGAAGTTTGCGCAAGGTGTTTGACATACCCTTTCTCGAGGACGCGTAGCATAGCTTTTTGCAGCTCGGCCTGGCGAATCGGTTTCGTCAAATAAGCGGATATCCCGAGTTGCCGACACCGCTCAACGTCTGAGTAATGATCCACCGAGGTAAGCATCATGATTGCGGTTTGCGAAAGTGAAGGGCTGGACCGAATTTCTTCGATGAGCATAAAGCCATCGATGCCAGGCATCTGCGCATCGGTAAGAATGAGCGAGAAGGAATTACCGGCAGCTTGTGCTTCAGCGAGAAACTCGAGCGCTGAGGCGGCGCTATCCGCCAGACGTACCTGGCAACCCCACGGGCGCAGCGTCTCATCGAGGATGCGGCGATTCGTCGCGTTGTCATCGACAACGAGCACAAATAACCCCTGCAGCAAGTTGTTTCCTGCTTCCGGCCGCAACCCCGCAATGCTCTGCTCACAAGCAGGCAACGGCAAGGAAACGTGGAATGTACTGCCCTTGCCAAGTTCACTCTCGAGCCAAATGTCCCCATTCATCAATTTGACGAGCTGACTGGAAATAGTCAGGCCGAGACCGGTGCCGCCAAAGCGCCGGACCGAAGACCCATCTACTTGTGTGAACGCATCAAAGATGGTTTCCCGCCTATTGGCGGGAATGCCGATTCCGGTGTCCCGCACGGCAAAAGCCACGCGGTTTTCTCCCAAGTTCGTCCGCGACTTCCCGACCGATAAAACGACTTCGCCCTGCTCAGTGAACTTAATCGCGTTACCTACCAAATTGACCAGGACCTGCCGCAGACGGCCGGCATCGCCCAAGACGAAGCGCGGAACGTCCCCCGCTATTTGTCCGGCTAATTCCAAACCTTTCTCGTGGGCCCGGAGCGCTAAAGATCGTAAAGCTTCTTCCACGCAAGCATGAAGGTCAAACTCGATCGCTGAAACTTGCAATTTTTGAGCTTCGATTTTCGAAAAATCTAGGATGTCATTGATGACAGCCAACAGAGAATCCGCGGAAATCCTCACGGTTTCGAGGTATTCTTTTTGCTCTGGCGTGAGATCCGTTCCAAGAGCCAATTCGGTCATTCCGATAACACCGTTCATCGGTGTGCGGATCTCGTGGCTCATGTTCGCCAGGAACTCGCTCTTGACTCGATTTGCTACTTCCGCCTTTTCCTTCGCCGCACTCAGCTCCGTAGTTCGCGCCTCAACACGCTGTTCCAACTGTTCGCGATG
Organism: Bryobacteraceae bacterium; assembly: GCA_036269815.1. Taxonomy (GTDB): domain Bacteria; phylum Acidobacteriota; class Terriglobia; order Bryobacterales; family Bryobacteraceae; genus Bog-105. The sequence goes on from DATBDT010000004.1 coordinate 1,808, forward strand.
TCCCCGCAACTCTTCTTTCGAAAGCTCCAACTCGGCTTGCCGGCCCGCAATTCCCTTCATTTCCCGCATACTGCGCAGACAGGAGATGATCAGAAAGAAGTTTTCAAACAAAACCCACGCGGCGTGCTCAACCCATCTCCAACGGCTCGCGGTCAAGATACCGAATACCGACTGCGGAAAGTAGACTCCGCGAATGAAATGATCCGCCGCAACCACGAGTGTAGCCGGAACCATGACGGTCCAGTCGCGATAGAACGCCAGGAAAGCCAGCGATCCAAAAACGTGGAAATGCGTTTCAATTCTTCCGCCGCTAAGATGGATAAGCAGTGCGGACGTGAGCATCTGGCCGGTGGCGATGACATATCGCGTAGAGCGGGCACCCGCATGGAAGAAGCCCAGGAGGATGGGGAAAACGTTGATGGCAGCGCCAAGAACAATTGCGACCCAGACGTGAAAATGAACGCGGTTTTCGGATCCCGACCAGGTGCGAGGCGACACCCAGAACGCGACAACGATGCCCGCGATCCATTGCACCAGCATTAGGACCGCAAACATACGGTCGGTTTGCCGGCAGATGGAAAACCAATGGCTGCTAAACAGTTGTTGTGTGCGAACTGCTAACTTTTCGCCGGCTGGATCCGACTCACAGCTCGGCATTTACAGCTCTCCTTCAGGAACTCGCGCGAGCCGGGCCGGCTGAGGCTGCCCCATAGTGCGAGTCTTTGTGTCGTCCAACGGAACGATCTGCCCATTGCGCTCCGCGCGCGCGGCGGCGGTGCTCCGAAGCGAACACCCGAACACTGGAGTAGAAGACAAACCCGCCACTCCCGATGTAACGACGTCAATGACTGTATCCCGACCGAGGTTATCGCCGGAGTGGCCCCTTGAGGCGGTGATTCCACCTTTGAATAGCAGGCGCCCAGCCTGATCATAGAGAAGCGTTTCCCCGGACGTTGCCGCGCCAAAGCGCTGAGCCTCGACGCCATCCGGATCGTCTACGACGATGACTCCTGGAATCTGCATGGCAGTCTGACGTAAATCCGTATCCGACCAACCAGGATTGAAACCAGATGGCCTATAGAGAAGGACTTCGGCCCGGATCTTGCCGGAACACCGGGCCACTATGACAGCCAGTTCATTGAGCGTAGCTCTAGTACATGGACAATGCGGGTGTACAGCCAATACGAGTGTCGCTTTTGCCCGAGAACGGCTAAGCGCTGTTGTCGTCGGCCATGTCCGCCCCGACTGGAGCTGTATGCCAGGTGTATAAGAGTACTCAAGTAGGTGGCGCATGCCGAAGCACACCCCGGCAAGCCACACGGCCGTGCTTGTAAACAACATCAAACGGCGAATGGATGGCCGAGCCATGAACGAACAAACATGCCTCATGAATGTAATCCGATCGGACAACGTCGTTCGACCTCGAACGGCTCAAGACTCATAACGGCCCGGTTGGTCCAGAACTTTAGCCTTCCTGCTTATATTTATTGCGTTTTCAGCAACTTGGATGCATGCGATCGTTTCGATTTGCATCTTTCCATGGAAGGAAGCGGTGAGTTAAGGGCGAGTTTAGAGAGTCAGCAGCGATAGCTGGACTCGAGATTGACAGGTGGAGCGCAATCGCGGTAACGTACACGTTTCATGCCTTCCCGTCGACGCTTTCTGCAAAATAGCCTTGCACTGGGCGCGATCGCTGCACCTGAACCACCCGCCTCAGCCACTTTAGAAACGCGCGCAACCGAGCGCATCAGCCTCGATGGCGAGTGGATGTTCCGCACCGATCAGCAAGATACCGGTGAAAAGCAGAACTGGCAAACAAACACCGAGCCTTTGACCGACTGGCGAACCGTCACCGTTCCGCATACCTGGCAGATTGAACGGCCACTAACGGAATATCGAGGCGTTGCCTGGTACCGGCGCGAGTTCGATACACCGCGGGCGGCCGCGGATTCCGCGATACGCATCGAATTCGAGGCCGTATTTCATTCAGCCAGGATTTGGATTAACGGAAAACCCGCCGGAGAGCACCTGCGCAAGGCGTACACGGCTTTCACCTGTGATACTCACGGGCTGTTGCTCGAAGATCGTCCCAATACTCTCGTGGTTCGTGTCGACAATTCGTTTAACGAGCACATGCTTCCGCGCGGCCGTTCGAGCGATTGGGCGCATGATGGCGGCATCTATCGTCCGGTGACGCTTCTGGTTACGCCGAAGACCTTTATCGAACGCGTCGACGTGGATGCGCTGCCGGATTTAGCGACGGGCGACGCACAGTTGGAGATTGCCGTGTTCGCACGGAATCGGAGCGAACGGCCGTGGCATGGCGCGGTATCCCTGCAGGTGATCGACGAAACGAGCGGTCTCCGCGTGCTTGAGCGTGCGGATTCCGATGCGATTTCGATGCGCGCAGGCGAAGCCGGGACAGCGAAGCTCACAACAGAATTGAAAATGCCAAGACTGTGGCATTTCGACCGGCCCAACCTGTATCGCCTCGAAGTAACGGTGGGTCAACACCAGTTTGCGACGACGTTCGGCGTGAGAAAGTTCGAAGTGAAGAACGCCGGATTCTATTTGAACGGCGAGCGCGTGCGCTTGATGGGCGTGGAGCGAATGGCGGGCAGCAACCCGGCGTTCGGCATGGCGGAACCGGCCGAATGGATCGAGCACGACCACGACGACCTCAAACATCTGAATTGCGTGTTTACGCGCGTGCACTGGCAGCAGGACTGGCGCGTACTCGACTACTGCGACCGTCACGGAATTTTGATCCAGAGCGAAGTTCCGACCTGGGGCCCGAATACGTTCAAGGGGATGGGCGAAGAGCCGGACGCGGATATTCTCGAAAATGGCCGGGAACAGCTTCGCGAGATGATCGCGCGTGACCGCAATCATCCTTCGATCTGTTCGTGGGGCTTGTGCAATGAGATCGGCGGCCAGAATCCGCCGGCGTACCATTTCGCGCAACACATGCTCGAGGAATCGAAGCGTTTGGATCCGCTCCGCCTCTGTTCCTACGCATCACATTCGCTGCGGTCGACCCCTGGAAAAGATGTCTCCGGGCTGATGGATTTCATCGAATGCAACGAATACTTCGGTAGTTGGTATCCGGGCGACGCAGCGGCAGTCGGGCGCAGCCTGGATGAAATTCACGCAGCGTTTCCGGATAAGCCGATCGTCATATCCGAATACGGCTATTGCGCCTGCACCGCGGAACGGCCGGAAGGGGACGAGCGGCGGCGTGAGATTCTGCGCAGCCACGATACAGTGTTCCGGGAGCGCGACTATATCGCCGGGCTCATTTTCTTCTGTTACAACGACTACCGGACGCACATCGGAGACCGCGGCACGGGCGTGTTGCGGCAGAGAGTGCACGGCGTGGTAGACGTCTGGGGTAACCACAAGCCTTCGTATGAGCTGCTGCGTGAAGAATCGAGTCCGATCGCGGAGTTGCGGATCGAGGGACCGCCCACTGCGTTCCGCGTTACAGTACAGACGCGGCCGCATGTGCCTGCCTATACGCTGCGCGGCTACCGCTTGCGCGGTACATATTTTGGTTACGGGCAAATTCCCATAGAGCAGCAGGAAGTATCGCTCCCCGAACTCAAACCCGGCAGCGAAGCGTCGCTCGCATTGAAATTCGCCGGCGCGCGGCCGGAGATGATTCAATTCGAGGTGCTGCGTCCCACGGGATTTTCCGCCTATACACGGGTATGGAAAGCGTAAAGGCTTGGGCGGCGCCGGTCATGCTGCCCACTTACGAGCCACATGCGCCCGACAAGAATCCGATGTTCCTGGAGACGCGGGTTTACCAGGGCAGCAGCGGGAAGGTGTATCCCCTGCCCTTCACGGATCGCATCGCGACGCAACCGCGCGAGCGGCAGTGGCAGGCCGCGCACATTGAGAACGAGTTCCTGCGGGTGATGGTTCTGCCTGAAATCGGCGGACGCATTCACGCGGGGCTTGATAAGACCAACGGGTACGACTTTTTCTACCGTCAGCACGTCATTAAGCCGGCGCTGGTGGGGCTTGCCGGGCCATGGATCTCGGGAGGCGTGGAGTTTAACTGGCCGCAGCACCACCGGCCGGCGACGTTTCTGCCCGTGAATTACACGATTGAGGAACATGCCGATGGCTCCCGGACAATCTGGTTGAGTGATCACGATCCCATGAACCGTTTGCGCGGCATGCATGGCGTCTGCCTGCACCCGGGCCGCGCCTATTTGGAAGTCAAAGTTCGCCTCTATAACCGC
>DATBDT010000014.1:0-3762 GCA_036269815.1 Bryobacteraceae bacterium
AGATCGGGCGCGACATCAACCCGCTTCGTGATGGTGGCGCGGTAAAACTTCTCATCCGTGTTCGTCATGACAATACCCCTTGCTCTCCCGACGGGGGAATCGAGATTCACAACGCCCAATGTTTCGGAAAACCTCGCCCCAGTCGGTTACTTAATTAGATTCGAGGGCCGTACTGCGAGATGCATCCAGTCCGACCGAACGGTCGTCCGGCGATGCATAGCTGCGTCATCGTAACCGGAAAACGCGAGCGCGGGAAGGTACCGCAGTATTAATTCTTTCGATTCGACGGTTCATATACGCCGAGATCGTGTAGGGGCGGACGCAATCGTCCGCCCCCCGAGCGAAGCGAGCGTGCTGAGCCACATTTCACGACAGCCCGACAAATTCTTAGACAGAAGTCTCTTTCACTGCGAGCTGTTCCAGCACGGTGCGCAGCGCCCGCAGCACTTCCTCGGCCAACGTCGCTTTCAGTACAAATTTCAGCAAACCATCGGGAGTGAACTGCGCTCCACGCTGGCCCGCGACAAAATGGGCCAACTGCTCTGGATCCACGGAAGCATTCTGCCGAAACTTGAACGTCACCGAATCCCGCTTGCGATCAATCGCCACCACGCCCACGCGCAGGCACACCAGCTTGAGCGCAGCATAATCGAGCAGATTACGCACAGCCGCAGGGGGCGGTCCATAACGATCCTGCAATTCCGCGGCCACATCCTTGAGTTGCGAGTCCGTTTCCACCCCCGCCACCCGCTTGTACATCCGCAAACGTTGATTCTCCTCCGGGATGTATTCCGCCGGAATGCGTATATTGAGACCGAGATTGAGCTGTATCTCGGCTTCGTCGGGAGCGGCCTCGCCCTTCATTTCGCGCACGGCACGCTCCAGCATTTGGGTGTAGAGCTCAAAGCCAATGGCTTCAATGTGTCCGCTCTGCTCTCCTCCAAGAAGATTTCCCGCGCCGCGCAGTTCCAGATCCAGCGCAGCAATTTTGAACCCGGCGCCCAGGTCTGAGAATTCTTTCAGCGCCGCCAGCCGGCGTCGCGCAATGGGGGTCAGCTCGACCTCCTTGGGAATGAGCAAGTAGGCATAAGCCCGGCGGTTCGAGCGCCCCACTCGTCCCCGGAGCTGATACAGCTCCGACAGTCCCAACCGGTCCGCGCGATTGATCAGGATGGTATTGCACAGCGGGATGTCGAGACCGTTTTCGATGATCGTCGTCGCCACCAGAATGTCAGCTTCGTGATGCATAAATTGCAGCATCACTTTCTCCAGCTCAGTTTCTGACATCTGGCCATGCCCCACCAGAACGCGGGCCTTGGGAATCAGTTCCTGCAGCTTCGCCGCAATCTCCCAAATCGTGTCCACGCGGTTGTGCACGAAGTACACCTGTCCGCCGCGTTCCAGTTCCTGCTCGATGGACGACTGAATCAGCTTGTCGTCCCAGCTCGCGACGACAGTCTGGATCGCCATGCGATCCTTGGGCGGCGTTTCAATGATGCTCATGTCGCGCAGCCCGACCAGTGACATGTGCAGCGTGCGCGGAATCGGCGTAGCCGACATCGTCAGCACGTCTACCTGCTTGCGCATCTGCTTGATGCGTTCTTTGTGGCGGACTCCGAAGCGCTGCTCCTCATCCACAATCAACAGGCCCAGATCGGCAAATTTCAGATCCTTCGAAAGAATGCGGTGCGTTCCGATCAGAATGTCGATCTTGCCCGACTCGGCTTTCTGCAGAATTTCTTTCTGCTGCTTGGGATTGCGGAACCGGCTGATCATCTCGATGGTGACCGGAAAAGGTCCGAAGCGCTGCTTGAAAGTTTCGTAGTGCTGGAAAGCGAGCACCGTCGTTGGCGCCAGTACCGCCACCTGCTTGTTGTCGCTCACTGCCTTGAATGCCGCGCGCATGGCGACTTCGGTCTTGCCGTACCCCACGTCGCCGCAGAGCAGGCGGTCCATGGGTAACGACGATTCCATGTCGTGCATCACGTCGGTAATCGCCTGCGCCTGGTCGTCGGTCTCGTTGAACTCAAAGGCATCCTCGAATTCGCGAACGAACTCGTTACCCGACGGGAAGGCATGTCCCTGGGCCGTCTTTCGCTCCGCGTAGAGCTTCAACAGTTCTTCGGTCATGTCCTTCATGGCCTTGCGCACGCGGGCCTTGGTCTTGGCCCAAGCCTGCGTGCCCAGGTGGCTCAGCGTAGGCTTGGTGCCTTCGGAAGAACGGTATTTCTGGATCAGGTCGAGACGGGTGAGCGGAACGTAGAGGCGGGCCCCCTCCGCATATTCCAGCAGCATGAATTCCGCGTTGCCATCGCCCTGATTGATTTCCTTCAGACCTTGGTACTGCCCAATGCCGTGCTCCACGTGGACGACATAATCTCCCACCTGCAGATCGCGGAAGTCCGAAAGGAAGGCGGAGACTTTCGATTTCGAGCGTTGCGGACGCGAAGCGACCGCTTCCGATTCATCGAACAGATCGCGCGCGCCGAAAACCGCCAGGTGAGCCTCGGGGAACACGACGCCGTCCGGCACGTACGCTTTCGCCAGCGTGGTCGTGTGCACCTCGCCGGCGAAGTAGCTGGTTTCATCGGCGTAGCTCTCGCCGCCGCGAGTGCGGCTGCCCAGCTTGAAGCTGACGTTGTACTCGGTGAAGATGTCGGCCAGGCGCTCCACTTCCCCGGTGTTCGGCACAGAGAACAGAACCTGATTGCCGGCGCCGGTGAGCTTCTTCACTTCTTCCAGCATCGCGGGGATGGCGCCGTGAAAGCGCGGGGTCGCCTGCGTCTGCAAGTTCACCGTGCTGTCTGCATCTTCGCTGCGCGTAATCCCGAGATGCTCGACGTCGGCCCCGGTTAGCGTTTCCACCTTTCGCCACCACTCCTCCGGCGGAAGATACAGGTCCGTGGGCCGGACAAGATTCCCCACACCGCTGCGTTCGTGCGCCTCCTCAACCCGCGTCCAGAAGCGGTCGAACTCCGAGCGCAGCAGATCCGGTTCGTCGAGCAACACAGCCGCGTTGGGGAGCAGATCGAAGATGGTGCGATCCGCCCCGGCGACCGGGGCATAAAATTCCCAGCCCGGAAACACGGTCACGCCACCGGATCGGACGGCGGCTTCCACCATCTCTTCATTGCCGGTAATGCGCCTGCCCGAGAGCCGCGTGTGAATCGCTCCCAGCAGTTGCTCGCTCACCGGAGTCTCCGTCAAGGGCAGCAGCAGCGCTTCGTCAATCGGGTTCGAAGATCGCTGCGAGGCGGGATCAAAACGGCGAATCGAGTCGACCTCGTCGCCGAAGAACTCAATGCGTACCGGGCGCTCGGCCTCCGGCGAATACACGTCCAGAATGCCTCCCCGTACCGCGTATTGACCCGGCATTTCCACCACGTCGGCGGAACTGTAGCCCACGGTATTCAGATGTCCGAGCAGGTTTTCCAGGTCGAACGACTCTCCGCGCCGCAAGGTGCGCGCCAGATCGCCGTAATACTCAGCCGACCGCTGCAGAATCGCGGTTGCGGCAATCGGGGTGACAACAATCCCGGCCTTCCCCGTCGCGATCTTCCACAGCGCCGTGGCGCGCTCCTCCTGAAGTTCAGGATGCGGCGAAAGATTCTGGAAGGGCAACACGTCGCGCGCAGGCAAGCCGACAATCGATTCAGGATCGCCCGCGGCAGTCAGTTCGCAGAATCCACGGAGCACGGGAACGAAATCTTCAATGGCGCGGTTGTCATTCACCACCACGATGAAAGGCCGTTCCCCCGCCCG
>DATBDT010000040.1:0-72316 GCA_036269815.1 Bryobacteraceae bacterium
AGCCGGTTGAGGCCCTTCAGACTGACAAATCGGCCTAAAAACGCGAGAAAGAGCACCCAGATCTCCCTGAGAAATCCCCAAACCAGATCGACCGGAAGAGAACGCCACCAGGCATTCTTACTTTTTCAGCTCACTGCTAGAGCGCTTTCGTCGATTGCCGGATCACAATCCGCGTCGGAATCGTCAGCGTTTGCACGTCGTGGTGTGGCTTCTGCATGCGCCGTTGCGCAAATTCCGCCAGGTGTCTTCCCAACTCCTCCGGAAACTCGCGCACGCTCGTCAGGGGCGGCTGCATCAACGCTCCTTCGCTGTCGTTGAAACCGGCTACACTGATGTCGTTCGGTACATGCAATCGCAACTGCTTCAACGCCTCGTAGACGCCGCCTGCAATCTGATCTGAACCGGCAAATATTGCCGTCACCGGCTCACCGCGCAAGATAATCGAACGCATCGACAAATATCCGAGCTGCCGGTCGTCAGAGTGAATTTCGCTGAATCGTGGCTCTAGCCCGGCCAGCAGCATGCTGCGCCGATAGCCCTCCGCGCACCGCGCATACCAGGGAAGCTCCACGTCGCCGATGAACCAGATTGCGCGGTGTCCCCCCGCAATCAGATGGTCGGTCAATTCGCTCGCGCCCTGTACATCGTCCGAATACACGGTGTCGAACTTCGTCGCGTCCCAATCTCCAATTACGTTGTTGCCCAGCACGGCAAACGGAAGTTCGCGCTCCGCCAAGGCGTCCAGCATGTTCGGCGAATTTGTTCCGCTCAGAATCAGCGCCCGCACAATCCCGCGTTGCGAAAGGATATTCAGCAGATGCAAATCCTTTGCGGGCGTCAAAGGCGAATACCGGAATGACATAAAAAGCAGCTCCCGCTCCTGCGCCGCGCAATAGGTTTGCGAACCAAACAGAATGCGCGCCTGAAAACTGTGCAGCAAATCCCGGTTCGCCAGCAGAAAGGCAATAATGTTTGCAGTCTCGGTGCGCTTCGGTTCCAGGTCGATCCCCAGCTTCTCCGCCGCCTTCCGCACGCGTGCCCGCATTGCGGCATCGACGTTCACCTGGCCTTTAGCGATTCGCGAAACCGTTGCTGGGCTCACGTCCGCCGCTTGCGCCAGATCCCGAAAGGATTTCTTTTTTCCCAATCTGTATCCTCACATGTGGCGGATCGTTTCCGCTGCCGGCCGCAGTATCGCCAGCCGTGATGCAGACTCCAGGTCCAGATAGACGTAAGCGTTCGGATGCCGCTGAACCAGTGAAGCCGGACACGCTTCGGAGACCGGTCCTTCGAGCGCCCTACGCACTGCCTCCGCTTTCCTTGCTTCCGGTACGCAACAGATCCAGGCGCGCGCGAAACAATCCCGGACAGGTGATTGTCACCGCGTGTGCCGGCACCGAAGCCGCATCGGCGAAATGGCCTTCGCCGGCCTGCTGCTGCCTGCATGCCTCGTCCAAGGTAACTACTTTCACCGTCGCCGGATCGTTGAAGTCCGCTACAGGCGGATCATTAAAGGCGATATGCCCGTTTTCACCAAAGCCTACGCAGTCCATGTCGATCGGCGCCGACAACAATAGTTGCGAGTAGCGTGCGATTTCGTCAGCCAAATCTTCCGCATCGGCGATTACTTCTCGCAGGCGTCGTGCTGCCTCGGCCGCTGCCGCAGAACCGGCCTCCATCGCAGACCCGTAAATAGCCACTTGCGCGGTAGCTGTTTTGAACGTATGTAACGGCCCGGGTCCATTCGCCATTGCCAGCATTATAGCCGCCGCCGCGGTGACTTGTAAGAAATATTTCTTACCGCGTTGTCTTTCATAAATGGCCGTTATTCCGTGCGACTTGCATTAGGAAACTACCTGTCCTGCTCTAACTATTTCACGCAACAGAAATATTTCTTGACAACTGAAATCGAACGGCATAATCTGGCTTCGCCGGCGCTCCGCCCGGAAAATTGGTGTTCCCGCCCTGAAGATTCGGTTAGTTAACACCCAAGGTCCCGTTAAGCTCGCCGCGATCAGTAAACGATACGGCAAGTGACCGGAAAACCCGACAAGGAGGCTGATTCGCCGCATGTCACGAATCTTTTTTCTCGACCGTTCGCGACTGCTGGATTGCGCTTCACCGCGAACTGGCCCACGCATCCTGCAATTCGCGATGAAATATACGTTTTAAGGCCCTGCATATGGATAATCCGACAAAACCTGGCCGCCGCCAGTTCCTCGAACGTACCGGAGCCCTCCTCGGCGCCTCGGCTCTCGCGATGTCCGCCAAATCTTACGCGCGCATAGCCGGCGCGAACGACCGTATTCGCCTTGCCCAACTTGGTTGCGGAGGCCGCAGCGAAGGGAACGTGCACATGGTGCATTTGGCGGCCAAGCGCACGCCGGTCGAGGTCGTCGCCGTCTGCGATATCTGGAGTGTCGCAAAAAACGCCCGCGCGGCCCAGGTCGAAAAAGCTTTTGGAACTGCGCCCCGGATCTATCAATACTCCGAAAAGATGTTGGAAAGCTCCGATATCGACGGTGTCATGATCGCGACCGGCGACCATCAACACGCTAAGCTCTGCATTGAAGTCGTCGGAGCAGGGAAGGACTGTTACGTCGAAAAGCCTTTCGCCAACGTGCTCGGCGAAGCCAAAGCCGCGCGGAGCGCCGTCAAAAACTCCCGCCAGGTCGTGCAGATGGGCACCCAGCACCGCAGCCAGCCCTATCCTCTCGCGGTGCGTGACATCGTCCAGTCCGGCCGGATCGGCAAAGTCACGCACATCCAGCAGGAGTGGAACGTAAACCAGCCGCGTTGGCGCTACATCCCGCGCTACGACGACGGCAAACATCCTACCGTCCTCAAAGAAAGCGAGACGGATTGGAAGCGTTGGCTTCTCGGTAAGCCCGACCGTCCCTTCGACCCGCACGTCTACCTCGAATTTCGCCTCTACAAAGACTTTTCTTCCGGCATCTTCGATCAATGGCTCAGCCACGGGTCGGACATGGTCCATCTTTGGACCGGCGAAACCCATCCCGCCAGTGTCGTCTCGCAAGGCGGGATCTTCATGTGGAACGACGGGCGTGAAAATCCCGACAACGTCATCGCCGCGTTCACTTATCCGCAGGGCTTCCTATACACCTATACGACCAGCTTCACCAACAGCTATCGCAGCTTCAGCCGCATCTGCGGTTCCGAAGGGACAATCGAAAACTATGGCGGCGAAGGCGCATCTCTCTTTGTCGTCACGCGCGAGGGCGGCCGCCAGGAGTTCGACCCGGAAGACAACGCCAAACCCCGCTACACCAGTCCTCCCGTGATGGGCCCCGAAACTGACAAAGCCGAAATCGTTCGCGTTCCCAATGCTCCCGAGCCGACTCACTCGGTCCTAACGACGACGATGTCGATCATCTGATGAACTGGTTGAATGCCATGCGCAGCCGCAGTGAGCCGAATGCCACCGTCGATCACGGCTTCTCTCACGCCATCGCCTGCATCATGGCGGCGCAGTCTTATTGGGCGGGCAAAAAACTCTACTGGGATCCAAAATCGGAAGAGATTGTCGATCACCCCGTCTGACCATTACATTCGGCGGAGATCCCTTTGAAGCAGGGTCATCTCCGCTGGTGGATTTGCTCTCTACTCTTCGCCTCCACCGTCATCAACTACATCGACCGCCAGACTCTCGCCTTACTCGTGCCGGATCTCAAACGCATCTATAGTTGGACCAACTCCGACTACGCCGCTCTGGGAATCGCTTTTCGAATCTCGTACTCCATCGGTCAAACGCTCTTCGGTCGAGTCCTCGATCGCGTCGGCAGTAAACGCGGTCTTGCCGGAACCGTGGCCTGTTACTCCGCCATCTCCATCCTTACGGCGCTTGCCAACGGCTTCGGTTCCTTCATCGCGTTCCGGTTCCTTCTTGGCTTCGCGGAATCGGGTAACTGGCCCGGTGCCGCCAAAGTTGTCTCCGAATGGTTTCCGGATCGCGACCGCGGTCTCGCCACCGCCTTCTATGACAGCGGTTCCTCCATCGGCGGGGCCATTGCCCCATTTATCGTCTTCTTTGTTTATGCTCACTTCGGCCTGCACGCCACCTTCGTCATTCCCGGTCTGCTCGGCGTGATCTGGCTGTTCGTTTGGCGTCGCGTATATGCGCTGCCGGAAAATCATCCGCGCATCACCGCGGCGGAAAAGCAGATCATTCTTGGCGACCGCCAAACCGCTACGAGCAGCGTAGCCGCCATCCCCGTGCGCAAGCTTCTCTCGCTGCCGCAGACATGGGGAACCATCGTCGCCCGCAGCTTCACTGATCCAGTCTGGTTCTTCATTGCCGACTGGTTTCCGATTTACCTCATGTCCAAAGGCATCTCCGTCGTTGGCGCCTTGATCTCGGTTTGGATTCCCTTCATCGCGGCCGATCTCGGCAACTTTTTCGGCGGCTGGTTATCTGGTTATTTCATCGGACGCGGCTGGCCGCTGCTCTGGGCGCGCAAAGCCGTTGTGGTTCTCGGCGGCATCGGCGTGCTGACCATCATTCCCACCGTGTTCACCACAGAAGTTCTGCCGATCACGTGTTTGTTCGCTATCGCGACATTCTGTTATGGATGCTTCACCACCATCGCGAACGTATTGCCCTCCGACCTCTTCCCGAGAAACGCGGTGGCTTCGGTAAGCGGCTTCGGCGGGACGGGAGCCTCGCTCGGCACCATCTTTGCGTTTTTCCTGATTGGCAGATTGACGGACGCCCGCGCCGGAGCCGGAACCCACGCGTTCGACCCAGTTATCATCATCGCCGGGTTGATTCCTTTTCTGGGAATGATTTTGGTGCTGCTGCTGATCAGGAATACAGATCGCAACGCAGTCGAAACGTCTATGATGTGACCGGCAATCCCGCCTATACTGTGTTCGTGGACAAGACCGCGTCAGGCACAGGCCGTCCGGAGGCCGTCTTGAGCGGGTCAAAAAAGCGCTTGGCCGTCGTGCTCTTAGTCCTCTGGTTCCCGGCGTTGTGTGAAACGCATGATGCACACTCCGGTAACGACGAGGCGCGACGCCAGGCACAGCCCTGGCTGGCTCTAAAGAACGCACTTACCTCATCGAATGGCGCCGACTATTTCAAAACAAATCTGCAAGACGCCGAAGTTCCCGGAGGAGCCAACGGCCTCGCCTTTTTGAAGGGTACAGTCTTGTCATCTGAGCCTTCGGATCAGCCGGAAACCCTTGTTCTTGCGATGAGCGATAAGACCACGCAAGAAGTGACTCTGCGTCTGCACCCTCCTTTCGATCACACACTAACCGCGGGCACGGAATTCGAGTTCTCTGGTATAGCCAAATCGTTTACGTCCGACCCGTTCATGCTGACCTTCGACCTGCTGCGATTTCGCATTTCGCCTCGCGAATAAGGCCACAGTCTCACATACCCTGTCTTCCTGAAGAAGATCACGATAAGCGTAGATGAGGAAGTGCTCGCGCTTCTCGCCCGTCAGGCCGCCAGCGGAACGCCAGCGTCAGCGCGCTGCTTCGTGAGTATCTGGGAAATCTCGCCGCGCAGGAGAACCGCGCGACTTGCGCTCGCAAGCGATTGCGTGAGCTAAGCAATCAATCGCGAGGTCGCCTCGGCAAAAAGGGTCTGGACACGCGGCGATCTTCATGACCGCATGTGGTAGCACTTGCGGACGGCTTGATGTCCCACCAGCTGCCCGCCGGGTAGTCCTGCGTTCAGCCATCACAATTTCTTGAGCCAAAGTCAGCCGCCTTTACGCGTACTGGCTGAGGTGTCACATGCGAACATCCACCGCTTTCATCCACGTTCCGGCGCTGCTCTTTTTCTCCGCATCGCTATTTGCGAATAACAGCACTCGAGTAGGTTCCTTCGGCCAAATCCCTCTTACGTTCGAGGAAAACGTCGGTCAAGCTGACTCTGACGTCAAGTTTGTTGCCCACGCAACCGGCTACACGGTCACGCTTGGCCCAAAGCAGGCAAGATTATCCGGCAAAGCCGCGCGCTCCATCGATCTTACTTTGGTCGGAGCCGACCCGCATTCGTCGATTGCCGGAGTGAATCGCCTGCCCGTTCAGACGAACTATTACGTAGGAACACCAGATCAGTGGAAAATCGGAGTTCCCAGCTATGAATCGGTTCGCTACTCGGACGTCTATCCGGGCATCGACCTGGTTTTTCATGCGGAGCAGCGGCAACTCGAATACGACTTCGTTCTGCGCCCGAACGCCGATCCAAACCGCATCGAGTTTGCCTTCAACGGCGTGGACCGAATAGATGTGGACGCCTCCGGGAATCTGAACCTCAGGATTAATAGCCAGACCATCATTCAGAAAAGGCCAGTTCTTTATCAGGAGTATGCCGGGACTCGACACCGAGTCAGCGGCCGGTACGAATTGACGGCCCGCAACACCGTTCGGTTCCGCGTATCGGACTACAATCCACAACGTTCACTCGTGATTGATCCGGTCATTTCGTATTCCACGTTCTGGGGATCCGTGAATAACGAAATTGGCAAGAGCATCGCGGTTGATAAAACCGGTTTCGCTTACATTGCGGGCACAACCACTGGGGACGTCAGCTTAGGTTTTGTTTCCAAACTCAACCCCGCCGGTACTGCCGGTGTCTACAATTCCTATTTTGGCGATGGCTCCTGTAACGCATCCGCGAATGGCGTAGCGGTCGATGCGGCAGGATATGCCTACGTCACCGGCCTGTACGGCGCCAAGGATCAGTGGGGCTACTGCAATAACAAATATGTTCTTGGCGCAAAAATAGATTCCACCGGAGCGAAAGTTTACTACTACTATTACGGCGGCGGCGATGACTACGGAAACGCCATTGCAGTGGACAGCGCCGGCAATGCGTATATGACGGGGAAAACAAACGGGAATTTCCCGGTCACGAATGGCTCACAAGGCGGGTTCCCCGGAGACGCCTTTATTTTGGAAGTGAACTCAACCGGCAAGGTCCTTTACGCCACGTATCTGGGCGGCGGGCTCATCGACGAGGGATTAGCGATCGCGGTCGATCAGGCTGGAATGATTTACCTTGCGGGAACAACCTCCTCGGCGGATTTCCCGACGACCAGTAGCGCTTATGAAAGACAAGGGCCTGCCGGGACGCAAACTGCGTTTGTATCGAAGGTGAACCCGGCCAACAGTACGCTTGTATATTCCACCTACCTGGGAGGATTCACTGGTGAGGAAGCCACCGGTATTGCGGTCGACAGCAAGGGACTGATCTATGTAGTCGGAGACACCGAGTCCGAGGATTTCCCGACCACAGCGAACGCCTACGATCGAACCTGTGGCACAGATGGCCACTGCAACCCCGCATATTCGGGTAGCGAAGTCGTGAACGCAGAAGATGCGTTTCTGGCCCAGATCAATCCATCACTGTCGGGCGTCGATTCCCTTCTCTACTCGACCTACTTCGGCGCGACCGGACATGACTACGGGCAGGCGATTGCGCTGGACGCCACCGGCCACGCCTATATCGCTGGAATGACGGCCTCCAACAATCTGCCGAAAGTGTCTCCGACGCAGGGCACATACGCTGAAAACACGGATGCCTTCGTCGCAGAGTTCGACCTTACCAAGTCCGGCGCGGCTGGTCTTCTGTTTTCAACCTATATAGGCGGCAACGGATACGACGAAGCCGATGGAATCGCAGTCGATTCGAACAGCAATGTGTATGTCACCGGTAAAACAAGTTCAACCGCATTTCCTGTCGTAAATCCCTTGCAAGCTACGAACGCGGGCAGCTACGACACCTTCGTCACGAAGATCGAAATGGCGCCGGAGCTTGCGCTCGCGTCCGTCTCCGTAAACCCGTCCAGCGTTACTGGCGGTGTTGCGTCAGAAGGCACAGTCAAGCTGGCGAAAGCAGCAACTGGCGCCGGGTCGACAGTAACTCTCATGAGCACTAACTCTGACGCCGTCGTTCCAGTTACGGTAACCGTGCCAGCCGGAAGCAGCAGTGCCAATTTCAAGATCACAACTACCGCTGTGACCGCCTCCAGAACGGTCAGCATTGAAGCGACGCTCGGAAGTGTCACGAAATCCGCCGCACTCACCATAACTTCTCAGTCTGGGTTAGCCTCCGTCACCGTCTCGGCGGCTACGATCACCGGGGGGAATACAGTCACGGGAACGATTACGCTCTCTGGCGCAGCGCCCGCCGGTGGTGAGGCCGTCGCACTCATCTCAAGTAATCCGACTGTCGCGCCAGTGCCCGGTTCGGTTACTGTTCCCGCCGGAGCCGCAGGCGTTACCTTCTCCATCGCAACTAAGGCCGTCTCCGTCGCAAGCACCGTCACCATCACGGCCAGCCATAGCGGCGTAAGCAAGACGGTGTCACTCAAGCTGGAACCCGGAGCCGCGCTCAGCACCGTCTCCTTCAACCCAACCACAATCACCGGCAGCAAGAACAGCACCGGCACTGTTACCCTGACCGCCCCTGCTCCCTCCCGCGGAGCATCCATCTCGCTCGCGAGCAGTAACACAACTGTCGTCACACTCCCCGCCAGCGTTTCTGTGGTGGCGGGAGCCACCACCGCCACTTTCACCGCAGTATCCAAAACAGTAAAAACGGCAACCACCGTTACTATTTCGGCCGGCTATCGTGACGTCACAAAAACGGCGTCACTCACCGTCATACCTGTCGCTTTGAGCTCGCTTGTTCTTAACCCGGCCAGTGTTACCGGCGTTGGTGTAACCAGTACCGCCACTGTCAGCCTGACCGCTCCTGCCCCCGCCGGTGGCTCAACCGTAACCCTCAGCAGCAGCAACACCGGCGCCGCCACCGTGCCCGCTTCCGTGTTGATTGCTGCTGGGGCCACCAGCGCAAGCTTCCACGTCACCAGCAAATCCGTGTCCGCCACCACCTCCGTGACAATCTCGTCGAGCTGGAACGGCACCACGAAGACCGACAAATTGACCGTGAACCCAGGCTCCGCCGCGCTTGCATCGCTCACGCTCAACCCAGCGATCATGATCGTAAAAGCGAAGAGTTCTGCCACCGTAAGCCTCACGGCGCCCGCGCCGGCCGGAGGAGCCGTTATTACCATTGCCAACGACAACACGCTCTACACAAATACTCCCGGCACGGTGACGATACCCGCCGGAGCCATCAGTGCAAACTTCCCGGTCTTGGGCACCGCTTTCTCATCGGCGGGTACGGTTCACGTGTCTGCGTCCTACAAAGGCGTAACCAAAACCGCCGCGCTGACGCTAGTGAATACGCGAGTGGCGGGGCTCACGCTCGCTCCGGCAACTGTAACTGGCGAGAACAACACGACCGCTACGATTACACTCAACGGCATCAGCCCTGACCCGACCACTGTTGTTGTCACCAGTTCTGCACCGCAAGCCGTCACGTTTCCCGGTCTGGTCACGGTGCCCGGCGGCAGCAAGACAGCCAGCTTCACCGTGAAGACCGCCATGGTCGGGGCTGCGAAGCAAGTGACCTTTACGGCGGAAGCCAATGACAACGTGACGGCCTCGGCCACGTTGACCATCAACCTGACCACCCGAGGCAAACGCGGGGTGCTGAACAACGTTGTATTTAAAGATGGAGGAACCGCGAGCGGCTACTTCACATACGACGCCGCGACCAATACTTATCTGAACGTGAACATCACTGTCACCAATGGCGACCCGCACAGCCCGTTGGGCCTCGCCCCGGAGTCGAAGTACTTTTATCCCACAACCGGCGAAAATGTTCTGTCTACGTTTTTCGGCTCGGAGACGACAAATGCAGCGCTCTGGTTGCAGAACCCGGTCGTGAGCAACCTCGACCACCCCGATGTGAATAACTGGACCATGCTGGTTCTGGCATTCGCAAAGCCGCTCACGAATACCGCCGGTACGATTTCACTGGTGGTCAACCCTAACGTGCAATATACGCCCTTCTGCAACGGAGGATTGATTCCTTGCGTGATACCGCCGGCAAACATCTCGCAGGAATACTTCGCTCAGCCGTTTTCCAATCCAACGTTCTACTACCGCACCGTAGTCAGCGGCAGCATAGTAAGTCAGTAACGCACATTGCACATTTAAGTTGACGCGCCGTAAGCGTGACGGAAATCGCGTAGCATTAAGGATCTTCGAGCATCCGTAACTCCATCGAATAGGCGGTCCAACTGGTTGATAGCATGGCAGCTTCCCACACCAGTTTGAAAAAGATGTCCGTTTCCGAGCTTTACTGTTGCTGTTCGAGACAGCGAATTCAGCCCGGAAACGAAGCACTTGGTATCTGGTGGCTGCGGTCGAAGGCGGGCCCCGCACTTATCGTGTTTCACGAATGCGTGAAGCCAGCGTGCTTGACGAGGCTGCCGTATGGCCTGAGGATTTTCGTCTGGCGGCGTATTGGGAGCGCTCTACCGAGGAGTTTTGCCACAATTTGCCGCGGTACTATGCGACGTTTCTGGCGAACCCCGGAGTGATGCGTTGGATCCGTTATCGCGGGTGGCGATTACAAGAGGAGGTGAACGAGGGCGACCGCGTGCGCGTGAAGATTCGTTTCGATATCGAAGAGGAAGCGGTGCAATTCGTTCTCAGCTTCGGCGGCGAGGTTGAAGTGATCGAGCCGGATCAATTACGCGAAAAGGTTTTGGTGGGCGCACGGAGAATCGTACAAAATAGTCGGAGCGGTTAATGGAAATGGCGCAGACATTTAGACTATAACTGTGATCTGGCCAGTGAAGGCTATGTCATTCCTGGGAACAGATGGATAAGATTGCCGCCACTCGGGAGCAAGCTCGTTTCCTGCTTTGCATCCTCGATACGCGCGCTGACGATTTCGTTCGCAATCAACGTCTGGAGAGCGCACCGAAATTAAGGATCTCGATGCTCTGTTGAGTGTCGCGGCGGGCCACGGTGTGCTGTCACTTCTAACATCGAGATTTCCGGAGTGGCCGGCCCTGGCTGATC
This sequence comes from Bryobacteraceae bacterium, assembly GCA_036269815.1. Classification (GTDB taxonomy): domain Bacteria; phylum Acidobacteriota; class Terriglobia; order Bryobacterales; family Bryobacteraceae; genus Bog-105. The sequence goes on from DATBDT010000040.1 coordinate 10,921, forward strand.
CGCAGGTGGCGGCCCGTCTCCGCGGCGCATGCCTGAAAAATACACTGCGAAATCTTGCCTTAGGGGCGGAATTACTGGCCATCCTGGCGGAGTTTGACGCCGCAGGTCTCCCGGCATTGCCGTTCAAAGGCGTCGTCCTCGCTGCTGGTCTCTACGGCAATCTTCAGTTCAGACCGGCCGGGATCTCGACATCCTGATTCATCCGCGGGATCTTGAACGCGCGACGTCGATTCTGAAGAACCGTGACTACGTCCTGCTTACGCCATTGAAGTCCGATGGCACACCTGTCGAGCCGGACGCCGGTGAATATCAGTTCGCTCAACAAAGTCCCGCCGGGGTAATCGTCGAGCTTCGCTGGCGCCTCGCTCCGCCCGACTTCCGAAGAGATCTCGGGATAGATTTTCTCTGGCCGAGACGGCGCATGACGAAACTGCTGGGAACGGCGGTACCCGACCTCGCGCCGGAAGAAACTCTGGTTCTGCTCTGTATGCATGGCACCAAGCACGAGTGGCTGCGTCTCTACTGGATCTGCGATATCGCGCAACTGCTTCAAGCTAATCCAGACCTGGACTGGGCAGCGGCGGAAGAGATCGCACGACGGTTCGGATTATACAGAGCGCTCACGCTGGGGGTTTTACTTTGCCATCGAATGGCCGGCGCGCCCGTACCCGAAAACGTACTGCGCCGGTTCGAAAAAAATCGGACCGTCCGAAGGTTGGAAGAGCATATCCGGAAGCACTTTTTCGAGCCCACCAGCCCGCCATTTGACGGCTTACCGTTCCAAATCGAAGCATTGGGCTTCGGAGATCGGTTGGCGAGGGTGGGCCAGGCGGCACTGGAACCCCCAGGAGCCCGCGACCGGGCCGGGGTTCGCTTACCTGCCGCGCTCGATTTTCTTTATTACTTCGTTCGCCCCGGCCGGCTCGTTTGGAAGTACTTGATCCGCAGGGGACTGCGACTTGGCTTAAAAGATCGAATGTAGCCGCGACCCGAAATCCGGAGTTTCATCCCAACCATACAGGCCATCTACGTAAGAGATGAACAGTCCAGAGATGACCTCCGTTCGGACGCAGGCGGAACAGCCCCCATCGCCCACTGCTCGAGCCGATAGCCGGAGGGGAATCGTCCGAGCTATCGGCCTCGGATTAATAACGGGAGCGGCGGACGACGACCCTTCTGCCATCGGAACTTATGCGAGTGCCGGCGCCAAGCTGGGCCCATCGTTTTTATGGATGGCGCCGTTCACATTGCCCATGATGGTGGCGGTCGTTTATCTCTCTTCGAAGCTCGGGATGGTTACTGGCGAGGGCCTATTCGCAGTCATTCGCCGCCGCTACTCCCGTCCATTTCTTCTTACGGTGTTGAGCGGCGTAATTATCGGGAACGTAATCGAAGCCGGCGCGGATATTGGCGGAATGGCCGCCGCTTTAAATCTACTTGTTCCGATTCCCATCACCACACTTGCAGTTGGAATTGGCCTGATCGTGCTGGCACTCCAGATCTGGGCGTCTTACACGGTCATTCGAAACGTCTTTCGAGTGCTTGCTCTCGCATTACTTGCCTACGTCGCATCGGCCGTCCTCGCTCATCCAGAGGCGTCCGCGGTGCTGCGCGGGTCTTTCCTCCCGACCATTCGATTTGACAAAGATTTCTTGAGCATGATTGTGGCGGTGATTGGAACGTCGCTGTCGGCTTACCTGTATAGCTGGCAATCAAATGAAGAGGTGGAAGAGAGAATTGCAGCTGGAAAAAGGAATCTTTGGCAAAGAAAAGGCGCCACACGCTCCGAGTTAAAACGCTCGATGTGGGACATCGTGTTCGGAATGCTCTTTTCGAATACGGTGATGTATTTCATCATTCTGTCAACTGCCGCAACCCTTTTCAAAGCTGGAAAGACGAACATCAGTACAGCCGCGGAAGCAGCGCAGGCTCTGCAACCCTTAGCCGGACATGCAGCGGGCCTGTTATTCGCGGCAGGGATCATCGGCGTCGGCTTCCTGGCTGTACCGGTTATGACGACAGGGGCTGCGTACGACCTTTGCCAGAGCGTCGGCTGGAGACATGGACTTTATCGGAAGCCGGCGGAAGCTAAAAAGTTTTATATCGTTATCGCGATCTTTACCTTGATTGCCATCGGCCTAAATTTCTTTGGCATAAATCCGATGAGAGCGTTGGTGTTCTCGGGCATCGTGCAAGGGTTTTCGACGCCGCCGCTGATGTTACTCATTTTGCGGCTGACAAATAATCGAGACCTGATGGGTTCACGGGTGAACGGAAGGACAATCAACGTACTGGCCGGAATTACCGCCCTTGTCATCTCTTCGGCATCGGCCGCGCTGGTGATCAGCTGGCTCTTCTGAGGCTTTCCAAACGGTACCGCGTTAAACAGGATTGATTGTCTTATCGATGAAAGTTCTGCGTGTAGATATCGCGCGGGAGACCGTGCGATCTCGCTTTATCCCGGAGCCGCGTAGCATCTTCCCGGCTCATCCAACCGCCTAACGACACAAGATAGCGGCCCGGTTGAGGCGAAAACACTTGCGCATCGAGCTCATGATCGCGCTCATTTAAAGAATCGGCCTTATGCTGCGCGGCCGGAGCCGAATTATAGGTAAACGCGATAACTCGCCAGTTCCCGGAATTCTCGACGATGTTCGGTTGCGGCTGTCCGGTAGGAGAGACAGCCGCCGGCGCAGGATGGTCCGGCTGCGTTGCGGTGACGGGGGGAGCGACTGCCGCGGGCGCCGTATGTTGAGACGATGCTGCAGGGGCAGAGCGGCTCCTGGACAGCAGGAATATCGTTAACGCCACAACGAGGAGCGCGATCGCCGCAATGACAAGTTTAGGAAGGTATCGGGCTGAGTCGATTTTCTGCTGTGAAACTGGGTGAGGCTCGTAGGATGTTTTTGCTTCCACCGGCTTGATGGATGACTCTTGTTTAGCAGGCGCAGGAATCTCGTTTATTACGTCAGCTGCAGCCGGAGGATGCTTTCCGGTGTTCTCATTCAGTAAGCCGAGTAAGTCCGCTGCAGTCCAGCGCTGCTTGGGATCTTCTTCGAGGCAACGCAACACCATAGTCGAAAAAGGCGCCGGTAGCGTCGAGACCTCAAAGAAGTATTGATCTGAAGGTAAGCGCTGCTTGAGTAATTGGAACATTGTCCTGCCGGCGGACCATATATCGAACGCAGCAGCGCGTTCGTCCTCGGCTGGGCGGATGGGAGTAAGGGTCAGTTTTACTGCGGTGTCGGTGGCGACAATGTTCTGCGGATTCACTGCGCCGTGAACGAGGCCGGTGCCGTGTAAGGCGTCGAGCCCTCGTAATAGGCTGTCTAGAACTTCCTTCGCTTCGCTCGGATCCAGCGGACGATCCTTCAACACCTCCGCAAGAATCTCCGCGGGCGCTTCGGTGACCATGTAAGCGAACGGAAGATCAGGCCATTCCGAAGTTCCAGCGGCAAAAATCTTCAACAGGCTGGGATGATTCAGCGCCTGAATTTTGCGCCAGACCTCAATCGGTTCGATTTGCGACGAGCTCTGCTTCAGACAGATCTCGGCTATAGCCGGCGTGCCTGAGAAGTGTGTGGCGAATCTGCCGTGATAGTCAGTGCCGTCCAGAAACTTTTCGAGCGTAAAGGATTTGTCTACTACCCTGCCCTCAAAGTGGGCAGTCGCGGGCAGCACAGCATGTGAGTTGTTGGGCATGTTTTGCAAACAAGGCACGAATTGGCCGAAAACGATCGGCCCGCGCATCACCCACATCAGGTGTTTAGGTTTGTGACGCGCGGTTCACTCAAGTTGTGTCACAGTTTGTGACGCGACGCAAGCAAGTTTCTCAGGTAGCCAGAAAAGAAGGAAGAAGCGGCATCGACCGCAGCCGGATTCCAGTCGCACTGTAGATCGCGTTCGCAATTGCCGGCGCGATGCCGACGATCGGAGTTTCTCCGGCGCCTGCAGAAGGAATGTCCTTTCGGTCGATGAGCACCAACTCGATATCCGGAACATCGCTGAAACGAGGAACGCGATATTGCGAGAGGCGAGGATTCAGAATGCGCCCGTTGCCAAAATCTATCGATTCGAATAGCGCCCCGCCAAGACCCATGACGATCGCCCCCTCTACCTGGTTCTTCAGGTGTTCCGGGTTAACAATCGCACCGCATTCCCAAGCTTCGACTACGCGTTCGACTCGCACTTGTTTGTTGGCGGCGATAGAGACTTCGGCGCAGCATGCCACATATCCGCCCTTCTCCATTCCACAGGCAATGCCGAATCCACGCGTGGACGACGCCTTTCGAGCCGACCATCCGAACCGATCCGCCGCCGCGGACAACACAGCGGCAAGACGGGCGTTCTTCAGATTTTTTTGACGAAAAATAAGAGGATCCAAACCGGCTGCCGTCGCCAATTCATCCATGTGGCACTCGCGGGCAAAATGGTTTGCAGTAGAAGCGAGCCCGCGATACGATCCGTCGCGCAGGGGCGATTTGACGGCGTGAAACTCCTCTCGCTTGCTGGTGATTTCGTAGGGTGTCTGCAGACCTGACGGACCGGAAAGATAGTTGTCAAACTCCCAACTCTGGAGCGCCCCGGTCTTGTCGATTGCGCCGGCGACATCTATAATCCCGGCGGGGCGAAAGTAAGCCCAGGTGAATTCTTCTTCCCGGGTCCATATAACTTTCACCGGCCTCTTGGTCAACTTTGAAATGCGCGCAGCCTCGACTGCGCATTCGCCGCTGTGCTTGCCGCCGTATCCCGATCCGCAATCCGGCATGATCACCCGAACCTGCTCTTCCGGAAGCTGAAATGCTGCGGCCAGTTCGCTGCGTACTCCAAACGGACGCTGCGTTCCCGTCCACACGGTCAGTTTTCCTGGTTGGTAATCGGCGAGAGCGGCGCGTGGCTCTAGCGGCACGTGCGCAATGTAAGCCACCGTGTATGTGCTCTGCACGCACTTCGATGAGCCGGAGGCTGGCGGAGCTGGCGATTTCCTGTGGGCTGCCTGCGTGCGTATGTAGGAGGTTAATTCGTCAGCGGAGATCTGTTTCTCCTGCTGCCACTCCGCTTTGATGCTCAGCAACGCTCGTTGAGCTGTTTGTTCATCGTCTGCGGCAATCGCGATGAAATCGCCGTCACGAACGACGCGAACACCCTTCATCTTCTCAGCGGCGGCGGTGTCGACCGATGTTAATTTCGCCCCGAAGCTTGGTGGCCTCAACACTCGTCCGTACAGCATTCCGGGAAGCTTTTGATCCGAGGGATATTTGTGCTTCCCGGTGACGATTTCGTGGCCATTCAACTTCGGCACGCTACTGCCGGCTACCTGCCACATGGGGGGCGAAGTAACGCAATCGGATTTGCCGCTTACTTGCACCCAATTGACACGCTGCGCAAGTCCTCCAAACTCTGCCTTCCGCCCCGAGGCAGTGTCGACGATACATCCTTTTTCGATCTTCAGTTTCGAGCGATCCTGGCTCCAGGTTTTCGCCGCTTCGTCGAGCAAAACTTCTCGCGCCGTTGCCGCCATTCTGCGGACCTCGGGCGCCATGGTGGGAGTGGTCCTGCTGCCGAATGTTCCGGCATCCCAGGGGACAACCGCTGTGTCCCCCATGACTAGATTTACTGCAGCCGGATCGCAGCGAAGCTCATCCGCAATGGCTTGTGAAAGTGATGTGCGGATGTTCTGGCCTACCTCAACTTTGCCGGTGAAGGCTGTTATCTTCCCGTCTGGAGCAATGTGGAGCCAGGCGTTCACGGATTCAGGAAGCGACTGGCCGCTATGACCTCGATTCCCGCCGGACTCCTGTGCCAAGGCGGTTGCGGGCGTTGTCCACAGGACCAGCAAACCACCACCGAGCGTTTGCAAAAAGCGGCGACGGTCTGGATCGATGTTAGAAGAGATGGCAGCCATAACTATGGTTTGGACGCGCTAGTCATTGTCGCGGACGCTTGCCGCACGGCTGCCACAATGCGGTTGTACGTTCCGCATCGGCAAACGTTGCCCTGTAGTTGTTCTTTGATTTCCGAAACAGACGGATTGCGCCGTTTTCGGAGCAGAGCAACCGATTGCAGAATCATGCCTGGCGTGCAGTATCCACACTGCATGGCGTCACAATCCAGAAAAGCTTGCTGAAGGGGATGCAGTGTTCCGGTTGGAGCGAGGCCTTCGATCGTCGTGATCTCCGAGCTTCCGATGCTACCGACCGGCGTTACACAGGAACGATGCGGGACGCCATCGACCAGAACCGTACAGGCGCCGCATTGTCCCTCACCGCAGCCGTATTTGGCGCCGGTGAGATCGAGTTCATTCCGCAGCACCCAAAGAAGCGGCCGCTCCGGATCGGTTTCGACTTGAATCCGCGTGCCGTTCACAACGAGATCCATACGGTCCCATTCTATAAGCCCCGCGGCGGTGGGGTTTTTCCCGTTTATAAAAAGCGTTCTGGGCGATGAGGAAGTGGGCTGATCAATCTATATGTGTTTAGAATCAGCAGCTTACGTGGATTTTTAGGGTGCCGACGAGCCTTTCTGGTGTACGTTGGGGCGGGTTCCACGATGGAGTCCGGGCGGTAATAACTCCGTTTTCGATGGGAACTCCCAAGCTCACTGTCACAGCGGCCGGTTATGAAGAGTACAACCGATTTCGCTCCTCAAGGTATCGCATAAAGCGCTGCTCGAGATCAGCATGGTAGGCGGCGAGACGCTCGGAAGAAGCCCCGACGAGCGCAGCCGCAGCAATGCCGGATTCCAGCGCGGCCACGAGCCCCCGAGAGGCAATGGGATCGTAGCTCGCGGCGGCATCGCCAATGGCGATCCAACCCGAGCCCGCGCTGCGCTCGAGCATCGACGAGTCGGTGGGTCGCACGACTAATGGACCGCAGTAACGATAATCGCCCAGCAAAGGCGCGATGTGTCGCGTCGAGCGCAATTGCTTCTCCCATCCCATAAGGTCGGGGCGATCGGAAGCGATCAACGCCGCCACACGTCGGCGATGGGGCAGGCGTCCTGTGTACCACCAGCCGCCAGCGTCGCCCTCGACGGTGAGCGTGGCGTCCGCGTCGTCGGCTTCGGTCTGCAACCATCCAACGACCGCGAACTGCCGATCGAAGCGACGGCGGCGGATGCCGAGCAGGCGCGCCACCGCAGCGTGCCGGCCGCTGGCGTCGATAATCCAATCGCAAGCGACCTCGTCGCCTTCGAAGTGGAGTCGCCAATCGCGAGGACGGGCAACGCTAACGAGACGCACCGGCTGGCGTAGCACCGCCCCGGCGTCGACGGCGCGCTGGCGCATCTGTGCACCGAAAACGCGGCGGTCGAGCAGCCACCCGTTGCCGAACGGACGAAAGACGAAAGCCTGCTCGCCGAGTGTCTCTGTCCGCCACGCGGTGCGAATCCCAACACAATCGACATGCCCATCGAGCGGCAACAGTCCTAACCGCTGGAGGAGCGGGCGGGCTTCGGGAGGCAACTGCTCGCCAATGCCGTCGCCGGCGTTGCTAAGCAGCACCACCTCGGCTCCGAGCCGGCAGAGCTCGATGGCCGCGGCGCAGCCGGCAGGTCCCGCTCCGACGATGGCGACACGCACTACTCCGAGAAGCCTCTCTCGGTCTCGACCCGCATAGCCTTCGGGAACGCGTTGTCCCCCGGGCCGCGCCGCTCCTCCACGAGGCCGAGGCGGAACCAGTTCTCCACCATGTTTGCAAGCGTCTGCTCGGTCGTCGGCTGATCGATGTCGCGGAAAAACGCAGCGCGGGTGTTGAACGCCTGCTGCCGGACCGCGAGCGGCAAGGACCGGTCCAGAACCTTCCGGTAGCTCTCTTGTGTGAACACGTGATTAGGAACGCGAGCAGCCCAGAAAGTCGGCAAATACGGATCAATCTGCGGCTCATAGCCCGAGCGGCAGCTTGCGGTATCGGCCTGCCACGGCACCGCAAGCCAGCGCGTGACCGATCCCGGCACGCACCCATCGAGCGGTCCGTTTCGCGCCAGCGCCATCTCCGGCGTCAGCACGTCGCCGTAGTCGGGCTCAGGCTCCTTGCGGTGTCGCAGCCGGAAGAGACCCGAGTACGTCGACCCCACGCGCATCGGCCACGTAGCCTCGCATCCAGGGTGGAAAGCATCGCCGAGACATGCCTCGAGCGCGGCGCGATCGAGCGCCGTGGGTTGCACCCCGGATGGCAGATCTTCCAGGCAGTCAGCGCTAGGGTCGGCGCCAGCCAGATCATTGACGAAGTCCCCGTCCGCCCAGCGCGCCAGATTGGCGTATTGCACCGCGGTTACCGCCAGCCAATCGCGCGGGCTGTTGGCGGGAATCGCCACGGCATCGCCGTAGAGCGGCGGCAAGGCATCCGGCTGCATCGTCGCGTAGTCGGGATTGCGGAAGCGCTCGAAGAGCGCCCGGCGAAACGACTCGTTCTCCGGGCAGGGATCGGCCAGCCGGGCGACGACGACGGGATCCAGGAAATCCTCCGACGACTGCCAGCCGTAACGCTCAAGCATGCCCTGATTCACCCATTGGAGCTGGGACAGGCGATCGAAGAGCGGATAGATGTCGCTGAGAAAGCCGACCCTCGCGGGCGGTGACAGCAGCCCGAGATCGATCATCGTCTGCGTCATTACGTCATAGAGCGTGCGATAGCCGGTGGCAATCGCCGGCCCGTAGTTGGGCGGCCCAATGATGACCCAGGCCGGCGTGACCGGTAGCGTTCGTCTACCGAGCCGGACGGTCGCGGTAACCGGGCCGTCGGAGGTGTCATCGCACCATTCGTCGTTGTTGGCGAAGGTGGTGAGAGGCGCACTGAACGGCGAAAACGACCGCCCGTTTCCGCCGAGTACCAGGAGGCGACCGGCATCATCGGTGCGTAGCTCGCCGAGCGGCGCCTCAATGCCGAAGAAGGTACCCCCATCGCAGGCGACGGGGCCGCTACGGCTGCCAGCGATCTCTCGCGCGCCCGGGTCGATGATCAACGCGTCACGGGCCGCGCCGACGTAAGTCGCATTGCGGCGCAGCGTTGGTTGCGCTTCGGGGATGTCGAGGGCAGTGTGAAAGTCGTACCAAGCCGCTTTAGCATTGGTGAGATGCGCGCGCCAAGTGATCTCCGCTTCATCGGCAGTGAGCTCCCGTACGACTCGACGATGTCGATCCAAGCCGTAGATGCGGAAACGCGCCGCCTGTCGCTTAATCGCACCGGAGGCGTCCTTGAAGCCGCCTGGCGCGAGCGGCACGGTGCCGGGCAGCTCCGGGCCAAGGTAATAGCCGCTAGTGCTGTTGCCGATGCGGGCGATGCCGATGGCGGGATGAATCGCGGCGCTAACGATCTCACCGTCGGATGCGCTCGCTGCGCCAGAGCCGGCGAGCGCGAGAACGGCCGAGCGTGCGCCAGCCTTGAGAAACTGCCGTCTGCTGAGCTTCGGATTTAACACAGCGCCTCCCTTGTTGCTCTCCTGAACGCCAAACGCCCGGTGCAGTTCTCTTGCTCCGCGCCAAGCATCGGCGGGCTACGGCCCAATGTTGCACGGCGGAACAAACCCCATCGTTATGGATTTGATGGTATACCCCATCGCGAACATGCTGATTCGGTTACGCACCGTCGTATCGATGAGCTGAACGTGATTACACTGCACGGACGAAGCTTCGCTCGGCGACTCTTCTCCGGACAGCAACCATCTAACACCGGTCATGAGCAACCAATCGTTAGTGTTATCTCAATCGCCGCGTGAATCAGCTCGTCGGCCTGCCCCATCGGGATCTTCTTGCCCGACTGGGCACGAACCTCATGGAGGAACGCGTGCAGCATGCCGCAGACGGGCTGAGTGTGACCAGCCTCCAAGCGCGCCTTAACATTCAACAGGATGGCGCTCAGACTGCTCTTGATCTCCTGGGGAATTTGGAGGCGCTGGACGAGAAACTGGAGATCGTCGACCCCGAGCGTTAGCGGCGCCGGCACGAGGAAGAGATACGCTGTGATGTTGCCGATTACGGGACTGCTCTGCTGCGATGAAGCCCCGGCTGAACCGCCGCCTGCCTGGACGGAAGTGGCGTCTTGTCCATCTGTGGCATAGGCGTACAGGAGGTGCACGCCAGGCGACTGCGCGGGCAGCGTGCCGGAAAAGCTGCCGGGGATCGTCGTCGCGGTGGCCGGAGTCCACGCACCCTGCCACGTGTCCACCTGGAAGTACACGGCATCGGGCGGCGGTGCCGTGGGTGAAAAACTGCTGCTGGCCGTGAACGTAAAGGTCGGCGTGGTGCTACTGGTCTGATTGCCTGGCAGGGGGCTGATCGTTGCCGTCAGCGGAATCGTTTGCACCTGCTGTTCTGCTAACACCGTCACATCGTTGCTGCCTTGATTGGCCACATAGATCTCGTTCGTCACCCGGTTCACCGCAACTGAAGACGGGTCCATGCCTGCCCCCACGGTCGTGGTCGTGTTCGTGGCCCCATCGATTACTGTCACGTTGCTGCTGCCTGCATTGGCTACATAGATCTTGTTCGTCACCGGGTTCACCGCAACCGAAGTCGGGGTCGTGCCTGCCGCCACGGTCATGGTCGTGTTCGCGGCCCCGTCGATCACCGTCACGTTGTTGCTGTTTTGATTGGCTACATAGATCTCATTTGTCACCGAGTTCACCGCAACCGAATTGGGATTCCCACCCACCGTTACTGTCGTCGTCGTGTTCGTGGCCCCATCGATCACCGTCACGCTGTTGCTGCCTGCATTGGCTACATAGATCTCATTCGTCACCGGGTTCACTGCAACCGAAGCCGGGGTCGTGCCTGCCACCACCGTCGTGGTCGTGTTCGTGGCCCCATCGATCACCGTCACGTTGTTGCTGCCTGCATTGGCTACATAGATCTCATTCGTCACCGGGTTCACTGCAACCGAAGCCGGGGTCGTGCCTGCCGCCACGGTCGTGGTCGTGTTCGTCGCTCCATCGATCACCGTCACGTTATTGCTGTTTTGATTGGCCACATAGATGTCATTCGTCACCGGGTTCACGGCAAGCGAATTGGGGTTCGCACCCACGGCCACAGTTGCGGTCGTGTTCCTGGCGCCATCGATCACCGTCACGTTATTGCTGTTTTGATTGGCCACATAGATGTCATTCGTCACCGGGTTCACCGCAACCGAAGTCGGGTTCGCACCCACCGTCACCGTCGTGGTCGTGTTCGTGGCCTGATCGATTACCGTCACATTGTTGCTGCCTGCGTTGGCCACATAGATGTCATTCATCACCGGGTTCACCGCAACCGAAGTCGGGTTCGTGCCTGCCACCACCGTCGTGGTCGTATTCGTGGCCCCGTCGATAACCGTCACATTGTTGCCGCTTTCGTTGGCCGTATAGATCTTGTTCGTCACCGGGTTCACGCCAACTGAAAACGGGCCCGCGCCGTTTACCGGTACGGATTGGGTCATGTTGGTCTTCCCATCGATCACCGTCAGGTTCCCGGACAGGGCGTTAGCCACGTAGATCTTATTCGTCATCGCGTTCACGCCAGCTGAAATGGGGAATGAGCCTGCCGGTACGGTTTGGGTCGCGTTGGTCGCCCCGTCAATCACCGTCACGTTATTCCTGAAATAGTTGGCTGTATAGATCTTATTCGTCACCGGGTTCACGGCAACCTGAACCGGACCCACCACCCTCACGCTTGTGACCGCGTTGGTCGCCCCATCGATTACCGTCACATTGTTGCTGGCGCCATTGGCCGTATAGATCTTATTCGTGACTGGGTTCACGGCAACCGCAATTGGGCCGCTGCCCACTAGTACGGATTGGGTTGCATCGGTCGCCCCATCAATCACGGTCACATTGGCGCTGTTTTCATTGGCTACATAGATCTTGTTCGTCACCGGGTTCACGGCAACCGAATTGGGGCTCGCACCCACCCCGACGGTCGTGGTCGTGTTCGTGGCCCCATCAATCACAGTCACGTCATTGCCGATTTGATTAGCCACATAGATCTTGTTCGTTACCGGGTTCAAGGCAAGTGCTACCGGCGTGGGGGAAATGTTGAAGCCTACCGGTACTAGTGATATGGTCTGGGTTGCGTTGGTCGCCCCATCAATTACCGTCACGCTGTTGCCGGTTTGATTCGCTACATAGATCCTGTTCGTCACCGGGTTCACGGCAAGCGCAACCGGGGCCCTCCCCGTCCCCAAGGTCGTGGTCGCGTTGGTCGCGCCATCGATCACTGTCACGTTGTTGCTGTTTTCATTCGCCACATAAATCTTGTTCGTTATCGGGTTCACGGCAACTGAAATCGGGAATGCGCCTGCTGCTACCCCGGCCGTCACCGTTTGTGCCCGAGCGGGGACGTAAGTGAGAGCTACCAGCCCGGCGCACACCAGTGACGCACGCAGCCAAACTTCTCCTCTGCGCATGCTTCTGCGGCTCAATTCCGTCGAAGCACTGACCTGAGTTCGGCCGAAGGAACACACAGCCCTGTGCAGTCCCGATGAAATGGATTTCACGCGGCGAATCAAATGGTGGAGGGCCATCGTTTTATCCTTTCTGCTCAAATCAAGCGCGGGTTTGCGTCTTTTCTCGGATCGCTCTTGTATGTCGGCTCTCCTACTGTGTTTGAGACAGTTTCTGCGCTTCATAAGCACTTCGTGAAGCCTCCTACTTAGGCAAGCCGAAAAACCCGGTGAAACACGCCATGATTCAAAGAAAAAAAACTTGAAAACCCGGGTGAGGCGATTTTCTGATTAAGAATGTTGAGCGTTTTTCCGCCCGGGCATGAATTCCGAGCGTGGAAGCCAGCGAACAGGTCTACTACAGCGTGCTCGCGTACTGCGTTACGCTGGCGAAACGAAACCTGCTTTTTACGCGGCGGTCCCACGGTTGTGGATTGCGCAGACCGAAAAAGAGCGGGGGTTCGGCACTCCTGCCGACAAGAGGCTGCGGATGATCACACGCTACTCATTAGGTCCGGCCAACATTTATTTCGTTGTGGCCCGATCAACAACCTGAACCAACTGTCTCGACGCTTAACGCGTTTGATGGAGCAGTAACATCCAATCTGGCTATTGTTCCCACAACCGACTACAGCGTCGCTGCCTTCGCCTCTAGTAGGACAGATCTGATTCTGGATCTTACTGGCGTTTTCGCTCCTTAGCCAATGAGCCCAGCTCGAATTCTGTAGCACCGCTAACTGCGATATGTAGGCTGCTGCGTCAGGCCCCGGAGACCTTCAGTGTCGTTAGCACGAGAAATGGTTGTGTAATTAACAGGTAACTGTCCCGCTTGGGTCGACCGAAAACAGTTCCGCGCGGGGATGCGTGGCCGGTTCGGTGCCGGGTGAGGATTTATCTTCGGTGTGATTTCGGGCAGCGAGATCTTACTCAGCCCAGCTTCCAGCAGTTTCGTGCACGAAGAACGCCTCACTCGGATTGCCCTTACTGATGCCTTGCTGAAAAATGTCGGACGCTGGGGCGACTCTAACATCTTTGTATTTCTGAAGCAGGCCGCGCTGCGTGATGATCTTAGAGATTGCATTTGGGCCTGTGACGTTGAAGACGATTGGAAAGTAGCGCTCCCTAAGACGCAGCTTGCCCAGCACCTTTTGGATGAAAATATTCAGCTGGCCGCTAGCGAGCTTTCGCTCTTTCTGACCACGCAGCGCCCGAACATTGGCAGCGATCCCGTCGAGGATTTCATCCCATATGGGATGTTCAGCCTCGCTTGCGAACCAGCAGTTATGAACACTATCGGTTATCGAGCTGTCCTTAGGCCACGTCCATTCCCGTTTGACAAAGACTGCGCCACCACCACCAAAATCGAATCGTTTGCGAAAGAAGATGTCCATGTCGCAATAAACTCCGCCGTAATGCTTCATCCACACATAGCGTACAGTGTCGACAACCATGATAAATTTCGGCATCTGACATATGACATTGTCGTAGTAATCTTTGTAATTTGCTTTCAGAAAATTTTGGATGTCGGCATCGTCGTGAATTCGTATTTCATACTCTGGATATAGAGCTTTTATCCTATCTATATTTTTTACAAACGATTGAGGAAGGTCGTGTTTGCTCTTCGCAGTTAAGTGAAATACTTTCGAGATCATGCGCTGGTTCCGTACGTCGCGTTCAAGATCACTTCGACCTCAGCGCAAGTGAAAGGAAGGATTGGTCGGGGCGAGAGGATTCGAACCTCCGGCCTCCTGGTCCCGAACCAGGCGCTCTACCAGGCTGAGCCACGCCCCGAACATCCACAGTTTAGCAGGGCCGATGGTTTACGGTCCCGATTGCTCGTATGGCGCTTCCAGCAATTCGTAATGATAAAGTGTCGGGTCTAAGCCGCGTAGCTGCAATTGCTTAACGCACTCGCCGGGAGTCGGTCCCAACGCTTCCATAATGCGAAGCGGCAAAGTTTCAGGCGAATACAGCCTGGTCGCCACCCAGCTGCCGGTGAGCGCCCAGCGGTCCTTCAGCGACAGACCGTCCATCGCTTTTCCAATGAATCGAACCCGGTCTCTTGGATCCAAAGCCTATTCTAATTTCCTGAGCTCCGCAGTTACGGCGTTAATCCCATCGCGCCGAAAGATACCCGCGAGCCGCTGCCGTTCCGGGGAATCGGACAAGAGTCTGCGCAGCTCCGGATTCGCGGTTGCGGCGTCTATCTCAGCCCGGTCCGGAACCCATACTGTGCCATCCGCGAATTCGACCGACGTAACGAGCACGGCAACGGCGCGGATTTCGAGGGGCGGTCCTTTCGTCCGTGATAATCGAACAAATCCGGATTCCTGAATTTTGGTTTGCTTGCCCGGCAATATTCCCGTTTGTTCCGGCAGATCGGCGGCGACAAATTCATTCGCCTGTTCGTCGCGAACAAGAAAGGCAATGCTCGCGGAGAGGATTGTTTTCGCCGATACGTTGCGAAGAACAACGGCAGGCGCGGAAAGACCATCATTCAGTAAATCGGCTTCCCCGCCAACGGCTTCTGCAGGAGCATTCGGCACAGGCAATGAAGTGAGCTTGATCCGTTTCGCCCCGCCCTCGCCGGAAGATGCCGAAGAGACCGTCGGAAGAACGGAAACAGCCAGCGACAGCGGCGTATCGGGTAAGCCAAAGTTCAGCTCTTGCCGGATATCAGCCAATCGTCCAGCACGCAACAAAGACGTCAGATACTGCCGTTCATGCCGGTTTTCAGCTTCTGCTCTGCTTAGCGTTCGAAGAGAGTGAAGCGTATCGGGGCCATAGCTGGAGCCGTCGGCGAAGAGCACGCCATCGAGCGAAATGCTCAGGACAGCCGGAAGACTCCGGGCTGTCGTGAAAGAACGGGCAAGTTCAACTTCGAGCGGAACCTGCGCCACTTCTCCGCTTCGCAAGTCAAGGCTTGGCATCGAAGCCGAAGCGTGCGGAAGCAGTGATGATTTCCCGGTATCCACGCGGAAAGTGCATCCGGCAATCGTCTTCATCGAGGTATTTTTCAAAACCAGCAATACCTGTATCCGGGAACTATGCGACCGAGCCGCAGACGCCAATGAAGACGAGAACTGTAGTGACTGGAGCAGCACTGGCGATCTGTCGCCGAGTTCTACATGCACGGCGGGCGCAGCTAAGTCTTGCGCTTTGGCGCACCACACCGAGAGGAAGGCTAGAAACACGCAGAAGGATCTCAACCGGAACGCTGACCGGGACGAATTGGAATCCAGGTAACGAAGCATGACGGTTGACTGTTTCTCAGGAGGTCCCTATCATTCTCCCCCGATTTGCTTTACGACAACATTGTCGTCTTCGTCGAAAACGCGGATGGCCACGGTCTGGCCGGGATCGCTTTCCAGTTCGTAGGTCAGGGCCTGTGAATCAGTGACTCGATTTGTGGGCTGAAGGAGAGCCCATTCACCGCCATTGATGGAATATTCAGCTTTCCCGATCCAACTCTGAGCATCTTTGGCGGTGAACCGAGTGACGCGCCGTTGGCCATGTTTTTCGTTCTGGATATCCAGAATCTCAGGCGGTGTGTTGTCAATTATGAACGGCTCGCTGTAAAGCTCGGACGAAAGTGCCTGCGACGGCGGATTACCCGGGGAATCCGACGCGGTGACGCGCGCAACGTAATCTCCGTCCGGAAATGCCGCAGAGTCCAACGCGAAGTGCGTCTCTTGCAGATTGTCTTTCAAAACGCGCCAACGCGACCCGGTTTTGGCGCGGAGTTCGACCTTGAAGAGTAAAGGGTCATGATCCGGGTCCGAGGCGCTCCAGCGGAGAGTGAAGAAACCTTTGTTATATTGCAGCGTTGCGGCTCCGGCGGTCTCGTTGAGCGGAGTGGATGGAGACGGGCGGTGCGAGCCCACAGCTGGAAGACTGATGGACAACGCCGAACCGGAAGGGGCTACGTTTCGCTCCAACAAGGATGTTCCGGGCGCCTGCCGATAATTCACCGGCCCGATTTCGACTTGATCCACGCGCGGCGCCGAATTCTTGGGCAGGTACGGAATGTCGACAACGCTTACGTCCGGAGATTTTCCTTCGGGCGAGCAGGAGAGCGTCAACCGGTATTGAAGAAAGCGGGCGGGCGGCGCTGCAACCTGGCCGCCGAGAGGGTCAATCGGCACCCGCCCCCATTTGCTCCAGTCATGCTGCGGATTATTCAGATTGCCGGAGCGCGCCTCGAGCTCAATCGTGCCGCCGTTGGGGGTAGCAGTCACATGCGCTTTGCCCCAATATGAGAAAGCTCCTGCATCCAATACATCGCTTTCCAGGTTGCCCGTCCTTTCCAGACTTGGCCCGATGGAGTAAAGGTTGCCGACGTTTCCAGTGACCGCATAGATGATGTTGTTTTTTCCGTTCAGAAACGCGGTCACCTGAGTAGGAGGGGCTGTTAATAGCACGGTGGATATTTGGTTTGACTCAATCCGATAGATCATCCCTTTATTGCCGGTACCGATGAGCGCGCGTCCCGATGGATCGAACGCAATTGCATAGGCAATATCGGAAGGTGAATCCCAAAGACGTTCCGCGAATCCGTCCTTTTGGATGCGATAGAAATCGGAGCCACCGCCGATGGTGGCGCTAAGAGAACCGATTGGCGGCGCAGCGGAAGGCGGCGCGGTAGCAACACGCGTCCCCCCCGCCGGATTTACAGGTGCAGGAACGGCCGGTAATACCGGGGGTGGTCCCGACACGACCGGCGGCTTGGTGCCGACCGCAACCGCATAAAAAACGCCATCGCGCTCCGCGACTGCAGTTACTTCGCGCTTGCGCGTCTGAAATAAGACGAATTTTTCGCCCTTAGGAGAGATTCGCTCCACCAGTCCACCCGGCTCCGTGCCGACGATCAGGTCGCCGGCTTCATCCATAATCATGGACCGGGCGTGAGTTTCGCTTGTGTTCGCGAATTCGGTTCCGTTGCCGTCGGGAGCGACTTTGTAAATCAGACCGCCATCGCCGGTGGCCACAAAGAGGTTTCCTGAGCGATCGAACGCGAGCGCCCAAACGTATTTGGCATGAGGGTCGAAGAAGAGATCTGCTTTTCCCTTTTCATTGATGCGGTATACCTTCGCATCGGGCAATGCGGCAGCGTAGACTCGATCCTGAGAATCTACGGCAAGCGCGTGAATTTCAAGGCCGCTGAGCTCCGCGAATTGCCGCGGCTTTCCTCCCGGGGACAGCGCCAGAATCTTTGTGGTTGCTCCCGTAGGTGCCCCGCCGGCGTAATAGATCGTCCCTTTGGAATCCTGCGCAATGGCCCAGAGATAGGGGACGGTTGTACTGTCGAGCTCCTTGAACTCGGGAGCCAGCGCCAGATGGCCGTCGCTGCGAATGGAAAGATGATTCGCTGTACCGCGACTGAAGTCTGCATCGTCTGATTGTTCCCAGACGTGTGTTTCCACAGCCAGCGCTGGCACATGGGCGAAAAACATGGCAGCGAGCGAAAACAATAGGGGAGCGGCGGCTCGGCGACGAGCCGAAAGCAAGGCCTGAAGCAGAAACATTATGGGGAGTGGGCTCTCAGTTTACGTAGATTTTGAGCGAGTAACTGCCCGTTACGACGGTGTCGAAGGGAACAGAAGCTTGCTCGTGCGCGCTCTCCGGAGCGCTGACAAATTCATGGTTCGTTGCCCGTCCGCTTTGCATGACGTTCAGAATGGACGCGGGCAAGCTGGGCAATACTTTTTCATCCGAGTAGACGGTGGGCTGGGATTGAATTAGGGAAACATATAGACGATTGTTACTACGTTCCTCATTCAGCATCGCTACGGTCTGCGGGATGTCTTCGACCCGGTTCAACGAGCTGGCAATGTTTTGGAAATGGCTGAGTGTGTCGGCATCACTAAAAAGAATTTCGTGCTGCCCTCGCGACAGACCGGCAGGAATGGTAACTTGCACTGTTTTTTCGATCCGGTCGCCATGATAAGGCCGCAAGAATACTTTTACGGGTACGTCGGTGCCCGGCTTCACTTTATTGTCAGCAATCCAGGCCGATTCGATCTGTGAGATGCGGCGGTCGGGCAGCAGATCGATATCGACATTGACCGCGTCCAGTTTTGGCAGCTTTGCGGAATTGCCGAAGAGGCGATTGAATTTGTCACCCCACCAGCCGGCAAGAAGCATCGGTGTCGGGATCTGCGTTTCTGCCGGCGCCTGCATCGTTGTGACCTCGATTCGCTGTTGTCCCGCAACCTTCAATTCGGCGTGCAAGCGGTAAGTCGCTTCCTCCGAGAAGTCGTTTAGTTGCGATAGCGAATTAAACAGCGTGGCCATCATCAGATACGGGGTCCATTTTTGATCGACAAAGACGTTGACGTGAAAATCACGCGTTTTGTGTACGGTGTTGTCTGAGGCGTAGGAGCGCACGTGCATGGTAACGGGGATCATCTGCGCCGCCTCTCCCAACCGTCCTTCAATTGCGCTGTGCCGGTCCTGATTGACCGTCCCGACAACTTCAGTAGCATTTTCGATCTTGGTAGGTTGGTAAGCCGACGCCAGTGTCCAAAGCACATTTGCCTTGGCGAGCGGCATACTGACCGGGCCCAGGTTAAACATCGGGTGACCGAACGCCAGAATGCGTTTGCCGTCGTTGTAAGTAACGGTGCCGCCGCCACTCATCGTCATGTCGCCCGATACTAAGACGGCCGAAACTCCCTCTCCGGGTTGGAGCGCTGTTTGCCAGCCAGGAGCCGGTTTTGCCGAATCGAGAGACCCGCCGGCCCCCCCTTCCGCTACCGTGAGTCCAAGTTGATTGAAAAGCGGCGCGAACTGTTGAAAACTTTCGCTGCTGAACCCGGACATGGTGATGGGTGTTGCGATTGGGGTCATCACGGCGCCTTCCTGGACCGGCGTTGCGGCTGCCGCAGCCAAACGCCTCAGCATCTGGGAGGGTACAGGCACCGACGTCTGCGCGACCTGCAGTTTGTCCGGAGTGCGGCTATCCGCCGGACGGTCGGTGTCGAAATCCTTGACTTCGAGCATCAACTGAATCGGCGTAATTCCGCAGATCGCATCCGGAGAGAAGGTGCTGAGGCGCAGCGAGACCGCACCCACCAGCTTTCCATCGATGTAAACAGGGCTACCGCTCATGCCGCCGGCAACATTGGTCCGAATCGCCTTTCCGAGCATGCGCCCCAGAATAATGTCCTGCTTGGGGCCCCACTGATTCTCAAGGATTCCGATGATTTCGATTGGAATCGGCTCCGGCGTCGTTCCCTGGAACACGGTCCACGCGACCGCGTTCTGGCCGGGCCGGATAGCGCTTTCGGGGAACAGTTCGACGGGACCCGCCTTGGGAGCGATGGTCATGTTTGGGACCCCTGGTTCCCCGGCGAATAGGCCAATCGGCAGAAACAGCAAGCCGAATAGCGTCGTCATCCGGAGCCTCAATAAACTTCTTCTCGTTCCTGGCAGCATGTACTTCCTTGTCCGGATTAAAACGACTTTACTTCTAACCGAGAGTATGGTCGGGTCCGAATGTCTCCATTATGGCTTAAAGAAAACGGAAATTTAATGAGTGCAAATTGTAGACTATGAGAAGCTTCCGGGAATGCACGACGTCCAATAGACCGGAGGCAGGAGATCAGACGAACATGAATCGCCGGACAATGATGGTTGCGGGTTCGCTTTTGTTTTGCGGGGTGGTTGCCCTGGCCGGGGCAGCTCAGGACAAAGGAGCTAAAGGGGACGCCACGAAGGGCAAGGCCGTTTTCGAACAATGTGCTGTCTGTCATAACGTAGATTCCCCAGAGAAGAAGATGGGACCGTCGCTGCAGGGGCTTTTTAAAAAGAAGACATTGAACAACGGGAAGGCCGTTACGGACGAGAACGTCCTGGCGCAGATCAACAATGGTGGCAATGGCATGCCCGCCTATTCCGACATGTTGTCGGCCGGCGACAAGGCCGATCTGCTGGCTTACTTGCATACCCTGTAGTTCTTACGGGTTCGCACGCCAGGCCGGACTGGATAGGATTGTGCAGTTTGCTAGATTGGAAAAGGTGGATTCTGTTCTCCACCGTTGCGTCCCCATCGTCTAGCCCGGCCTAGGACACCGCCCTTTCACGGCGATAACAGGGGTTCGAATCCCCTTGGGGACGCCATATCTGCCAAAGCGGGATTTGTCCGCTCGTACTGTCGCGCAAACCGTAGATAACAAACGACGCCCTACAGTTTGAACACCTTCGCCGTTGTGGTACGTGATGCCTTGGCCAAAAACCAGTTGCTGAAAGCGCTGTTTGCCCTCTAAGTTGCTGTCGAGCCAGAGATTTACGGATTCTTCACAGATCGTTCGAAGATAACGCTCAGCCATTTCAAGATTAACTTTGGATGTCCGCCAGCGCCGCCACCTACGCCGAGGTTCCCCCCCTCTGGACTCCCCTCTCCTGGCTTACCCCCATCTAAAGGAATCCCCAAAAGGGGAAACCAGCTCAATAGGGGTTAACGCTTCGCCACGGACTTGGCTGCTTACGCAGTTTCAGCAGCGAGCCTGCGGCAGCATCGTAAAGAATCTTGACCCCTCTTTCCCGTTCCTCCCGATGGAAGCACGCGTACCGGGGCGGATTCCCTCTGACCGCAAGTGCAGCGGTCTCCCCCGACAAGAGGGCCGGAAACGCCCCCTTGCAATCCCCCGTTCGACTAGAAGGGTAGTC
Organism: Bryobacteraceae bacterium; assembly: GCA_036269815.1. Classification (GTDB taxonomy): domain Bacteria; phylum Acidobacteriota; class Terriglobia; order Bryobacterales; family Bryobacteraceae; genus Bog-105. Next base: position 32,001 of record DATBDT010000040.1, read on the forward strand.
AAACCTTCGCTAAGGCTTAGATCACGGCAGCGTGGCAACCGGGTTCAAGCTCGGCAGGAACTTCGTTCATTATCGAGAAGCGTAAAGCCGCTCAAAGACTCGCTTGCTCAGTTTCCGAACTTTCTCCGAGTCCCGGAGCAAAGAGGTCGGGACGACAGCGTGACCACTCGTTTGCACACCGGTCCGAAGACTCTTAACAAGTGCTGCGAGGTGATCTAGATCCTGGAGATTTTGCTCATAGTCAGCTTTGAGCGCCGCAGCGTTCCGATCTGAGCGAGAGGTTGCGGAACTTCTTGCTCTAGACTTGTGTCAATTCCCGTGGGGTCCCATATATTACGCGTGGATTGCCCGGCAGACCCTCGCGTGAGAAAGGAGGCGAATCCCGCATATAGTAGTTCCCGTCGAAGCCGGTACATAATCTAAATTTATCCCGTTTCGCTCCGTCCGTAGACACAAGGCAATCACCTTGGTTTGAACCTATCCAAAACTTGTATGACCCCAGCGCGGTCCGTTGATGTGTGAGCGCCCCCTGCCCTCTCGGGTTCAGCTAGTCCTAGCCGTGTCCTGCCTCGCGTCGAGTGCTGCAGCTTGGCGCCTTCAGGCGTTGTTAGTAACTGACTAAGTGCGGCGAACGTATCCCGCTAATGTGGCTTTGAATATTGTCTTTGTAACTAGCGATAAGTGAATCTTATCGTTAGTCGTGACTTCTCTCCGACCTACTCAACTGCTTGACGTCACCCTGTCCGAGTCGATCCGCAGGTACACCCGCAAGGCTAAAGCCGAAATACGCGCAAGGCTTACCGCTGCGATTTAGAACACTTCGCTGCCTTCTGCGCTCACCAGAACGTGCCCGCCTTACCCGCTAGTGCTGCCAGCATCGCTGCTTACCCCGCTTCAATGGCAGATGAAGGTCTCAAGCCTGCGAAGATGAGCCTTCGTCTCGCGGCAATCAGCAAGGCGCACGCTGCGGCTGGCATGGAGTCACGAACGTCGATGAGACACGCTGTCGTGGCTGAGACATGGCAAGGTATCCGGCGCACGCTCGGGACTGCCCAGGTGCAGAAGGCAGCTTGCACGACGGACTACATGAAGCAGATGCTGGTTCAGGTGCCAGATACTCTGGCTGGCGCAAGGGACAGAGCTTTGCTCCTGGTCGCCTTTGCTGCCGCGCTTAGACGATCTGAGCTAGTGGCGTTGACCGTGGATGATCTCCAGTTTGTTTCGGAAGGACTGGTCATTATCATCAGGCAGAGCAAGACTGACCAGGAGCAACATGGTCAGAACGTTGCCGTGACACTTGGCAAACGCCGGAGACTTGTCCCGTAAAGGCTTGGCTTAAAACAAGCGGAGGCTGAATCTGGTCCACTGTTCCGTGCAGTGAACGCTGGCAGCAGGTTCAGGAATCGGCGCTAACGGATCAAGTCGTGGCCTCATTGGTAAAGAAGTACACACCTCTGCTGGACTCGATTATGTCAGGGATGCGAATATGTTCAATCAGAACGTTAGCGGCATTCTTGCGTTGTAAGAATTTACCATACAACTAGAACTTGTGGCCAATTCGTCCTTCTATGCTACGGGCCGCAGTCACTACAGCAACGGACCATCTCATAAATCCCAGCACCGCTGCAGTCGTGCTTCTCGTTGGCAATTAATTTGCATTTGACACGGGGGCCGCGAAGGTGCTAAAAATTCTCTTTTGGTAGTTCCACTACCTGTGAGATTTGCACGGGCCGTCTGATCGACAATTACAACAACTTACGTCCAGGCGAGTCTCGTAAATATTTGAAGCTACAGGTTCTCATCAGCAATCAATTCCACTACATGCTTCCAGCTCCATCGAGCTGGACCAATGAATGAGAAACAGATCATTACTTTCCATTTTGTTCGAGTAGTCCAATTCCAGTAGTCCAATAATTGAGCAACAATCAACCACAGACTTTATGGTCGTTGCTGTTTTCAGCAGACCACACCGAGAGGTAAGCTATGCGATTTTTTATTCCGGCAGCAAGCCAATCCCGAGAGGCCGAAGAGGCGTACAAGAAAATCCGCGACCATTTAGCGAATGTTATCGGACCGATCACCGAGAAACGAATTTATCGGCTCAAATATCATGACAACGGGCACCCACAAAACGCTCTCGTTGGCAGTGATCATCACGGCTTCGGGAAAGGACCAGTGATTGCCATTTTTGAAGGCTGCGATGGAATGTATTACGTGTGCACTCAGAAAAATGGTATGCATGAGGCTGAGCTGCATCCCGTCCACGAGAGCGCGGTTGTTGATGCCGAGGACTTCTCCGCCTTGGCTTAGATGACGAACAGAACGTTACTCCGAGGGGCTCGGCCCTACTGTCCGCATGCAACCTGTGGACCGTCCTTGACGCGCCGGAAGCCCTTTGACGGCGCTACGTCAGATAGCAGCCAAGACGAAGCTGAGTCTGTCTACGTTGGTTCGGGCGTTGGCCGCTTAGCTGGGTATCCATACAGCGCACCAGATAACACTGTCTTCATCGCGAGGATTAGCTCACGAGCAACTCTGTGTGTGAGGACATAACCGTACGCTCCGAAATGCCTCCCGCACACGGCTTATATTCATACGCTCTGAGATCATGATGACCGGCACATCGGGGTAATGCGCCTTGATGCACTGAGCCGCAGCGAAGCCATCCATTATCTTGTCGACCGCTCGAAGTCGTAGAACATTTCTGCCAAAAAAGCAACCGTGTTTTTCCTGCTAGACTAAGCCAAATGTACTAGAGAGGGTTAAGTATGGCAACCACTCCGGCGGAACCCTTGCGTTCCCGCCTGTTCTGTAGCGAATGCGGTCTTCCGTACGCTCCTGAGGACCTTGCCCGGTTCGGCATGCGTATGGTGTGCGCTGAATGTAAACCACGCTTCGTTCAGGGAATCCGGCCGGGCGCCGCCACTGTTACGGCTGTTCGATACGGAGGCTTCTGGCTCCGGTTTGTTGCAGTGTGGATTGATTCGATCATTTTGGGGACGCTGCTCACGCCTATCCAGATGATGCTAGGCCCGGTATTCGGCCCAAGCATGGCTGGCGAGAATTCGCATGGAGCGAGCCTCGCGTTTGCCGGGCTCATTTGGCTGGTGTTCAGTGCGGTGTCAGTAACGTACTACACCTATTTCCTGAGCCAGAAGAGTGCCACGCCGGGCAAGATGTTGCTCGGCTTGAAGGTCATCACTGCCGACGGAGGACGGATCAGCGTCGCGCGGGCCATCGCGAGATATTTCGCGCACCTTCTGAGCACTCTAACCTTGGGCATCGGGTACATCATGGCAGCTTTCGACTTCCAGAAGCGAGCCTTACATGACCACATCTGCAGCACTCGTGTGATCCGTCAGCGTAGCTAACCCAGAATGCAGTCGCTCATACTTGCTTGAGCTTGGCCGCAGCTGGTCATACTCTGTCGAACGGTGCACCAAAGACGTCCGCCGATCTCTGCATCGTAGGTGTCTGGTTCGTACCGAATTGGCCGTTTTCATATGAAACCCAAGGCAATTCTTTAGGGGCAATCCGCAACGCGTCTACGCTAGAGTGGGAACGTCTCCCGCCTTGCAGTGAAGAACTCCGCCAATTTTGATATTGCTGTCAAGTCGCCGCGCAAGCGAATGACGGTACGGTCGTTTTTCGGGCGCGACGGTATTTTGTCCGGGGCGCATCCGAACTACGAATTCCGTCCCGGGCAGCTGCAAATGGCGCAGGAGATCGAAGCTGCACTGGCGGAAAAGCGGCACCTGCTGGTCGAAGCCGGCACGGGTACGGGCAAGACGCTCGCCTATCTTTTGCCGGCGATCCTATCGGGCAAGCGCGTCATCATCTCCACGGGTACCAAGACGCTGCAGGAGCAGCTCTACTTCAAAGACATTCCTTTTTTGCAGTCTCTGCTGGAAGAGCCGCTTTCGGTTTGCTACATGAAGGGGCGCGCCAATTACCTCTGCCGTCAGAAGCTGTATGATGCCGAGCGAGAGCCGGTGCTCACGGGATTGGAGGAGGTTCGGGAGTACGCGCTGATCCGTGACTGGGAGTTGACTACTCAGACGGGCGATCGCAGTGAACTGAGCGAGATTCCCGACGGGAGCACGACCTGGACCAAGCTGGATGCGCGTGGCGACCTCTGCGCCGGGCAAAGGTGCAAACAATTCGAGCGCTGCTTTATCACGGAAATGCAGCGCCGCGCGCGTGAAAGCAACATCATCATCGTCAATCATCATTTATTTTTTGCCGACCTGGCATTGCGAGACCAGCCGTTCGCCGGAATCCTTCCCGACTACAGCGCGGTGATTTTCGATGAAGCGCATGAACTTGAAGATGTGGCCGGGCAGTATTTCGGACGTAGCATCAGCAATCTTCAAGTGCAGGATCTTGTCCGAGACACCGCAGCGATTTCCCGGCGCAAACTTTTTTCGACGCCGGAGTTAGACCGAAGCCTGGTGCATCTGAGCGATCAATCCGAACATTTCTTCGGCCTGTTTCCGCAGGAAGGACGGCAGGGCTTTCGAGATCATGCCGCGTTTCTGAACCGGCATGAGATGCGATATCAGGAATTTCTGCTCGCGCTCGACCTGCTTTGCGTGCGCCTTGAACTGGTGACGGGTGCGGTAGAAGATACGCTGCCGTTGGTCCGGCGAGCACAGGCGTTTGGGCAGACGCTACGGCTTTGGATGGAGCCGAAGGATTCTACATCGGTGTATTGGGTGGAGCGCCGAGGGCGCGGCGTCTACCTGCAGGCAACGCCCATCGATGTTTCCGATATGTTGACGAAGCATTTGGTCGAGCGTGTGGACTCCGCGATCCTTACTTCTGCAACGTTGGCAGTAGCCGGTTCGTTTGACTACGCACAGACGAGGCTCGGTCTCGGAACAGCGCGGACACTTTGCATAGAAAGCCAGTTTGATTACCCGACGCAGGCGCTGCTGTACGTTCCACAGGCGTTGCCGGATCCGAAAAACCCGCGCTTCGGCGGCCTGGCAGCGGAAGAAATTGAGCGCGTTCTGGAGGCCTCGCGCGGCCGCGCTTTCGTTCTGTTTACGAGCTACCAGCAGATGCGTTCCGTATACGAATTATTGAGGAACCGGCTGGAACACCCGCTACTGCTGCAGGGCGAATCGCCTCGCGGCCGGCTGATTGAAAAGTTTCGGGCGACGCCGGGATGCGTTCTTTTTGCCACGTCCAGCTTTTGGCAGGGCGTGGATGTCCAGGGCGATCAACTGAGTTGCGTCATTATCGACCGGCTGCCCTTCGCGGTTCCTACCGACCCGGTTGTGTCCGCGCGCGCCAACGCTATTAACGAAAGCGGCGGAAATGCGTTCTCTGAATATCAGCTTCCGCAAGCTGCACTCGCTTTGAAACAGGGTTTTGGCCGCTTGATTCGCAGTGCAACGGACCGCGGTGTTCTGGTGTTGCTGGATAATAGAATTACCAAGCAGCGGTATGGGCAAGTCTTTTTCGACAGCTTACCTCCGTACCGGTTTACGACAAAGATAGAGGACGTCGAGCAGTTTTTTCATGTTTGAAATTTGTGTAGAGCACACCTTTGCAGCCGGTCACGCTTTGCGGAATTACCACGGCAAGTGCGAGAACGTGCACGGGCATAATTACCGGGTTCAGGTTGGGGTGCAGGGTGCGGAGCTAGATGATAACGGTTTGCTGCACGATTTTGCAGACTTGAAGGGTCGCCTGCGGCAGGTGAGCGAGTATTTGGATCACCAGTTTATTAACGATTTGAAGCCGTTCGATGAGATCAATCCGTCGGCGGAAAACATCGCGCGATTTATCTGCACGGAAATCCAGAAAGGCCTGGAAAGTACCGAGATCGCCTTTGTAAAGGTATGGGAAACCGATACTTCGTGCGCGACTTATAAGCCGGAGTTACGGCCGGGGATTTAGCTTAGCGTCCGAAAAAGACTGCATTGCGGGGTCCGAATTCAGCCCATTTGTCGGGCAGGTCTTCGGCAGCGAAGATGGCGGAGACGGGGCAAACCGGTACGCAGGCGCCGCAATCAATGCACTCTACGGGGTCGATATACAGCATTTCCTCGCCTTCGAACCGTGCGTCGTCCTTTTTCGGGTGAATGCAATCGACTGGGCAGGCGTCGACACACGCGGTGTCCTTGGTTCCAATGCAAGGTTCTGCGATTACGTAAGCCATCTGAGAAATCCGATCCGAATACTAAGAAGTAGCACACCCCTTCGTTGAGTGACAAACCGCGCCCATTCAGTGGCGCCCACGCCGCCTTGAGCGTGGAATTTCACGGCAGAATACGGGCGTAGTGCATTTTGATTAGGCGTCAACACGCCCCCTATAATGGCCTTGATGCACCGCAATGTACGCAAGGCTGTCTTCCCTGCTGCCGGACTCGGGACACGATTTCTGCCGGCCACCAAAGCGGTCCCGAAAGAAATGCTGCCGCTGGTTGATAAGCCACTGATTCAGTACGGCGTTGAGGAAGCTATTCAATCAGGGATCGAGGACATAATCCTCATCACGGGGCGCGGCAAGTCCTCGATGGAAGATCATTTTGACGTCAGCTTTGAACTGGAGCACCTGCTGAAGTCGAAGGGAAAAACTGAACTTCTCGCAATCGCAAAGGGCATCTCCGAACTGGCCAATATTTCCTATGTCCGGCAGAAAGAAGCGCTTGGACTTGGACATGCGGTTCTGAAAGGCAAAGATCTGGTCGGCGAGGAGCCGTTCGCGGTCGTCCTTTCCGACGACGTCATTGCGGCCGAGACGCCGTGTATCGCGCAATTAATTCATGTCTATAGTCACTTTGGCGCCAGCGTTTTAGCCTTGATGGAGGTGCCGAAGGACCAGATCTCCGCCTATGGCTGCGTCGCGGCGGAACCGGTTGCCAATGGCCGTTTCGGCGACCGCTTGTACCGTATTCAGGACATGGTAGAGAAGCCAAAGCCAGAGGTTGCGCCATCGAACCTTGCCATCATCGGCCGGTATGTGCTGACACCGGATATCTTCGGGTGCCTGGAATCAATTGAGCCGGGAAGTGGGGGCGAAATTCAGCTGACCGATGGCTTGCGCTACATGCTGAAGACGCGGCCGGTTTACGGACTGAAGTTTGAGGGCAGCCGCTACGATGCCGGAGACAAAGCTGGTTTCTTAAGAGCGACGGTGGAGTTTGCACTTCGAAGATCGGATTTGGGACCGGGATTTCGCGAGTACCTGAAGGGGCTTACGCTCTAAGTCGTGAAGCTGAGTGATAATGGCCGCATGAGGGTTCGCCAGTGTTTTCCGGTGCTCGCTGCCATTGTTTTCGCCGCTGGCGCCCTGGTCGCGACAGATCCGGAGACAACGACGACCGTCTCCGTGACAGTGAAAAATTCGTACGACAAGCCGGTGAGCAATGCCGCGGTCATTCTTGATTTTGTGGGGTCGCCCCAGATTGCGAAGCTCGGCAAGCATAAGAAGGTTCACTGGGAAGCGCGGACAGACCAGCGTGGGTTCGCGAAGTTTCCGCCTGTGCCGCAAGGCACGGTGCAAGTGCAAGTGGTTGCGAAGAGCTATCAGACCTTCGGGAACAAATACGACATTGATACCGCCGAGAAGACACTCGACATTAAGCTGAACCGGCCGCAGGACCAGTACAGCGCTCATCCGCCGCTAAAGCCCGCGGATGCGCCAACGGCGGATCCGAAGAACTGACTTTGTCGCGCGCACGCCCCGAGTTCACCACCGCCGGTATACCGGTATAAATGCGCGATGCCATGTCCTCGTATCAAGATATCTAGAAATTTGCACGTCACATCCGGGTGGTTGATTCGGTCCATAGTTCATTGAAAGTTATGGCAAAACGAGCGGATAACAAAGTTCAAGGAAGCGGTGGCGACCAGGGGGGCCGGTCTAAGGGCTCGAGCAAGAAAGAACAGGGTCGCAAGAGCAGCGGAAAGAACAGCGGAAAGAAGTAGGGCGAACTCAACATGGCACGGAAAAGCAAAGATAAGGGCGGGGCGAAGACAAAGCCGCCCAAGAAGCTCAGCAAGAAATCGTCATAGCGAATTTAGTTATCGCTTGACTTGAGGTTCCGACCGTCGGTTGGCAGCGGCGAGCAAAAAGCGCATCGAAGAGCTGCCCGCTTCTGCTCGGGCGTGGTGCGCCAGATACAAACTCAGGAGTTAAGGGCCGACTGCTCCGCAACAGGTCATCGGGCAGTTCCTGCCGAAGGTGTCTGTTAACGCGGCACTATCGATTTATGAACGGCGCTGATTATGGCGTCAAAGGCTGCGTCGTCGCTGACAACGGCTGAACCTGTTGGTTTGGGTTGAGCGCTCCAGACGACGATGACAAGCTGCTCGGACGGGTTGACGTAGATACTCTGTCCGAATATGCCGTAGGCGCGGAAGGCGCCGTGGGGCTCGTTCCACCACATATATCCGTATGGTACAGTGTGTGAGCCCACCCGTTTCGGGCGACCTGCGTTCGGGAACCAGTCCGGCGGGACAACCGGCTTGCCATCGATCATTCCACGGTTGAGTACAAACTGGCCGAAGCGAGCGTAATCGCGCAAAGTGGCAGCGAAGCCACTGCCGCCAAACTCGACACCACCCGGTGACTCCGTCCACCAGGTTGCGTCCCTTTCCATGCCGAGCGGCAGCCAGATCTTATTGGACAAGTATTGGGACAGAGGACGGTGAACCGCTTCGCGAACCAGTGCGCCGAGCACGTAGGTCTCCCCTGTGTTGTAGTTCCAGCGCGTGCCGGGACTGGCTGCTCGCGGAAGAGTGGCCATGAAGCGAAGTAGCGATCCTGGCTGCTGAGTCATTTGAATGTCCAGCATCTTGCGGCGGTCGGAAGAAGGATCCGTATAAGTTTCGTTCCAGTTCACGCCGGAAGCCATCTGCAGCAGGTTGCGTATGGACACACCGTCATAGGCGCTGCGTTTGAGGACAGGCAGGTAGCGGACGACAGGATCATCGATGCTTCCAATGAAGCCGTCCTGGATCGCGGCGGCAGCAAGCGTTGAGGTGATGCTCTTTACAACGGAGAACGATACCCAACGCGTGTCACGGTTGTTGCCCAACTCGTAATGTTCGAGCACAATCCTGCCGTTCTTTACGACAAGCAAACCGGCGACATGGTTAAGGCGGACATAATCATCGAGATGCAAGGTCTGCCCAGCCGAGACAATTCCTACGTCGCGAATCTGCTTGGTATTTGCCGGCAGAGGCAAAGGGTGGGTGCCGGCCGTCACTGTCGCGGACGGAAACACCTGATCGATGTGACGAAAGGTATTGACCTCGGCCTCCAGCGATAGCGTGCCGTCATACAGGTCCCGGACGGAGGGAGCGTGCTCAGCAGCGAGAAGAGATATTGCGAGTACGGAAACGGCGGCGAAGCGAGTCTTACCCGGCAGGCGAAGCCCGTGCTGTTTACGCTGACCGTTCTTCCTTTGCTTATGACTTTGCTTGAGAAGCATGTTCACGTCCTTTCGGTGGAGATCGGCGGCCGGGTTGCTTCATCAGGGCTCGGAGCAGCGGCGGAGTACATTGAACGTGAACTGCGCTCGTATGGTTACGCGCCGCAGCGGCAGACCTTCGACCTCGGCGGGCATACTTTCGCCAACATAGAGGCAGAAATCAGGGGAACGAAACACCCCGGGAGTATTCTGGTCTTCGGCGCGCACTATGACACCGCGGGTAATCTTCCGGGTGCGAACGACAATGCAACGGGCGTCGCTACGGTGCTGAAGTTGGCGCAGACGTTTGCAGCTTCGAAGCCGCAGAAGACCGTGCGCTGGGTTTTCTTTACGAACGAGGAGCCGCCGTATTTCCAGTCACCGGCGATGGGCAGCTACGTGTATGCAAAGCGCTGTCACGAACGAAAGGAGGACATCGATGCGATGTTTTCCATCGAGACGATCGGATACTACACTGACGAACCTAATTCGCAGGCGTACCCAATTGGCTTCCATCCCGGTTACCCGGACCGTGGCGATTTCCTCGGTTTTGTGGCTGACTTGAAAAGCGCTCTGCTGTTACGGAGTGCGCTCAAGGCATTTCGCGGTAGGACTGCTTTGCGCGCGGAAGGGGTGGTAGCACCGAGTTTGATCGCAGGCATCGGGTGGTCCGATCATTGGTCGTTTTGGCAATTCGGATACAAGGCGCTGATGCTAACGGATACTGCGCCTTATCGGTATCCGCACCTATCATACGGCGCAGGACACGCCAGACAAGCTGGACTGGAGGAGGTTCGGGCAGGCGGTCGAGGGAATCGAAGGCGTTGTGCGGATGTTGGCGGGCGCCGGATAGCGACAACTTAGTGGCCGAGCGCGTCACGCTGGCAGAATGCTTTTGGTTGAGAGGACGGCGAGAGTAAAGGGGCTCTTCGAGTGGCTCCTCGGATGTGTATTGTGAACACGATCGGGTTCAGACTTTAACTGTCGTCGGAATCGCAGCAGGTGTTGGAAACTTGATTGAGCCAACCAGTTCCGAGATGGTGGCGACCCGTAGTTTGTTCAGTACTCGAGCGAGTTGACGTGCTACCAGCAATGGAGCGCGCGGATTGATGAAGCTTGCCGTTCCGACCTGTACTGCCGATGCGCCGGCGGCCAAAAACTCTGCTGCGTCGCGGCCATTTGCGATACCGCCTAACCCAACCACTGGAATTCTGATGGACTGCGCGGCTTCATAGACCAGGCGAAGAGCGATGGGTTTGATGGCCGGACCCGACAGGCCGCCAAACCCATTCCCGATATACGGCGTCCGGGATTCCAGATCGATGGCTAAGGAAACGAAGGTGTTAACCAAGCTGATGGCGTCGGCGCCTGCATCTTCGGCGGCATGCGCCAGCGGCTGAATGCGCGCCACATTGGGGGATAGCTTTACCAGCAGCGGACGTTTGGCAACCGCGCGGGCTCGCGCGACTACATCCGCAAGCAGCCGTGGATCGCTGGAAAAAAACATCCCGCCCTCGTCGGTGTTGGGACACGAGACGTTCAGCTCATAGGCGGCAACGCCGTCCGCATCCTCAAGCGCGCGAATCACCTCCAGGTAATCGTCTGCGCAATAACCGAATACGTTGGCGAAGACGGGAACCGAGTATTGGCGAAGCTTGGGCAGCTTGTCGCGGATAAATTTCTTGACACCGACATTCTGCAATCCGACTGAGTTCAGCATGCCGGCTTCCGAATGCCACAGGCGCGGCGGCGCATTGCCTGCTATCGGATCGCGCGATAACCCTTTGGTGACGATGCCGCCAAGCTGGTTGAGATCCACGATCGATGCAAATTCGATGCCGTAGCCGAACGTTCCCGACGCGGCGAGGACCGGATTGCGAAGCGAGATACCGCAAAGAGTCGTCGCCAGATTGCTCACGCCGGTGCTCCGACAAGTTCAGCCGCGGTGGCGCGGATCAGGTCCCAGGTCGCAACCAGGTCGGCTTCGGTCGTCTGGAAGTTTCCAATGGCAAAGCGCAAAATGTATCGACCGTTCAAAATTGTATGCGACAGAAACGCTTTCCCGGTGCGGTTAATTTCCGCAAGCAGGCGTTCGTTCGATTCGTTGTCCGCTTTTTGGCGAAAACAGATGAGCGAGAGCGGCGCGGGTGCGCACAGTTCAAAAGCCGGGTCGGCCACAACCCAAGATTCAAATAAACGCGCGAGCCGAAGCGCCTCGCGCAACATACCGATCACGCCTTGACGCCCAAAGTATCGGAAGACGTACCAGAGTTTTAATGCCCGGAATCGCCGGCCGAGTTGAATTCCATAATCCATGTAGTTCACGACACGGTCGTCTTCCGCGGTGCGCAGATACTCGGCGGAAAGCGAAAAGGCGCGGCGAAGAATATCCGGGAAGCGCGTGTATAAAACGCTGCAATCCATCCCCACATAGAGCCACTTATGCGGATTGAGAATCATTGAGTGGGCTCGTTCTACCCCGGCAAGCAACCAATTCATCTCAGGGACAATCGCAGCAGCCCCGCCGTAAGCCGCATCAACGTGCAGCCAAACGCCAAACTGCTCCGCGATATCGGCGATCGCAGGCACAGGATCGATAGCAGTCGTGGAGGTGGAACCCACGGAGGCCACGATGCAGCACGGGCGTTTCGCCTCTGCGAGGTCCCGTTGAATAGCTTGTTCCAGCAGGTCGGGCCTCATCGCGAAGGCCGCATCGACGCCAATTTTCCGGACATTGTTCTGGCCGAAGCCGAGCACGATGGCCGCCTTCTCTGCCGAAGAGTGGGTTTGCTCCGAGATGTAGACCGTCAGATCGGGCTGCATGCCGCCCGTGCGGCATTCGGGAGCAATTCGTTCCCGCGCGGCCGCGATCGCGTGCATCACACCGACGGACGCGGTGTCGTAGATAATTCCGAAGAAGTCCTCCGCTAACCCCAGCCACTGACGGAGCCAGGAAAGCGTAACCTGCTCGAGCTCGGTTGCGGCTGGCGAAGACTTCCACAACATCGCATTGACATTCAGAGCAGCCGTAAGCATCTCGGCCAGCACAGATGGCGGCGTGGACGAATTCGAAAAATATGCAAAGAACCGTGGATGATTCCAGAGCGTCAACGCCGGGAGGATCTTTGCCTCGAAATCGGAAAGAATTTCGCCAAGAGGTTCGCCTGCTTCCGGCGCGGAAGGCGGGAGAGCCTCGATGAGCGCGCCGGGCTGAATGAAAGGAAGGACGGGCAAGTCGCGGACGCGTTCGAAATAGTCTGCAATCCAATCGGCATGCTGACGAGCTGCTTTGCGAAACTCCTCATTCGATGCCGGCGGCATATACAACTAAAATCGCATGTCCGGCGCGGGTCTCTCAGGACCGCTTTCGGCCGCGGGCCCGCGCCACGGAAAGTGCGTCTATGAGGAAGTGCTTGCTGCCGTTGTGCCGGCGCTTCGCCGCCTTCTGCCGCTGAGCAGATAAATGGCGGCTCGCAATTCCAGAAGCGGATCTGCCGAGGCCTCGATTCCGTCAACACGGGGAATGGGATCGAAAATGATCTTCCTCGACTCGCTGCCATCCTCGGCCACCAATTCAGTTAATGAGAGATGGCCCAGACTCGATAACGGACGGTCTTCCGGCCAGTGAACGGTCGCATCGTCCACAACGTCGCCCTCATCGGCAAGCTGGACGAATAGTTCAAAGCCGATTGGACCCCTGGAGAGACGTTCTCCCAGCTCATCGAAAAGAAAGTTCGCTGGCTTGCTTTTGACTGCTTCCGCATCCAGATGATCGTCACCGGCGTCCGGCTTGATCCGATAACGTCCAAATCGTTGGGCGCCGCTCGCGTTCAGGAAGCGCATGGCAGTTACGCCGAAGTATGTTTCGCGACCAAAACTCGATGGCGTTGGTTTCGGGGTCTGCACAAACGCAAGCGCCGCCGGGTGTGTTCCTAAGAACTTCTCAACCGGAGATGGCGATGATTGCGATGAACTGCTTGCTGCGATTGCCTGCAGCAACTGCAGGAACTCCTCGCCGGTTCTTGTTGGAAATCCATCAGTTGAATGGCTGACAATATCGGTGTGCACGTGCTCGGCTAAATGGAATCGAATGGCGCACCCGCGAGGATCGGCGTTCGGATCTCCATCAGGAATCAGCGGCAGGCCCGTCGAATTCGAGAATCGCACCGTAACAGGTGTCGATGGACGCGTCGCATGCGGCGCTCGCGTCAGGGAAGCCGCCTGAGGCGAGGGTGTAAAAGTTCCGTTCACCAGCGCGCCTTTGGCGTGCGCCGGTCGAAAGCCCGGATGCAATCCAAAAATCGTGTCGAACTGCTGAATAACTTGTTGGCCGAGAGCAACTATTTTTTCGTCCGAAGGAAGTGGCATGAAAGTCCTTAGGAAACGATTCTCTCATTTTGTGGTGCGGTCTATGCGTTAATTATCGGTAAATACATGCTATCTTTACACTGTGAGTTCACGCCTTGTGAACGTACGGTTGGATGAAGAACATGTGCGGAAGGCTCGTATGCTACGAGAACAAGGCATCGCGCTCTCCGATGTAATCCGCCAAGCCATCGATGAACGCTATGCGCAATTGAATCGTACCAGGAAAGCAGGCGATATCAGGAGCATCGTTCAGCGCATTTTTCAACAGCATCCCGATCCGGCGGCCCTGCCGCCACGGACTTACAACGTACATGACCGGAAAGCCGCGCGCGCCGCCATTGTAGAGAAGTTGCAGCGTCGTGCTCGATGATTCTGATCGATACCGGCCCACTGGTCGCGCTTTGCGATGCTCGAGACTCGCAACATGCGATTGCGGTGAACCACTTGGAAAAACTGTCATCGGCCGGGCTCTGCACGTGTGAAGCCGTGTTGATGGAATGCTGCTTTCATCTGCCCCGCCCCGAGCAACGACAGCGCCTGCGTGCACTGCTTGATGCGCTGCCAATCTCGTCCCTTCCTGCCCCTTGTGAGCGATCTTTCTGGTCAAGCGTGCTCGACTGGCTCGCGAAATACGGTGAACACGAGCCAGACTGGGCAGACGCGTGCATTGCGGTCCTCTGCGGCCTCGATACGCGATTGAAAGTCTGGACCTACGATCGCGAGTTTCGCACGACGTGGCGGAGGCCGGACGGCAGAGCCATTCCTCTGGCCATCAGAACGTAGCTGTTTTCTTTACCATCTCTCCGACGCCCTAAAATGAGGTTTATGGCAGCAACCTTGGAGCGTTCGGATACTGCGACGAGATACGAGACGGTGATCGGACTCGAAGTTCACGTCCAGCTCGGCACCAAAACAAAAATTTTTTGCGGTTGTCCGGTAGAGTTCGGTGCACCGCCAAACACGAACGTCTGCCCGGTCTGCCTCGGGCTTCCTGGCGCTTTGCCTGTTCTCAGCCGCCAAGCTGTCGAGCTAGCTATCGGCTCCGGTATCGCTCTCCATTGCCAAATCAATCCCATCTCGCGCTTTGCTCGTAAAAACTATTTTTATCCGGACCTTCCCAAGGGTTATCAAATTTCGCAGTACGATCAGCCGCTCGCCGAGCGTGGATATGTCGATATCCTCACCAGCGCCGGCCGCAAACGAATCGGCATCACGCGCATTCATATGGAAGACGATGCCGGAAAAAGCATTCACGACGGGTTCAAAGATTCCGACCGGTTCTCCTATGTGGATCTTAACCGCGCCGGCACGCCGTTGATCGAGATTGTCAGCGACCCCGACATGCATTCAGGCGAAGAAGCCTATGCTTACTTGTCTGAGATCAAACAGAACCTGCAGTATCTTGGCGTCTCGGATTGCGACATGGAGAAAGGCCAACTCCGCTGCGATGCCAATGTCTCGATTCGTCTGCGCGGAACTGTGCCCTTCGGCACGAAGGCAGAGATCAAGAACCTAAACTCGTTCCGTTTCGTCAAGCTCGCGATTGAGTATGAGGTCGAACGCCAGATTGAGCTTGTTGAATCCGGCGGCAAAGTTGTCCAGGAAACGCGCCTCTACGACGTCGAAAGCGGCCGGACCGTCAGCATGCGCAGCAAGGAAGCAGCCCACGACTATCGCTACTTCCCCGAGCCCGATTTGCTGCCCCTATGCGTGAGCCAGCACTGGCGCAACGAGGTCACGCGGAAGCTTCCCGAACTGCCCGCCGACCGGCGGGAACGTTACGTGACTGAATACGGGCTGCGCGAATATGACGCCCAGGTCCTCACGGCCACCCGACAGACCGGCGACTACTTTGAAGCGGCTGTCAAAGTGAGCGGCGATGGCCGCGTCACTGCCAACTGGGTTGTCGGCGACTTGATGGGTCTTTTGAAAGCAGCCAACCTGGATATCTCGGTATCGCCTGTTCCGGCGGCGCATCTGGGTGAACTCGTAGCGTTGATCAACAAAGGTGAGCTGTCGGGCAAGCTGGCAAAGGAAATTTTATCGAAGATGTTCGAAACCGGCGATGCGCCATCGGTCATCGCGGAGCGCGAAGGTTTACAGCAGATTTCCGATGCCGGAGCGCTGGAGGCGATCGTCGATCAGGTGTTGGCGGCCAATCCAAAGCAAGTGGAGCAATACAGAGGCGGCAAGGCCACGGTCATCGGATTTCTGGTCGGTCAGGTAATGAAGGCTAGTCGCGGCCAAGCCAATCCTGCCGCGGTGAACGAAACGCTAAAAAAGAAACTAGACTGACGCTTAGGTAGATATTGCGGCGCGCTCTTCGTTGTGGTGCCGGACGTCGATTCCTTTGACCATGAACAGCACGTCTTCCGCGATGTTCGTTGCGTGGTCGGCGACTCGCTCCAGATTCCGGACCACGCTTAACAGGCGCAGGCCTTGCGGGATCTGACTGGGATTGGCTTCCATGAAGCTCACCAGCTCGTGATAGTTGGCCGTGCGCAGATTGTCCACTGCGTCATCTGATGCCAGCACGCTACGCGCTAATTCGGCGTCACGCATGACGAAGGCATCCAGCGCCTTTCGTACCATGCCCTGCGCCAGCCCTGCGATATGGGGGATGTCGATCAATGGGCGGATCACCGGTTCCTTAATCAATACGAGGGCGCTTTGCGCGATGCTGACCGCCAGATCGCCCATGCGCTCCAGATCGTTGTTGATCTTTATGGATGCCGTGATGAGCCGCAAATCGATCGCCAGAGGCGCCTGCAGAGCAAGCAGTCCGATGGCCATATCGTCGAGTTCAATTTCTAACTGGTTGATTCTTGCTTCATTTCTTAAAACCTGCTGGGCTAATTCTTCGTTTTTTTCGACCACGCCCTGAATGCTGCGATAGATGGCCGCCTCTACGAGGGCCCCCATCTCCAGCAGCTTCGCCTTCAGCTTCTCCAGCTCTTGTTGAAAGTGACGCACTTATTTGAATCCTTAATTACCCGAATCGCCCGGTTATGTAATCTTCCGTTTCCTTCTTGTGCGGATTCTGGAACATAACGCGCGTATCGTCAAATTCGATCAGCTTGCCCAAGAGAAAGAAACCGGTGAAATCAGCCAGGCGGGCCGCCTGCTGCATGTTATGAGTGACAATGACGATCGTTGTCTGCTGCTTGAGCTCGAACAACAGCTCTTCGATTTTCAGCGTTGCGATCGGATCGAGCGCGGAACAAGGTTCGTCGAGCAGCAGCACTTCCGGATCTACCGCCAGTGCACGGGCGATGCACAGGCGTTGTTGCTGGCCTCCGGATAATGCTGTGGCCGGCTTATTCAGCTTGTCTTTCACTTCGTTCCAAAGAGCCGCCCGCGTCAGACTGCGCTCCACTGTTTCGGCGAGGAGAGAGCGTTTCGTTGTGCCGTTCACTCGCGGCCCGTACGCAATGTTGTCGAAGATGCTTTTGGGAAACGGGTTCGACTTCTGAAACACCATGCCGACGCGGCGGCGCAATGTTGTTACGTCCATACCCAGAATGTCGGATCCATCTAACGTTAGAGAACCTTCAACACGCGTATTCCGCAACATCTCGTTCATGCGATTGATCGTTCGCAGGAAGGTGGACTTTCCACAACCCGAAGGTCCGATGAACGCCGTAATTTTGTAGGCGGGAATTTTGAGAGTTATATCGTGGAGCGCCTGGAAATTACCGTAATAGAAGTTTACGGAGTCAGCGCGCAGTTTCGATTCTTCCGTCGCTGTTGTTTGGTTAGAAGGCATTTGAGCGGCGGCTGCCTGCTCCTTCACTGCGTTCTCTTGTTGCTTCGAGCCTGTCACGAGTTTATCTCCGGGAAGCACCGGCCCCTCTCTGAATTACCAAACGCGCCGTAACGTTGATGAATAGCACCAGCGAAAGCAACACGAATCCTGCTGCCCAAGCTTGCTGATGAAGATCGTCCGCCGGAGAGATCGCATAGTTGTAGATCATGACCGGCAAACTTGCGGTTGGCTCGTGCCAGCCGTGGCTCCAGAACATGTTGCCGAGCGCGGTAAATAATAGGGGCGCTGTTTCGCCGGCCACACGCGCCAAATTCAGCATGAGGCCGGAGAGAAGACCCGCGGCAGCTGCGGGAATGACAACGGTGAAAATGGTCCGCGCTTTCGTCGCGCCCAGCGCCATGGCCCCTTCCCGCATAGAGTTCGGAACCGCCAAAAGAAATTCTTCAGTGGTTCGCACGGAAATGGGAATCATCATAATACCGAGCGCCAGCCCTCCGGCCCACGCCGAGAAATGCTTCATCGGAATCACGACCACTGAATATGCAAAGATGCCGATCACGATCGACGGGACGCCATTTAGGAGATCGGCGGTGTAGCGAATGAGGAAAGCAAACTGCTTGCCGCTATATTCGGCCAGAAATACGCCCGTGAGGGCTCCAATCGGCACGCCGATGCAAGTGGCTAGCAGAAGAATTTTTCCGCTGCCAACGATCGCGTTGGCCATTCCTCCTCCGGTCTCGCCTGAAGGCTTTGGAAGCTTCGTAAAGAAATTCCAGTTGAGAGATTTCACGCCGTGCACCAGCAGGTACCCGAGGATGAAGAATAGAACACTCAAGACCAGCAGCGTGCAAAGGCCGGACAACGAAAGCATTAGCACATTGATAATCTTTCGGTGCGTCGCAATGTGGGCACGATCAGTCATCCGAACCTCCGCGACGTCATCACAATGAAGATTCGCGCTATCGCGTTAATCACAATGGTCAAACCAAAGAGCACCAGGCCGAGAAAGATTAACGACGAGACATAAAGCGCCCCGTTTGCCTCAGCGAACTCATTAGCTATGACTGCGGCGATCGAATATCCGGGCGACAGCAGTGATGCCGAAATCACCGGAGTATTTCCAATCACCATCGTGACTGCCATTGTTTCACCTAGCGCGCGGGCCAGCGCCAGAAAAATCGATCCGAGAATGCCTGTCTTCGCATTTGGCAGTACGATTTGCCAGGTGGTTTCCCACTTCGTCGCGCCCAACGCGAGCGCCGCCTCCCGCTGCTCTACAGGAACGGCGAGCAGCACTTCGCGCGAGACCGATACGATAAACGGCATGATCATCACGGACAGCACCAGGCCGGCGGACAAAAAGCTGAAGCCAAATGTGCTGCCCTTAAATAGCGGGAGAAAACCCAATGTGTGTTTCAGCAACGGAACCAGGTTAAGACGGATGATGGGCACGAGTATAAACACGCCGAGCAACCCGTAAATAACGCTCGGGACGGCAGCCAGCAGCTCGATTAAGAAAGTGAAGATATTCGAAAGCAGGGGCGGCGCCATTTCCGAGAGAAAGATCGCGCTCGCTACGCCGAACGGCACCGCAATCAGCAGCGCGAGGAAAGATGTGATGCACGTTCCATAAATGAACGGCAACGCTCCAAACTGATCGCCATTTGGATTCCACGTCGAGCTAAACAGGAAGCTTAAACCGAAGGCCTTTATCGCTGCTTGTGACCGGAACCAAAGTTCGCCGATTAGGAAGACAACAATCAGTAAGGTAGCCACTGTGCAGGCGAGCGTCAGCAGATAAGCGATTTCGTCTCCTCCGCGCAAGCGGTCATACAAAACCCGCGAGGCGCTGCGGGGAGGCAGATTACCTGTCAAAGCTGCTGGCGTCGCCATAGGTAGGTGAATAAACTAGCGCCGTTTTCTATTCAATCAGGTTTATCGAATCAGAGAGACTGCTTTCGTCTCTTTCGTTACAACAGAGGAGGGTAGCTTTGCGTAATCCAAAGCCTCTACCTCATCCTGACCCTTGGTGATCGCCCATTTGACAAAACCTACGAGCGCCGTCTTCTTCGCATTGTCGGGAATTTTAGACGGAATCAGCAGCCAGGTGAAAGTCGAGATCGGATACGCGCCCTTCCCGGGAGCGTTCGTAATGGAAACGCGGAAATCATCGGGAATCGATTTGGCTGCACCGGCAGCCGCTGCCGTGACGGAAGAGAGGCTGGCTGTAACGAACTCGTTTGAGCTGTTTTGCACATTGCCGTATGCCAGCTTGTTCTTCACAGCATAAATTAATTCAACGTAGCCAATGGCACCCTCTTGTTGCTTCACGATGCCGGAGACACCATCGTTCCCTTTACCGCCGATTCCCGCAGGCCATTGAACGGACGTGTTGGCTTTGCCTACTTTTTGTACCCATTCCGGGCTCACCTTTGACAGGTAATCGGTGAATACAAACGTTGTTCCGCTTGCATCGGAGCGGTGGGCGACATTAATATCCAGGTTCGGCAGACTCACGCCCTTATTAGCGCCCGCTATCGCGGGATCGTTCCACTTTGTGATCGTTCCCATAAAAATCCCCGCCAAAGCTGCAGGCGTGAAATTCAGCGGCTGTTTCACTGAAGGCAAGTTATAGGTGGGAACCACGGCACCCAAAACCGTCGGAAACAGCAGCACTTTGAAACCATGCTTGCTTTGATAGGCGCTCAGTTGCTCATCTGTAAGCGGCATGTCGCTGGCGCCGAAATCCGTCACACCTTCCGTTACCGCCTTGATGCCGCCGCCCGAGCCATTCGGCTGATAATTAATCTGCGCGTTACCAATCGATTGATAATCCGAAAACCATTTCTGATAAATCGGCGCCGGGAATGTCGCGCCTGCGCCTGTTAACGATACTTGCGCTTGTAAAGGCACGCCCGCACCGATCGCGAGGAGTGCAAACGCACTCACGACTGTTGTTCGAGATCCTGCTGCTTTACTCAATTTCATTGAACCCTTTTGTCCCCAAGGTAATTCCAGCATTTGGCAAACGTCCACCCTTAACAGTATTGGTTGGCTGTCATCAACGAAGCGTGACAGATATGTTACAGGTGTATTACGGGCCGGCGTTTCTTGTTTAGCCTATTTTTAACCCGTACCGGTACCCGGGCAAGCAAGTTGCCCTTCATCTCAATTGTTGACTGCCCGGTCGTTCCGATACACCTGGCCATCCTTCATGACAAATAAGACGCTCTGGGTTACTTTGATGTCGTCCAAAGGATTGCCGGGAACAGCAACGATATCCGCTGCCTTTCCTGGTTCGAGCGATCCAACCTTTTTGGGAAGGCCAAGCAAGTCGGCTGCGACCGATGTCCCTGACCGAAGCGCCTGCGCCGGGGTCATTCCGTCCTTTACGAGAAGCACAAATTCCAGTGCGTTGTCGCCGTGGGGATAAACCGCGGCATCCGTGCCCAACGCAATCTTTACGCCCGCCGCGAGTGCCCGCCGCACCATATCATCCTGAGCGCGCATGGCGACATCCGCCTTTTGTTGAACCAAGGGCGGGAACTTGGATTCGGCAATGCCTGCGCGAACCGAAAGGGTTGGCACCAGATAGGTCCCCCGCTCGTGCATCATGCGCAATCCTTCGTCGTCCAGGAACGTGCCGTGTTCGATGGAATCGATGCCGGCTCGAATTGCTCGCTTGGCGCCTTCCGGACCATGTGCGTGCGCGGCGGTCTTTCGCCCCAAGTCATGCGCGGCCGCGACCAGCGCGTCCAGTTCCGGTTGTGTCAACTGCGGTGTATCGACTGCGTCGGTCGGTGAGAGGACACCGCCCGTTGCGCAGGTCTTGATCACATCGGCGCCGTACTTGATGTTGAAGCGTACGGCGAATCGCGCTTCGTCCGGCGAGTTGATCACGCCGTCTTCCGGCCGGCTTTCATGGTTGAGTAATCCGAATCGAAAGCCTGCTCCGTCATCGCAGTGCCCGGCCGTGGCGCCGATTGCGTGCACCGAGACCAGCATGCGCGGCCCCGGCACGATGCCGGCGTTGATCGAATTACGTAGCCCGACATCCAGAAAGTCCTCCGAGCCGACATCGCGCACAGTGGTGAATCCGGCCATTAAAGTCTTGCGCGCGTTCACGGTTGCGTGAATCGCCTGCTCGCCGACAGTCCTGTCGAGTG
The DNA here is from genome assembly GCA_036269815.1 of Bryobacteraceae bacterium. Lineage (GTDB taxonomy): Bacteria > Acidobacteriota > Terriglobia > Bryobacterales > Bryobacteraceae > Bog-105. Next base: position 53,729 of record DATBDT010000040.1, read on the forward strand.
CCTTCAAACGTGCGCCGTTGTAATCGGGATCGAAGTCCATCGTCAAATGCGTATGCGAATCGATAAAGCCGGGCAGCAGGGTTGCATCGCCCAGATCGATTACTGTCGCGGCCGCGGGCTGGCTTCCACCCACCGATTGAATCGTGCCGCCCGCGACGACAATCATCCCCGGCTCGACAATCCGATCGGCCTTACCGTCAAACAGACGGGCGGCTTTGATCACATAGGTTTGTGCCGGAAGACAGTAAGCGGCCGAGAGAAGCAGAAGCAGTATTTTCATGAATCCCAACGAGCATACCGCAGCAGTTCTGCTTTTCGGCCGCCTCAACCAGCCGAAGCAAGAACGTCTGGAGCTGACTTCATGCGGATGATGAACTTCGATCCTTTTCCAAGCTGGCTTTCCACTAAAACCGTGCCGTCCATGCGTTCAACCACCTCTTTTACAATGGGGAGGCCCAAGCCTGTACCGCCGGTCGCCCGGGCGCGCGCTTTATCCACACGGTAAAAACGTTCAAAAATGCGCTTCAAATCGGCATGTGGAATGCCGACGCCTGTATCGGAAACGGAAATTTGAATAAACCCGTTGTTATCTGGGCCGAACTCGATTTCAACTGTGCCGCCGGGGCGATTGAACTTTACCGCGTTGTCCAGCAAATTCGAAATCGCTTGCTCCAAGCGAAACCGATACCCCATCACAAAACATTCTGAGCAGTCGCCCCGCAAAATTTTCACCTGCTTCAGGGAGGCTGCATTTTGCACGCTGTTCACTGCCGAATCCACCACTTCCAGCATCGAGATGCGTTCAGGCGGCAGCCTGGTGTCGCTGTTGGCATCGATCTCGGAAAGAACCAGCAAATCGGAAGCGATGTTGTTCAACCGAATGGCATGCGACAAGATGATTTCCACGAAGCGACGATTATTAGCCTCGTCCTCGAGCGCTCCTTCCAACAGCGTCTCGGCAAAACCACGGATCGCCGCGAGCGGTGTGCGGAGTTCGTGCGACACATCGGCAACGAAATCCTTTCGCAGCTGTTCCTGGTGCTGGATGTCGGTGATGTCGTGCAGCACGATGAGTGCTCCGGTTCGCGCTTTTGGGCTCGCCGAGGAGGCCAATGGGAGGGCCCGCGCCTCAAACCAGCGGCTTCCGGCGCTCGGCAGTTGCACGCGGATCGCTTCCGGCAGACCATTCTTGACTACGCGCCCTAGTACATCCCGAAGAACCGGCTCCCGGACCACTTCGAAGAGCATCCGGCCCTCGGTCACCGGAGTATTGATGTTAAAGGCCTCCGCGAACGCTCCATTGCAGAACACAACGTTCAGATTTCCATCCACGGCAAGCACGCCTTCGGCCATGCAGGCGAGAATGGCCTCGCGCCGGGATACCTCCAGGTTCGCGTGTTCGATAATGTTGCGGACCCGATCCGATACCAGTTGCAGACCGCGCGCTAACGGTTCCAGCTCAATCGGTCCGGTGAGCGCGTTGGACAGATTGGGCGCACCTGCCAAGGGATTCGGAATGTCCGCTGCGAACTCTTCCAATGCGCGAATTCGCACGCCGATCCGAGAAGCCGAATATTGCCAGAGCGCCGCACAAATTCCTACGGTCGCCAGCAGCAATGCCCCGAGCTTTAGTGCCAGGTGCATCCGCGCATCGGGAGGAACGTCGCCGGCCATCCACCCGAAGCCAATACAGGTCATTACGGCCGCGAAGGCACACCAGGCCAACAGTTTCTGTCCGGTGATCTGATTCACGCTATTCTTGCGGCGTGCTTGTCCGCGGAACGCTAGCCCTCATGCCTCTTCAGAAAATAGGCTTGGCTGCCAAACGGCTTCTTTCCGGCTACTTCCGGGTGAACGTACGTCCCGTCGCTTTGCATGATGCGCGCCTCCGCATCATCCTCTAAATACTTCTCAAGAATTCGCTGCAGCCGCCGCACCAGCCGGCCGTCCTCAACCGGAAACAGCACTTCCACGCGCCGGTTCAGATTTCTCGGCATCAGATCCGCGCTGCCGACGTAGATAATTTCATCGCCGCCGTTGTGAAAACAATAGATGCGGCTATGCTCCAAAAAACGGCCGATTACGCTCGTAACACGAATCGTGTCGCTTACACCCGGGATGCCGGGCCGCAAGGAGCATACTCCGCGAACGATCAAATCGATCCGGACACCCGCCTGCGAAGCCTCATAGAGGATCCGAATCATACCCGGGTCCTCCAGCGCGTTCATTTTGAAGATCAGCCGACCGTTGCCATCCCGTTTATGCCGTACGATCTCGCCCAGTATCAGCTTCTCAAGTCCGGAGCGCATGCTATGCGGCGCAACGAGCAGCTTGCGATATGAGGTTTTGGCCGAATAGCCCGTCAGGTGGTTGAATAAGTCACTGACATCCGCGCCGATGTCTTCATCGCACGTAAAGACGCCAAGATCGGTGTACAGGCGCGCAGTCACTGGGTTGTAGTTGCCGGTGCCCAAATGCAGGTAGCGCCGAATGGTATCGCCTTCCCGACGCACGATCATGGTCATTTTCGCGTGGACCTTCAGCCCGGGTAGCCCGTACACGACATGCACACCTTCGCGCTCCAGTTTCTGGGCCCATTCAATGTTGCTCTCCTCGTCGAACCGCGCCTTTAGTTCGACCAGAGTGGCAACCTGCTTACCGTTCTGGCTCGCGTCCAGCAACGCTTCCACGATCGGCGAATTTTTGCCCACCCGGTAGAGTGTCATCTTAATCGCGAGTACGTCCGGATCTTCAGCCGCGACACGCAGCATATCCACCAGCGGCTGGAAGGATTCGAAAGGACAATGCACCAACACATCGCTCTGTTGAATTGCGGCGAAAATATCTGCTCCAATTGCGGCCGCAAAACTTGCCGGGATAGCCGGAATAAAAGGCGGATCCTTCAGATTCGACCTTTCGATATTTAGCAGCGCTTTGAGGCGACTCAAATCCAGCGGCCCGTCTATCCGATAAACATCGTTCTGGTCCAGCTCCAGGTTGGTGGTCAACATGTCCACCAGCTTTTGCGGCATGGTGGCGCTTACCTGGAGACGGACCGCGTCTCGAAAGCGCCTCCGCCAGACGGCCTCCTGGATGCTCTCCAGCAGATCGTCGGCCTCGAGTTCCTGAATCGCAAGTTCCGCGTCGCGAGTAACGTGGAAAAAATGCGCTTCCATGATTTCCATCTCCGGGAACAGCATGCGGAGATTTGCGACGATTGCCTGCTCCAGCCAGACGTAGGCACATTCACCCGGAAGGGCGGGCACCGGTACGAGCTGCGGTAAAGAATCCGGGACCTTGATTCTCGCGAATCGCTCGACTCCATCGCCATTGCTTACGATGGCCGCAATATTCAAGCTCAGGTTCGAAATATGAGGGAACGGCCGTCCCTGGTCGACGGCCAAAGGCGTGAGCACCGGATACACAATGCGCCGGAAATAGTCGTCGACGGCGAAGCGCTGGCGCGTATCCAGATCGGCCAAATCGACGATGGAAATGCCGGCATCTCCAAGGCTCGGCTGAATGTCGTCGCGCCACAGGGTATAGATTTCATGCATGAGGCCCGTGACTTCGTTACGGATTAGCTCGAGTTGCTCACCCGGTGACTTCCCGTCCATGCTGATCTCGGTCGTGCGCGTCTCAATCTGTTGCCACAAACCGGCCACCCGCACCATAAAAAACTCGTCCATGTTGGAGCCGAGAATCGAGAGAAATTTCACGCGCTCCAGCAATGGGTTGTGACGATTCTGCGCTTCCTCGAGTACCCGCTTCTGAAACGATAAAAGGCTGAGATGCGGATTGAGATAAAGCTCCGGCGAATCTAGTTTGGTTGTTTGTGGCTCGACGACGGGTTGAACCTTCACCCGCCGCTTGCGTGTCGGTTGCGTGGCTGGCATCTTGCGGTCCGCGATTGAGGATTGAGACCTCATACTACTGTAGAACTCGTTCTATTTCCATAAGAGATCGCAGGCCGGCGCCTGGCCGAATTCACTCTTTCCTCATGGTAGGATCTAAGTGCGGGGTGGAGCAGTCAGGTAGCTCGTTGGGCTCATAACCCAAAGGTCGCAAGTTCAAATCTTGCCCCCGCAACCAATCAATTCAGTTGGTTAGCGGTTGAACCGAAGTCCAGCAAAACTCCCATAGACTCCCAATGCGGATAACTACGCCGCACTGGTCGCGACCTGCGTCGGCTTTTTACCCGGCAGCAACGCCTGAACAACTCTGCTGTGAGCTTGGCGTTTCGTGTTGCTCATGGCCTTTCCATACACATTCATAGTGGTTTGGATACTTGCGTGTCTCATCAACTCCTTTTGAACCGTGAGCGGGGCGCCCGTATCGTCCAACCATGACCGGTAGCTGTGACGGAACGTATGCCACCCGATTCCGTCTCCTAGACCCGCTTCCCTACCGGCTCGTCTTATATGTTTCTGCTGGATCGTGTCCTGGTGGTAGGGTTTAGCAGTAGCCGGATTCGCGAACAGCCACGCTTCTGGGGTTGGAGGACATCGTTCTTTGTGCTCCAACAGAATCTGTATCAGAGCAGGGTCGAGCGGAACGCGGTCCTTTGAATACTCAGTCTTCACGTCGTCAACCCTGCCGTGCACGACGCTGCGTTGAACGAGGACGGTCAACGAGTCAAAGTCAAAGTCCGACCATTGAAGTGACATGATCTCGCTAGCTCTCAGACCGAGGCACCCAGCAATCCATATCTGAGTAGCATACGGCTCTACGACAAGCGCGGCCAGATCACAAAACTGCTGAGGTGACAACACCCGAGGAGCTGCTAGACGCTTGCTCCCACCCCTGACTCTCACGAGTTCGATGGGATTCTTATCAACCAGCTCCCAACGCTGAGCACACTGGAACAACACATGCATCAAGCTTCTTATGTGGCTCTTACTTTTAGGCGCGAGCGCCAAGCGTTTTAGCCAGTCCTCGACAGCCATCGTCTTCACAGCGCGAATAGGTATGTCTGCCCAACGAGGCCGAATGTGGTTCTTGATATACGACATGTAAGCCGCACGGGTCGAATATCTCTCTGGCATCTCCTCCTTTTCATATCTCGCGATCACCGCCCCAAAGTCGTTCGACGACGTTCGGCTCTCGCTGTTAATCCGGAGCAGCAGGGCTTGGACAACTCCGGACTTCCTTGCAGCCGATTCCGACGGATACTCTGATACTCGACCGACGGTCGCAGACTTCCGGTTCCTCTGGCCATCTGGATCGGTTTCGTAGTACCTAAATTCCCAAACCATGCTGCCGTCGCTTCGCCCCTTCTGTACTAAGCTTCCATTCTGGTATCTAGTGCGCGTAAACATTAGCTAATCCTTTCGCTAGTTACGGCACGAGTGGCCTCTTGAGCTTACCCCGGGTGACGAGCCAATCGTCCAGCTCTGAAGCGCGAAATCGCCATAGCCGTCCGATTTTGTGAGCTGGTACCTCTGCTTTTCGCGCCATCTTCTGGAGCGTCTTCGGATGAATAAACAGCAGCGGAGCCGCTTTCTTGCTGTCAAGCAACTCCTCGAAATTGCCCACTCTCGATTGCCGGATCTCACACACTTGTCCCATACGTATTCCTTTGGTTGAAAATCTCTAAACGACCTGGATTGAGGAGCACCTACACCCATCAAGTCAGCCGGTTGTATCAGGACTCAGAGCAACGTCCAAGCCCCGTCCCAGCCTCATCGCCACCCAGAACAACGTCGCGCTGCTGGTTCATGTCGTTGATTGTTGAATCTATCGGGCTAAAGCATTGCTCAAGCCCTGTTTGTGCGTTGAAAACGGTATTGTTTGCGCAGAGTTATGTTTGCGCGAGAACCCGCCTTTACGCTGCTCTAATAAGCTTGTGATATTCGTCACCACGAGGCCAGCACATCACCGGCTACTCTTTCTTGCGCTTGGCAGCGCTCGCTCTCCCGGCTCGGCTGTTCTTCTCAGATTGCTCTGTCTTCTCAGCCCAATATGCAACCAACTCTGGATCGAAGATTTCCGTCTCGTCATCTGTGACTTCAAAAAACGCCATCACTGCGTACATTTCGTTGGCGAACATCTCTGGATTGGAAGCACGCGCCAATTTCGCGAGCACGAGCGGCTGATTCGGCAGATAACCCTGGCGGGTCCAGGCGAAGATTCTGAGCCACATGAGCCACCCGAATTGGTAATCGCTCAGAAGCTGAATTCTGATGTCCTTGCAATACTCGTTCGCATCTACTTGAAACCACCAGAATTGGTTCTTCTCGCCGTTACGGTTGGAGGGGGCATTACCAGCCGGATAAGAAGCAGCGCTCTTAGCAATGCTTTCGACTTCCTTCGCATCGAGCGGGGGGTCGCATTGCGCTTCGTTGATCGCTCTTAAAGCAGTGTTTATCTCTACCTCGTCTTTGCCTTTGCCGCGTAAGGAACAGCCCTTGTCGAACAGTTCGTTATTGCGCGTGCCCTCCGCTATGGTTTGCAGCGGTCCCGCCGTTTCGTTGCGTTTGCCGGGCGCGTTCACCGCGTCTGCCAGCCACCCAGGAAGACTGGCCACAGCGATTCCAGGATTGACGCACGTGTATATCGCGCCATTCTGGTGCACTGATCCTGCTGCGAGCACGTATCCGCCATTGCCCCGAGTATCGAGCTGCGAGCCGAGTTTGTTAACGCTACTCTTCACCAGGCACCTCGAAGTACAGGTGGCGACCACGACCTGTGGTGACAGTCATCGTTTCCGGCAGTGAGCCGTACTTGTCCGTTAAGGCGCGCAACGCGGCTTCTCCGTCCGGCCCGTCGATATCGACGACGAAGAGACGGGATGATCCCCCAGTGGCAACTCCAATGTTTGAGTCCGGCCACTTCTTCCAGTACGCAGCGACGGTCTCTGGATCAGAACTGGCGTTCTGCTGCCATCCCTTAATGCGTGGATGCTTACCAGGGCTAGTGCATCCGGCTTTACCACACGTGCATTGATGGCGTACGATTCCATGTAAGGGGAACACGCGCCAGCCCTTTTCTGCGAGCTGAACAGCCGCGTTTGACAGCAAAGCACTCATGAAGTGGTCCTCCGCGATACCGTCATAGTGCTATGCAATAGTTGCATACAAACTTGAACATTAAACATGCCTGGTAGTGGGGTCCCGATGGGAAAGCTCTCACTGGTATTTGTTGCGCCTGATATAGCTAGAACGTGGCAGTACCGGAGACCAATTCGCGGTCACCACTCGCGAGTGCTATCAAAGCCCTCCGCGAAAAGCGGGGAATGACCCAGCAACAGTTTGCGGCAGAGCTTGGCGTCACTCTGTCCGCCATTGGCAAATACGAGACGACGTACAAACCCAACAGGGCCATGCTGAGAACCTTTCAGAACATGTGTGAGGATTACGGCTTACCGGAGTTGGTGCCGATCTTCCAAGAGGCAGCGGGTCGTCCTATGTCGAAGGATTCAACCCAATTCTCTGGGAAAGCTCGTCTTGACGCCGCTGAGAAGTACGTTATCGATGCGATGAGTCTACTTGACACAGTGCGCAATGCACTGATGCACGATCAAACACCTCAACACTTCAGTCGTGAACACGTTGAGAAGCTGCGTGGCATCAACGATAAAGTGAACACACTGCACAGCATCGTTAAAGAGTTGCTCAACGATGTTGGTCAGCAGGTTAGGACTAAGCACTCGATCAAGCATAGGGAGTAGCTACGGCTTAGCGGTATGAGCCGCAGCATAGCTATAACGTAGCTATAGCGTTACTATCTCTATTAGAATGGTTTAGTCTGAGTATTGCTCTGTTTATAGCTCTTACTCTGTCTCTAACTCTTATTAGTTCAACACCTGTTGAACGACCGTTGGAGTATACAGATCAACCCGGGTAGACGCCACGCCATAGCCAGCCAGAGCCTAGCCCCCGCCCCAGCCAAGCAATGCGACGTTGCGCCCGTTGATTACCCGGTGTATAGCGTCGAACAATGCAGCATTATTAGACTCTAACCGCGCTCGCAGGAGCCGTTGCACAGCGGGGCGAGTGAGTATTCCCACCCTCTGCCTACTGAACCAGACTGCGATGCAGCCAGCGCCGTCTAACGGCCAGGAATAGCCCCTGTGCGGTGTCCTGCTCGATGGCTGATTGGAGTGTTGATCGTGTTGTTACTACCGAGCCGAGCACCGTCTGTTACGCCAGTAACGCCAGGGCTGATGCATACTTGAACTCGGTCCATGCTGAGCTTGCAACCAGCCTTGCCCATTGCGATGAACATTAAATCACGCGGACTTGGTAGGATGCCGATTTGTCTTGCCTGCCGCAATGCGCGTTGGGTATGTGAAGCGCACCCTGATCGCCCCTGGCCCGAAGGCTGTGCCTGTGGAGCACCAGGAATGCCGTGTCCCGCCTGCAACCAATGCGGTGACCGCGAGCACCCACCTGAATTGCCGACAGAGTGGATCAGCTTTGAACCAGGAGAGGTGGAGTGATAAAGGTTGTTCGGCCTGGTCTAAAGCCTAGTTCACGCTTCGCTGTGGAATCGCGCCGAGCGTAGCTCATGCGCGGTTGATGCCAGCTTGTACGCGGCTTGCGCCGCTGGTGCTGGCAACTTGGATGTCCGCCAGCGCCGCCCCCTACGCCGAGGTTCCCCCCTCTGGACTCCCCTCTCCTGGCTTACCCCCATCTAAGGAATCCCCAAAGGGGGAAACCAGCTCAACAGGGGGCCGGCCCTTCGCCACGGTCCCCGGCTCACCTCCCGGTGGCGGACAGCAAACCAATTCACTGATGGCTGGAGGTTGCTGCGCGTCCATCGTCGTGCAGAGCACGCCGCATGGCCACTGCGCTGGTGCTTGGCTGCTTACGCACAGCTTCAGCAGCGAGCCTTGCGGCAGCATGGTAAAGATCTTTGATCCCCTCTTTCCCGTTCCTCCTCGCGGAGGACGCGTACCGGGGCGGATTCCCCCACGACCGCAAATGCAGCGGTCTCCCCCCACAAGAGGGCAGAGAGCGCCCCCTTGTAATCCCCCCGCCGCGTTAGAAGCGTAGTCAGAACTTCGCTCAGGCTAGGTCACGGCAGCGTGGGAACCGAGTTAGAGCTTGGCTGGGGCTTCGTTCAGACCTGCTGCGAAGATCGGTTCGGATTAGTCCCGTTCGCATTTCCCCGCAACCTGCTGCTGGTCTCCGGTAGATTGCATCGGCTGATTTGCTTCGGAAAGGGACCACTAGTAAGTTGATTATTGCCGTGCCATGGCGACTTGCAGGCGTTGTTCTGGCGTAATGAGGTGATCGAGGTTTACAGAATCTTTTCCGATGTCAATCTCGACCCAGTTCACCTCGCCGTTGAACTCATTGTCGTGCGCGTCATACTCAGGTGAAACCGGCGAGCCAGTCCCCTTGCCGACGTCACAGGTCTCGTCTGCCGAAAATACCATCGGGACCGTCATTTCTACGCGACCTTCGCCCACCTTCTTGCCATCGACGTAAAGCAACACATCACCGCCCTTGGCCAAGCCACCGCCGTCGTATTCGAATTCCATACGAACCTGGTGCGCGCCCTCAGGAATCGGTTCTTCTGACACTGTGTAGAACAGCTTTATTCCAAGCACGTTGTAACAATACTTAAGCTTTCCCTCTTTGGCATACAGAGTCCAGCCGTTGAATGCCCCACCCTGCGCGATAATCACGCCTTCGGCTCCCGTCTTCGGGACAACTAACTGGGCGGTTACCGCGTGAGACTTGTTCTTGATGTTAATGACCGAGTTTTCGCTCAGCCGCCCCATACCGCTGAATAGTATCTGTCGGGTGCCCTTGACCAACTGAGGCCGTCCGGCTAGGTCTGGGTTAAAACGTTCGATCCTTCTGTCGTCAAGCGGAAGAACGCTGTACTTGACGGCCTCAATGAGCCACAGCCGCTGCAATTCGTGCAGCTTTTGCGGGTTCGTTGTCGCAAGGTCTTTCGATTGACTCCAGTCTTTGGTCGTGTCATACAGCTCCCATACGTCATCATCAAAGGCTGATAGCGGCTTCGAGACGTCCCAGGGAATGCTATGGCGCGTCACCGCAGTCCAGCCCTTGTGATAGATGCCACGGTTGCAGAACATCTCGAAGTATTGGGTCTCGTGCCTATCGGCTGCCTTGGCATCCTCGAACGAGTACACCATGCTAACGCCCTCTACCGGGGACTGCTGTACGCTGTTGACGATCATTGGATGTGGCAGACCTGCCGCTTCCAGGATGGTAGGGGCGATATCGATGACATGAGAGAACTGACTGCGGATCTCTCCTTTGGCTTTGATGCCGTTGGGCCAGTGCACAATCGTGCCGTTACGAGTGCCGCCCCAGTGCGAGGCGACTTGTTTGGTCCATTGATATGGCGTATCCGTGGCGTGCGCCCAACCGACTGCAAAATGATTGTAGGCGTTCGGTCCACCGAAATCGTCGATCCTGCTCTTCAGAAACTCCACTGTTTCGAGTCCCGCCATGCCATTGCCTATACACATCTCATTGAAGAGGCCGTTCAGAGTCCCTTCCGCCGACGCGCCGTTGTCGCCGAGGATCGTATAGATCAGCGTGTCATCCAGAATTTCGAGATCATGCAGCGTGTCGATCAGCCGTCCGATGTGATAGTCGGTGTGCTCCATGAAAGCCGCATATACCTCCATCTGCCGTGCCAAGACTGGCTTCATATCGGCTGAGACCGTGTCCCAGGCCGGGATCTCAGGATGCCGTTCGGTAAGCTGGCACTCCGGCGGGATCACGCCGAGCTGTTTCTGCCGGGCGAAGATCTCCTCGCGAAGCTTGTCCCAGCCGTGGTCGAACTTGCCTTTGTATTTGTCGATCCACTCCTTGCTCACCTGATGCGGAGCGTGCGCCGCTCCCGGTGCGAAATAGACGAAGAATGGCTTGTCAGGCATCAGCGCCTTTTGCTGGCGAACCCACTTGATGGCCTTATCTGTCATGTCTTCGGTGAAGTGGTAGCCCTCCTCTGGCGTCCTGTCGGGCTCCACTGGCGTCGTGCCCTCATAAAGCGCCGGGTACCACTGGTTTGTCTCGCCACCGATGAACCCATAGAAATATTCGAATCCACCGCCGCCGGTCGGCCATTGGTCGAAAGGTCCTATCGGGCTCGTCTCCCATACCGGAACTTCGTGGCACTTTCCGAATTGCGCGGTCGAATAGCCGTTGAGCTTGAGCGTCGTTGCAAGTGGTGCCGTGCTCTTCGGCAGAACGGAGCTGTAGCCAGGTGCCGATGTCGCCAGCTCGCAAATGCTTCCCATGTTGACCGAGTGATGGTTCCGGCCTGTCAGAAGCGCTTGGCGAGTGGGTGAGCACAGCGCAGTGGTGTGGAATCGGTTATAACGCAGCCCATCAGCCGCCAGTCGCTCGAAATTTGGCGTCCGGCATGGGCCGCCAAAGACACTGGATGCGCCAAACCCGACGTCATCCAGCAGAATGATCACAACATTGGGTGCACCTGCAGGTGGGCGCAGTTCGCGTATCCGCGGATAGTTGGTGTCTGGGTCCTTGGCGTCGTATGTGGTTAAGCCCACGTGCGGCTGATCTGGGATGGGGAGAATTGTTCGTTGAATGTTGTCTCGTGAACTCATACGTTTCTCTTAGTGGAAGCGCACGTCGGCCTAGCCCGAGGCTGCCGGTAGACGTCTTAAGCATGATGAAATCGCCAGTGTGCCGATTCAGAGAATGTGAGGCCAAATTCCCTCGCAGCGAGCAAAGCTGAATGTGATGGCGCTCCATCTGTTTTTACCCTCTCTCCCGCGTTCACTACGTCCGCCAATGACGTCCCAACCTCGCTTCGACCTTGCCCACGCACGCCCCAGCCTCGCCGACTCAAGGCAGGACAGCTTGGTTTAAAACGCCGCAAAACTTATGACACTCCTACGCGGACGGTTGATGTGCGAGCGCCCCCTGCCCTCTCGCGTTCAGCCTAGTCCCAGCCGTGTCCTACGTCGTGTGGCGTTGCTGGCGCGTGATCCTCAGCGGTTGTTAGTAACTGACTAACTGTGGCGAGCGTATCCCGCTAATGTTGCTTGGGGTATTGTCTTTGTAACTAGCGATAAGTGAGTCTTATCGTTAGTTATGACTTATCTTCCCGCTGCTCAACCTCTCGACGTCACCTTGTCCGAATCGATCCGTAAGTACACCCGTAAGGCTAAAGCCGAGAATACGCGCAAGGCTTACCGCTATGATTTGGAACACTTCGCTGCCTTCTGCGCTCACCAGAACGTGCCTGCATTACCCGCCAGTGCTGCCACTATCGCTGCTTACCTCGCTTCAATGGCAGACGAGGGGCTGAAACCCGCCACGATGAGCCGTCGCTTAGCAGCGATCAGCAAGGCGCATGCTGCCGCTGGTCTGGAGACGCCAACTTCTATGCGCCACGCTATCGTGGCTGAGACATGGCAGGGGATCAGGCGCACGCTCGGGACTGCCCAGGTGCAGAAGGCGGCTTGCACGACGGACTACATGAAGCAGATGCTGGCTCAGGTGCCGGATACTCTGGCTGGTGCAAGAGACAGAGCTTTGCTACTCGTTGGCTTCGCGGCTGCCCTCAGACGTTCCGAGTTGGTCGCTCTGGCAGTCGATGGTGTTCAATTCGTGCCTGAAGGCATGACGATCAGCATTCGCCGCAGCAAGACCGATCAGGAGCAACATGGTCAGAAGGTTGCCGTGACACTCGGCAAAACGCCTGAGACTTGCCCCGTCAGGGCGTTGAAGGCTTGGCTCAAGGCGGCATCGGTTGAGTCTGGTCCCCTGTTCCGGGCAGTGAATCGCTGGGGCCAAGTTCAGCAGACGGCGCTAACGGATCAAGTTGTGGCGTCGCTGGTGAAGAAATATGCTCAGGCTGCGGGTCTCGACGCTGATGTGTTCTCCGGTCACAGTCTCCGAGCTGGTTTGGCGACCTCAGCAGCGTTAGCCGGAGCTGGTGAACGGCAGATTATGCGACAGACGCGGCATAAGAGTGAAGCGATGGTGCGCCGATATGTTAGGGATGCGAATATGTTCAATCAGAACGTGAGTGGGATTGTTGGCCTTTAGCAACACTGTAGATGTGATGACACTCGATTACGCGGCAAGCTCGGCTGGAGACTGAAGGATTCGATGGCGAGGCGAAGAGTCTTCAGGACTAACATCGAATGTCCATTGTTCGGCTTAGACGTTGCAGTAGCTGCCAACAGGGCAGCGCTCGTCGGACAGGATCTGACATTTGAAACTGCGGACACAGTCGTCAACGTATTTCTGCAAGGTCTGCACATCGGTCAACTAGCGCCAGAATTGAGTGTTCAGCTAAGAACGTTCGTAGATGGCGGCCACATCTTAAAGGCGTCCATCGAGAAAGCTGTTCCTGTCTACAACACGAGCTTCGCAGTAACGGGAGTATCTCTCCAAGTGCGAGTCGAGTACCTGCTCGAAAAGGACAGGTCCCCAATCGTGCCTCCCACCAAGCCGACTCTTCTTCGCGATGCAGAATACCCGTCTAGATCATTCTTCACAAAGGTAGCCGGTGTTACGCACGAGGGCCGTCAACGAATCGTAGCGCGGTGTTCAGTGGGAGAAGAACTCAGACTGGTGCGCGATCCGAACAACCCTTTCGACGCAGGAGCAATCAAGATCATGCGATTGAACGGACAGCAGCTTGGCTTTATCCCGCAGCACGTATCGCGTGATGGCGACCCGAGCGGATTAGCAGCCGGAATGGATCGAGGATCTGTGTATGCCTGTCGCATAAAGGATTTAACAGGCGGCATCGGCCAAAAGAGCAGGGGCGTGAATATCGAGGTAACTCAGTGCGACGGGTCTAGTCTTCACGGATCAGCAAGCCAAGTTTCAGCGCCGCCGCGATCTGCCCTCCGATCTGGATCGGGGTGCTTGAGCGTCATTGGCGCAATCGCCCTTTGCTTGACCGCCTTAGCAGTGGCGGCCATGAATTGAATCCATACACGTGTAGCCAATCCAATTCTCAGCATGTCCACGCACTCCAAAGCCCCGCTCCAGCGCCGCCCGTGCCTTTAGGTCCTAGCGGGAGCCGGGTTTGAACTGCGCCAATGAGTGACGCAGCGTTGGACTACGAACTTAAATTGCAGACTCCCATTAAACTCCCAATAAGCGTTCCCAACCACTCCAAAGGCTTACTCTGAGCGCCACTCGTGCCTTTGTTTTCTGTTGATTACCACGCTGGACTAGGCTCATAACCCAAAGGTCGCAAGTTCAAATCTTGCCCCCGCAACCAATCAATTCAGTTGGTTAGCGGTTAAACCCAATTCCAGCAAAACTCCCATTGCGGTGAACTACGCCGCACTGGTGGCGATCTGCGCAGCTTTTTACCCGGCAGCAACGTCTGAACAACTCTGCTGTGAGCTTCGCGGCATAGCCAAGAACGCCGGTAGCGCCGGCGAAAACCAGCAAGACGCCGAGAATAACGGACAGGATCGGATTGTTGACTCGAACGTGGACGAGCGCCCCTGGGAGTGACCCCGCGGCGTTTGTTGCGCCGAAGCCCAGAAGCACTCAATGGACAATATCTTCACGCAATCTCCACAGGCGCAAACCCGTGGCAATGAGGTGTGGAACTGAAACAGCCGCTACCGCCGTCTTCATTCCGTTAGAAGTCCGCCGCTCGCGGTCCGCTCGCCCAGCTCTTCATCAGGGTCGCCTCCCAAGCGTGCTTAGCGCGACACCACAGCACAAACCGCCTGGTGCGCGATCATGAGCGCCTCTTCGGTCGGGATGACAAAGACCTGGAGAACCGAACCGTCTCGCGAGATTTTGCCCTCGTGATCGATAGTCGCGGCGTTTCGGTCCGGATCGAGGAGCAGCCCCAGAGACTCAAGTCCGCCGCAGACGCGCTGGCGAACAACCGGCGTGTTCTCCCCGATTCCGCCTCCGAAGACGATGGCGGATGTGTTGCCTGCCGCCGCCAGGTACGCGCCGACGTACTTTCGTACACGATAGGCAAACATGTCTAGCGCCAGGCCGACACGCTTTTCGGACTCATGCGGGACCAACTCGCGCGTATCCTGGGAGCGCCCGGAGACGCCGAGCAGACCGGACTGCTTGTTCAGCAATTTCTCAACGCCGGCAGAATCAAGGCCCTCCTTGCGCTCAAGAAAGCCGACCAGCGCGGGATCGATGTCACCGCAGCGGGTTCCCATCATCAGTCCTTCGAGAGGTGTGAATCCCATGGAGGTATCGATGGACCTGCCATTGACGATCGCTGTCGCTGACGATCCACCTTCGAGGTGTAGAGAAATGATGTTCGTTTTTTCCACGGGTGTCGCCGTGAGTTCCGCATAGCGTAGCATCAGGTAGTGGTGGGAGATTCCGTGAAAACCAAACCGCTGAATTCCATGACGTTCTGAGAGCTCCCATGGAATGGGATAGAGTCGAGCACGATCCGGAATGGTGCGATGGAAAGCGGTGTCAAAGACGGCCACCTGAGGCGTCGAACTTCGAACTGCGGTGCGGATTGCCCGGATCACGGAAAGCGCGCTGGCGTTGTGTAGCGGAGCAAGCTCTTCGAGCTTCTTAATTTCCTGAACCACGCTCTCTTCGATCAGAACCGGTTCCGAGTATAGCTCGCCGCCGTGGACCACCCGATGGCCAATGATGTCGATGTCGCTCGCGCTTCCAATTCCATTCTCCGAAGCGATTCCGGATGTAATCCGATCGAGAACCTTTCGAGCTGCATTCCCGTAATCCGCTACCGGAAACTCCTCGCTGCTGCGCTTCTTGCGGCCATCCAGAAGGGTGAATTTCGCGTCCGGACCGATCGGCTCAACTACTCCACTCAGCAGCTTCTTGCCGCGAACCACATTGCGATCAGTTGATTCGCTGGCCACGATTTCGAATTTGAGTGAGTTGCTGCCGGGGTTGAATGCGAGAACATTCATAGCTGCGTTCTTGCTCATGTGATCCCCCGTCATGTGACGTCAACTCGCATGGAGGGCCGGTTGCAGGTCACGGGATGCTTCTCTTGCCGTCCGTTCTGGTTCAATGCGCGCCAAGGTTGTCGCAGGGCAGAGGAGATGCAACCAGCGCATAGACACCCTCGGACAGGCGCTTCGGTCGAAAACGAACATTTGCCGGATCGAGATCCGGCCCAATGTACCCTAACGGTCGTTCAACGAGTTCCATGATCCTCGCCGTAACGATTTGTTTCAGATCCAGCCATCCCAGCCAATACGTCAACCAGCACGATCCTTGCCAATAAATAGCCAGCGCCGTATGATCCGGAGGATTTGCAATCGCCGCACAACAGCTCGGCCAATTGTATACGAGGAAAGCGCCACATCATCTCCTGACGTGGCCACCCTATCGTATAGGATCGCGAGTGGGATGTTGGCCCCGAGAGTCAGCAATTCGGTGCACACGAACGGGTTTCCTATGCATCACCATCTCGTTTCACAACGGTCGCAGCCTGTTCGAATCCTGTGCCACTAGCCATCTTGGAATTTAAGTCCGTTGCGGAATGGTCAAAGAGGAATCGTAGGGTCCTCCGGTAAAAGGCGTGTGCCAACCACGATTGACCAGCGCAACGCCGAAACCCCACGTGCTTTCAGATCTGATCGGCAGTAACGAATTGTTACGTTTTCTGGAAAAATTTACGCCCGCGTCTAATGAACGATTCTTGAAGTTCTGTCCGTCTGCTTACTTTCGCGCTGCTTCCCATACAGCGCTGTTCAAGAAATAGTTGTCGTACAGATCCTGAACATCACGGAGGTTTTCCGGCGGCTCCTCGCCGCGTGCGATTCGGGTGAGTTGACGAAAGTACTCAAAACGCTCAACACCGGGCGCAATTACGATCAGGATATCCGCCTTACTGTTTCGCTGTGCCGCGAATGCGTGGGCCAGCCGGGGAGGCACTACGATGACATCTCCCGCCTCGGCGGTCACATTGTCTTCGCCAGAAAGCACTTGTACCCGGCCATCGAGGATATAAAACATCTCCGCGGATTTCTCGTGCCGGTGCGGGCGCGCGCCATCGGCGCCTTTCTCGAGCGAAATGCGCACAGTAGAGAGAGCGCCACCGGTAGCGCAGTTGTCCGCCAAAAGCGTAACCTTCACGTTGGGAGCGCCAAGCACCTCGGCAGTTGATGCTCGCGCGATAGCGGGACGGTCGAAATTCGGAACTACAACAGACATAAACGCTTCCACCTGCAAGCATTTCGCCTGCCGGTTACCTCCATAAGCTGGACGGCGGCGGTTTCCTATTAGTAACGAACAATCCAGTGTTGTATCCAACGGTAAAAGAGAGCGGAACAAGCCGCTTGTTGTGCAATCGGCCTGCCGCGTCCGTACAGGGGTTCCACATTCTTATCACCGACAGGCGTCACTCTGGGCGGACGCCGCCCGGTTTACGCGGTTTCCCCCAGAGCCGCTGATGGAGTGCTGTGCTCCTGCAACAAGGCATGACCGAGTTCCACGGACTGCTTCAGATATGCAATGGGAACACGGATGTTAGCCTTTTCTGGATCCCGGCACGATTCGTCTGATTCGGCCAGCACAGAAATATATCGCATGTTGGCGGCGGTAGCAATCGTGTAGTCGTAGGGGTAGATGTGCTTGGAGGGAGTAAGCTCGATAAAAACGGAATGAAGAGGACAAAACACGGCGTCAGCCATAGCGGCGCCATGAGTGCCAACGACCATCTCGGCACTTTGAAATTGGTCGAATACGGGGTTCCTGCCCGGCACCAAAACCTCAAATCCATACCGGCCCAGGAGCTCGACTACTTCATCTTCATTCGAAACCGAGCGCTTTTCGCCTTTTCTGGATATATACAAACGCCTTTTCGCAACGGGAACTGCCTTCGCTTTGCCTGCCCAGAACTCAGCGACCCACGGCGGTGTGTTGCGTCGTAACCCCGGAAACGTAGGCGCGATCAGAGTTTCGCATTCGGCAACGCCCAGCGTGGACGCGTTCACAATCTTTTCGAACGGTATTCCTGCAATTGCAGCCAAACGCCGCCGGCCCTCCGAACGGAGATCGGGGACGATGACGCGATCTATATCGGGCCATGCTAATCCCGCTTTTTCGAGCAGGTGCACACGAGCGATTGCATCGTGAACAGTGTGGCCGTAATTAAACACCGCAAAGTCGGATGCGAGCGTCGCGGTTCTCCCGCTGAAAAAGTGGTCCGGCTTCAAACATCCTGCACGAAAGATCGGGCATTTGGCAGGTTCTGCGCCAAACCAGCTGTGATCCGGAAGGAATGTGTGGTCCCGACCGACAATCCACCCATCCTCTCCGACAACCCTAGCATTCGGGAGAATAGCGACACCCGCTGCCGGAAGGGAATCAAAGACACCTTCCCGCATGCGCGATGCCGGATAGTTGATACAAACGGGATCCGGGCGCGTAACAGACTGCTCAGGATAAACTTCAATCCATGTGAATCCGTTAGCGGAGCAGTACGCCGGCGTGCTTGACATCTGCCGGGGCGGGCCAATGAACCGGAAATCGAACGGAAGAGATGTAGCGACATTGACCCAGCGGACACACCCTCGCAAGCGTCTTTGAGCCGCGCGCGCCAACCGCTGCCTATTCCTAAATAATGGCGGCAGGTTCATGCCACTACCCACCTGCCGCGCTGAGACTCAGCAACCGTAGCTCCCGTCGA
>DATBDT010000037.1:0-8601 GCA_036269815.1 Bryobacteraceae bacterium
TAGAGAAAATATTCCTCGCCGTCGGCGACCTCGAAGCCAAGTCGGCCAAGCACATCATTGAATTTGCTTCGAGTGAACGGCGGCACCCACAGGATCGCACATTGTTCCCGCGGATTGCGGCCCCGCCCTTCTGCTCGCAATTCCTCGAAGGCCTGCTGCGGGCGTTTGCCGATCGCTATTGCCGGATTACCAGCCACGATCGTCAGTGGCGGCACATCCCGGTTCACGACGCTTCCCATTCCTACGATTGCTCCGTCCCCGATCCGGATCCCTGCATGAATCATCACGCGCGCGCCAATCCAGACGTAATCTCCAATGTAGACGGGCTTGACCTGCCGGACATCATCGAAAGGTAATTTGCCGGCGCCCACGAACCGATGCTCGGTGGTGAACACCATGCACTCACCGGCCATCACCGAGTAGTCGCCAAGGTGAAAACCGCCGACCGCGTTGATGATGCTGTCACCACCAATCGCGCAGTTGCTGCCAACATGGCACCGCTCCGGCGCGACAATGTGGGCATTTTCGCCGATCCGAGTATTACTGCCGAGATGACCAAACCGCTGCGCTGGCAGGCGTCGCTCCTCACTGTACGTGTAATAGCGATAGCCGCCGATGAGTGCTTGCCCCAGCGCAAAACCCGATAGCCAACGAAGAAGCCGTTTCATTTAATCAGCGTAAAGCAGCGACAGCGTGAGTTGGCACCCGAACGGTTCTAGAACCCGGTTTTACAAACGGCAATAATTGTGGCAGCCAACTCGATGCGTGGGCGGGCATCGGGCAGCTTGGTCAGTGCGACAAGTTACGGCCACTCGGATGCGGCTTAAACTCGAATGCGCCGATGTCAGGAGCCGTACCATACCAATGCCGCCGCGGGTCGCTCTTAGGCATTGGCGACACAGGATCGTCATCGGCTCTTGGACAGTGGTAACCGGGTATCATTGTCCCGGCATCAATCAGTCCACTGCCAGGTTTAGGAGAAAAAGCTTGCCTGATTTGGCGCCCAATGGCGGTAATCCTGTGGAGAACCCTCGAATTGCCAGGGACTCCTGGATCGATTACAACGTCATCATTCACAAGTTGAGGGTCTCCTCTCAGATTCGGTAACACGCCCACACCATCTTTAGCCCAGTTACGTCCACCGGGAGGAACCTGCGCGGCTGCAAAATCCCTTATTCCATTAAAGCCACAGACATTGTTCTGCACATTCCAGTTTGTACCCAGGGTAAGAATAAGAATGCCCTGACTGTTGTTACGAATTGAAGTGTTCTGTATTACACTAATATCGGTTCCAATGCGAGGACGGAGTTCAAAACCGACAGAGAAGTTTTTGTAGGCAAGATTTCCCCGGTAAGTCATTCCGCGCACGTTGCGAAGCATTTTGAAACCCTTCGTTCCCTCCGGCCCATTTAACAATGACATGTTGTCTTCGATCAACGAGTCTGCCAGAGACGTGTCGATTCCATCATCGGCATTGTGGTAATTGATGTTTCTTATGATGAAGTTCCCAGGTCCCCAGTTGTCCACCTCGGGGGTAGCTTTGTCGGCAAAGTATTTCTCACTTCCTGAGCCGTCGGAATTTCCACCACCGGCCGGGTCGCTGGCCAGAGGCAAGACTTTGCTACCGTCGGGCTGGTAGCCGTTGTTGTAGAAAAGACCGTCCACAGCGGCACAGACAGTTGTGAGATTGGTAGTATGCGTGTCCATCGTGAATTGGAACCCGTTAGCGTGGCGCGAACGATATCCCTCAACCCAACGGAACACTGTTCCCTGCATCACATTCGAGTTTCTTCCGTGCTTGATCTCGAAGTTCCAAAGCCAATTATCATGCGAGCTGCATTCTTCAGCATAGCAAAAACTACCGGAGACTACCAGGCCCTCCTGCTGCGAATTCGTAAACTCAAGTCCGAAAACCTGAATGTAATCGGCCTCAACCAGGAAAAGTGTTTCTCGTTTCGGCGGATACGTCGGACCGTCAGCATATCCGTCGTTGTTTAGATCCCGATCTTCAAAGCCAAAACCTGTCAGCACGACGTGCTCTCCGTTGAAATTTTGATATCGGATTGGCGCCGTCGCAGTCCCGGATCGTGTTATGTAGGCAACACGCTTGTAGACACCGGACGCAGAGTAAGCGTCGGGGTAAGTGCCGCCCCGAATCAGGATAGTATCGCCGGGCTGGCTCGCGTCCGCCGCCTCCTGGATAGTCTTGTATCCAAGACCGTCCGTGCCGGACGAATTCCGGTTCGCAATTGAATAAGTCGTCGTGTTATTAAACAATTGATTATCAACATAGAGTCTTCTGCCGCTCCGCGGCACAACTGTTAAGCTCATATCGTCACTCGCCGTATCCGTGCCATCTGAGACAGTGAGCCTGAAGACAAATGTTCCTGCCGTTTCTGCCGAAATAATCATCGCGGTAACGCGATCCTGCCCGATCATCTCTAAAGGCTCGCCGCTCACTTGCTGCCAGAGGTAGGTTAATGGATGGCCAGGGGTACCGTTGGAGCCCGTGCCGTGCAAAACCACCGGGACGTCGAACGCCGCGCGTTGATCCGGCCCTGAATCGGCCACAACATTTGCACGTGCCACCGAAACGCAAAGCGAGCTTGCCGCCAGGCCGGCGAGGAAAGCGGTCCTAGCGAAGCGCACGGTTGGATGTTCCATGCTTACCATAATGGCAATAATTGCGCCGACGCGAACTTCATGCCCGCCCTAAGCGCCAAATTTTTCATGGAGATATCACCTGTACCCATATTTTCGATTCTGCTCGCCCGCGATGCGCTCGAATTGTCTTGCGTCAGCGGGGCGAAATCCATTTCGCCACTGCTCGTCTATGACGATGCTTTTGCCGGCTTCCAAACGCATCGCGTTTCCCAAAATGTGACAATCCGAAACCAGGCACGGCTGCGTTACCGCCCGCGGATCCAGCCCCGCCAACCGGTAGATGCGCAATAGTTGCTTTTCGGGATCACGGCACAGGTCCTCATAGTGGATGGTCACCTTGTCGGAAGGTGCTATTCTCGACAACACTGTGTCGCAAGCCCGGTTGGTTCGCGCCAACTCTTTCGCAGCGGTACGCATATCGACACCATAGTGTTTCATGTACGAACTGGCGACGCCGCGGCCATCGCGTATCAACCGAATAATCTTCAGAGGCCGGTGTATGTATCGCCGGAAGATATCGAGTCGCTCCGGATCTTTGGAACCATCGAGAAATATACGAGCTCGCTGTATGGCGGTGATGACCTCCATCAGGCGAACATTCTGTTGCACGATACGGGCAAGCTTTTTTCGGTATGCCGGCATGAACCGGATCGCCGATTGACCTAACAGCGGAAGTGCGCCACCTCGGACACCAGCGTTAACCAACTGCCTAAAAACTCTTCCCTCGTTGCGGATATGCGTACCGAGGTTCTCAAGCGAAAACTCACAACCTCGGCGGCATATTGCGTCTCCCACCTCCTTCCAAAACAAGCAGTGGCGCAAAAGTGCGCCGCAAGAGCAACGGTAATCGGGAATACTTCCAACCGTGGCAGCTTTAAGTTCGCCGATGGTCGCAATTTCAGGATGCTGCGCCAAAAGAAGGGTAAGCAGGGTGGAACCACTGTAACTCGGGCTGAGAATATAAAGAACACTCTCCAGTGTTGTAGAACGGGCCGACGTTTCGCCCCCGGCGACTGTACTAGCCGAGTTCGTATGCTCAGCCAGGGATGGCATCATTTTTAAGATCACTCCTCCGCCGCGCCTGCATGTCAGTTTTTCGTAAAAGGCAAGTAGCGTAAATCTGCTCAAGTCTCCTGGCGGCGTTACCAGACGAGAAGTCACAAGCGCGTTGTCTGGCGGCGTCACACACCTGCGAACGAGAAACCTGGCGGGCGAGCAATTGCTCAACCGCAATAGTAGCGGCGTTCGCATCATCGACAGGAACAATTAATCCGACACTCTCATCGCGGACCACAAAGGAGTTGTCCGCTACGTTTGAAGCTACAACCGGTACTCCGCACGCCATCGACTCTAACAACACATTAGGGGTTCCTTCACGCCGAGATAACAACACCGTAACATCACAAGCGTTGTAAACCGCACCCATCGCTGGTTCATTCTCCAGAAACCGGCAACGGCCGTTGATTCCGAGCGTTCTCGCCATTTTTTCGATTTCTAATTTGTAGGCTTGGCTGGGAGCCAGGTCTCCGCCAGTCGGGCCTCCGACGATCAGAAAGAAAGCGTTTGCGCGGTGCTGAGCGATTTGCGTCGCCATTCGGAGAAAGACGTCGTGGCCTTTCTGCCGTTTGTAGCTTCCGACCATTCCTACTACGACCGCGTCGTGCGGAATCCCAACGCGTGCGCGAAAAATTTGACCGCCATCGCGATCCGGGCAAAAACGTGCTCCATCGACGCCGTTATGAACGACTTTTACTCGCGAAGGACCAAGGCCGGTTGTCCGCAAAGTGAACTCGCGACCGGCAAAAGAGTTTGCCACCACCGCATCGACCAGCGGCTGGGTCAGCCGCAAGGCGACATTGTGCAGCGTCCGTCGCTCGTAGTCGGAATTTCGCTCTGAGGCAATAACCACCCGCACACCAGCGAGTGGCGCTGCGAGACGACCCACGATCTCAGCATCGAAAAGAAACGCATGCACGACGTTAATTCTTTCGCGACGGAGAAGACCAGCTACGCGAAAAACAGTCGTGAAATCAAAGCGCCACCGCCTGCGCACAATGTGGAGGTCCTTTCGGCTCTCACCCAATAAATCAGCCAGCGGAACTTTGTCTGAAAGCGAGCAGATAACCGGCCGGACACGTCTCCTGTCAAAGGAGCGAAACATTTCCACCACCTGGCGTTCGGCGCCGCCGTATTCGAGACTACTAATTAACAGGCAGACGGAAATCGGGCGCGCGGGGAGGTCCTCAGATATTTGATCGCATACTCCGTCCCGAGCGGCGAGTTCTTTAGCCGTTTTCTTACGGTCGAGCGTTCCAACGATCTCTTCGGTCTGACTCATGTTAACGAAGGAACAGCGATCACTCCGGATGAAAGAGCCTGGAGGTTTTCAAATTCGTTTCGAAACTGCCGCGACACTTCCTCGACGGTATGATTGTCCAGGTAGTAACGCTTTGCTGCTTGAGATAACGCGGCGTACTTCGTCTTGTCTTCAATTATATTGCGCAACTGACCGGCAAGCTCGGCCGGATTTTTCGCTATCGCGCCTAACCTATGTCGCGCAACGATTCCATCCGGATCAAAGGTTGTGACCAGGGGTATGCCACGACTCCAAGCCTCAAGAAAGCTTGTTGGAAACCCCTCGACCTGCGATGTGCAACAAAGAAGGCGCGTATTTTCGTATATCTGCTCCAACTCAGCGGTAGATAAACGTCCATGGATCGTGACGTTTTTATGGCGGGTTGAGGCTTGCAGGATACGCTCAGCGTAATCCGAAGCCGTGTTCGGAGCGCCAACGACATCAAAGCAAAGCTCTGGACACTTGTCTGCTGCATCGAGCAACCATTCGAGTCGTTTGTCGCGCGTTATACGTCCAATCCATAGAATGCGATTTTCTTCAGGACGCTGCGCGACAGCTTCGCTGGCTTTCGGCTGCCTGACTGCCATCGGGACGACGCGGGATTCCAGTCCGACTGCCCGGCGTAATCCGTCGCGTTGGTCGTTAGTTTGCGAGATCACCAAATCGGCGCGGCGAAGACCGAACTGATAGAGCTTGCCTTCCCATCCAAACATTCCCGCTCGAAGGTGCGCTCCAAAGTTAGCGTTGCTGGCAACGCAAAAAACGAAACGCTTGCGCGGAACACCGAGCTTGCAGCCGAGTGCAACCAGGCCGGTTTCTGCGCCGGCGCCCATTTGTAAATAGACATCTGCGTCGGCCCGACGCATCGCTTTCCAAAGCTTGATGCTTCGCGGATAGAGCAATCGAATAATGCGAACTCCAGCGTCGCGGTGATAACTCTTAAAGACGGTGACACCATCAAATATCTCTGCATCCGGCTGACCATGATCGTAGGTGATGAGCGAGACGCGACATCCTTGGGCGACAAGACCTTTAGCAAGAATGGTCAGCTGCGTCTCAATGCCACCGAGGTAGCGCGGTACCGGCTTCGCGGCGATATGATCGTAGCACTTAAGGCCAACGATGCAGACATGAAGTGGACTCATTGAGCTTGGGTATGTGCGAGCATGTCATGCACGGATTGTTTCACCGAGATCGAAGGAGACCATCCCAACCGCCGCAGCTTGGTATAATCACCACATACTCGGAGCTGATCAGCGTGACCTGGAGCTACAGTCTTTCGATGTATTGCGCGATTACTACCGGCGGCCTCCGTAAACAACGTCAACAGCTTCTCTACTGTCGTACTGTTGCCAGTTGAGACGTTATAAACCTGACCCGGTTTACCGCGTTCACAAATTAGACAGTAAGCTCTGACCGCGTCACGAATATCGACAAAATCGCGCGCGGGACGCGTATCCCCAATCTTTATTGCGCCTTTGCTTGCAAACTGAGCTGCCAGCGAGCCGGCAACGAGAATGGTCGATAAACCGGGTCCAAGAAGATTGAAAGTGCGGGCAACGATTACGTCGATACCAAGCTCGCGACCGCAAGCGAGCGCGATCATAGTCTGCGCCCATTTACTTCTGCCGTAACTGGATTCACCACCGCATCTGTCGGTTTCGCGAAGATTGCGTCGCAATGGATGATACTCGGCGGCCGAGCCAATTGTCAGAATGCGGAGAGAGCTTTTGGCATCTTCGGCAACACCTTGGAACAGGGTTTGTGTTCCTCCCACATTGATGCGCCAAAGATCGGCGTCGTCACAAGGCGGCATTGCAGCAGCAAGGTGAAAAATTCGATCGGGCGAACGCAAACGTGCCAAACGTCGTATGGCCGCTGCATCTGTAATGTCGATCTTATGGATCTCGTCGAAGTCTGCGTTTCTCGCCGGAAATCGTTCAATGCCGATCAATTTCAGATCACTTTTATGCTGCCGGAGGTAGCGGGCGAGATGCCGTGCGGAAAATCCAGCGGCACCAGTGATCCATAACGTCGGCGCCCTCAATTGTC
This sequence comes from Bryobacteraceae bacterium, assembly GCA_036269815.1. Classification (GTDB taxonomy): domain Bacteria; phylum Acidobacteriota; class Terriglobia; order Bryobacterales; family Bryobacteraceae; genus Bog-105. The sequence goes on from DATBDT010000037.1 coordinate 7,073, forward strand.
GCACTTGAGGAAAGCCGATTCGTTATTGGCGAATTCTTCCTGCGCCTGCGCGTAATCGTCCATGCGCCCAATGTCCAGCCAGCGGCAAGGCTGGCGATAGCAGGCTACCCGGCCGCCGTTGCGGTGTACCTTTAATACCAGGTCGGGCATATCCAGCCTCTCACCTTTTCTGAGATACTCCATCACCGACAAGCTAAGGACGTTCACCCCCATGCTGACCTCAAAATTGTAACTCGGCTTCTCGCGGTAACCGTTGAAGCCGCCGCCGCCGTTCAGCTCGATTACGCCGAAGTCGATCTTCACCTCGCGCGGAAAGACGCCGAGAGTGAAGTCCGCCTGTTCGGCGCGGTGAAATTCAATCATGGCACGGAAGTCGAGCGTGGTCAGCAGGTCGCCATTCATCACCATGAATGGGTCTGTCAGATTCGGAATTAATGATAGTGGCCCGGCTGTGCCAAGCGGTTCCTTCTCGCTCACATAATCGATGCGAAGACCGAACTTCGATCCGTCGCCGCAAACGGCTTGGATCAATTCCGAAAGATAACCAGTGCAGATGGTAACATCGGCAAGCCCAGACGCTGCCAACCGGCGCAAGAGGATCTCGACAATGGATTTGTTACCGAGCGGCACCAGCGGCTTCGGGAAGACCGCTGTCAGTGGCCGCAGTCGAGTTCCTTTGCCTCCGGCCAGAATAACAGTTCGCGGCGCAGCCTTTGTCTCCACAGCGCTTTTAAACAACGTAACCCCGAAGTGTGTACAACTCCGGATGTTTCCGGATATGCTCCACGGTCGCGGCAAGTCCGGCATTCAAATCGACCTGCGGCTTCCAGCCGAGGAGTGATAATGCTTTGCGATTATCGCTGATCAGGCGGACCACTTCGCTGCCTTCTGGGCGCACACGCGACGCTTCCTGTTCGACTTCCAATTCGCGGCCCAAAATTGCACCAACCCGGGTAACCAACTCCTCAACGGAGTACCCTGTTCCGAGACCGAGGTTGATCACTTCGCCAGCGGCTCGGTCGGAGCGGGCGGCAGCCAGAAATGCCGCAGCTGTGTCAGTCACATATGTTAGATCGCGAACCGGCTCGATGTTACCAAGTTTCAGCCGGCCTCCGTTCAGTGCCTGGGTTATAATGGTCGGGATAATAGCACGCTGACTCTGGCGTGGGCCATAAGTGTTGAACGGCCGCACCGTGGTAACAGGTGTTCCAAAGCTCAGCCAGTAACTTTCCGCAAGTTTGTCGGCCCCGATCTTGGTCGCGGAATACGGCGACTGCCCCACGCTTGGATGCTTTTCGTCAATCGGAACATATTGCGCTGAACCGTAGGTCTCGCTGGTGGACGTGTGAATCAGTCGCTCAACTTTGTGATACCGACATGCGTCCAATACATTCAATGTCCCAACAACATTCGTCTGTACATAGGACGTGGGGGCAACGTATGAATATGGGATACCGATGAGCGCCGCGAGATGAAAAACCCAGTCGCACCCGGCAATCGCTTGTGCGACCGAACGGCCATCAGCAATG
>DATBDT010000079.1:0-2648 GCA_036269815.1 Bryobacteraceae bacterium
CGGCGGAAGCGACTTGAGCCAGGCGAGCGTATCGCGTGCAGTGATGTCGAGCGGTCGAAACGTCAGGCCTTTGCTCAACGCGCGACTAATATTCGTTCGCGCAACCGCATCATCTTTCCCGGTCCACACCGGCATGTCTGACCAGGGCTGCACTTTCTGCTCAGTCAAAAATTCTTCGCTTACCCAGGTAAACTTCGCGTCCGACTTCACGGCGCCCTTGATTCCGTCGAGCATAGCCCCGATGCCGAGGGTTTTGGCAGGTCCGGTCGCGTTGTAAATTCCTGTCTCACGATTCTCGGCCATGCGAATGGTCCATTCAGCAAGATCACGCGCATCGATGAACTGGACCGGATCATTCGGCTTTCCAGGCGCCAGCACGTCTCCGGCGCGATCGATGCGCACGGGCCAATACGTAAAGCGGTCGCTCTCGTCGCGAGGGCCAACTATGAGTCCGGGACGAATGACCAAAGTTTTTCCTGGAAACCATTTCTCGGCTTCGCGTTCGGAGAGGGCCTTTAGTGGCCCATATGTTTTGAATCCGGATGCGCGCACCGCTTCAATCGTCTCCTTGTACGGATCTGCACCTTCGTATTTTTCTGTCGGCGCGTTTTCATCAGCGCCGTGCTTGGCCTCGCCGTAAACGGAAATGGTCGAAATGAAAACGTAGCGATCAACATTTCCTTTGAGTACTTGCGCCGCATCGCGGACCCAGGCGGGAAGCATCGTCGGGTTATCGATCACAACATCCCATTGCCGGTTTTTCAGGGCGTCGAGATTACTGTTACGATCACCGACAAGCTGCTCGACTTCAGTAGGCAATTCTCCCGGATGCGTCTTACCACGGTTAAATGTGGTCACCTTATGGCCGCGACTCAGTGCATATTTCACCTGATATGGGCCAGTGAATCCGGTGCCGCCGAGTATGAGTATGCGCATCGGAGCCGGAGTCTTCTCTGCAAATAAAGACGTTGAAGTTACTCGCGAGACAAGCGCACCTGCAGTGAATACTTTGATAAAACGACGGCGATCCACAGAGGCATATAGCGCCTGTAGGCCATCTGTGCCAGATGCCATTGGCGTTTCACAGAAACGCCCTACAATGCAGTTCGTGACGCGACGTAAAGCTGCGAAAATGATTGGTACTGCTGCGGCGGGTCTAATGTTGCCAACTGATCCAGCGCGAGGACAAGCGAAAGGCGAATTATCAGCGATGCTGACACGCCGTATTCCTTCCTCTGGCGAGAAATTACCCGTGATCGGCCTCGGAACATGGAGGGCCTTCGACGTCGATCTTAAGACGGATATCCGAAGGCAGCTCACAGACGTTCTGTCGCTGTTTGTGAAGCTTGGCGGCCGTGTGATTGATTCCTCGCCGATGTACGGTCGCGCGGAGGAGGTGATCGGCGATCTCACTTCTGCACCTGGCATTCGCGAGAAGCTCGCCACGGCGAGTCCGTCCGATGGCGGACTGTTTCTCGCGACTAAAGTTTGGACCAGGGGCAAGCAGAGTGGAATTCAGTCAATGGAACGTTCCATGTCCCTTTTGCGCACGAACCGAATCGACCTGATGCAGGTGCATAATCTCGTCGACGTGAACACACAACTCGCGACCCTGCAGGATTGGAAACAGCAGGGCCGCATCCGCTACACTGGAATCACGCATTATGAGTCCGGAGCTTTGAGGGAAGTCGAAAAACTGATGCGGGGCCAGAAGTTCGATTTCCTGCAGATCAATTGTTCGCTGATGGAACCCGAAGCCGAGGAACGTATTCTGCCTTTGGCGCAGGAGCGCGGCGTCGCCGTGATCGCGAATCGGCCATTCGGATCCGGCGACCTATTCAGCAAAGTGCGTTCGAAACCGCTGCCGGATTGGGCGACGGAATTTGATTGCCGCTCCTGGGCTCAATTCTTTTTAAAATGGATTGTGGCAAATCCCGCCATCACCTGCGCGATCCCCGCGACGGATAAACCGAACCATCTCCAAGATAATATGCAGGCCGGAATTGGACGGTTGCCCGATGCAAAATTGCGCCATCGGATGGTGGAATTGGTCTCATCGTTGTAGGTCGCGGCACCCCTCCTGCATCCGAGTAAGTCAAATTAAAAAATCTTCCTTTTGTTAGGAAAATCGGTTGCCAGGAGGGCCGATATGCCGGATAGAAGGCGCGCTTTATGCCAAAACTTCTCACCCTCACCTTTGTTATCCTGGGATCCGCGGCGATTTGCCCGCATCCCGTAATGGCGATGCGATTCTCGGCGCCGACCCCAAAATTCAATTACACCGATTCGTCAGGCAAAAAACAATCGGTCGACGTTGTGGACCAGTATTATCCGAAGAAGATCGTTCAGCCGATTGCCAAGGCAGATGCGCAGATTGATCCGAAATTATGCCGGGCCGCCACCATCGCTGAGGAGCGCGCACGTGCGCACTCGCTGCGCAAGTGTTGGTGTTTCGTTAAGGAAGCGCTGGTTGCTGCGGGCGTAGTGAAATCGCGGCCGAAAACCCCCCTGGCGAAACAAGCGGGCCAGGAGCTGGTGAACAATTACGGATTCAAAAAACTGCCGGTCTCAAATCCGTACGAGGCGCCTGTAGGATCTGTGTTGGTCTACGGCGCCAAGCGCGCGGCCGGTCATGTGGAGATCCGGAC
>DATBDT010000030.1:0-7982 GCA_036269815.1 Bryobacteraceae bacterium
GGCGGCGCGGTGGTAAACGTGGTGACGAGGTCGGGCACCAACGAGTTTCATGGCAGCTTGTGGGAATTCAATCGTGTGGCCGCAGGGGCGGCACGAGACTTCTTCAACACGCGTAACGCCAAGCCCGGTCTGACGCGTAACGAATTCGGTGCGGTAGTGGGCGGACCGGTTATTCGTAACAAGACATTCTTCTTTGGGGGATATCAGGGGCGCTATATCCGGCAATCGAGCACGGCGACCAACACGTTGCCTTTGCCCGCCTTCCTGAATGGCGACTTCAGCTCAGTTCCGGGCTTGGCTCTCTACGATCCGGCAAGCAGTTCGAACCCGAGCGCGCGTACGCCGATTGCCAACAACCGGCTGAACCCAGCTAGGATCAGTCCGATCGCGCAGAAGTTAAACACGTACCTACCAGCGCCGAACTTGCCCGGGATCCTGAACAACTACGTCAGCAACCAGCCTTATAGTTACGACGGCAATAGCTATGACGCGCGGGTGGACCATAATTTTACGGAGCAAACCAAACTATTCGGAAAATTTGCGACTTCGCATTACAACGTCAGGCAGGCGGGCGTGTTGGGCGATGCCATCGGCGAAAGTGTGGCCGCCAAAGATTACACCGTGACTGCGATTGCGAATTTTACTCATGGGTTCAGTCCAACGCTGCTGACGGAACTGCGGCTGGGTTATAACCGCTATCGAACGGATGTGAATGGTGTGGATCGGACAACGGTCACCAATCAGAAACTGGGCATTGCGAACCCCAATCCGGATGGAATATCGACTGACGGTTTTGCAAATGTGGCGATTGGGGGAACGCCGGCGACTGGGGGAATGCCGGAATTAGGCAACGCGCAGGTCTTTTATCCCCTGGTGAATACGGACAACCTGATGACGGCGGTGGATACGTGGAGTAAGAGCCTGCGGAATCATACGGTGAAGTGGGGTGCGGAGGTGCATCGCAACCGCATGGACCGTTTTCAGCCGCAAGGTTTGAACTACGGGCCCCGCGGTCTGTTCCGCTTCAATCCGGGTACGACTCAATTACAGGGCGGTCCCGGACTTGGACCCTTTGGAAGCTTTGTCAACTCATTCGCATCGTACCTGCTGGGTGCGCCGGATCAGTCCAGCCGCACATACCAGACGGTGACGCCGACCAACCGGCAGACGCAAGTAGCCGGATTCATTCAGGACATTTACCGGCTGACACCGGCCCTGACGCTCGATCTGGGTGTTCGCTACGAATGGTACTCGGCCGTGACGCCTCGGTATAAAGGAGGGGCTTCGAATTATGATCCTATTGCGAATACGCTGCTGATTGCCGGCTACGGAGACGTGGATTTGGCAACCGGTGTTCCGTCGCAATCGAGCGTGCAACCGCGGGTGGGATTTGCATATCGAGTTGGAGACAAGACGGTGCTGCGCGGCGGTTATGCTCTGAGTTCCTGGGTAGGACGTTTCGGTTTTACTGGCGGCACGCTGTCGACGCAATTTCCCGTGATTTATAACGTTCAGAACGGCGTCCAAAACGATTCGATAGTAGATGGCACGTTCGGCAGTCTGCCGCCCATTACCTTCGTTTCTCTTCCTTCGAACGGCAGAATCAGCCCGGCGCCGAATCAGGGCTTTTTCGTGATTCCGGCGCACAACCCTTTGCCCACGATACAGACCTATAACCTCACATTACAGCGACAGTTGAGCGGCGGGATGACGTTGGATGTAGCTTACGTGGGAAACCTTGGAAGGCAACTGCCGAATAACCGGGAATTGAATGCGGCAGCGCCGGGGACGGGGACAGCGGGTTTGCCCTTGCGAGCCGCGTTCGGTCGCGACGCCAGTACGAGCCTGCGCGGTCCGGGCGTGAACAGCAACTACAATGCCTTGCAGACGGTGCTGACGCGACGGTTCGCGAGCGGCATCAGCTTCCAGGTTTCCTATTCGTGGAGCAAATCGATCGACGAGGGGAGTAACCAACCAGGATTTGTCAACAATCTGAATGTGCGGCGTCAGTACGGACCGTCTGATTTTGACCAGACTCATCTGTTGACCATCAGTCACGTGTTTGAATCTCCATTCGGTAGAGGGAAGCCTTTTCTGAGCAGTGGTGGCAAAGCAGCAGCAATCCTGGGCGGATGGCAGTTGAATGGCATTTACCGCTATGCCACCGGTACCCCGTTCACGGCAACGGCAGATTCGACGGCGTGCAACTGTCCTGGCAACGGCAACTACGCCGACGCAGCTGGACCCCTCCAGATGTCCGGAGGCATTGGGCCCGGCCAGCCATGGGTGTCTCCGGCCTCCTTTGCGGTGCCGGGACCAAACCGTTTTGGCAACGCCGGGCGGAACACCATCCGCGGCCCTCATCTCAGCAACTACGATCTGTCACTGTTCCGCACGTTTGCATTGCAGGAGCGCTTCAAGCTGGAACTGCGAGGCGAATTCTACAATTTGACGAACTCGCCGCATTTCACGAATCCGAGTGGGAATATCAGTTCCGCCAACTTTGGAATCATCACCAGCACGTTAAACGGGTACAGTAACCGGCAGGTGCAGGTCGCTGCGCGTTTGTTGTTCTGACGGACCGGACCACGTCAGCGTCGGGCGCCGACTAGTCGTTGGCATCGCGCGAGGATAATGCTGATGCTAAAGCCGCCGAGTGAATTTTTCCAAGGTGGCATTCCTTATGCACGGCGCGGACGGCGGCATCGAGCTTGTCAATACGCACCACAATTCCAATCGTTAACTCGCTTGAACCTTGGGCGATGGCGATGATGTTGACCTGTTCGCGCGAGATGGCGGTGAAGACGCGTCCTGCCAGACCAGGCGTACCGCGCATGCCTTCGCCCACGACCGCCAGCAGCCCGACGCTCTCATCTACGTCAATAGGCTTGAGGTAGCCGTGCGCCAATTCGATGGAGAGATTCGATTCCAATGCCTCGAGGGCGGCTGCGACATCGTGACGCCGGATCAGGAAACAAAACGTCTGGCGATAGCTGGAACTGGTAATGACCAGAATCTCGACGTTGGCAAGCGCCAGCGCGTCGAGCGAGCGCGCCATTAGCCTTGTTCCGCTGAGGACTGCGTTCGCCGGCTCCATCGATACGAGAGCGACATCCGACATGGACGTCACGGCACGGGCGCCTTTCGGCTCGTCGAAACTCGAGACGATCTTCGTGCCGGGTTTATGCGGCGCAAAGCTGTTCTTGCTCCATACCGGAATTTGCTTTTCGACCAGCGGCGCGAGGGTGCGCGGGTGCAAAACTTTCGCGCCGTTATACGCCAATTCCGCAGCCTCGGCGTAGGTCACTTCATCGAGCACTGCCACATCCGGCACAATACGCGGGTCAGCCGTCATGATTCCATCGACGTCCGTCCAGATCCAAAGCTCTTGGGCGTCCAATGCGGCAGCCAGGATGGATGCTGAAAAATCGGAGCCGCCACGCCCTAAAGTGGTCGGCCGGCCATCGGCGGTGGCACCGTTGAAGCCGGTAACGATCGGCACGATCCCTTGCGTAATGTTCGGCAGCAGGCGCTCGGCACAGCGCGTTTTGGTCGCGCCCATCTGCGGCGATGCGTTGCCGAACACTGCGTCGGTCACAATCACATCGCTGCCACTGATGGCGAGAGCGCGAATGCCGGTGGCCTCAAGATGCCGCGCGAGAATAGCCGCCGAAAGCCGTTCGCCGATTGCGATCGCTTCGTCTACCGAGCGGGGTGGCCGCTCTCCCAGCATCAATATGCCATTGGCGATACGACGGAATTCATTGACGAGCGACTCGACATCGGCGGTCGCCTCCGCAGCCAGCGCATGGCAGGTTTCGATATGACGCAGCCGCAGGGATTCGATGGAGGATTCGACTGCCGCCCGGTCCCCCACTTCGGCGTGCCGAAGCGTCTCGAGCAGCAAATCGGTGACTTTGGACATGGCGGAAACCACCACCACGAGCGGCCCCTTCTTTTGCCGCTCTGAAATAATCCCGGCGGCGACTCTCAGCCGTTCGGCACTCCCCATGCTGGTGCCGCCGAACTTCATGACTAGTAGATCTGGCAAAAAAACTCCGACGGGTAGTGTCCTGAACTGCGTTGCTACCCGAATTCAGGATAACAGCAAGCGCTTGCTCGTGTTACGGTTGGGACATGGCGAGCAAACGGACGGATCTGAACGCGCTCAGGAGAATGCTCAAGGAACTTGAGCGGGTCTTGAAGATAGGACCACTGCCACCAGCGATTGCGGCGCGATCTTCCGAGCTTCTGACGGCCAGCATTGCACTAACGGAAGACCTAATCGAGCAGACGCCGGCCGCGTTTCTGGGATCGCTAGGCGGTCAGGAAACGGCCAAGCGCGGGCCGGAGTACTTCGCACGCATTGCCGGGATGCGTAAGGAGCGGAAAGGAGGAAGGCCGAGAAAGAGTCATGGCTGATACAATCCCACAGGACTGTGTGTCTGTCAGGACAGATCTTACTGAATCCGATTGGTTGTTGGTTCCGTTAGTCATCGTGGAACGTAAGAGCTTGGGCGCTTCAATGGAACGAGTCACAGAGCAATGGTTCGGGATCTGGCGCATGTAGTGAAGCGAGAGAAAGCGCAGATTAGGGTATTTATCACGCTGGCCGAGCCCACTAGACCGATGCTCACGGAAGCAGTGAAGGAAGGCTTCTACGAGACGCTCTACGGAAAGTATCCGTGTATTCAAATCCTCACCATTCAGGAACTACTCGACGGCAAACAGCCGAACATTCCGCTGGTCGATCCTTCGGGATTCAGAAAGGCGGCGAAAGAGATCGCGGAGAAGCAGCAGGCATTGGCATTTTAAAGAGTCAGCGACCCTAAAGCGTTCGTGAATTCCTGGAATTTTCGTAGGCGCTAGGCGTCATAGAGTGGGGTACAGATGCGGTTAGATCAAGAGCCACGCTTTGATCCACGCGCCGTTTTAATCTTGATCCTCATCATAATCCTCATGATCTTTGGATTTTGGTATGTTCGCCATCACATGGTCGGCACGCACGAACACCCTAAAGTAACTCTGCCGCCGAAATAGCTCAAATTGAGCCACTACCGGACTGAGCGCGTTGCTTGACAACGCAAGCGATTCTGTGTCATTCCAGAATTAACTCGTTGAATCAGCAGGCTGAATAACTGTTCACCCGCCACGGCAACGCACGTGAGGACAGTATCCTCCGGCGTCAGCGGGTTGCCAATCGAACCCAATATGTGTAATTATTCACTATAGTGAATAAAAATTCACCGGAGGACTAGCACGTGGCCGCTTACGTACAACAGCCAGCATCCCACGTCCGCGCCGCCAACCTGCGGAGTGACCTGGATTTGTCGACCGAGCAGCTGACCGCTCTCCTGGATCTCAGCCAACAAGTCAAGCAATCGCGGCAACGGTATTCGGCCGCCCTCAAGGGCCGGTATGTGAGCCTGTTGTTCGAAAAACCATCGTTGCGGACGCGCTTGACCTTTGAGCTCGCCATCAAGCAGCTTGGGGGAGACTGCGTCACGCAAGTTGGATTGATCGCCGAGCGGGAACCGCTCAAGGATGTCGCACGGAATCTTGGCCGCTGGACGGACGCAATCGCCGCGCGAACCTTCACCCAGGAAACCATCGATGAGTTGGCGCACTGGTCCGGGCTTCCGGTTGTGAATGCGCTGAGCGATTTGTACCATCCCTGCCAAGCGTTAGCGGACATGTTGACGCTGAAGGAGCACTTCGGCAAGTTGCGCGGGTTGAAACTCGCCTACGTCGGCGATGGGAATAACGTAGCCCATTCGCTGTTGCTGTGCGCGGCGCGGCTGGGCATCCATATGTCAATGGCCACTCCCGCCGGATACGGCCCGAACACCGAAATCCTGCAACAGACGCTAGAATTCGCTCGTGCATCGGGAACGGAAATCGAAATCCTGAACGACCCGGCGCAGGCGGCGAAATCCGCGCATGCAGTCTATACAGATGTGTGGGCGAGCATGGGCCAGGAAGCCGAAGCGGAAGAGCGCAACAAACTTTTCGCTCCCTATCAAGTGAACGAGGCGCTGCTCGCGAAAGCGCGGAAAGACACGCTGTTCATGCACTGCCTGCCGGCCAAACGCGGCCTGGAAGTGACCGACGCAGTCATGGAGTCGCCGCAATGCGTGGCCTTCGATCAGGCCGAGAACCGCTTACACGTGCAAAAAGCGATCCTGTTGATGTTGCTTCAATGAACAAAATAAAAGCTAAAAAAGTCGCGCTGGCTTACTCCGGCGGCCTCGATACATCGATCATCATTCCGTGGCTCAAAGAGCACTACGGCTGCGACATTGTGGCCGTTTGCGGCGACATAGGGCAAGGCGGCGAAGAGCTCGATGGATTGAAAGAGAAGGCCCTCAAGAGCGGCGCTTCCGAAGTGTATGTCGAAGACATGCGCGAAGAATTCGTCACCGACTACTTATGGAAGCTCGTGCGCTCCGGCGCGGTGTACGAAAACAAATATCTGCTCGGCACTTCGATTGCGCGGCCGCTGCTCGCCAAACGGCAAGCGGAAGTAGCTTTGAAAACCGGTTGCGATGCATTGGCACACGGGTGTACCGGCAAAGGCAACGACCAGGTGCGGTTTGAGCTGACGTACAAGGCCATTGCCCCGCATTTGAACGTCATCGCTCCCTGGCGTGAATGGGACATCGTGTCGCGTGAAGATGCGATCGAATATGCCGCCGCCCACAAAGTTCCGATTGCGCAATCGACCACCAAGATCTACAGCCGCGACCGCAATATCTGGCATATTTCGCATGAAGGCGGCGAACTGGAGGATCCGGCCAACGCGGCTCCCGAGCATATCTGGATGCTCAGCAAGAGCCCGGCAGACGCGCCTTCGAAGCCTGTAGACGTGACGATCGGATTCAGGAATGGAGCGCCCGTTTCACTCAACGGACAGCACAAATTAAGCGGCGTAGCGCTACTCGAAGAACTCAATAGAGTCGGCGGCGAGCATGGGATCGGGCGCATCGATCTGGTCGAGAATCGTTTCGTGGGAATGAAATCGCGCGGCTGCTACGAAACGCCGGGTGGCACGATCCTGATGACGGCGGCGCGCGAGATCGAAGCGCTCACGCTTGACCGAACCACGCTGCATTACAAGCAGAAACTGGCGCTCGACTACGCGGAGATGGTCTACAACGGGCTTTGGTTCACTCCGTTGCGCGAATCGCTCGATGCGTTTTTCGAGAAAGTGACGGAGCCCGCGAGCGGAGAAATTACCGTGCGTCTGTATAAAGGCACGCTCGAGCCGGTGAGCCGCAAGAGTCCGAATTCGCTGTATAGCCTCGATATCGCAAGTTTCACGATGGGCGCGAGCTACGACCAGAAAGACGCGCTCGGATTTATCAACCTGATCGGGTTGCCGATCAAGGTGCGCGCCTCGCTTCAGAAGTAGCGCAATGAAGCTCTGGGGCGGCAGATTCGAATCGGGACCATCGGAAGTATTCGAACGATTTTCCGGATCTCTCGATTTCGATCGAAAACTGGTCTTCGCCGACGCGGAAGGTTCGCGCGCGTTTGCGAAAGCGCTCGCGCGCGCGGGCATTGTGAGCGCGGCCGAGTGCGAGTGCTTGCTCCAGGCGTTTGAAGAGATCGGGCGCGAAGCTCAAGAGAAGAACTATTTCGATGGAGCCACGGATGAAGATGTCCATACCTTCGTTATTCGCAAACTCGGAGAGAAGGTAGGCCCACTCGCCGGCAAAATTCACACGGGACGCAGCCGTAACGAACAGGTATCGCTCGACACGCGGTTGTACTTGCGCACGGCGGCAGACGCCCTTCTCGATGGCCTCGCGGGGTTGATGCGCGCACTGCTCTCGCTTGCCCAAAAATATCCCGACGCCGTAATTCCCGGCTACACGCATTTGCGGCGCGCACAGGCGGTGCTTTGGCCGCACTATCTGCTCGCGTATTTCGAGATGTTCTCGCGGGATTTCGAGCGCGTTGAGCAGGCCCGCGCGCGTGCG
>DATBDT010000063.1:0-1563 GCA_036269815.1 Bryobacteraceae bacterium
CAATCTTCGAAGCTGTCGGTGCGCTCGTTAAGAAGCGCCTCCGCTTCCGCCAGGAGCGACTCGGCCTCTTCGAGCAAATCGGTATCTTCACCGCAGCGTTTCTCCACCAAGGCAATCCGGGCCGCTGAAGAGTTTTGTTCCAACGCTTCGCCCAGGATGGTTTTCAAGCGATCCCAATGTTGCGGATCGATGTTCCCTTGCCGGAATCGGGTAGTTCTTGTGGCCACGGAGAATTTGAAATCCCTAATTCGCAGATAGTTCTCGCCGAAACCAAATTTTCGCCAGGGTCCAGTCCCGCTTCACTGTGGCCGGCGAAATTTCCAGTAACTCAGCTGTTTCCTCAACCGTCAGCCCGGCGAAAAACCGCAGTTCGACGATGCGCGCCTGCCGCTCGTCCAAAGCTTCCAGCGCCTGCAAAGCCTGGTCGAGCGCGGTCACATCAATTTTGCGGCTATCGTAAAATTCGAGAGTAAGTCTTAGAGGATCCGAGCCGCCGCGTTTTAAACGGTGTCGCGCGACCGCGTAGTTAGTCAGCGTCTGTCGCATCACCCGCGCGAAGATTCCGATAAAATGACTACGATTTTGCCAGACAAGATTCTTCTCGCCAATCAGGCGAAGGAAAGCCTCATGCACCAGCGCGGTCCGCTGAAGAGTATGAGCAGTCCGTTCGCCCCGCAGAAACGTCTCGGCCAGACGACGCAAGTCATCGTAAACCTCCGGCATCATCGCGCTGATCGCGGTGGCATCATTGCGCTCGGCATGATTCGCCTCGCGCACAAGCGGCGGAGTCAACGGCGCCGCGGGGGACGGCATGGGGCTCTCCGTGCGTACCCTTGCCATAACGGCAAAACCTAACGCATCTCGTGCCGAGGCGTCCAGCCAGAGCTCATCGTCCCCGGCGTCGATGTCTTGTTGCACCTCTACAGCGTTTCGCACCATAACCGGATTGTTACCGGAATTCTTTCTTCCTGCGTTATGGGAATAGGACCGCCCATTCAAGATGGGCGGTCCTACATTTGTGCCAGCCGCAGTGCCGGCCTCACTCTGTGGTTGGCGATGATTCAGGAAGATTATGGCGTAACAGCATTGGTCGGCCAGGAATTACTGTCCCCTGGATTTGAGTAAACTTAACCCGCCATGATCTGCTTCCCGCAAAAACCCGTGAACAACGTTGTCCGGGTCGAGGTAGAATCCAGTCACCGCTCCGTTCGGAGCAATGCTGTAGGCGTTCGCACCTTGGAAGGGGCCTGTGCCGGCGCCCGGAACGTCGAACTCAACTAAGGCACCGTGCCTATCGCGCACAAAGCCGTGATTTACATTCGCCTCGTCAACATACCATCCCGTGATCGCTCCACTTGTATTGATTCCGAAAGGGTAGGTACCTTGCAAGGAACCTGGCACGTTACCCGCATCGGGTGCATTGAACGTGGTGAAGGCGCCATGCTTATCCATCAGGAAACCGTGACTCAGATTATCCGCGTCATAGTAGTTTCCCATGATGGTTCCACTCGAAGCAAAGCCCCCGCCAAAGGTACCCTGGCCAGGACCCGTGCCCGCGGCCGG
>DATBDT010000084.1:0-87695 GCA_036269815.1 Bryobacteraceae bacterium
CGTACTGCCCGCAACCATATGAACTACTACCCGGTAAAAGTCGTGGTAACGGCTCGGTGTCGGGTCGTCGATTGTCACCTTAACTGCGTCAGTGAACCCTTCCGCGTAGTGGATGTAGGAAGCCAAGTGCGCCTTATCGAGGGCAGTTCCGCTCGCCGCGGCTTTACCGCTCGCCGGCATTGATTTGCCATCTGAGCTTTGCGGACTTGCTTGTGCGCCGCTGACTCTGGAGGCGGCCAGCAGCGTCCAAAGGGCCAAATGAAGCGTTGCCAGACCGAAATTCTGCCATCTCCGCATGCAATGCCTCCACTCTACACCGCGCAAGCGTTCCCGGTTTCGTAATTGCACGCTTCGTCCCACTAGCGGACAGCGGGAGGCGCGGGCGCCTGAACAGAAGTCTTTTAAAACGAGAAAGTTACAACCCTGCGCCGAATTGGCCTGCCAAATGCGAATTCAAACTCGGAAACATGGATGTACCTCGCGGAAAAGAAGTCGCCCGAAGACGCAATTTGCGTCGCATCGTTTATATAACCCTTGCAGTTCTTGTGATCGGCGGTACAACCGTGGCGCTCGCGCGCTTGAAACCCGCAGCTCCGTCTGTGGACATGAGCGAGCAATATATCGGCACAGTGAAACGTGGCGAGTTGGTAGTGAATACTCGCGGATTGGGCCGGTTAACCCCGAAAGAAGTTTACTTCCTGCCGGCGTCCGTCGATTCCCGAGTCGTTCAGGTGGTGCGTCGGCCCGGACTGGATCCGGTGAAGGCCAATGACGTCATTCTCGTGCTCACCAACCCCGATGTTGAGCTGGATGCGGAAAAGGCGGAGTGGCAGGTAAAGCAGGACGAGGCCACCCTGGCGAACCTGAAAGTGAAGTTGGAAAGCGATAAGCTGGACCAGCGCGCTACCCTTGCCGGGCTTGAATCTCAAGCAACACAGGCCAAACTGACCGCCGACCGCGACCTGGAACTGACGCGCCTGAATCTGAAGAGCGATCTTGAATCGAGGCTTACCGTTAACCAGGCGGAGCAGCTGCAAAAACAGGTGGGCCTGCAAAAGCAGCGGCTGACAATTCAGGATCAGGCGATTAAAGCGCAAATCGATGCGCAAGAAGTGGTCGTCGCCAGTTCAAAAGCGGCATATGCGGAAAAACGCAAACAAGTTGACCAGCTTACAATACGCGCGGGCATTGACGGCCTGATCCAGGAAGTAGATGTCGAAGTGGGGCAACGCGTCGCCGCCGGCACAATACTGGCTAAAGTCGCAGATCCAAAGAAGTTGAAAGCGGAATTAAAGATTGCCGAAACACAAATGAAAGGCGTCCGGCTCGGTTTGGATGCGGACATCGATACGCGGAATGGGCATGTGCCCGGACGTGTCATTCGCATCGATCCGGTAGCCACGAACGGCACCGTGACCGTAGACGTGGACCTGATGGGTGCTCTACCCCCCGATGCCCGCGCAGAGCTGAGTGTTGACGGCACGATCGAAATTGAAAGGCTAAGTGATGTTGTTTACGTTGATCGCCCGGCAACCGGCGAGCCGGACACCACCATCGGTCTCTTCAAGATCGATACGGATGGAAAGGGCGCCACGCGCACGAACGTCAAGTTGGGCCGTGCCTCGGTGAGCTTTATTGAGGTCGTAGATGGCCTAAAAGTGGGCGACCGCGTGATCTTGTCCGACATGTCGCGCTATGACTCGAACTCCCGGGTGCGGCTGAGTTGAGAATTAATTTGCTTCCGGTACGAACCGAAGCAGACCCTCGAACGTAATAAGCAAGTAACCGTCAAGAGAAGTTGCAGTAGTTAAGGAAAGAGGACTAATCGTAATGAATGCATCTGAGCCGCTGATTCACCTGGAAGGCGTCACGAAAGTGTTCGTCACCGATGAAGTTGAGACCCACGCGCTGTCCGGAATCCACATCGATCTGCAGCGTGGAGAATACGTTTCGATTTCCGGGCCATCGGGTTGCGGCAAATCGACGCTCCTAGCTATTCTTGGTCTGCTAGATACGGCTTCATCCGGAACCTATATCCTAAACAGCAAGCCGGTCCAAAGTCTTAAGCTTTCGGAGCGTGCGCGTATTCGCAACCGCGAAATCGGCTTCATCTTTCAGGCGTTCAACTTGATTGGCGACTTAAATGTGTATGAGAACGTCGAGTTGCCCTTGACCTATCGCGGCATGCCTTCGAGTGAGCGCAAGAAAAAGGTGCACGAGGCGTTGGAGAGAGTTGGCATGTCCCACCGCATCAAGCACTATCCCTCGCAGCTTTCGGGCGGTCAGCAGCAGCGTGTCGCCGTGGCGCGAGCGCTGGCCGGCGATCCATCGATCCTGCTGGCGGACGAGCCCACCGGAAACCTTGATTCTCAGAATGGCGAACAGGTCATGGACTTGTTGCGCGAGTTGCACCGGGGTGGCGCAACAATTTGTATGGTTACGCACGATCCGCGCTATGCACGTTATGCGGACCGTTCGATCCATTTGTTTGACGGCCGTGTTGTTGAGGAAAGTATGGAGGTCCCCGTATGATCCGTTCGAATGTTGACGTAATTGCAGTATCGGTGCTTATTGCCGCTGGGGCGTTGTTCTCGGCTGCACAACAGTCGCCCTCAGTACAAAGGGTGAGCTGGAATATTTTGTCGAATCGCACAGCTTTATGGCAGTGTGCCTCGCGCAGCTTAACTGTCAAGAATCGACCTGCGGTCAAGGTGGTTCGCCAAGTCACGGCGCTTTCCTGCGTGAGGCAGTAAACCGTGCACAATCTCGGGTCCGATTGGCGGTTCGTTCGGCGAACCCTGCGAGCCCGACCGTTCTTGTCCGCCGTTGGGATAGTAGCGCTCGCCCTACGAATCAGCACTAATACAGCGATCTCCAGCGTTATTGAGTCTTCGCTCCTGCGCAGCCTGCCATTTCGCCAACCCGCCCCGGCTGCTTTCCCCCATTTCGCAACGATGTTTCCTCTTACGGCCCGGCGGCTGTTATGATGGGCGCCGTCGCACTCGCGGCATCAAGTCTGCCGCGGTTCCGAGCTACGCGCACCGTCCGGCGATCGCATTACGCTATGAGTAGGGATACATGATTTCGCTTCGCAACGTTGAAAAGTACTTCGAGCACGGTCCAACCAAAACCTGGGTGCTGCGTCGCATCAATATCGATATCAAAGAAGGGGAGTTCATCTCTCTGATGGGTCCTTCGGGGGCCGGGAAATCGACGCTGCTCCACGTGTTGGGCATGCATGACACGTCCTGGACCGGCGAATACTACTTCTTCGATCACGCCATCCATCGTCTCAGCAAGAAAGACCGGTCGGAAGTCTATAAGAAATACATTGGCTTCGTGTTTCAGAGCTATCATTTGTTGGATTCGCTGACCGTGTATGAAAACCTCGAGATTCCCTTGTCATACCGGAACATCAAGAAATCGGAACGTCAGAGCATTGTCTGCGACGCGCTCGATCGCTTTGCCATGGTGGGCAAGAAGGATCTCTATCCCAACCAGCTTTCCGGCGGACAACAGCAGTTGGTGGGCATCGCTCGCGCGATGATTGCGAATCCGAAAGTGATTCTTGCCGATGAGCCCACGGGCAATCTGCACTCGAGCCAGGGCCGCGAGATCATGGAGATGTTCAAGAAGCTGAATCAAGAGGGCGTCACAATCCTACAGGTCACGCATAACGAAAGGAATGCCGAATACAGCAATCGCGTGATCTATATTGAGGACGGTTGGATCCGGCAGGCTCCGGCTGTCGCCTGACTCGCCCAGGATCACGCACATAAATGAGAATCAATCCCGGGCAGATGCGGGTGCTGATCGCAGACGATCAGCCCGACGTTCTTGAAGCGTTGCGTCTGCTGCTGAAACGCGATGGTTACAAAATTGAGTCGGCCGGATCGCCGCAGGAGGCGCTGCAGGTAATCGAAAATCGCGATTTTGATCTTGCCATAATCGACCTGAATTATAGTCGCGACACGACGTCCGGACAGGAAGGCCTCGATCTTTTAGCGAATATTCAAAAGCTGGATGCGTCGTTGCCTGTCATCGTGATGACAGCCTGGAGCAGCATCGATATTGCCGTCGAAGCGATGCGCCGCGGTGCGCGCGATTTTGTGCAGAAACCGTGGGAAAACGAGCGGCTTCTGTCCATCGTGCGGACGCAGCTCGAGCTGAGTGAAGCCATCCGTCGCGGGCAGCGTCTGGAAGCTGAAAACCAGTTGCTGCGGGGCGAGAACCTGCCGACCATGATTGCTCAGTCACCGGCGATGCAGCCGGTGCTCGATCTGATTTCGCGGGTGGGGCCGTCCGATGCCAACGTCCTCATCACCGGCGAACCTGGCACAGGCAAGGAAGTGATCGCACGGACCCTATATGCCATTTCCAGCCGTTCCAGCAAACCGATGGTGACGGTAAATGCCGGCGGACTGGCCGAAGGCGTCTTTGAAAGCGAGCTTTTCGGTCACGTCAAAGGTGCGTTCACTGATGCAAAGATGGATCGTGTCGGGAGATTCGAACTCGCCGATACGGGAACTCTTTTCCTCGACGAGATTGCCAATGTCCCGATGAACCTTCAGGCCAAGCTGCTGCGGGTTTTGGAGACGGGAGAAATGGAGCGAGTCGGTTCTTCCAAAACTAAGCGCGTGGATGTCCGTGTCATCTCCGCCACGAATGCGCAGTTGCCGCAGGAAGTTCAAAATGGCCGGTTCCGCCAGGACCTGCTATTTCGTCTAAACACTATCGAAGTCCACTTGCCGCCGCTGCGCGATCGCCGTGAGGACATTCTTCCGCTGGCCAATTACTTCTTAGGCACGCACGCCCGCCGCTACCGCAAGAACATTGCAGGGTTCGATCCAAACGCCACTCAGGCCATGCAGGAGCACACTTGGCAGGGTAACGTGCGCGAGCTGAATCATGTGGTGGAACGCGCCGTTTTGCTTTCGCAGGGTCCGTTTGTGCGTTCGAGCGAACTCGCCCTTCGTGCCGGGCCCATCACCGCCAACCGCTTGGAAGATATGAGCCTTGAAGAGGTGGAAGAGTTCCTGATCAAAAAAGCGCTGACGCGCTACGCTGGCAATGTCAGTCATGCCGCCAGCGCTCTTGGACTCAGCCGCAGTGCTCTATATCGCCGTCTTCAGCGCTTCGGCTTATAAACCGGCGGCGAGTCGCGGTGGCATGCCCTCATCGGCGGCACTGTCACTGTCATGAAACTGCCGCGTTTTAAATTCCGCCTCTCGCACGAATCGCGAGTGCTGGTGGTGGCTCTCATCGCGGGCTTCCCGGGCATACTGGCATTCGTTATCTTTCTGTTTATAGGCGGGTACTCGGTCCAACTGAAGTGGACGTTGCTGCCGGTCGTGATCGGCGTCTGGCTAGGCTTCTGCTTCGCCGTCCGGGAGCGCGTGGTGAATCCGTTGCGGACGCTGGCAAGTTTGCTTGAAGCGATTCGCGAAGGGGACTACTCGATCCGAGCGCGGGTTGAGGATCCGGGCGAAGCTTTGGGAGAAGTGCTGGAGCAAGTCAATGCCATGGCGACGACGCTTAGGCATCAGCGTCTGGGCGCAATGGAAGCAACCGCGCTGCTTCGCAAAGTAATGGAGGAGATAGACGTCGCGATTTTTGCGTTTGATCGCCAGCATGCGTTGCGGCTTGTCAATCGTTCCGGTGAGCGTTTGCTGGCGCAGCCCGCCGAGCGAATGATTGCGCGCGATGCGGCGTCGCTCGGTTTGGAAGATTTCTTGACCGGTCCCATTGAACAAACGATTCAACGCACATTTCCGGGTGCGACCGGGCGCTGGGGCATCCGGCGCAGCGGGTTTCGGGAAGGAGGCGTCCGGCATCACCTGTTGGTAGTCACCGACCTTACCCGGCCGTTGCGCGAAGAAGAACTCAAGGCTTGGCAACGCTTAGTGCGGGTGCTGGGGCATGAACTGAACAATTCGCTGACGCCTATCAAATCGATTGCGCAAAGCCTCGAGCTATTGGTGAAGTCCGATCCCCGTCCGGATGACTGGGAGGAGGACATGGCGCGCGGCTTAAGTGTAATCTCGGGTCGCTCTGCCTCACTCAGCCGGTTCATGGGTACGTATGCGCAGCTTGCCAAACTGCCACCGCCGAAGTTCGCGCCGGTTGAGGTCAACGGACTGTTGAAAAGAGTGACGGCGCTCGAACAGCGGATGTCCGTGTTCTTCGAACAATGTCCGCCCGTCACCTTGCAGGGAGACGTAGATCAGTTAGAACAGGTACTGATTAATCTGATCCGCAACGCCGTCGATGCTGCCCAGGAAACAGGCGGCCGCGTCTTCGTGCGTCATTGCGAGACGCCCTCCACGGTAGAGATCATTGTGCGCGACGAAGGGCCGGGCCTCGCGAACACAGCCAATCTGTTCGTGCCGTTCTTCACCACGAAACGCGGCGGCTCCGGCATCGGTCTGGTCCTCTCGCGCCAAATCGCGGAAGCGCACAACGGGACCGTGAACCTGCGGAATGCCAGTGATGGCCTTGGCTGCGAAGCAATTCTGACTTTGCCGCTTTCGTAAGACTCTGTGAGGCTGGGGTCGGTTATCTCAACCCGAATTCCGCCCCAGAACGAACAAAGTCACGTCGTCTGTCTTCCGGGCGTGCCTCCGGAACTCTGTTAAATCGTCCCGGCATGTCGCAAGCACAGCCGGTACGTCGATCCGGCGCTCTCGACCGACCAGTTCGCGCAGACGTTCTGAGCCGTACTCTGTTCCTGATACATCGGTCGCTTCTGAAACGCCATCGGAGTAGACGACGAGGCCATCACCCGGATCCAGGGACAATTCTGCGAGCGAAAACGTGTCACTGCCGAACAGGCCAATCGGCAAATCTGATATGTCCAGCGCCCGGACCATTCCATCATGCACAAGGAACGGGAGCGGGTGTCCCGCGTTGCAGATTTCGATTCGCCCATCCGGCCATGCGCGGCCGGCGACGAGTGTCGCGTACTGGTTCGGCAAAGTGCTTTCGCGGAACACCGAGCTCGCATGCTGCAGCATGCAGGGAAGCGAGAATCCCATCGGAATGAGAGTGCGAAACATCGCATGCAAATGAGCCATCAGCATTGAAGCCGCAATGCCTTTGCCCGACACGTCTCCCACCATGAAATACAGACCGTTCTTGCCTGCGTCGATCACGTCGCAGTAGTCCCCGCTGACCAGACCGGCGGGTTCGTAGTGATAGCAAATTTGCCATCCCGGAAAGTCCAATCTTCCCTTTGGAAGCAATCCTGACTGAACGCGTCTGGCGAGCTGCAGGTCCTGCTCTAAAGCTGACTTTTCATCCCGGCTCAGGTGATCGAGGCAGAAGCGGACCAGCGGGTCGGCGATGAGCCGCTCGCACTCAATCGTCTCGTGACACTCCTCGCAAATGCCGTAGCAGTCATTGTCGATTCTTTCCAGGGCACTATCGACCTCTTCTAACAGAAGTTGCAGCCGGTCCGAACCATGCGTGTGGCGATGCGGTGATTTTCCATCTTCTGTCTCAGCCGCGTGCTCGAGCTTGCGGCGACGTTCCAGCAGTTGCTCCCGAACGAACTGATCTAAGCTTGTTGTCATAGTGGCATCCCGCTACTCCGCCTGATCGGTATGATGCCTGATCTGCGTTGGAAGATCCATCCGCATTTTGCTTTTATTGGGAAAGTTCCTTCACGGCTGAATCTCTACTGAAACCAAAAGCTTACGGCGAATTGCTTCGGCCTTCACCCAAGGACCCGCAAACTCTCGAGCGCACTCCCCTCCGACGCATCCGCGTGATAGGAGCTTCTCACCAGCGGCCCCGCCTCGACATGTGCAAATCCCATCTCCTGCCCGGCACGCTTCAGCTCTGTAAACTCTTGTTGCGGAACATAACGCAGAATCGGGAGATGCCTCGTCGACGGCCGCAGATACTGGCCCAGCGTCAGAATGTCTACATGATGAGCACGTAGCTCTCGCATCACCGCAAGCACCTCGTCATTCGTTTCTCCCAAGCCCAGCATCAACCCGGATTTGGTGGGAATGCCGGGCCGGACCTGCTTTGCATAGCGCAGAATGTCGAGGGAACGTTCGAAGCGCGCACCCAAGCGGACCTGACGGTAAAGCCGCGGCACCGTTTCCGTATTATGGTTGAACACGTCGGGATGGGCGTTCATGACGATGTCCATGGCGGCGTGCAAACCCTGAAAGTCGGGCACAAGAACTTCAATCTTGCAGCCCGGCACTCTGTCCCGAATCGCTTCAATCGTTAGGGCAAACAACTCAGCGCCGCCATCGTTTCGGTCGTCACGATCGACGCTGGTAATCACGGCATAGCGCAATCCGAGTGCGGCGCAGGCTTCTGCTACTCGCCGTGGCTCATCGTAATCGACCGGAAGCGGCGCCCCCTTCTGCACCATGCAAAACCCGCAGCGACGCGTACACACATTGCCGAGAATCATGAACGTTGCCGTCCGCCTGTTCCAGCATTCGCCGACATTTGGGCACGCCGCGCTTTCGCAGACGGTGTGCAGTTTCAGGCGCGTAACCAGATCTTTCAGTTCACGATAGTTCTCGCCTACCGGAGCCGGAGCACGCAGCCACTTAGGCCGCTCGACTGAGAACTCGCCCGCAAAACGAGGCGCCGGCGGCGTTGTACCGGGTTGTTTCCGCTCGAGCCCATCCGATATTGCGCCGGGCCCTTTGCCGGGGGCCTGGGAAGAGATCGTAACCAACACTGATTTCAGTTTAGCGGCCGCATCACTGCATTCCGGTCAGATTCACGAATAGAGCGGCCAGGACAGCACCACAAATCGGTCCGGCGATAGGCACCCACGCATAGCCCCAGTCAGAGTCACGTTTCCCGGCAATCGGCAGCAAAGCATGCGCGAGCCGCGGCGCGAAGTCACGTGCCGGGTTAATCGCATAGCCGGTCGTGCCGCCGAGCGAAAGACCGATACTCCAGACCAGTCCGCCGACCAGAATCGGTCCCAGCCCCGGTGGCGTGCCTCCGGGCGCGATCCGCTTCGACGCAACCGCGGTGGCTATCAGAACGAGCACGAAGGTGCCGAGCAGTTCGCAGATGAAATTGCTCACAGGGCTTCGTATCGCGGGCGACGTACAAAAGACGGCGAGTTTATCGTCACCGCTTTGCGTTACTGGCCAATGCGGAAGATAGAAAATCCAAACCAGGAGAGCGCCAAAAAATGCACCGGCGAGCTGCGCCGGAATATAGACCCAAAGCCGCTCCGCATGCCCCGTCATCAAAACCGAAGCAATGGTAACCGCTGGATTCAGGTGCTGGTCCTTATCACCCAGCGCCGCGGCAACCACGATGCCGATGAGCACTGCCAGTCCCCAAGCCGTTGTGATGGCAATCCAGCCTGCATTGTGTGCTTTGGAGCGGGCCAGCAGGGCCCCGGCAACGATGCCCTCCCCCAGGAAGATAAGCATGGCGGTGCCGACAAATTCGCCTAAAACTGCTGCGCTGATGGAATCCACATAGACCTCACCGAATTGAAGTACAAACAGGTAATGATATAAGCACGAGGGAGCGCGAGGGGCGCGGATCTCGTTTTCCAGGAGAAAAAGTTGAAATTCATTCTGGCCCTTGATCAGGGAACCACAAGTTCCCGGGCAATTGTCTATGACCATGACGGCATAAGCCGCGGCGCCGCTCAGCGCGAGTTCGAGCAACTGTATCCGCGTGCCGGTTGGGTGGAGCACGATCCAGAGGAGATCTGGTCTTCACAAATTAGCGTTGCCATCGAGGCTCTCAGCCGGGCTGGTCTTCGCCCACGAGACATTGCCGCGCTAGGAATTACAAATCAGCGCGAGACCACGATCATCTGGGACCGTTCCACCGGAAAGCCGGTTTACAACGCGATCGTCTGGCAGGATCGGCGCACGGCTGATATCTGCGAAGGTTTGTGCGCGCAAGGCCTGGAAGAGACGATACGGTCCAAGACCGGTTTGTTGATCGATGCGTACTTTTCGGCGACCAAGGTGATGTGGATTCTCGATAACGTCGCCGGCGCGAGAGAGAAGGCGAACGCAGGCGAGTTGGCCTTTGGAACGGTCGATAGCTGGCTCATCTGGAACCTAACTAGCGGACGCCTGCACGCGATCGATGCCACGAATGCTTCGCGAACCATGCTCTACGACATTCACAAGGGCGCCTGGGACCCCGAGTTGCTTCGCGTGATGAACATTCCCGATTCGATTCTGCCGCAGGTGCGATCGTCCAGCGAGCCTTACGCCCAGGTTTCCACTTCGCTGGGATTAGAGGAAATCACCATAGCGGGCGTGGCAGGCGATCAGCAAGCAGCCTTGTTCGGCCAGGCATGCTTCCGCCACGGCATGGCGAAATGTACTTTCGGAACCGGAGCTTTCCTGTTGCAAAATCTCGGAAGCGAGGCGAAGGAATCGAAGCACCGCTTGGTGACGACCGTGGCCTGGCAAAAGGACGGCAAACCTCAATATGCAATGGAGGGCAGCGTATTCATCGCCGGCTCGGTTGTGCAATGGTTGCGCGACGGCTTGGGCATTATTCGATCTTCCGAAGAAGTGGAGGCTCTTGCCGCAAGCGTTCCCGACAACGGCGATGTTTACCTGGTGCCGGCATTTGCCGGACTAGGCGCGCCCAATTGGGACCCTCACGCCCGGGGCACTATCATCGGCATCACGCGTGGAACGAAAGCCGCGCATATTGCGCGCGCTTCGCTCGAGAGCATTGCCTATCAAACGGCGGATTTGCTGGACGCCATGCAACAGGATTCCAACATCGCACTACCCCAGCTTCGCGTAGATGGCGGCGCCGCACGCAACGATTTGCTGATGCAGTTCCAGGCCGACTTATTGCAGATTCCGGTGATCCGGCCGACAATCACGGAAACAACGTCCTTAGGCGCCGCGTATCTGGCCGGCCTGGCGGTTGGGTTCTGGCGAGACATGGACGAGATCGAGGTGCAATGGAAGGTCGGCAAAGAGTTTCACCCGCAGCGACCAAGGAGCGCGGTGGAAGCGCTTCGGACCCGCTGGCATAAAGCGTTGGATCGCGCGAAGAGTTGGAATTAGAGCATGGCGTTAGGAAACTGGAGTTAACATGACGCGCCCCGAGATGCTTACCCGGCTTCATTCGCACACGGCCGAATGGGACATTATTGTCATCGGCGGGGGGGCCACGGGCGTTGGCGTGGCCATCGATGCTGCCTCCCGCGGCTACGATACGCTGCTGCTGGAAGGAAGCGATTTCGGCAAGGGCACATCCAGCCGCAGCACAAAATTAGTCCACGGCGGGGTTCGCTACCTGGAACAGGGAAATGTCTCGCTAGTAATGGAAGCATTGAAAGAGCGCGGCATTCTGCGCCAGAATGCTCCTCATCTCGTCAGCGATCTTGCCTTTGTCGTACCGAACTACGACTGGTGGGAAGCTCCGTTTTACGGATTAGGTTTGAAGCTGTACAATCTCCTCTCCGGTAAATATGGCTTCGGCCCGTCACGAATCCTTTCAAGGGAGGAAACGCTCGAGCGGCTGCCCACGTTGAGTCCGGACGGTCTGCGCGGCGGCGTTGTTTACTACGATGGGCAATTCGACGATGCGCGTTTGCTCATCAACATGGTGGCGACGGCAGCTGAGCAGGGCGCCACGCTCCTCAACTACGCTCGCGTTACCGGGTTGACCAAAGATACGGACGGTTTCGTCAACGGCGTCATGGCCCGCGATGAGGAAAGCGGACAAAACTTCACTGCCCTAGCACGTATCGTTGTCAATGCTACCGGGCCGTGGACGGATCAGATCCGGCAATATGCGGATGCGTCCCTGCAGCCGATGATCTCTCCGAGCCAGGGGATTCATCTTGTTTTTGATCGCTCCTTCCTTCCGGCAAGCTCAGCGATTATGGTGCCGCACACTAGCGACGGGCGCGTGATGTTTGCAATTCCCTGGCACGGCCACACGTTAGTTGGCACGACCGATACTCCCATTGCCGAAGCACCGCTTGACCCTTCTCCGCTTGAAACCGAGATCGAGTTTATCCTGCAAACGTCGGCTGAATACCTTCATCATGCGCCCGCGCGCAGTGACATCCTCAGCGTTTTCGCCGGCATTCGACCGCTTGTGAAGGCCGGTAGTAGTGGGAATACTGCAGCGCTTTCACGCGACCATACGATTCACATCGACGAGTCAGGCCTCTTGAACATCACTGGTGGAAAATGGACCACCTACCGGCACATGGCTGAGGATTGCGTGAACCACGCCATGATCTTAGGGAAACTGCCGGAACGCGAGTGCGTGACCAAACGGTTGAATATCCATGGGTTCTATGGACAATCCCAGAAGTTCGGTCATTTGTCGGTGTATGGTTCGGATGCGCCTGCCATTCAAGAACTTATCCAAAGCGATGCGGCTTTGGGCCAGCGGCTCACCGAAGCGCTCCCATACATTGGCGCGGAAGTGATCTGGGCGGCGCGCAATGAAATGGCTCGAACTGTGGAAGATGTATTGGCACGGCGCACGCGGGCGCTCTTCTTAAATCACCAAGCGGCGGTCGATGCGGCGCCGAAAGTCGCCTCGCTCATGATGCAGGAACTTGGTGTCGACGAAGTATGGCGATCTCAGCAGCTCAGTGCATTTGAAAGCGTCGCAAGGCACTTCCAACCGCCTCGTGCCTGAAATCGGCTTACATTTCGCGCCGGTTCTCCAGGGAGCGCGACATCGTCACTTCGTCGGCGAAGTCCAGATCGCTTCCGACCGGAATACCCATCCCGATACGCGTTACGCGCGGTCCCAACGGCTTCAGCAGCCGCGATAGATAGACCGCGGTGGCTTCGCCTTCTCCAGTGGGGTTCGTCGCGAGAATGATCTCTTCGACTTGCGTCTGCCGTAAGCGGTCGACCAGGCTTTTAATTCGCAATTGCTCCGGGCCGATGCCGCGCAAGGGCGAAATTGCTCCATGCAGCACGTGGTAAACGCCCCGATAATGCGTGGACTCGATCGGAACAATGTTGTGCGGTTCTTCTACTACGCAGATTTGAGTCTGTTCACGGTGCGGATCGCGGCAATATAAACACAGCTCGCCGTCACTAATGTTATTGCACTGTTCGCAGATACCGAGCTTGTCCTTGACGTCAAGGATGGCCTGCGCTAATTCGGCCGCGTCTTCACGCGGGGAACGTAGCAGGTGAAAGGCAATCCGTTGCGCCGACTTCTGCCCGATTCCGGGCAGGCGCTTGCACTCTTGAATCAGCCGCGAAAGCGGCTCTGCGAACTCGGGCATGTGAATTGGAGGTTTAGAACATGCCTGGAGGCAGACCTAAGCCGCCGAGCATGCCGCCCATCTTCCCCTGTGACTGTTCGTCCACTTTCTTCGCGGCTTCGTTGAACGCCGCCATGACCATGTCCTGCAACATCTCCACATCGCCCGCGACTTCCGGGTCGATCTTCACGCCCAGCACATTCTTATGGCCGTCCATTTTCACGGTGATCATGCCGCCGCCGGCTGATGCCTCCACCCGGATGGCTGCAATCTCCTCTTGCAGTTTTGCCTGCATCGCCTGCGCCTGCTTCATCATCTGCTGCATGTTTCCGGGCATCTTCATACGGTGTGTCTCACTTTAATCGGGGAATTTGAAACCTGCTATTCATTCAAATTTCGCACGGTGCGCACCTGAGCGCCAGGAAACAATTCCTGAAATCGCTTCACTTCCGGATGTGACAGCGCTCGGGTTCGCACCTCGTCTTCCGCCTCGCTGCCGGTTTGGGCAGACGTAGCGTCGGCCGGCGCTGCTTTCACGTCATCGGCGATTTCCAAATTGATCTTCACCGGCTTTCCGGAAATTTGCGCCGCCGCGCGCTGGACGCCCGCATCTCGCAGCGCAAGCATCGCACTCTTCGGCGCCCGAATGCGAATACTGCCGCCGGCGAGGCTGACTTCAGAACGTGCCACCGCATCCGCGCTGAAATCGAGACCGGCTGTTCGCAAAGCGTTAGCCAGATCCTGCCGCAAATCGCCTGTAGGTTCGGGAGCGGGAGCAATCTCGGCTGGCTGGTGCTTACTGACTGGTCCGGTTACCGGCACTTTGGATACAGGCGCTTGGAAGGTTGCAGGGCGGGGGGCGGGCGCACGCGATGTTGCCACAGCCGGGCGCTGAGCTGCAGGTTCGCCGAGCGATGCAATTGCTTCTTCGATTGACTGCAATTGCCCTGCATACACGAGCTTTACCAGTCCGAGCTCCAAATGGAGGCGCGGCTGCAGAGATTCTTGCAGGGTCTTGTACAACTCGAGCGTCAGGTTGAGATATCGCGTCAGGTCTTCAGTGCTGAAAAGTGCGGCCGTCTCCCGAAATTTCTCCTGTTCCGGCTCTGATGCTGAAATCAAGGATGTTGCCTTGCCTGCGATCTTGGCAACCAGTAAATTGCGCCAATAGCGCGCAAGCTCACGCGAAAAGTGCTGCAGGCTCTGCCCGTTATTCTCGAGTTCCTGCACAATTTCAATCATGCGCCCCGCATCGCGATCGCCGACCGCTGAGGCAACTGCACGCAGGGATTCGGCGCCGAAGACTCCCAGCAGCGCGCGTATTTCTTCAACGTGCAGAGTCTGGCCGCAACAGGCAATCGCCTGATCGAGGGCGGAAAGAGAATCCCGGACGCTGCCTTCGCCTGCCTGCGCAATGACGGCAAGCGCCTCGTCGTCGGCTTGAATGCCTTCTTTTTCAGCAATGATTTTCATCCGATCGACTAACACCTGAAAGTCGACGGACCGAAACGTAAACTGCTGGCATCGCGATGCGATGGTGCTGGGAATCTCGTAGGCTTCGGTGGTGCAAAGGATGAAGACGACCCACTCCGGCGGCTCCTCAAGCGTTTTCAGCAGCGCGTTGAAGGCTTCTTTCGTAATCTGATGCGCCTCGTCAATGATGAAGACCTTATAGCGATCGCGTGCCGGGCGATACCGTACGTTCTCGCGGATTTCGCGCATTTCATTGATGCCGCGATTGGAGGCCGCATCGATTTCAATGACGTCTACCGAATTACTTGCGGCAATCTCAGTGCAGCTTGAGCAGACGCCGCACGGACGGGCGGTTGGTCCATTGATGCAATTCAAGCATCGGGCAAGGATACGGGCAACAGTGGTTTTTCCCGTGCCGCGCTGCCCGGAGAAAATGTAACCGTGAGCGATACGCCCGCTTTCAATCGCGTTCGTCAGCGTCTTCTCGACATGCTGCTGGCCGATCAGTTCATTGAAGGATTGCGGCCGATACTTCCGCGCAATAACTTGATACATGGGGAGGAGGGCTGCCGGGAATTTGCCAGACCCCGGGTGATCCGCGGCACACGAACTAAGCCGCTACCGTTGCTTCCTTCCGGACCTGGCGGGGTTTACAGCCGCCCATTGCACGAAGCCCGGAGCCTGACAACTGACAATCTTAGCATTCAGGTATTGGTGCGCGGTCCCAGGACCGCTTGCAGCTTTTCGCCGAAAAGCGTGTTCTGCGGATTACTTTGGTGAGGCCGTTCCGAACGCGGCGTGTCCGGCTTCGGAGGGGCGGCAACTGCTGGGGGAACGGGAACAGGTGTTTGTGGTTGCGGGGAGACCGTCGCGATTTGCTGCTCGACCAGATAGCGTTTCTTGCGAAGAACGGAACGTTCGAGCGGCGCAATCCAACCAGTGAACTCGCCGTCGACAGGTGTCTCGCGCTTCAATGCACTCCGCATCGTTTCTATTTTGGAGTCCAGGTTATCCAGATGATGCAGCAGCAGAGCCTCTTCAAACAACGGAACCTTAGGTGAGCCGAATTCCAGTTCGCCATGATGGCTGAGAATCATATGCTCCAGCAGAGTACGGAGCTTAGGCGGAAAGTTTCCGACCTGCGCCGCCTTCTCGCCGAGGATGCGCAGCCCGATCACAATATGACCCAACAGCTGTCCGTTTGTGCTGTACCCGAAGCTACGCTCGTAAGAGAGCTCTTCAATTTTCCCGATGTCGTGCAAGAGCGCGCCTGTTAGCAACAGGTCGAGATCGATCTCTTTGTAGTGCGGCCCAACTAAGCGACAGAGCTGGCACAACGAGAGAACATGCTCCAACAACCCGCCCCGGCACGCGTGGTGGATGGTTTTTGCGGCGGGAGCGACTTTGTAGCGCTCGGAGATCGCCGGATCATTGAAGATGGCTTGCAGTAGTTCCCGCAAATGAGCGTTGGTGATTCCCTCAATAATTCCCTGAAGCTCCCGAACCATTTCGTCGGGATCCCGGTCGGAACACGGGAAAAAATCTTCAAATTCAACTTCATGGTCTTCAAGCCGGCGCAAGCGATGCACGGTAAACTGATGGCGGTTCTGGTACACCTGCACCAGTCCCTTCACCTTCACGAAGTCGTCGCGATCGAATGTATGCATCACTTCGGCGACGTTGTCCCACATCTTTGCTTCAATGTCGCCGGTGCGGTCGGAAAGATGAAGGGTCAAATAAGGCTCGCCGGTCTTTTTCTGTCGTATGTCCTTCGACAGAACCAGAAAGCATGCGGTAACAGTCTCGTTCGGCAGTAAGGTGCCGACATAAGGAGACTTCATAAGGAACTAACGCGAGCTACTGTTGCCAGTAACGGTCTCTTTCGTGCCTGGAATCGGTACCACCCACAGCAATCGCTTGTGGCGTGTTTTTTGCTCTACTTCGGCCTTGGTTACTGTTTCCGGCTTCAACACTGCGGGATCTTGCCAAGTCGTGTTTTGCCCGGCGGCAGCGCCCGTGTCTACGTAGCCAGGTTTGATCTGCAAGAACGCAGATTTACGCAGCTGTGTCAGAAAGGTGCGTACCTCGGGTTGGAGCTTCGGCCCGTATAACTGGTTTTCAATCTCCTGCTTCGCCTCCTGAACAGGTTCCAATCCGGCCTTGGTATGATCATCGACCTTCAGGATCTCGAAACCGGTAGGAATCCGAAGCGGTTGAGTGACACCACCTTTGGGCAAATTCCAAACCGCTTCCTCAAACTGTTTTGCCAGATCGCCCTTTTTGTAACTCCCGAGAACACCGCCGGCTTTAGCCGTATTTGCGTCCGAATTGTCACGCGCCAGTTCAGAAAACCGCTGCCCCTTGGCGGCATCAGATGAAATCTGCTTCGCCTTCTTTTCCGCGGCAGCGACACCCGCCGGATCTTTGCCCTCGGTCGAGATCAGAATCTCGCTCAGATAGACCTTCTCTTCCCGGATAAAGTCCTTTTTGTGGGCGTCGTAGTAATCCTGAATTTCCTTTGGCGTAATGTTGATCTTGCGGCCAACTTCTTCGTTGATCACCTGGCGAGTTACAAAGTTATTCTTTGCTTCGGCGAGGAAATCTTCGTAGGACATTCCCGACTGCTGGCGAACGAATTCGTGAAATTTGTCCTGATCCGTGATTCCAGATTGCCGTTGCAGGTCCGTCATGTAGCGAGTCACTTCGGGATCGACGCTAATGTTCAGGTCTTTGGCTTTTTGCACCAACAGCAGTTGATCGATTCGGTCGCGAAGGTTGTTCTTAGCGTGTTCCTCGAACTCTCTTTGAATCTGCTCCGGGCTGATTCCCTGCGCCTTCATCTCGGCCATGGCTTCGCGCTGTGTCCGGCCCAACTCATCCTGGCTGATAATGTCGCCATTCACGCGTGCGATCACTTGATCCACAATCTGCACGTCGGCGGCCAGCGCGGCGCTCGCAAGCGCGAACACGCTCAAAAACCCGAATTTCATATTAAATACCTATTATGACAAGACGAAAGCCCCGAGGCCAGGTTTCGCCAGTTTGGCCTGAAAGTACCCGGGCTCAGAAATGAAAGCGGTAACGCACCTCTGCATAAACCTGGCGCGGATTGACGTAGTGGGTACCCCCAAATGTATTGCTGTTATCCAGCAGATAGCGTGCATTTCCGACATTCATGGCGTTGATCGCGAAAGACCACTGCTCCCCAAAGTGCTTGCCGAGCGATAAATCGAAGGTCGAATGATTCGGCAGGTGCCCGGGTCCGTCGCCGTCCAGAAATCCCGATCCGAATTGATATACGGCTGTCGACCACCACTGTCGGGGTAAGTTCAACGAAAGCACCGCCGAGAGGGTATTGCGCTGGTCATGATCAAGCACGAACGTGCCAAAATCGGAATCCTGCAGAAGCCCGCCGGTAATCGGCCCAACCCCCTCGGCCAGCTGATTCGAGTACGCGCCGCGTATTTGGGCTATCCCGAACAGGCGTGGGGATCGTAGCGTTACCTCCGTGCCGGTGATCTTGGCTCCAAGGTCGGACAATGGAATGAAAATTCCGGAAGTGCCAATAACGTCGTGATCCAGGAAGTTTTTCGCGCTGGTGTGGAACTGATCGGCGTCCAGGGTCCAGCCGCGCAGCGGGATGGTGAGGCCAATGTCATGTTGAATGTCGCGCTCTCCGGCTAACGGAATAAAACCGTACCCTTGCTCCAGGGCGAAATCGAGCGATGGGCCAGCCAGGCTGTCGAGCGGAGGCGGCTGATAGTAATACGCGTAGTATCCGTGAACCGTCCAGTGGAGTTTGGGGATGCGGATCGCCCCGCCGACCCGTGGATCAAATGCATTTTCGTTTACCAGCCCGCCATAATGCTGTAGGCGCACGCCCGCGTTCAGCGTCAGCCAGGACGAAACCTTGTAGGAGTCTTCGAGAAACAGCGATTCAGATTGCGCCCAATTCCTTTCATGCTGATTCAGGACACCCGATCCGGGATTTTCCGCCAAGTCGAAAAACGTGTCGTCGTGCTGCGCCCAAATCTCAATACCCGCGCGCCCGTCATGATGATTTTTCTGAACTTGAATCGCCGAGCGCGCACCGAAATAATTGGAGTGCGACTGGTTGTTTAAAACGAAAGGCGTATCTCCCTGGCCGCCCTTGAAATCGGCCGAATTGAAATGAAAGTAGGGCGCCAACGTAAATAGAATTCCATCGCTGAAGCTATGCGCCCAATGAAAGCCGGCCAGATAGTCAGATTCCGACTGCACATCGCGAATGCCGGCTGCCTGGGCATCCGGATCATTCGGGATTTGATAATGGTTTTCCCGCAAGGAGACGATCCAGCGGAACTGATCGCTCACGCTTGGGTTGTACAGAAGCGAAACCAAGCCACCGATGCCGCTTGCCTGGTCGTGAATCACTTCCGAGGTCGGCGTGGCCAGTCCGAGGTCCGATCGATTTCCGTCCACACTCGCGTAATAGGCGAATTGCTGGGTGTGGCTGCCAACGTTGAACTGATCGTCAGTCGAATAGAAGTTTCCGGCGGAGAGAATGATCTCTGCCTGATTGTCGCGTTCGAAACCGGATGGCGTCACCACGTTGAAAAAGCCGTAAGTTCGGTCGCCGTATTCGCTCGAGTAGCCGCCGCGCTGGACTTCGAGATCGGCGATATCTTTGGGGTTGATCAGCGGCGCCACGTTTGCGGCAATGTTCGTATTGATTACAGGAATATCGTCGAAGAACCAGTTCACTTGATGGCCGCCGCGTAAGTGCAGCATGTCATGAACCATATAAGCTCCCGGCGTGAAATCCGTGATCATGGCAAGACTGTTCGTCAGGCTTGCCCCTGGCGCGGTTTCAATCTCTTTGGCCGAAACCAGCGTTTGTGTCGTCGAAGCAACCGCGTTCAGTTTACTTAGCTCGCCGCTTACCTGGACCACCTCATTTACCGTGGCAAGTTCCAGCTGCAAGTGGAGGACGGGACTCCGATTTGATGCGATTGCGACCGTCTGATGCGCCGTACCGAATCCCGATGCGGACACGGCAAGTTCGCACGTTCCAAGTGGAACATCGGAAGCCTGAAACTCTCCTTGCGAATCAGACGCCAGTGTTTTCGCCCAATTCTGACACTGCACAACGATCTGCGCACCCTGCAGCGCTCGATGCTGAGGGTCGTGCACCACCCCGCGGATCGACCCGGCACTGTTGTTTGGCGCACCATCGCCCCAGGCGGACGCGAATGCGATTAAAAAAAGTCCTAATATCCTCACTTTTCTTCCTCGATAAGACCGGATTACCAGCGGCGCCACGGAATTCGATTCGACGGCGCCGCCTTTATGGTTTATAGAAAGAAAAGTGTCGGAGGCCCGCGTTTTTGGCGCGATCTATGAAAGGAAACCCGATATCCCGCTTCTGTTTGCACACACAGCGCGGGATGACGCAACAATCCGGCGAAGATCGCCTGCCCTGTGGATGGGCTACCTAGCCGTGTCTGGTTCGCGACGGCAACATGCATCGCACAAGGGCATTCCGCCGTTACGCCCGAGAATCGCGCACCAAGTTTCTGCTGCTGCGCTGCGCGAGTTTGCATTACACCGGTTTGCATTACGCAATGATGCGCGCCATTCCTGCGGCAGCATTCGGGTGTACTCGATCCAACGATACCTGCAGACAACGCCGGCAGAAGCAGCGGCCAGCTAATCACCAGCTGGAGGATGATGGCCAGAACACGCTGCATTCACAACGAGTTTAGCGCATCTGGAGAATCATCCGAGCAACCTGCCGGCACTCTCCTTTAACTCGACTCCGCTCAGTTTTCTTCGCCGCGATTCATTAATCAGGAAGCGCAGTTTATGCGCAGCCTCATCGTAGGAAAGTCCCAAGGAATGGATGTTCGAAACGCAATTCCGTTCGGCGTCGGTTCTTTTGAGGCACGGCTTCCACGTAAGATAAACGCCCAGACTGTCCGGCGTGCTGAGCCCGGGCCGCTCCCCAAGAATGACCACGGAAAGGCCGGCGTCGAGAAGTTCGCCAATGTGATCGCCGACGGCCACGCGACCTTGCTGGACAATCCAAATCCGCGCAGGCTCGAGATCGTGAACGATGCGTTCGAGAACGGGAAGTGCGTGACGATGGACCGCCACGGAGGATAAACCGTCCGCGACCACAACCGCGGGCGGGCATTGTCCCCGCGCTTCCGCGACCTTTTGTATAGATTCGATGTCGAGCTTGCGGCCGCGGTCCGGCCGTCGAAGATATTCTTCTCTTGTTTTCGCCTCAGTGCGGAGCATTGTGACGTTCCAGCCACGCGCCGTCATCTCGCTACACAAGGATACTGTATCGAGCGGAGCCTTTACCGTGTCGCGTGCCCTTGCATGGGCGAGGCGAAAGTCTAGCAGCGCTTGTGTTGGTATGCTGTCGCCGGCGCGTCCCAACGCCACGCGGGCTGCAGTGAAGTCGCGGAGACTGATCATGCTTCCAAAAGCCGCATCAGTTCAGGCATCGCCTGCTGATGATCTCTTAGCCATACTTCAAACTCAGGCGCCGGCCGCAAGTTGAATACCGACCGGAGATAGAGGGCATCGTGAAAGGAAGTGCTTTGATAGTTCAACATGATGTCGTCGGCCCCGGGGACACCCATGATGTAATTCACACCGGCGGCTGCCAGCATCGTGAGGATCGCATCCATGTCGTCATCGTCAGCTTCAGCATGGTTTGTGTAGCAGATATCGCAACCCATCGGAAGGCCGAGCAGCTTGCCGCAGAAATGGTCTTCCAACGCTGCACGTAAAATTTGTTTGCCGTCGTACAAATATTCCGGACCGATGAATCCAACGACGGTGTTTACCAGCATCGGATCAAAGGCGCGCGCCACTGCGTATGCGCGGGCTTCGCAGGTCTGCTGATCGACTCCGTGGTGTGCATTCGCTGATAAGGCACTTCCCTGGCCGGTCTCGAAATACATGACATTGTTTCCGACAGTTCCACGCCTCAATTCCTCAGCCGCTTGCTTCGCTTCACCCAACATCGCTAGAGTGATCCCGAAGGAGCGGTTCGTTGCCTCCGTTCCGCCGATCGATTGAAAGACAAGATCAATGGGCGCGCCGGCCTTCAATGCCTCTAATTGCGTAGTGATGTGTGCCAGCAGGCAACTCTGCGTCGGAATACGGTAGCGCTCGCGAACATGATCGATCAGCACTAACAGCTCATGAACCTTCTCCGGATTATCCGAGGCGGGGTTGATGCCAATGACAGCATCGCCGCTCCCCAGCATCAGTCCGTCGATGATGCTTGCCGCAATCCCTGCGCGATCATCAGACGGGTGGTTTGGCTGCAGACGTGTAGAGAGCCGGCCGGAAAGTCCGACTGTTGTCCGAAAGCGAGTGACGACCTGTATCTTGCGGGCGACTTTTACAAGATCCTGCTGCCGCATCAGCTTGGCAACGGCGGCCACCTGTTCCGGAATCAGCCCCGGCGAAAGCTGCGCCAGCGACTCACCAGTAACAGCCCCGTCAAGCAGCCAGTCTCGAAACTCGCCAACGGTCAGACTCGAAACCGGCGCAAGCGCAGCCGCATCACGCGTGTCAAAAATCAGCCGGGTCACGTCGTCTACTTCGTACGGGATCAACGGCTCACTAAGGAAATTGGAAAGCGGAACATCCGCTAGCACGATTTGCGCCGCAGCTCGCTCTTCCGCATTGGCCGCTGCGATGCCCGCCAACTGGTCTCCCGAGCGCAAAGGCGTAGCCTTGGCCAGCAGCGTCCTCAAATCTTCAAAATCGTAAACGGAAACGCCCAGGCTGGTGCGATATCGACTCATCCCAGATGCAATCAGCGTCGCACAAATGGCGGCTCACCTGGTGGTCGCGGCGGCGGGTTTGTCTAAAGCAGGATCCACTTCCGTTAAGTGTTCGAGGGCAGTCTGCAGATTTTGTAATAGCTCCAGGGGAGCAAGCGTAGGTAGGAGCGGTAGTTTCAGCACACCCGCAGGTGTGAACTGCGCGCCTGCCGTAGTGCGAACCAGCTCCATCAGACGCAGCGGGTTCACTTTCGATTGCTGGTGGAACTTGATATTGGCAAAGCCGGCGCGCCGGTCGATCGATTCTACGCCATTGCGCTCCGCCACGCTTTTCAGCAGGGCGAAACGGACCAGATGGCGCACTTCGTCGGGAAGAGGACCGTAGCGGTCGGCCAATTCGTCCAGAACACGTGCCGCCTGCTCTTCGTCTTTGACGTCGGCAATTCGCTTGTATGATCGAAGGCGCTGCGATTCGTCGCCAATGTATTCGGTAGGAATGCGGATATCCAATCCCAGGTTTAATGTTGAATGAATCTCCAGCGGTACTTCATCGCCCTTCAGTTCGAGAACCGTCTCATCCAGCAGCTTTAAATACGTGTCGTATCCCACGGCTTCGATATGGCCATGCTGTTCGCCGCCTAACAGATTGCCTGCCCCTCGCAATTCCAGATCCAGTGCCGCAATTTTGAACCCTGCGCCTAAATCGCCAAACTCTTTGAGCGCCGCCAAACGTTTTCGCGCAATGTCTGTTAGCTCGGTATCGGCCGGTACCAGCAAATATGCATAAGCTCGCCGGTTTGACCGGCCAACGCGCCCGCGGAGCTGGTAAAGCTCGCTTAATCCGTAACGCTCGGCATTTTCGATGATGATCGTATTCGCCATCGGGATATCGAGCCCATTCTCGACAATCGTCGTACACACGAAGACATCGTATTCATGCTGCATGAACCCCAACAGCACTTTTTCCAGCTCCGATTCGCCCATCTGCCCATGCCCGACGCCAATCCGGAGGTTCGGCAGCATTTCACGAAGGAAAGCGGCCCGCATGAAGATCGTGTCCACACGATTATGGACAAAATAAACCTGACCATTGCGAGCCAGTTCCTGCTCAATTGCCGTCTTGATCAGGTCCGCATTGAAATGCGCAACCACGGTCTGGACTGCCAGACGATCCTTGGGAGCTGTTTCAATCACCGACATGTCTCGCAACCCAAGCAGCGACATGTGCAGCGTCCGCGGAATGGGCGTAGCGCTCATTGCCAGGACATCGACGTTGTGGCGCAATTGTTTCAGACGCTCCTTGTGGCGCACCCCGAAACGTTGTTCTTCATCGATGACCAGCAGTCCCAGGTCACTGAATACGACATCGTTCGAGAGCAGGCGATGCGTGCCGATCAGAATGTCCACTTTCCCGGCAGCCACATCCTGCAGCACCGCCTTAACCTCTTTTGGAGTGCGGAACCGGCTGACCAACTCGATGCGAACCGGAAAGGACGCGAACCGCCGCTTGAAGGTCTCAAAGTGCTGGAACGACAGTACGGTCGTGGGCGCCAGGATTGCCACCTGTTTCCCATCCCCAAGCGCTTTGAATGCGGCCCGCATAGCGACCTCTGTTTTGCCAAACCCAACATCACCGCAAAGCAGCCGGTCCATTGGCTGCTCGTCTTCCATGTCGTTCTTGATCTGGCTGACCGCGCTTAATTGATCGTTTGTCGGCGTGTATTCGAAGGAATCTTCAAACTCGCGCTGCCAATTGCTGTCCGGCGAAAACGCGAAACCTTTGGCGAGGCGGCGCTGGGCATATAGCTTCAGCAACTCGTCTGCCATGTCGCGCATTTTGGCGCGTACGCGCGACTTGGCCTTCTCCCAAGTGACCCCGCCAAGTCTGTCCAGATGCGGCTTCGCCTCTCCCGCACCGCGAAACTTATGCACTAGATCGAGGCGCGTCAGCGGAACATATAGCTTCGATTCGCCGGCGTATTCCAGGACCATAAAATCGCCTTTTTGGTCGGCCTGGATAATCTCGCGAATCCCAACAAACTGACCAATGCCATGCGTGGTGTGGACGACAAAATCGCCGGGCTTTAGATCTGCGATGTCCGCGGCAAAGACACCTAAGTTCGTTTTGGTCGGCTGGCGTCCCGCAAGCTCCGACGTTTCGAATAAATCATCCGATCCGAAGACGGCAAGACGTGAATCCGGAAGAACGAAGCCGCGGCGGATGGAACCTTTGATCAGGTGAGTGCTGGAAATTTCACCCGCGTGATAGGCGCGATCGATAAGCGACTGGCGCGCCCCGGGCGACGGATCGTTGCCGAGCTGATAGGGGACGCTGTACTCCTGCATCACATCCGCCAATCGCTCCACTTCTCCGGTTGAGGGAGCAAAGAAAGCCACGCGGGTCCCCTCATTGATAAATCGGCGAGCCTCCGCAACCGCAAGCGGCATGTTGCCATGGAAGGTTTGCGCAGGACGGCTGGGAATATGGAACTGCTGGATGCCGTCGCCCGGCGAGATCAAATCCAGTTCCGGCATATCGATCCGCGTATGGCTTTCAAGCGACTGCTGCAGCTCTTCCCAACGCAGGAAATTTTTCTCAGGCTCTATAGGAGCGGGGCGATCCGGATGATCCAACCGATGCCATAAACGATCGGCAGCGGATTGAACAGCGTGCGGTTCGTCAACAACGATAAATGCATCGCGCTGCAGCGAAAAAAGGTGGTGCGTGCGCGGCCGCACAAGCGGCACCAGGAACTCCCATCCCGGAAAAACCTCGCCCGGGTTTGACAGGTCCAGCGAGGCCGCTTCTGCTGCATGTGCCAGTTCCCGCAGCAAGGTTCGTGACCGCGGATATTCGGCCAACGGCAGCAGGGTCGCGGTTGACACTTTCAATACCGAACGCTGCGAAGCCACCTCGAATTGACGGATGGACTCCACTTCGTCGCCGAAGAACTCAATTCGCACCGGCCGCGCCGCCTCCGCGGGAAAGACATCGAAGATGCCGCCGCGCAAGGAATATTCGCCGACCATTTCCACGGGTTCCCGCCGGTCATAGCCGATGCTTTCCAGGTGCTGTACTAAATCATGCAGCGGAAGTTCTTCCCCTACTCGAAGAGTCAGCGCGAGTTGGCGATAAAACTCCGGCGCCTCGATTCGCAGTAGTGCTCCAGCGACGGGGACAACCGTGATCGGGATTTTTTTGGCAGAGAGCCGCCAGAGGCCAACGGCGCGCTCTTCACTGATTTCATTGTGCGGCGATAGCCGTTGCTGCGGCAGTACATCAAACGCCGGAATCAACTGCGGCGCAGGCAGATCCCGCCCTTCAAAAAACAGATCGAAGAAGACCTGGATGGACTCAAGCAGCGTCTCGGCTTCTTTGTTTCCGTCAACAAGGACAAACTGCGGCTTTTCCGTTGCCTGATAAAGCAGTACGGAATACAGCGCCTTGGCATTCGTCACCAAACCAGACGCAAGAAAAGGACCGGCGTCGCCGCGCGTCAATTGTTGCAGCAAAGATTGGAAGGCGGGTTGTTTCGCAGCCGATTGAAGCAGGTCGCGAGTTGCAGGACGAATCACGTTAGAAACAGCTAAGAGAGAAAGAAGTTGAACGCGCTGGTAATGTAGTTCTTCAATTCCGCGCGCGGCACCACGGCATCGAGAAACCCGTGCTCCAGTAAAAACTCACTCCGTTGGAAACCCTCCGGCAATTTCTGGCGAATCGTCTGTTCGATGACGCGCGGTCCGGCGAACCCGATCAGCGCGCCCGGCTCCCCGATATTGAGACACCCGAGCATTGCAAAGCTCGCCGTCACGCCGCCGGTTGTAGGGTCTGTCAGCACGCTGATATACGGAACTCGCGCTTCATCCAGACGCATTAAGGCAGCCGAGATCTTTGCCAATTGCATCAAACTGATGGCGCCTTCCTGCATACGCGCTCCGCCCGAAGCGGAAACGATCACCAATGGAGTACGTTCTGTAATGGAGCGCTCAATGGCTCGGGTGATCTTTTCGCCTACCACCGCGCCCATACTGCCGCCGATAAACTTCAGTTCCAGCGCGCAGATCTGGACCCGCTGCCCATTCAATGTTCCGCTTGCGCAGATGACCGCATCCGGCAGACTGGTCGTTTGCCGCATTTCGTTCAATCGCTGAAAGTAAGGCTTCGAATCGACAAACTTCAGAGGATCCGAAGATTGCAGCTTCGCGTCGTATTCCCGGTACTCGCCGTCGTCAAAAAGAAGCTTTAGCCTCTCAACCGCGCCCAGGCGGAAGTGATGACTACACCGTGGACAGACTTGCAGGTTCTCTTCAACAGCTTTCCGCCAGACGATTTGACCGCAGGCATCACACTTTTGCCACAGTCCCTCGGTCTTGACGTTCTTTTCGCCATCGCCCGGGGGACCGCCCTCAACAGGAGGCTTTTGTCGATTGAACCAGGCCATGCAAAATCAGCCACTACAGTAACATGGCGCGTGTTTTCCCGTTTGTAACAGACGCCGGGAGCAGTTTCATCCAGACAATCCGGCGGATCAGACGGGTTTGTGCCAGAACAAAAACATAATTTCGACCAGCAGAATCACGACGACCATCAGTTCGAGAAAGAAGGCACGCCCCTGATGAAATTCGTTCACCATGGATTCGTAAAGATCCCGCGCGGTATTTAGTTTTTCCGTTACCAGGCTCCGGTAATCGCTCACACCAATGCGCGCCGCCGCCAGGCGATATAACCGGGCGTTAAACATGTCGCTCAGGAATTTGATTGCGTTTTCGGTGCGTTCGGCTAGCTCCTCAAAATCCAGTCGAATGGTGTTCAACGTCTCAGCCTGCCGCGCCATTTTCCAGCGGGCCCACATGGTATGCCGATGTTCCAGTTGTTTGTAAACGTCGGATAGAACTTTAGTCAAAACCTCGTCATAGTAGCGGAATTCGAGTAACTGAGTATTGGCATACTCCAGTAAGTCGACGGTCGGCGTCGCCCCTTGTGGCGTGTCGTACAAAAATGCCGCGACCCATGCCACAACCAATAGATCGGTGGGATAGTAAGAAATACTGGATTGCAGTACCTCGAGCCGTTCGCCCGCGGAAAGTGTTTGCGTCTCACCGCGCACTAACTGGGCAATTTCTTCTCC
Source organism: Bryobacteraceae bacterium (assembly GCA_036269815.1). Taxonomy (GTDB): domain Bacteria; phylum Acidobacteriota; class Terriglobia; order Bryobacterales; family Bryobacteraceae; genus Bog-105. The sequence continues at coordinate 27,618 of DATBDT010000084.1, forward strand.
TCTGTCCCGGAGTAAGTCCTCGGCGGACAAGTTCGCGTCGCCTTGTCTCACCGGATCGACCTGTACGATGTAATAATCCTCCGAAATCCACTTTTCGTGAGGCTTTATCAGAGTCTCGCCGGTTTTAGCCAGAGCGCCGCGAAGGATCTGCTCAGCAAATGTTTCCATGTCCGGGGACAACATCCAGCCGTTTGCAAGCTTCAATAGTTCATGCCATCCGGCGCGAAACGGGATTTTTAACTCGATGCTGGCAACTCCGTAATCGAAATAACGAATTCTTACTTCGACGTCTGCACCCATCATTCGCTGAGTTCCGATCGTCTGTGTTATCGGAGGCCGTTCAAAGCGAACATAATCCGGCGCCGGGTGACGAAACGCGGGTTCGCGACGGGGGATCGTCCCAATAATCGACTGCAAGCGCTGCAAATCGATGGATTCCGCAATGTCAAACAGTTGCAAGCCGCGAAGAGTTCCGGTTAGGGTTGCGTTGTCTTGCATGCCTGTAAGCTCTGCGCTCCTATGCTAAGGTGACGGCGAAACGTTATATGAAGAATACAACCTTGGCAGTGTTTTCCATGAAAAATGTGTTAGCCTAGAGAACCATAACTGCTCATGGCTTTTCACGACCGTGATCTTGGAATGCATCGGCGGATTACACGTCGTGATTTTCTGAACGGAGCCGCGGTTGCTGCCGGAGGATTACTCTCTATTCGTCGCGGTTGGGCCGACCGACCGCTGGCGGACCCAATCGATCCGGAGAGTGCACCGGGTTATTATCCACCCGCGCTTGCCGGTTTGCGGGGAGATCACAACGATATCTATAAGACGCCTCACGCGGTGCGTGATCACGATTTCTGGCAAAGTGCTGCAGCTCCTGTCGACACCCATGAAGAATATGACCTTGTAATCGTAGGCGGCGGTATTAGTGGCCTGGCTGCGGCTTACTTCTATCGCAATATAACCGGCCCCAATAGTCGCATCCTCATCCTAGAAAATCACGATGACTTTGGGGGCCACGCGAAGCGAAACGAGTTTCATCAAGCGGGGCCCATGCGGCTGGGATACGGAGGAACATTCGCCATCGAAAGTCCATCGCCGTACAGCAAAGTGGCGCGCGGGGTGATCGATCAGCTTGGAATCGACGTTAGCTCCTATCGCCGAGTTGTGAACCGCAGTCTATATCCCGCGCTGGACATGAGTCCAGCCGTCTTCTTCAACCAAGAAGTGTTTGGGCGCGATGCATTGGTAACCGAACCCCTTCCGGACTTTTATCACGAGCCATCCGGCCGCTATTCGGCTGAGGAACGCTGGCAGATCTTCAATGCAAACGCGCCGCTGGCGGATGCTGCCAAAAAGGACTTGTACCGGCTCTATCACGAAAAGAAAGACTACCTTCCGGGCCTTTCGTCGGATGAAAAAAAGGCTCGGCTCGCGCGGATGAGTTACGCCAGCTTTCTTACCGACGTGGCCCATTGTCACCCCGATGTTGTGAAGTATCTGCAAACACGTCCGCATGGCTGGTTCGGGCTTGGGATCGACGCCATTGCCGCGCAAGACGCGTGGGGACTCGACTATCCAGGTTTCGACGGCATGAACCTCGATCCGAAACCCGGGCCCGGACAAAATCGGGACACGATCCGAAGTGAAGAGGCGGAGCAGTATTTTTTCCATTTTCCTGACGGCAATTCATCGATCGCCCGGCTGTTGGTTCGCAAATTGATTCCGGATGCTGTTCCGGGACACGATGCCATTGACATCATTGATGCCCGCACGGATTTTGCGCGTCTCGACCGGAAAGATGCCAATACGCGGATACGGCTCAACAGCACCGTTGTGCGCGTGCAGCACCTTTTGAATCCCACTGACAGTAAAGCCGTCGAGCTTTCCTATATGCGTCTCGGTAAGCTGCAAACGGTTCGTGCAAAACAGTGCATTCTCGCATGCTGGCACGTGATGATTCCCTACATCTGCACCGAACTGCCGGAAGCCCAGAAGACCGCGCTCGCATTCGCCGTAAAGGTGCCGCTCGTCTACACGAATGTTCTTCTGAAAAACTGGAACTCGTTCCGCAAACTGGGCGTGAGCGCGGTATACGCGCCCGGCAGTTTCCACGGCGAGGTGAACCTCGATTTGCCGGTAAGTCTCGGCGACTATCGTTTCCCGCGGAATCCTGATGAGCCGATTGTCGTTCACATGCAGCGGGTCCCGACGCGTCCCGGTTTGCCGTCGCGCGATCAGCATCGCGCCGGACGACTGGACCTTTACAATACATCCTTCGAAACGTTCGAACGCAATATTCGCGATCAACTTGCACGAACGCTTGGCGCCGGAGGCTTCGACCCGGCGCGCGACATCGCAGCAATTACAGTGAACCGTTGGCCGCACGGGTATGCCTACGAATACAATTCACTTTGGGATAAGTTCTGGCTGGACGGCGGCGAGCAGCCTTGCGTGGCCGCGAGACAACCATTCGGCCGCATTGCAATCGCCAATTCGGATGCCGGCGCTTACGCTTACACCGATTCGGCTATCGATCAGGCACACCGCGCCGTCCATGAACTTCTGCATCGCACGTAACTAGGAACACCGCATGCCCACTTCCCTGTCGTCACAGGAAATTACCGAACTCACTCGCAAGCTGAACTATGGGACCTGGCGATTTCAGAAAGGCTGGTCCCCTCTTCACATCGTCGATGCGGAAGGCTGCTTCTTCATCGACGGCAATGGAAAACGGTATCTCGATTTTTCATCGCAGTTGATGTGTGTGAATCTCGGGCACAAGAACCCTGTCGTGATTGAGTCAATTGCCGCGCAGGCGCGCGCCCTTCCCTACATCGCCCCCGGGTATGCAACCGACGTACGCGCGGAGCTCAGCCAGCTTTTATTGGAGGTGCTGCCCCAGGGCCTTGAGAAGTTTTTCTTCACAACCTCCGGAACCGACGCAAACGAAGCTGCATTCAAGATTGCCCGAATGTTCACCGGCAAAACGAAGATCATCGCGCGATATCGTTCCTATCATGGCTCAACCATGGCTTCCATTGCCGCCACCGGCGATCCCCGGCGCTGGCCGGTTGAACCGGCGGCGAAAGGCCAGGGAGTAATCTTCGCTCCGGAAGTAAACTGCTACAACTGCCCGATCAAGCATACTTACCCGCAGTGCGATATCGCATGTGCCGATTACCTGGAGCACATGATCGAAAACGAAAGTGATGTCGCCGCGGTTTTAGTCGAGCCGGTAGTGGGAACGAACGGGGTTCTGGTTCCACCTCCTGAATATCTTCCCCGCCTGCGCCGTATCTGCGATCGCCATGACGTATTGCTGATTGCCGACGAAGTGATGAGCGGTTGGGGTCGCACCGGCGAATGGTTTGCTGTCGACAACTGGAAAGTCGCGCCGGATATCCTTGTCACTGCCAAGGGAATCACATCGGCTTACGTACCCCTTGGGCTGTGTGCGACGACCAAGCGAATCGCGGATCATTTTGAAGATCACATCTTCGCTCATGGCCATACCTACGAAGCGCATCCGATGACGCTCGCCCCCGCCATCGCCACAATCAACGAGATGCGGCGCCTCAATTTGATCGCGCGTTCGCGGGAGCTCGGCGGATATGTCAGCGCCCGGCTTCAAGAGCTGAAGGAAAAGCATCCATCCATCGGAGACGTTCGCGGGCTCGGCCTCTTCTGGGCAATCGAGCTGGTGAAGAATCGTGCGACAAAGAAGCCGTTCAATACCAAGGAAGACAAGATCACCGGTAAGCCGATGGTGGTTGACAAAGTTGCGAGTGAAATGGCGAAAGCGGGAGTTACCGTGACCTCCTGGATCAGCCACTTCGTAATCGCGCCCCCGTTGATCATCGAAAAATCAGAAATCGATCAGGGAATTGCCGCATTCGATCATGCGCTCACAATTGCGGATGCGCTGGTTGAAGATTAAGCAAGCGTCTCGTAAAGCATCTTTTTCCAGCGGGGGACGTCGATAGTCCAATAAATCAGCGCATTCGGTGGGCGATCCAGCAGGGCAGCCCAGGTTCGCCGATTGCGCGGGTTGGCAGCGACATTCAGGCGATCGACAACCGTCATGCCGCGCGTTAGCTCTGTAGCGGTTTCTACATCGACATAGTGCCGGCTTCGGCTCGTCCCGATAGACGGATCAATTGCGAGGCCCATGGCGACAGGATCAGGCAACGAGATTCCGTGCTCACCCGTCTGCTCCAGGTAAGCGACGTAACCTGTGCTGTTGCACTCGATGGCAAACGTGGCGACTTCTGTGCCGATGCTTTTTACGGACTCGATGTCGTCCCGCCCCAGCGCGGCTTCGTGGCGGCAGAGATGCCAGCCGACGAGTTCGATCGGTAAATTGCTGCGAAGCACAATGCGCGCCGCTTCCGGATCCACCCACATGTTGTATTCGGCCGCGGGAGTAACATTGCCCTCGCAGCACGGCGCTCCGCCCATGATCACGCACCTCCCGACGCTTTCGGCGATGTCCGGGGCTTGGGCGACGGCAAGCGCAATATTAGTCAGTGGTCCGAGCGTCACTACGGTCAGTCAGTGATTTCGGCGAATCGTTCGAATGAGCGCAGCCACGGCGTGCTCCGTCTCGGCAGTTCGTGCTGTTGCCGGATAGTTGTGATCGCCCAATCCATCTTTGCCGTGAAACCAATTGGCAACTTCGAGCTTCCGGTAGAGCGGCTGCGCCGAACCTTGGTAAATTGGCGTTTCAGCGCCGCAAAGACTAACCACGAGCAGCGCATTTCTGGTCGCTTGTTCTACTTCCACATTTCCCGCAACCGTCGTAATGCCGAGCACTTCGACGCTCGGCGAGCGGAGGGCCATGATCACGGATACGGCGTCGTCCGACGCCGTATCCGTGTCTATCAACAACTGCGTCATGCGTCAGAACGTGATGGGAGTATTCACCCAGATCAAAACCGCCTCTTCTTTCGAGGGATTGAACCAGCGGTGTCCCAAGTTGCTTTCGAACCAGAAGCTATCTCCCGGCCGTAAAGTGTGGCACTCCCACTCGTCGAGCCAGATCTCCAACTCGCCTTGCAGCATGTAAATAAATTCTTCTCCGGCATGCGAATAAGCTCCATCGCTTCCTGCTTTTGCCGGTACACGAAAGATCATGCACTCCAGCATCTTCGTTCCAACTGACAAGAGCTCAATGCAAACCCCGGATTCGGTGGTCAGGGTCTGGCGCTCAGTCGGTGGAATTAGCCGCCGCGCGTGTAACGGCATCTGAAAAAACTCCATCACGGTTGTGTTGTACGTTGCGGCAAGTCTTTGCAAGGTTGCGACAGACGGGTTTGCTTTCGCTAATTCGATCGCGCTCAGAAATCCCGGAGAGATTTTGGCGCGCTCGGCTGCTTCCACAATTCCTAGCTTTAAGCGCTGCCGCATTTGGCGCAGCTTCGCCCCAATGGCCGCTTGCGCATCGTCATCCGGCGCGTTCGATGATGTCTTCGCCAGGCTCTTCCCCAGTATCTGTTTGATGCCGGGTACGCTAAGTTTTTTCACGTCCCGCAGGTATTTGATCCGCTTCAGAACTTCCAGCAATTCCGAGCTGTAAAGTCGATATTTCCCGCCACTTCGCGCAGGGCTGATCAATCCGACGTTCTCCCATAGGCGGAGCGTCGAAGCACTAATGCCTAAAATGCGTGCCGTCTGGCCCACGGTAAGGTACCCAATTCTGGAATCAGCCCTGCCCGACGAGCGCTTCTTTTTTTTGGATCTCTGCTGGGAGCTTGGCGTTGGCTTCTTACTACTCATCGGGAGCGGATCTTCGGAGTTTGTACCACAAAACGATGGTCAATAAAGAAAACGCAAAGATTAGCGTCGAAATGGCGTTGATTTCCGGAGTGATGCCGCGCCGCAGTCGTGACCAGATTTCGAGAGGCAGCGTATTTTCTCTCCCAACCAGAAAAAAACTAACCGCGATTTCGTCCATAGATAGGGTGAATATCAACAGGGCTGCTGCGGCGAGCGACAGTCTTAGATTCGGCAGAGTAACTCGCCAAAACGTATACCACTCGCTGGCGCCAAGGTCGCGCGACGCTTCCTCCTGCTGGCGATCGAACTTTTGTAGGCCAGCTGAGATCTCGGTAACTGCCACGGAGATCAGCGCCGTCCCGTGTCCACTCGCCACCGTGACGAGACTTAGCTTCAGGTGCGCGGTGACGAACAGAGTCAACAACGATAGGCCCGTGATGATGCCCGGTAGAATCAGAGGCAGCATGACGAGCCTGCGAAATACCGATTTGCCGGGAAATTGAGTGCGATCTAACGCAAGCGCGGCCGGCAAGCCGAAAAGAATGGATAGGACCACCGCAGCCGCTGCCACCAGAACGCTATTCCAGACCGAAGCCCATAGTGCGTCGTCCTCTCGAAGTAATCGATACCAGCGCAACGTAAAGTCGCGCGGCGGAAAGCCTCCCACGCCCTCACCATTGAAGGAGTAAACGATGAGAACGATTATCGGCAGGTATAGAAATGCAAATACCAGTGCTGCGTGTACGTTGAGCCACCCGATGCGCCGGTACATCTTTCAGATTCTCCCGTAGCGAAAACGTTTTTCCAACCGCTCCGCCCCTGCAACCAACGCAACAACCAGCAACAACATACAAAACGAAATAGCGGAGCCTAACGGCCAGTTGTAGGCGGCTCCAAATAAACTCACGACGATGTTTGAAATCATGACGCCGCTGGGGCCACCGATGAGCAAAGGTGCGATGAAATCCCCCAGGCTCAAGACCAGAGCGAACGTTGCGCCGGCCACGATTCCCGGCAGGGAGAGCGGGAAAACAATCGTCCAAAACGTTCGCACCGACGAGGCGCCGAGATCGCGCGATGCTTCGATTAACGATTTCGGAATCTGCTCCATCGAAGCGTAAACAGGAAGGAAAACGAACGGCGTATAGATATGAGTCAACGTCAGTATCACCGCAAATGGGCTATACAAAAGAAGCTCAACGGGCTGGTGTACTATCCCGAAATACTGCAGTAGCGTGTTGAAGATGCCCGTACTGCCGAGGATTGTTTTCCAGGCATACGCGCGCACCAGATAGCTGACCCACAGCGGCACAATTACTAGCAGATACAAAACATTCTTCGCGCGAGCACACATCGAAAGAAAATACGCCAACGGAATTCCTAGCGCTAACGCCAGCAGCATCACGCTGATTGCGATGCGAGCGGAGCGTAGCAGAACATCGACGTATACAGGGCTGCGTATTAACTCGAAATAGTTAGTCAGCGTCCACTCATGAACCACGTTCTGCGAACGCACCTGCCAAAAGCTGAAGCAAAACAAAAACACGTAGGGCAACAGGAGGAATATTGTTACCCAGAGCAAAGGAGGGAGTGTTACGAGACGCTGGTAACTCCGCGAATACATGATCTATTGCACGGGAACTAACTTATCGGGCGGGATCTCGAGCATTACGGCGGAACCGTGGCCGCTGCCGCCCGGCACCCTCACGTTCAACAGCAGCCCATCACCGCAATCCACTTCTAGCAGTTCGCTTGCGCCGGTGAAAATTGTTTTGCGTACTGTTCCGCTGAGGCGTCGCGCCCCATCGGTCGCGGCAGATGAAGGCGAGACTACGCGGATGCTTTCCGGCTTAACAGCGTACGTGACTGCTCCGGCCGGAAGTAGATTTGCTCGCCCGATGAAACTTGCAATGTAGGCAGTTCGCGGCAGATTGTAGATGTTCCTCGGCGTATCGAGCTGCTCAATCCGGCCGTGCCGCAAAACCGCCATGCGATCGGACAAAGTCATCGCTTCCTCCTGATCGTGCGTGACGAACACAAACGTGATCCCGGTATCGCGCTGCAATGACTTGAGTTCCAATTGCATGTGCACCCGCAAACTGGCGTCCAAAGCCGATAGCGGCTCGTCCAGCAACAGCAGGGCCGGCCGATTTACAAGCGCACGTGCCAGCGCGACACGCTGCTGCTGCCCTCCGCTTAGCTGTGCGGGACGCCGCTTCGCAAAATCTGCCATCTTAATCTGCGTTAGCACTTCGGTGACGCGAGATTGAACGTCAGCTGCCGGGACGCGCTTCGCACGTAACCCATACGCGACGTTTTCGAAAACACTCAAATGCGGAAATAGTGCGTAATGCTGAAAAACGGTATTGAGCTTACGCTTGTTCGGCGGGAACGAATCGATGCGTTCTCCTCGCATAACAACTTCGCCTGACTCCGCCCGCTCAAAACCGGCGATGACTCGCAACAGCGTCGTTTTTCCGGAGCCGCTTTCGCCCAGGATCGTGAGAAACTCGCTCTCCTCGATGTCTAGCGACACGTCATCCAGCACAGTGGTTGCACCGAAACGCTTGTTTACATTCCGAACTGCGAGCAGCGAGCCGGGCATTAAGGGGCGGCTTTCACTTCATTCCAGATCTGGTTATATTTATCCCGGCGCGGGACATTTTGCCAGAAATAAATATGCTTCTGGTAGTTGTCTAAGTCATCCAGATGAAGGCTTTTCTTTTCGCCTTCCCGCAGATACTGTGCCACGCCCGGATTTGCCGGAAGATAGCCGGTAACCGAAATAACTTCTCGCTGCGTCGGCGCTTCTACCAGATACTCCAGCAGTTGATAGGCAAGATCTTTATGTTCACTTGCTGAGGTAATCATTAAATGGTCGATCCAGCCGGTCGTGTTCTCCTTCGGAATGGTCTCGCCGATCGGAAAATGCTGTGCGCGGAGCTGATTGGTCATCAGCGGCCACCCCATCGCGATCTGAACTTCGTGCGATTGAAAAAGATTCGTCAACTCGCCGCCGGTGGACCACATTTTGCGAATATTCGGCTTCAGCTCCAGCAGCTTCGCCTTCACTTGATCCAGCTGCGAATCGGTCAGATTGTAAAGAGCAGCGGGATCCGGCTTATCGAAGCCAAGCACCTGCGCTGCCATGTAAACGGTCGAAAGGTCGTCCCAGACCGACACTTTCCCGCGCAGCTTCGGGTCCCAAAGCAGGCTCCAGCTTTCCGGCGGCGTCTGAAAAACGGTCGTGTCGTATAGCAGCGGGTTGGGACCCCATTGAAACGGCACGCCATACACATTGCCGGCGCTCTTGACGATCGGCATAGATGTCAGCGCGGACATAAGCTGTCCATAAGATGGAATTTTTGACAGATCGAGCGGTGTCGCCATTCCAGTTGTCGCAATCATGGTGGCGACGTCGCTCGAAGGAGAGATTACGTCATAGTTACTGGCGCTTCCGCCGCGTAGCTTGGCAACAAGCTCGTCGCTCGAGCCCATGTAAGCGGCAGTTACTTTGCAATGGCACTTGTCTTCAAAACCACGAATAAACGAAGGATCCGCGTACCCTTCCCAAACCAAGAGCGACAGAGTCGGGACTGATTTCCCGCAGCTTTCAAGTGTAATTGCCGCTAGCAGACAGAGAATCAAGTAGACTCTGGTCACGCCACCGCCACGGGAGTTCGCGCGAGTGCCGGCTCGCCTGAATGAGCATGCAGCAATGCCGTTTCCAAGACATCAAGCGCCTCTTCCATCTGGTCATAGGTAATCACCAGGGGCATTAACAAGCGAATAATATTGCCATACGATCCGGCAGTGACGAGAATCACGCCATGCTCGTAGCAAAATCGGGTGATTTTCTTGGTTGCCTCCGGATCCGGCGTGCGCGCCGGATCGGAACATACGATTTCAAATGCCTGCATCGCGCCCAGGCCGCGGACATCGCCGATAATCGGCAGCCGATTCTGCCAGTCAATCGCGCGCGTGCGGAAGCGGTCGCCCAATTCAATTGCCCGCTCGTTCAGGTGGTTGTCTTCGATGGATTGAATGGCTGCAAGCGCCGCTTCGCATGCCAACGGATTGCCTCCGAAGGTGCCGCCTAAAGAGCCCGGCGCTGTATTGTCCATGATGTGCGCCTTACCGGTGACCGCCGCGATTGGCAGGCCTCCGCCCAAGCTCTTCGCGGTGACGACCAAGTCGGGCTCCACGCCATAATGCTCCGAAGCGAAGAACCGGCCGGTCCGGGCAAAGCCGGTTTGCACTTCATCGGCGATCAGCAGAATGCCGTGCCGCTCACATATTTCTTTCACCACGCCCAGCCACTCGCCGGGAGGTGCAATAAAGCCGCCTTCACCAAGGATTGGTTCCGCGATAACGGCTGCCACGGATTCCGACGCAACCACCCGTTTGAAAGTATCTTCTAAGTGCCGCGCGCAATGCAGCTTGCAATCCGGATAACTCAAGTTGTAGGAGCATCGATAGCAGTAAGCGTACGGAATGCGATAAATATCCGTTGCGAATGGCTCGAAACCCGCTTTGTACGGATGAGTCTTGCTGGTAAGTGACAGCGTCAACAGCGTGCGGCCATGAAAGCCGTCTTCAAAGCAAATTACTGCCGGGCGTTTGGTATAGGCGCGTGCAATTTTAATTGCGTTTTCCACCGCTTCCGCCCCGCTGTTCAGCAGCATCGTCTTCTTGGGCGAAGGTCCGGGCGCCAGGGTATTGAGCTTTTCTGCCAACGCAACGTAACCCTCGTACGGCGTCACCATGAAACAGGTGTGAAGAAAGCGATCAACCTGTGCATGCAAAGCGCTTGTAACGCCTGGATCGCGATGCCCGACGTTTAAACAACCGATGCCACCCGCGAGATCGATAAAGACATTCCCATCGACGTCTTCGATACAAGCGCCTTCGCTTCGCGCCACAAAGATCGGAGTTAACTGCGAGACTCCGCGCGGAACGGCGTTGGCTTCCCGTTTCACCAGCGCGACGGAATTCGGTCCTGGAACACTCGTCTTCAGTTGAATCGATTTCATGGGTACCACCCGATCGGCTGCTCGCTCAAATTGATATGAACTTGTTTGGTCTCCAGATACTCCTCGATGCCCCACGGACCAAGCTCCCGGCCGAATCCGGACTGTTTATAGCCGCCCCACGGCGCTTCAACGTACGTGGGTTGCATGTGGTTGACCCAGACGACGCCTGCCCGCACGGCCTTCACCACGCGAAGGGCGCGAAAAATATCGCGCGACCAGACAGCAGCCGCCAGACCATAGGGCGAATCGTTCGCGATCCGAATCGCCTCGGCCTCATTGTCAAACGGAATAACGGCGGCAACCGGTCCGAAGATTTCTTCCCGGGCGATGCGCATGCTATTGTCCACATCCGCAAATACCGTTGGCTCGACATAAAAGCCTTTCGGAAACTGTGCACGCCCGCCGCCGGCCACCAGTTTCGCTTCCTGCTTTCCCAGTTCCTGATAACCGCGGACGCGCTCATACTGCTCTTTGCTGACCACCGGTCCCATCTTGGTAGCGCGGTCGAGCGGCGGTCCCAACTGAATTGTTTTTGCTTTGGATGACATTGCGTCTACAAACTTGCTGTAGATGGATCGTTCCACCAGAATCCGGCTGCCAGCCGAGCAGACTTCTCCCTGGTTGACAAATACACCAAACAGAGCGCCGTCGATCGAAGCTTCGAAATCGGCATCGGCAAAGAAAATATTCGGCGATTTACCGCCGAGCTCCAGCGTCACTCGTTTAATGGAATCGGCCGCGCTGCGAAGTATCAATTTTCCAACCGCCGCGCTTCCGGTGAACGCGACTTTGTCGATCTCCGGATGCGTGACAATCGGCGCGCCGGCGCTTTCGCCAAATCCCGTGATGATGTTCACCACACCGGGCGGGAAGCCGATCTCTTTAAACCATTTCGCGACTTCCAGAATCGTGAGCGGTGTTTGTTCCGCCGGCTTCAGGACACACGTGCATCCAGCCGCCAAAGCCGGCGCCAGTTTCCACGAAGCCATGGCGAGCGGATAATTCCATGGGATGATCTGGCCCGCGACACCCATCGGTTCTCTCAATGTGAGGCTCAGAGCGTTGTCCGGAACCGGATTCACGTGTCCCAGAACTTTATTCGCCAACCCCGCATAGTACTCAAAGCAGGTAGCAGTATCGTTGATGTCGTATTCCGCCTCTACGATCGGCTTGCCGCAATTGCGCGCCTCTAATTCGGCAAGCTGAGCGGATTCTTTCCGGATACGTTCCGCAAGCTTGTAAAGGAGCCGCCCTCTCTCCTGCGCGGTGGTCTGCGGCCACGCACCGGAATCGAAAGCCGCTCGCGCCGCTCGTGCCGCTCGATCGACATCCGCGGCATTGGCTTCCGGTACCTCAGCGATGATCTCTTCCGTTGAAGGATCGTAAACCGGAAACCACGAACCGCTGGCGCTCTCGGTAAACTCGCCGTTGATGTACATGCGCTGTCGGTTCATATTTACTTGCACCAAACCGTTTTGACGTTGACAAATTCCCGAATTCCGATAGCGCTCAACTCGCGCCCAAACCCGGACCGTTTTACACCGCCGAACGGCAGACGTGGATCGGAAGCGACAGGTGAATTGACAAAAACCTGACCGGCCTCAATTTCATTGATACAGGCCTCCATTTCAGCCGGATCCTGCGTCCATACGCTAGAGCCCAAACCAAACGGAGAGTCGTTTGCCAGCGCAATTGCCTCGGCAACATTCTTGACGCGGAAGATCATCGCGACGGGCCCGAAAAACTCTTCGCGAAAAACCGGCGATGTGCGCGGAACGTTCGATAAAACTGTCGGCGCGTAAAAATTGCCCTGGCCCGGAAGCGAATTTCCGCCCGTCAGCAAGGTAGCGCCGCTTTCTGTGGCGCGCAGAACCTGGTCGTGTAACTCTTCCCGGATTTTTGCCGTGGCTAGCGGGCCAACCTCCGTCTCTGGCAGCATCGGGTCCCCAATGCGCAGCGCCTGCATGCCCTCGACGAAGCGCGTTTCGAACTCATCATAGATCTCGCCGGCCACGATGAAGCGTTTAGCCGCGATGCAGGATTGGCCGTTGTTGATCGTGCGTGCGCCGACTGCAGCTTTTGCCGTCGCGGCGACATCCGTACTGGGCAAAACGATAAACGGATCGCTCCCGCCGAGTTCCAGGACCGTTTTCTTGATCTGGCGTCCTGCACGGCTAGCGACGGATTGACCAGCCGGCTCGCTGCCGGTCAGGGTAGCGGCCGCAACCCGCGGGTCGTCAACTAAACCCTCTACCTGTTTTGCCTCAATCAACAGCGTTTGGAAGACACCCGGCACGCATCCCGCCCGTGTCCAAATCTCCTCAATCGCCAAAGCACACTGCGGCACATTCGACGAGTGCTTCAGCAATCCGACATTTCCTGCCATGATGGCCGGCGCAGCAAAACGAAATACCTGCCAGAAAGGAAAGTTCCACGGCATGATGGCAAGCACGACGCCCAATGGCTGATACCGAATAAAACTTCGGGAAGCGGTCGTCTCGACCACCTCATCAGCTAAAAACCTTTCGCCGTTCTCGGCGTAATACCGGCAGCCGAGCGCGCATTTCTTTGCCTCTGCAATCGCCGATACGAGGGTCTTCCCCATTTCCGCGGTCATCAGTGCGCCGAAGCGCTCCGCCTCTTGCTCGAGGATGTCCGCAGCCTTAAAAAGTAGTTCGGCACGCTCTCGATATGAGGTAGTTCGATGCCGTTCGAAAGCGCTCCGCGCCAGGCTCACCCTCTGTTCAATGGCCGCAGCAGTCAGCGCCGGAAACGTGGCGAATGTCTCTCCGTTAGCCGGATTTATGGATGCGATTGACATAATCGTTAAGCTTCGACAACGAGCGTTTCCACGGTGGTCCGATGACGGGACCGGTAAGCAAATAAGGCAGCGGCAAAGCCTAAAAAGATGACCGAACTGAGTACCATCTTAATTTCGAATCGCCATACGGAATCCACCTGGTGAGATGGAATAAAAGCGACAATAAACCCCAGCGCTGTAGTGGCTAGACCTGCGACTGCTGCAAACCCAACCGCGACCCTGCTTCCCACCGTAGCGCCGATTTTTCCAAAGACCAACTTGATCAGGCACGAATAAACGTACAGATAAGAAATCATCTGGATGGCCACCGACAAGTCAAGCAGCGTCACGTATGCTTCGCGTACCGTTGTGCTGCCGGCGAAACTCATCATGATCAGGCACGACGAAAGGACCGCGATTCCGATGATTGCGATATACGGCGTATCGTGTTTGGGATGAAGCTTGCCGAAAACTTTGGGCAAATATTGGTCGATCCCCGAAACGAACAGAATGCGCGCTGACCCACTCAGCCACGCCGAGGTCGCGCCGATTGTGGAAATTCCCACGAGAATCGCCAGCGGCAGTAGCGTCCAACTCATATTGAGCCTGATCGTCATCTTGTCGACGCCTTGCAGGACCCCCTGAAGAACTTTCATATCAGACTGAGGAACCGCGAGCAGCAGGGCCAAACTGGCGCCGACATACTGGATTGCCGAAAGCACTCCGCCATACAAAACTCCGCGGGGAACACTCCGCAGCGGGTCGCGTATTTCATCGCCCATGACGCATCCAAGTTCCAGACCGACTAGCCCGAAACAAACCAATCCAAACGTCGAAAACGCGCCTAAATCCAATTTCTGTAGCCGAAACGCGCCCGCGGGAAGAGAAATACCAAACTTGGCGACAACGATCGCGCCCAGCACAATCAGCGCCAGCGCCGCGGCCAGCGTCCCCAACCCGCCGATGTTGTTTACCCATTTCCCAAGACCGACACCGCGAATATTGGCAAATGCTGTCAACCAAAGCAACCCAATCGTGAGCGTTCCGAAAAATACGGGATTCTCGGTGAGCCGCGCCGCCGCCGGTCCCCCCACGTAAGAGACGAGTCCCAGTAAGTAGAACAGCAGCGTCGGAATAAAAAACATGTTTGCCGTCCAGTAACACCACCCGCACAAAAATCCGTGCAGGTCGCCGAACATGGCTTTCGTCCAGACATAAATCCCACCTTCGCCCGGGAAGCGGCGGGAGAGAGCAATCACTCCAATTCCTTGCGGAACAAAAAAGAAAGCGATGGCTGCCAGCCACAGCCAGATCGTCGTTGGCCCGGCAGCGGCAATCACCGGCACCACGTTGAGATTCGCAATGGCGACGACTGAAAGCCAGGTAAGGTCCCATACCCCCAGCGCCTTCTTCAGATGTGGTTCCGGCGCCGCAGGGGCTTCGGAGCTAACGCCGTTTGTCATTGACTTCCAATGACGATCAAGAAGCGTGCGTGCCCAGCGGGCCAACCGTCATGCGCTCTTCCTGCGCAGCAGCCAGTGCTGGTGCAATTTCTGCAAAAACCTGTAAATGTTCTGCGATGTCTTTCCTCGTGTGTTGAACCGAAATGGTCCACTGCTCGTCCCACCAATACGGTTGAGCGAGAATTCCCCGATTCGTCATCGCGAACCAATAGTGCGTCCACAGGTCTTCATCCACGTGATACCAATCGCGGTAATTGCGAATCCGATGTGGATAAAACATCAGCGCACCGTTTGATCCGGCGCCGTCCGCATATGCAATCAGCCCGGCTTTCTTGATAATTTCCTGATAACCGTCGACGAGCGTTTTGTTGAGCGCGCCGACATGCTCAAACGCGTCCCGAGTCAGCACTTCGCGGAAGGTTGCAATCCCTGCCGCCATCACTACCGGATTCGTATTGTAAGTTCCGGCATGAAACATCTTCTGGGTAGCGATCACATCCATCACCTTGCGGCTCGCGGCAAACGCAGCTAGCGGGAATCCACCGCCGATTGACTTGCCCAGACAGATGATGTCCGGCTTGATATTGAAGTATTCGCAGGCGCCGCCGTAGGCAAGCTTTCCACCCGTCTTCACCTCATCCATGATGAATAGCGCGCCGTATTTTGCCGCAAGCGCCGACAGACCTTGCAGATAGCCTTCGTCCGGCATACAAAACGCGATGTTCATCATGATCGGTTCCACGAGGATTGCCGCAATCTGACCCGGATTCTCTTCGAACAGATGTTCCACCGCCGGAAGGTTGTTGAAGGGCGCAACCAGCGTCGCATCGCTTGTCCCGCGAAGAACTCCAGCACTCGAAACCACCGGAGTCGGATGTTCCGGGTCTCCGAATTGGCCTTCCTTCGGCTTGACACTCACCGAAACCGCATCGTGGCCGCCGTGATACCCGCCCTCCATCTTAATAATCTTCGATCGTCCGGTAACGGCGCGCGCCAGGCGCAGCGAGTGCATCGTCACTTCCGACCCGCTGTTGCCAAATCGCACCATTTCGACAGGAAATCGCTCGCAAATCAGCTCTGCGAGCTCAAGCTCCATCCCGTGCGGCATTCCGAACAAAGTACCAATGTCCAGGCGCTTTTCCACAGCCTTCATCACCGCCGGATGGCAGTGGCCGGCGAATAACGCGCCGTATGTCAGATTGTGGTCAACGTATTCGTTGCCATCAATGTCACGAATCCGGCTGCCTTTTCCGTCACGAACAAACAACGGATAGGGCGGATAGTAACGGTAGTTGCTCCCCACTCCGATCGGAACGCGTTCGCTCGCGCGGCGATGGGCATCTTGCGACTTGGGCGTGCGCTTTTCGTAAGTTTCTAGTTCTTTCTGGAGTGCTGGGTACATCTTGTGTTCATTTCCTTCGCGGGAGAGCGATCTGTAACCTGCAAGGTTCTCAAAATTATAGCGGCGTGGTCTTCCCGGCGCAACCTGCAGCACGCAAGACGATTAAACGCGCGATATGGCTTGCAGAGTTATCAACGGTCCCTTATAATTTTGACAACCTTTCAGGTTGTAGAAACACTGTTGGACGTATCCGAGCGTCCGCAACTCCGCAGCTGTTCCCCGTGGGACGCAGAGTTGCCAGGCCACAGCCGCTCAATTCGCTGTAAAAAACCTAGCTTTCGAAAAAGGAGTGTCAGACCCGTGGTTGCGCCTCTTTCCAGTCGCTTATTGCTGTATTCCCTGAATTTCTGCCTGTTCGCGTCGGTTGTGTGGGCGCAAACCACCGGTGATATTCGCGGCATTGTACGGGATCCCTCGGGAGCTGTCGTTCCGGGCGCGCAAGTGAATGCCAGCATCGCTAACACCGGTATTGAGCGAAAGGCGACGACCACGGCAACGGGAGAATTCACCATTCCCACGGTGCCCGTCGGCACTTATTCAGTTCGAATTCAAGCCGCCGGGTTCAAGACCTTTCAACAAGAAAACGTCATTGTAGATATCGGGCACGTTGCGCTAGTTTCCGCGGCCTTAGAACTCGGCCAGTCAACGCAAGTTGTCACCGCGGAGGCGTCCGCGCCGCTCGTCGAAACATCCAGCACACAACTCGGCGCGGTCATGAACGAGACGTCTATCGTGAACCTGCCGCTCCCCACACGCGATACCTATCAGCTCCTGCAACTGCAACCGGGCGTCCAATCTGAGCAAGGTTACGATCTGTTCGCGGGCAGCGAAGAGGCCGGTGCGGTTTCCGTCAATGGGGGCCGCGGTCGCGCCAATAACTACAACGTCAATGGCGGGGATGCCAACGATCAGTTTCTGAACAGTCCGGCGATTCAGCCCGTACCTGATGCGATAGCAGAGTTCCGTGTTCTCACCAACACCTTCGACGCCGAATACGGGCGCAATTCAGGTTCGGTCGTCAACGTCGTCACAAAAGGTGGGACCAACAGTCTTCACGGGGATGTATACGAATTCTTCCGGAATACCGACCTCGATGCCCGTGGGTTTTTCGACCAGGTGCGCCCCAAGTGGAATCAAAACCAGTATGGCGGAACACTCGGAGGCCCGATCATCAAGAACCGGACTTTTTTCTTTGTCAGCGCCGAGGGGCGAAATGTCCGGCGAGGTATCTCGTCCGATAACGTGGGCGTGCCGTCCGTAGCCGAGCGTAACGGCGACTTTTCAGCTAACAACATCTTCAATGGCACCTTAAACGACCAAACGGTAGCGGATGTCCTGAACGCCCGCCCCGGTTGTACCGCGGCGGTGGCGGCCGGAGGCGGCACTCCCATTGCCGCCGGAGCCTCTTGGCCAGCCATCTTTCCGAACAGTCAAATTCCCAAGCCGTGTTTCGATCCGGTAGCTGCCGATTTGCTCGCGCAGTATGTTCCCCTTGCGAACGTCGGCTCTTCGGGCTTGCAAACCACGCCCGTTCAATCGGACACCGCCGTTCAGTGGACTGCTCGCCTGGACCATCGCTTCAACGACGCCCATCAGTTAAACGCCTACATCTACTACGACGACGATGCGCTCGCACAGCCCTTTGCGCGCTTTCAGGCTTCGGGCGCGAACGTGCCGGGATTTGGTTCGAATTACGGCATTCGAAATACCCAGTACAGTCTGACCGAGACGTGGAGTATCAATCCGCAGACCATCAATGAGGCTCACTTCACTTACTACCGCGAGGGCGAGTTAGCCTACAACAGTCCGCAAAAAACTAATCTGGTGCAGGATTCGTGTAAGACCGTTTCGTCGGCGAATTGTTTCGCCGATCCGAACAATCCCGATTTAGGAATTCATCCCAATCTTGGCGCCCAGTACGAAGGTGTTCCGTTCATCAACATCTCGGGAGGTTTTGCGATCGGAAACGGTTCCGAAGGACAGCTTCCGCAGATCGGAAACAGCTTCAGTTGGACCGATAACCTGAGTAAGGTTATCGGGAATCACAGCATGAAATTCGGTGTTGACATACGCCGCATGCGCTTCGATCAGACTCTGTATTACAACGTGAACGGCTCGTACGGCTTCACACCGGGCGGAAGCAACGATGTCGGCGCGAATGATCCAAACGAAGGAGTCGATGCGATGTTCGCGGACTACTTACTCGGTCTCCCCGCCAGCTATTCGCAAGGCTCTGCGCAAGTGGAGCATGTAAGGAATTCGGCTTTTTATCTGTTCGCTCAGGATAGCTGGAAGATCAAGCCAAATCTCACTTTGAACTACGGCCTTCGCTGGGAGCTAAATACACCTCTTGCCGACGTCAGCAAACATGTGCAAACGTTCAATCCTGGCCAGCAAACGGCCATCTATCCCTGCCAGCTCTCAGCGAGCAATCCGTTGGCCGCAACCTTTGGCACAACCGATTGCAGCGTCGGCAGCGCGGGAGAGTCGGTAAATCCGCTCGGCTTGGTGTTCCCCGGTGACAAGGGCATACCCGCTTCTCTTACGAACACTTACTATCACGCCTTTGCGCCGCGTATCGGTTTAGCGTATAGCCCGTCGTCCGATTCCGGATGGCGTCACACCATTTTCGGCTCTCCGGGCACCTCGAGCATTCGAATGGGGTATGGCATCTTCTACAATCCGGTCGAGCAGCTGGTTCTCGAACAGTTCAGCGCCGAGCCGCCGTTCGGGGGCAGCATCTATCTCTCTAATCCGCTATTCAATACGCCGTTTGAGGGGCAGAACGGAACAATTAACCCAAACCCGTTCAACGGAATCTTAAATCCGAAACCAGGTCAATCGATCGATTGGTCAACCTTCCGCCCGATCCTGCTTTATGGCCAATTCAAGCCAAATCTCCGCACCCAATACGCCGAGCAGTACAACTTCACCTTGCAGCGCCAAATACCCGGTAACGTCCTTTTACAGGCGGGGTATGTCGGCTCGCAGGGACATCGTCTTCTCGCCTCACATGATTTGAATTACGGCAATTCACAAACCTGTCTGGATCTTCAGTCGATTTCCGATGCAACCGGCGATAGCAACTTGAGCTGCGGTCCCTTTTATGCAGATTCCCCGTTCACCATTCAACCCGGCGAAATACCGGCCGGTTTGACGCTGCATCTGCCGTATGGTCCCCAAGCTACCGTTACAGGTCCAAATGCGAACGCCATCACCTTGGTCGGGCTGCGCAAGTATTCTTCCCCGCTTTGTAATCCACTCACCGGAACCGGCTGTCCTCCTGACGGCGTGCCGGTGTTTTCGAATATCTTCGCAGAAGATACAATTGCGAATTCAAATTACAACTCCCTTCAGATCAGTGCCGAAAAGAGACTGTCCCATGGCCTGCAGTTTCAACTTGCCTATACGTGGAGCAAATCGATCGACAACGCCTCCAGCTTTGAAAACGAACTGAACCCGACGAATTACCGGCTGAGCCGCTCACTCTCTTACTTTGATGCTCCTCATCGTCTGGTGATCAGTTATTTCTATCAACTCCCCAAAACTTCGTTTCATGGATTTCGGGGAGCGCTGCTGAATGGTTGGGAGTCTTCGGGAATCGTCACTTTCCAAACTGGTTTCCCGGTGCCGATCACGTCTTCTTCCGATAACGAACTGCAAAGTAGTATCTTTTTTCAGTCGGCCGGCGAACCGAACATCACAGCTCCATTCAAAACGCTCAATCCGCGCGGACCGTACAACGCTGCTTTCGACACGTCTGCTTTCTCCGACCCGCCCTTCTATGGAATATTCGGCAGTTCGGCCCGAACGCAATGCTGCGGCCCTGGCATCAACAACATCGACTTCAGCCTGCTGAAGCAGACCAGGCTGAGCGAACGAATAAACACCGAATTTCGCGCCGAGTTCTTCAATATTGCGAACCATGCCCAGTTCAGTACTGTGGATGGCAATATCTCTGACGGTCTCGTGCAGAACGGCGGGACATTCGGCAAAGTGCTTCGCGCCCGGGACCCGCGCATCGTGCAGTTCGGTTTGAAGTTGTTATTCTAATCGCCCTTGTTCTGATTGCTGTGACATCGTGTAAAGATGCGCAGCCCGTCCCGCTACGTTCTTCCCCCCGGCGCGGTTGTTCTCTGTATCGACATCGGGGGAACGAGCGCCAAACTCGGTATATTTGAACTCCCGGACCGCCTGCGCCTGCTCGAGACCATTCCGTCTCGCGGGCCTGTTGAAGATTTCGGTAAATCCCTGACCGACGCTGTTCGCCGGATCCAACAATCAGTGCGCCCGCAGCAGCAATCCGTGGCGGGCATCGGGGTAGCCATCGCCGGATTTCTCA
Source organism: Bryobacteraceae bacterium (assembly GCA_036269815.1). Classification (GTDB taxonomy): domain Bacteria; phylum Acidobacteriota; class Terriglobia; order Bryobacterales; family Bryobacteraceae; genus Bog-105. Next base: position 48,433 of record DATBDT010000084.1, read on the forward strand.
ATGACGATCGAGATCGGATGATCTACAATTCGAACCTTGCCTGGCTTGAGGATTATCCGCTGCGAGATCTAGTAATGAACGAATGCAACTTACCCGTAGAACTAGAGGTCGACTCAAATGCGGCGGCTTTGGCGGAATATCATCTCGGAGTCGGTCATCCTGCGTCCCGTTTTCTTTGTCTCACCATAGGCACTGGTCTCGGAGTTGGCATGATCGTCGACGGGCATCCACTTCGATTTGCCTATGGCTGCATGGGCGATGCTGGTCACGTAATCGTTCAACCCAATGGACCGTTATGTTCTTGCGGCGGCCACGGATGCGCTGAATTGTTCGTGTCCGCCCCGGTGCTTGCGGAAGAATTCCGCATCCGCATGAATTACCAGAACCGCTGTACGCTTCGCGATGTCATCGAAGCCGCGACCGAAGGAAACGCGATCGCGTCCGCCGTTATTGAGCAGGCGGGCGAGTGGCTGGGCTTTGCCACCGCATCGCTTGCCAACACTTTTTATCCGGATCTCATCGCCTTTGCCGGCGGCCTCGCTGAAGCAGGTGACCTGCTGCTGTCGCCCATTCGCAAGGCCTTTGCTTATTCAGCCAGCACGTTTACCAAGGAACGGGTCACCCTCACTCGAGCCGCGCTGGGCTCGATGGCCACGCTGAACGGCGCCGCGTACTCGATTCTCGACCACCTCAACGAAGCAGCGTCCGCGCGTACACCCTAAGGGCTTCTTCGCTGTTATTTCGAAATGACGCCGCAGGCCATCCGCGCGCCCGCATTGCCGGCCGGGTCGGACTTCATATCGTCCGCAGCGGCGTGAATTACCAGCGCGGTCCCGCCGTTGCTGAGAACGGAGTGACTGTCATCACTCAACGTCGCATTGGGATCGGTTACGGACGTCTTGGCGGTACCGTCCGCGCCCACCGTGAAATTCTCCATGTCGCCGGCGTGTGGTCCATCCGGATTTTGCAGTCCGTGACGCTTTTTATCGGGATTGAAGTGCGGCCCCGCCGACGTGAAGGCCGGTCCCTCGCACTTTGCAACCGAGTGGATGTGAATGGCGTGCTCACCCGGCGGGAGCCCATGGACGTCCAAATCGATCTTGATTCCCTTATCGGCGGGGGAAAGAGTTGCTGTGCCGACGCTTTCACCCTGCGCATTCTTCAACGCCACGTTGATGGACTGAGCAGCGGCAGGTAAGATCGCTACGGTCCCGAAAATCACGGTGGACAACAAAAACTTGGAGTTGAGCATAGCTCATTCAGCATAGTACGCAGTTCCTTCGAGCGGCATGCCGCGTTTTCGACCGACCCCGCGCCGTTACACTGGAATTTGGCTGCATCTTCCTCACCCAACCCGCAATACTGCCCAAATTGCGGAACATCGTTGCCACCCGGCGCGCTTTCCTGCCCGAACTGTGGCCGCTTTACCTACGCCGATCAACTAAAGGAAATCGCCGTTCGCGCCCGTCAGATGATAGCGATGGGACAACTTCCGGCTGCTCGAGATCTTTGGCGGAAGGCGCTCGAGCTGTTGCCCCCCGCTTCGAAGGAATACCAATCGGTTCTCCGGGAAGTCGCGCAGATTGATGCCAGGCTCAATCCGCAGCCAAAACCGGATTGGCGCAAACGGCTTGGGCCATTTGGCATCATCGTCGCCTTCCTCGCGAAATTCAAAGGTGCAATTGTGGTCCTGGCGAAATTCAAGATGTTCTTTAGCCTCTTCGCCTTCTTTGGTGTTTACTGGGCGATGTTCGGGTGGTGGTTCGCCGTCGGCATGTGCGGCTCCATTTTCATTCACGAAATGGGTCATTATGTCGCAGTTCGCCGGTTCGGCTATTCCGCCGAGCTTCCCATGTTTATCCCGGGCTTCGGCGCCTATGTCAAGTGGAATGGACCCGGAGTGGACGTGGGAACGCGCGCGATCATCTCCCTCGCCGGACCTTTCTTCGGATTTATCTCCGGCCTTCTCTGCTATGGGATCTACCTCGGGACGGGCCAAGGCGTTTGGTTGGCCGTGGCGCACTTTGCCGGCTGGATCAATTTGCTGAATTTAATCCCGGTTGGCATCTTCGATGGCGGTTCCGCAATCCAGGCGCTCGGAAAACAGCAGCGATTGGCCTTATTAGTCGTCAGCCTGGCGCTGTTGGTCCTGCTTCGCGATTTTCTGTTTCTCGGAGTCGCCGGAGGCGCCGCCTACCAGCTGTGGCACAAGGAATTTCCGCCGGATCCAAGACAACGGATCGGGCTGTACTTCATTGCGCTCGTTATTGCAAACGGCTTCCTGAGCTGGTTTGCCATGCTGCCCGGCGTTGGCCGCTAAACCTAACCTCTCCAGAACAACTCGGCATCGGGGCGCCGCACATAGTTCGCATCCACTTCAATCGAACTCGACCAAAGCCCTTTGCGCCCATCCAGTTCGGCGCATAACGCCACGGCAGACGCTAGATGCGGTCGCGCTGCCACAAAAGGCCGCGGCGCCAGCTTCTCTTGAAATGCCAGCGGAGCAATGAATTCTCCGTCGAAGTCTCTGAGCTTTTCCAGCCAACTAGCGAGATCCGTCACTACCTCCGGCGAGATCAGTGCAAGCCCCGCGCTGTAGATCGCCGCGAACACTTGGCCGCGTCTCGCATCCAGAATCACCGCTCGTTTTTCCGCTGAGCCGAATGCAGCCGCTGCGCGCAGATCCGAAATCGCTGCCGCGGGTTTACCCGTTGCTTCCGCCAGACCCTTTATGGCTGCCAGGCCAACCCGCACGCCGGTAAATCCTCCTGGACCGCTTGCTGCCGCAAAGCAATCGATCTGACTCAAAACTAATCCGGCATTAGCTATCGTTTCTTCGATCGCCTGAAAAATCAGATCCGCAAATCCGCCCGGCGAGTGAATATGTTGCGCGGCGCGCAGCGCTCCGTCTCCACGAATGGCGACGCTCCCAAACTCGGAGGTCGTGTCAATTGCCAGGATGTTCATTGCTGAAGATGTTCATTGCCGCAACTGGTATACATGGTCCAACTGATACGCTTTCCCGTTCGCGTTAATCGCGAGTAGTCGAAGATTCAGGATGGTCCCGGGCTTTCGAAAACTTTCCGGCATCCGAAACGTTCCTTTCGGACCGATGCCGAGCACTCGCGGTCCGTCGGGTCCGGCCACAATTTCACCCCACCAGACATACTGCATCGACCGGGAGGCTCGGTTGGCCCGCGTCAGCTTTATCGAATACGGTGCCGAAACGGATGTCGGCAGCGTCTCACCACTCGGGGCCGCAATTTCGAACGGAGTTTTGGCGGTATCGAGTTCCGGCTCCTGAATCGGCGGATCCTCCGATTCAAAGCGGTAGGACCGTAGCATCATCTCCTTGTGCCCCTCGCGCGGAACCGATAGGAGCCAGTCCTGTGACTTGTCGGGGGTGGGCTGGCTGAGCACTTCGCCCCGATAATCTTTCAAAGGGATCTCTTCGCCCGTAATTGTATTGACCCAAAACGGATTGTATTTATGCTTTGGGAGCTGTACCTCGACAATGCCAGGCGTCTCCGCGTAAGCGAGGTATTCCACTTCGTTCAACCCGACCGCCCGTGCGCCGTCCACATCGAAATAAGGCTCCAGTTCCCAATGACGTGTATCCGCCATCACCTTGGCCAGAACTTGTACCGCTTTGGCGTTGGCCGGATTTTGCAGAGCCTCATACGAAATACTTAGATACTCGGCATTGGTCGTTGCATTCCAGATCTCGTGGCGAAAATCATCCGGCGCAGTCGCATTGACACAGTGGATCTCCGGCTTCTCCGTGAACTGATGCTCCACAGCGCCAAGCGCCGGGTGCGGGGAAGACTCGATTAGATAATCCATCCAGTTGTCTCGGAGGAGAGACGAGGAAGTATCCCGCGCGCCGGTTGAGCGTGGGTGTCGAAACATATCGTATTTGTCCAGCGACTCCGCAATATCGTTCAACAGGGTGCGCGCATTGTCGATTTCTTCGAAGTGTTCGAAGCCCTGCCAGGCAACGTTCAACGCGCCGTAGCGGGCGATGACATAACGCAGCAGAGGATCTCGCTTGGTCCAATCGGCCAGGTCAATACTATGGACAAACGAAGTGTCGGCGATTATGAGATCCAGTACAAAGCCACGGGCCGCAATCGCCAGCAAACGATCGTCAAGCGCTGAAAAGTACGCTTCGTTCGGGCGTCCGTCGGCGGTCAGTGGCATCATCGGCCCGCGGCCACTCAGTAAAATCCCGCCCACGTGCGTAAAGCCGTCGTGCTTTCTCTGGTCGAGCCAGCCTTCGAATGCGGACGGGTCAATAGCGAGCAGCGGCGCCTGAGCGGAAAGCCATAAGTGAGGTTGTTTGTTTGTGGTCCACCAGTGCCGGACATTCGCCACAGCTATGAACCCCGGCAGCCCGCTGTCCGTGACCTGAAAAGTTGCCTCCTGATCGTCGTATCGCTTGATCGGGCTGGTAACGTGATACGTCCAGGTCCCCGATTCAGTGGGAGAGAACCGCACACGGAGGATGTGGTTTCCGCCCGGAAAAGCGCGGATCAGTCGCGTCGAGTGGCTGGGCGAACGGAACTCCACCCGCATCGTTTCGTTCAGGTACGGATCGATGTCCTTGGGCAACTCACCTTCGCGCACATCGAACGTCAACTCACAGGGAAGGAACGTTTTTGCCCCATCGGAGCATGCCGTCACTGCCGCGGATGCGTTTATCGCGCCGGAAAGCAGAAGGGCGGTTGCCAAAAAACGCATAAAACACAGGATAACGATGTTGTTCCGCAGTCAGTAGTCAGCGCTTTACGCGGAGTGTTGCCAATTTTCGGCGGTGATGAAACGAATGAGACCGCAAACGACACTAATTATTAGCAAAAGACGATTTGGAACTTGCCTCCGGTTTCATTCGTCCGTACAATCGAGGGTTAACCACTTCCAGAGAATCAGATCAGCGGCCAAAAATTGCCGATACGTAACAGTGTGGTCGACCGGGTTGTCGAGACGGAACAACAACGAGGCGCATTATGGAAATCATTGGTGATCGGAAATTCGTAGAGGTCCCAGGCGGGAAAACGCATGAACTGCCGCCCCTGCTCGTAAAAACTGTACCGAACGTCAAACGCTTGGACAAAATGATGGGCATTGCGAATGAGATTATCGAGCAGGAAGACATGGTGCCTTGCGTTACCGGCGACAAACTCGTAGACGAAGATTCACTCGAGCGCCGGAAGCTGGATCTGGCTTTGAATATGGTCGACCAGTACCTGGATCTCTTGAGTGAATGGTATTGGGGAGACGCGGTGGTCGAATGGATCCGGCAGTGCGAAATTACTTTCGGCGCGCGCCTGGAACTCCGGAACCTCCTCCGCAGCGATTTATGGCCGCACGCCGGCCGTAGCAGCTTTGTCACGTTGCTCGAAGACAAGGCCGTTCCCACTCGCGGCGTTCCCATTCCCAAAGCCGTCGGACTGCGTCTCGCATTCCGCCAACTGCCACCGATCCGCTGCTGCACCGACCAGTTTCTGTTCTATTTGAACGATTCCGTAGCGGAGACTGCCTACAGGACCTGGATCAACACCACAGCGAACCCGATCGCTTCGTTACCGCCCGAACGTTTTCAGTTCGATGTGGTGAACATGTCCGTTGCCGTGCATTGAAGATCTGAGCGAGTCACGTACATTCGAAGCTGAGCGCAAGCGTCAGCGCGCTCAAAATAGAACGAACAGATCTCCCCTAAGTAGAGACGTCGGGCTTAGCGCCACGTCGGCCAGACGGTTTCGTCTACTTGTGTCACGCGCCGGGCAGGCAGGCTAGCACTTGATCGATATCCTCCATGCTCAGATAAAAATGCGGAGCGACCCGTACCCAACCCTGACGATTCGCGGCGAGGATCTTGTGACGTTTCAGGTCGCTGACAATCACGCGTGCATCGATTGTGGGATGCCGGAAGCTGACGATTCCGGAGCCGGTTTTTTCAGTCCGGTCCCTCATTAGTTGGTAACCCTTCGCGCGTGCTCCCGATTCAAGCCGCTGCGCCAATGCATTCACTGCTTCGGCGACATTCGGTATACCAATCTCCAACAAAAACTCGATTGCCGTTCGCAAACCGAAACAACCGATGGTATTCAAAGTGCCGCATTCATACCTTCCGGCATCCGGCCGCAGCGTCATGTCGCGCGACGCATAATCGAAATAATGCTCGGTGTTCGTCCACCCGAACTCTACCGGTTCTACAGCGTCTTGCCGTTCCCGGCGTACATACAAAATGCCGTTCCCTTCGGGGCCGAGCAGCCATTTATGACCATCGGACGCCAATGCATCGATATGGCAGGCGTTGACGTCGAGCGGGAACACACCCAGGCCCTGGATGGCGTCCACGAAAAAGAAGCAGCTGTGAGCATGGCAAAGCTCCCCAATCTTCTGCAACTCTACTCGATAACCGCTCAAATAATTGACAAAGCTAATTGCCAGGAGTTTTGCGCCGCGCACCGCCGCAGCGATTTTTTCCAAAGGATCGTAGATCGAAAGCCAGGTAATCTCCACGCCGCGAGCTAACAGACGCGCCCACGGATGATAGTTCGCTGGAAACTCCTCTTGAAACGCTACCACCCGGTCTCCCGGCCTCCAGTGCAGCCCGACCGCCACCATCGCGATCCCCTCGGAGGTGTTTTTGACAATTGCAATTTCCTCGGGCCCCGCACCAATCAGGGTTGCAACAGCCCGCCGGAGGCCGGCGTAGGTCTCCATCCAGCGGTCATAATGCAGGGAACCGAAAGTAGCCACGTCATCCGCCAAGGCTTTCATGGATTCCGCCGTCCGCCGCGAAAGTGGGGCGACCGCCGCATGGTTTAGATAAATCAGTTCCCTGGTAACAGGAAACTCGTCTCGATACCGGGCGGCAAGCGGCTGGGGCTCCGCGAGCGGATTAATGGATGCCATTCCCACCATTTTGCTGTAACGCGACGGAACTATCGTACGTAAGGCTTTATGAAGTAGCGCGTTAGCCTCGAGTTTTTTGCCCTATACTGAGAGAGACCATGAGCGTTGCCCGGCTTGGTGGTTGTGGTAGCCATCGCGGCGTAAAGGAGTAATATGCGGCGATTTTTCCTTTTGAGATCTTCCCTTAGCGTCACCTTGGCGCTCCTCCTGGCGGTTCCCTTTACCTCTTTTGCCGCTGACAACAAAGAGAAGGATCCGGACGCCATTGGTGACCGCGACGTCAGCGGCAAGGTCAATTTCTATTCGCTCGAGAAGGAAATTGCTCTTGGCAAACAGCTCGCGCAACAGGTCGAACATCAGTCCAAAATCATTAACGATCCCGTAGTTTCGGAATATGTCAATCGGATCGGCCAGAACCTTGTCCGGAACTCAGATGCTAAAGTTCCGTTCACCATCAAGGTGGTTGAGGATCCGACGGTAAATGCTTTCGCGCTCCCCGGCGGATTCTTCTTCGTGGATTCCGGCCTGATCCTGAAGGCCGATACCGAAGCCGAACTGGCCGGTGTCATGGCCCATGAGATTGCGCACGTCGCTGCCCGTCATGGTACGCGCCAGGCAACGCGCGGCGAAATTGCCCAGCTCTCGATGATTCCGCTTTACATCATCGGTGGCCCGGTTGCATACGGTCTTTACGAGGCATCGGGTCTTCTCATTCCGATTACCTTCCTGAAGTTCTCGCGCGGCTTTGAGGCAGAGGCCGACTATCTGGGCGTCCAGTACATGTACAAGACGGGATACGATCCTACGGCTTTCGTTGACTTCTTCGAGAAGATCCAAAGCATGGAGAAGCGCAAACCGGGCACGATGTCCAAGATGTTTGCCACCCATCCCCCGACCGACGATCGCATTGTGAAGGCCCAGAAGGAAATCGCGGCCGTTCTGAAGGCCAAGCCCGAGTACGTGGTGACGACGTCCGAATTCGAGGACGTAAAGGGCCGCCTCGCCATGCTTGAGAATCAGCGGCGGCCTGACAAGGCTACTTCAGCTGATCCCAACAAACCGACGCTTCGCCGGAATCCGAACTCGAATGCTCCGATCGAAGACGAAACCGATCCGAGCAAAAAGAGCAAGGGGGATGATGACGATCGTCCGAAGCTGAAGAGACGGCCCAGTGACACGGGTGATTCAGGCGATTCGACGGATACCAGTTCCGCACCCGCTCCTACTAGTAATTGACGCTCAAATTCGGCTGATCACAGTTTCCCTCTGTTCCGGCGCGCCGGTTAGTCAAGAAGTATTCTAAGTTACGTTCGATCGGGCTTTCTGAACCGCTCGAATTAGCGCTGTGGCTTCCCTCAGGCTTCCGGGGATTGTTTCTATTACTTCGCCCTCGAACAGGAAGGCAACAGCGGCTTTCCGCGAACTGAAGTAGAGCGCCAGGAACAACAAACCGAGGACGGCCGCAGGAATGTGTGCGCCGCTTCCTTGTTTGGACGCATACGCCGCGGCTGCGATCAAGAATAGGGCTGCGGAAATTACCAGCAGACCGGGATACGTCGTCTTTACCCTCCGGACGTCGCGAACGCGTGCAAGCGCGATGATGCTTTGGGTGCTTCGTTGCGCGGTAGGGATGATGACTAGGCTGGGCGTAAGGGTCGCCAGTGAATTCGATTGCAGTACCGGCTCGTCCGGCAGCGCATCTAGCAGAGCGTTTGCCATGCTTTAATTATTCGGCGGCAAAAAGGAAGCTTTGCCGGCTGAACGTAATGTCAATTTGTTGCGAAAACATTGGGGGCGCAGCCGGCGATTTATCAACTCTCAAGGCAGCCTCGGGGGCCGCGAGGCTTATATTGTCGCGCAGGTGGCTCGAACCCGGCCATAGCTGTGCTAAATGCTAGCCTGAACGAGTGCGGTTATTGCTGCTCTTGATTCCAGTTGCCTTAGTGGCAAAAGCTCAGACTTCCTCTACACAGACATCGACAGCCCATCCGAAAGCTTCTACTGCAGCGAAGTCGACGGGTACGGGGAGCGGTCATCCTGCGGTGCGAAAGCCTGCCGTGGTCAAACCGCAAGGAGTAACGCTTACGACAGACGAACAAAAGACCGTTTATGCCATCGGGCTGTTCATCTATCAGCGATCAATCGAACAGCTCGATCTGACCCCGGATGAACTCGCAATCGTCAAGCAGGCGATGTCCGACGCGGCTGCGGGGAAACCAGTCGAGAAACTCGACGATTTCCGCGACAAGCTCCAAACCTTCGCGAACGCGCGCACGGCTCAAAAAGCCGAGCAGATGAAGGCCGCGTCCGCTGCATTTCTTGCGAAGGCTGCAACCGAGCCGGGTGCGGTAAAAACAGATTCCGGCCTGATTTACAACGAGGTGACAGCGGGAACAGGTCCAACGCCTGCGGCGACTGACACGGTTAAGGTGAACTACCGCGGCACGCTAACAGATGGGACCGAGTTTGATAGCTCCTATAAGCGGAATGAGCCGGCACAGTTCCCGCTCGATCATGTGATCAAATGCTGGACTGAGGGGCTGCAAAAGATGAAGGTCGGAGGCAAGGCAGTCTTGATCTGCCCGTCCGGTCTGGCATACGGCGATCATGGCCAGCCTGGTATTCCTCCTGGATCGGTTCTCAAATTCGAAGTCGAACTGCTGGGCATCGTTCCCGCAGGATCTGCCAAGTAACCGTAAGCTCGGGAAACAGTAACACACTGACGGTCAAGGTTCCCGACCTTTATCAAACAACCGAACACACGATTTACTGAACATCCTGACCGCATTGCGACGCTCGGCTTATACTGCGGGTATGGCCACTTTGGTCAAGCTACAGGCAGACTGGGAAAGCTTCACCCCATCGCAACTTGATGCGAAGGAGCAGCGGCTGTTCGGGTTGTTGCGAGAGCTGCAAGACGTCATCATCGCGTATTCGGGCGGCACCGACTCCGCTTACCTGGCCTGGGCGGCGCATCAGGCGGTAGGGTCGCGGGCTGTGGCCGTCACTGCGGACTCGGCTTCCATTCCGGCTTCTCACAAGCGGGATGCCGAGAAGTTTGCCCAGGACTGCGGCTTTCGTCACGAGTATATCCAGACTTACGAGTTCGACAATCCCGACTACGTCAAGAACGACAAGGACCGCTGCTTTCACTGTAAGGACGAACTGTTCGAGCGATTAGAGGCTTTCGCTGCAGCCCGGGGCGGCTCGGCGCAAATCGTCTATGGCGTCAATACAGACGATCTGGGAGATTACCGGCCGGGCCAGCGCGCGGCAAAGATTCATGGCGTCCAGGCGCCGCTCGTCGAGGCGGGGTTAAGCAAAGCCGAAATTCGGGAACTGTCCCGGCGCGCCGGCCTCTCGACCTGGGACCGCCCGGCCGCCGCCTGTTTAAGTTCGCGGGTACCCTACGGGACAGCGGTAACGCGAGAACGCATCCGAACGATCGAAGATGGCGAAGAAGCGATCCGGGCGTTGGGATTCCAGCAGTTCCGCGTCAGATATCACGGAGAGCTGGTGCGCATCGAAATCGCCAAAGACGAACTCCAAAAGGCCTTAACCAGCGAAATGGCTGAAGTGTTCAGCAAGATCTTCAAGCAGCTTGGGTTCCTGTATGTAACGCTCGATCTCGAAGGTTACCGGCAAGGCTCGCTAAATGCAGCTCTGAAACCCTAGGTGGTCGACGGCTTCGACTCCGTGGATTTAGACGGCGCGGCGGGCGTTGCAGACGCGTTGCTGTTTCCGTCTGTCTTCGTGGTCGAAGCAGCCGCCGGCTTCTCTTTCGAGCTATCCGCCTCTTTCGAACTACCCGACTCTTTCGAACTACCCGCCTCTTTCGGACTACCTGCCTTGGCGTAGTCGTTGACGTACCAGCCGCTCCCCTTGAATTGAAGAGCCGGAACGGAAAGAAGTCTATTGACTGTTCCGCCGCATTTTTCGTGTGTGGTCAAAGGTCCGTCAGAGAATTTCTGCATCACCTCAAAGCGCTCACCACAGGTGTCGCAGAGATATTCGTAAAGAGGCATAGGGTTACTTCGGGCCGGGAGCTTTCTGAATAATCGGCGGCGCAGAGGGAACGGTCTGCACATCCGGGTTCCCGGAGGTTGCCAGTGCGGCGACTGACGTCTTACCTGTTACCAAGTCTACCGCCTGTTTCAACAAGGTATCTTCGGTTGACTTTGGCATCGGTTGGGGCACAGGATTCCCGTCTTCATCCACATCCGGGGTGTTGTCGTTTTCAGCAACTAGTACGGTTGGAGTCACGCCCGTGTCCTGAATAGCTTTGCCGGACGGAGAGTAGTACTTGGCAGTAGACAGAATAATCGCTCCGCCGTTCCCTTCCATCTTGATCGTCTCTCTTAAACTCGCATCGCCATAGCTGCGCTCTCCGAGCACCTGAGCACGTTTGTCATCGAGCAGAGCGGCCGCGGCGATCTCCGCGCCGCCGGCGGTTGCCCGGTTGGTGATGACCACCACAGGTCCACTCCAAACGTCGTTTTCCGGCTGAGCGACAAACTGTTTCTTCTCCGTGCGTTGGCCCTGCAAGGTGGCAATCTCGCCCTTATCCAGGAACAGATTGGCGAGCGCGATCCCGTTTTCCTGATCGCCGGTGGAACAGTGGCGAAGATCGAGGACCACGTACTTGGCACCTTGTTTCTTCAGGTTCTGGATCTTGGCCTTCGCATCGGCGATCCGGTCGCCGGCGACACTCGTAACATGGACATATCCCACATTGCCTGGCAGCATCTTCTCGGCAACGGCCGGAAGAGCAACATCGCTGCGCGTGAGAGTGATTCGCTGCGGGTCGGGATTTCGTAAACGCAGAAGTGAAATGTCAACGGTGGTTCCGGCCGCGCCGCGCAGCAGTTGCTCGGCATAGGCCAACGGCATGTCTCGCGTAGCAACGCCGTTGATGCTCTCCAGTAAGTCACCGGTAGTGATCGATGCCTTATCCGCGGGTGAACCGGGGATCGCGTCTACGACAGCCACGTAGCCGTAGCGTTTGGCCAGGATGAGACCAACACCGCCCGTCTTGATCTCGCGCGTTTTCTCGTATTCGTTGTACTGATCGGCGGTCAGGTAGCTTGCGAAGGGATCAACCGACTCGAGCAGGCCGTCGATAGCGCCGAGCGTGACGCTTTTCATATCCGGCTGCTCCACGTATTCGAGCTTTATCCGCTCGAGCACCTCTGTGTACACCTTAAGATGACTGTAGATGTCATCGGTCGATACGGCGCGGCCTTTTTGGGCGCCTATCAGGAGGAGTATGGCAACACAGGTCGAGCTGCCCACTACGGTCCACTTAAAACGGCTGTTCATGAGAGGGGACTTCATTCAAAGTATAGCGAATTGAAGGGGTTTCGGAGGCCGTACAACCGGCCTTTCTTGGCATTGGACGTCCCGGAAGTCACTTCGTTTCCGTAACCTGACCAACATTGATTAGTAAGTGTTTAGGACGGTGCTAAAACGGCGCGGAAATTTTGATCATGCGGCTGGCTTTCACCGTCCGTCGCCTCCGCTTCCGCGGTGAGCGCGAAACGGGTCGTCACATGAAATTGGCTGCCTTCGCCCAGGTTACTTTCCACCCAGATCCGGCCGCCCATTAGGGCGACGATTTGGGAAGAGATAGTCAGACCGAGGCCAGTGCCTCCGTGCTGGCGCGTACTGGAGTTATCCCCCTGCGTAAATGGCTCAAAAATCAGCTGCTGCTTGTCCGGAGCAAGACCCGGGCCGGTATCGCCGATGACGAAATGCAACGCGACAGAATCGGCGGTCCGCTCGTCGATACCAGCGCTGAGGGTAACGCCTCCGCGTTCGGTGAATTTCACCGCGTTATCCAGCAGGTTGCTTAAGACTTTCGCGAGCCGCCCGCGGTCGCCGACAACTGTTTCGGGCAAGGAAATCGTGTTGCACGCGAACGAAAGACCTTTTTCGTGAGCCAGAGCCGCAAGTGGCTCAACTAGTTCCTGAATCACGTGGGGCAACGGGAACGGGGCGTTGTTCAGGGTCACTTCCTCATTTGCCATGGTGGAGAAATCGAGGATTGAGTTAACCACCCGCAGCAGCGAATCGGCCGAAAGCTTTACCAGGTCAAGGTACTCGCGCTGTTCGGTGTCGAGTTCGGTGGAAAGGGTCACTTCCGTCATCCCAAGGATGCCATTGATCGGCGTTCGAATTTCGTGGCTGATGTTGGCAAGGAACTCGCTCTTTGCATTGCTGGCTTGTTCCGCTACGACCTTTGCAACGCGCAGCTGATCTTCGGTTCGGCGTCGGACGACAATTTCGGCTTCGAGCGCCTGGTTCGAGCGAACCAGCTCGATGGTGCGCTCATGAACGCGGATTTCGAGTTCATCCCTTGAGCGGCGCAGCTGCCGCTCGCTCTCGCGCAGCGCGGCCGTACGCTCGTCTACTAGTTCAAGCAGGGTTTGCTCGCGGCGCTTTAGTTGATTGACACGCCAGCTGTACACGACTCCGCAGAGGCCAACGGCCGCCATGCCGACCAACAGGTAAAAGGGCAGAGTTTGATAATAATGGGGCTCCAGCGTGATAGCTACGCCCGCGCCCGCATCTTTCCAGTTATCGCCCTTCCCGGCACGGACCCGGAACCGGTATTCCCCGTGGGGGATGTTGGTGTAATAGGCGCTGCGGCGCGTTCCGGCGTCAAGCCAATCTTTGTCGAACCCTTCCAGCATGTAACGGAATTGCACTGTTTCCGCGCCGCTGAAAGTAGGCGCAGAGAATTCGAACTGAAGGTCTCCCCGCCCGGGCGGTGCATTCATTGCCTTGTTGGCCACATAGTCTTTGCCATCGGCGACGACGCGTTCGATGATGGCCGGGAGGGCCGCGGCCTGATTGAGGCGCATGGGATCGGCGATGCTGACGCCCAACATCGTTGGGAATGCCAGCCGGCCATCCGCCAACCGCCACGCTGCAGGTTGAAATCCGCCGTTGCACTCGTGACTTTTCAGTCCATCGCCAGTGCCATAGACGGCTGGTGTTACGGTGCGCGCAGCTCCGCGGGCAACCAGTTCGATTTGCTGCTTGCTTACGGAAAATACGCCGCGATTGCAGGTAAGCCACAAGTGCCCGGCGCGGTCATCCAGGATGGCGAAGAGGCTGTCGTCAAAGAGCCCGTTCTCCGTAGTGATGTTGGAGAAAACACCGTTATGCAGGTGGCTCAAGCCGCCGCCATTAGTGCCAAACCAGATGCTGCCATCGGGATCTGCGTACACTGCGCGAACGACGTCGTTCGACAGACCGTTGCGGCTAGTGAGGGTCGCAATATGCCCGTTATGCAGGCTGCTGACGCCCCCGCCGGTCGCCACCCAAAGCGTCCCATCCGCCGCTTCATCGATCGCACTCACAAAGTCATTCGGGAGACCATCATGCGTTGTGTATGTGCGGAACTGATTTCCGTCGTAGCGCGTGAGACCGCCGCGGGAACCCATCCAGAGATTTCCGAGATGGTCCACGAAGAGGCAGACGACGAAATCGTTTGCTAGCCCGTTTGCTGCGGTATAGGTGATGAATCGTCCGTTTTCCAGACGTGACAACCCTTTGCGAGTGGATGCCCAGATCCTTCCAGAGCGATCCTGAGCGACAGAGAAGACGAGGTTGTCGGGTAAGCCATTGGCCTGCGAGTAAGAGGTTACGCGGCCGTCGCGATAATTGACGAGACCATGGTCGGATCCTAGCCAGATGCCACCGTCGCGATCCTGAAACACGGCCAACATGGCGTCTGCGGGCAGCCCGTCCGCCATAGACAACGTGGTGAAGGAGCCTTGACGGAACACGTGAAGGCCGCTGCCGGTAGTTCCCGCCCAAAGGTTTCCGGCTGCATCTTCGAGGAGCGACCATACAGCAACTCCAGAGAGAGTGCCGGGTTGGACATCGGTGAACCGGCCTTCGGCGTAGCGCGTCAAGCCCGCCCCCGCAGTACCGATCCAGATGCTGCCCGCACCATCCTGGAGTAAAGAGTAGATAGAATCCGCGGCCAAGCCGTTCGTTTTTGTAAATCGTTCGAGCGCGGAGCCGTTCCAGCGGTACAAGCCGTCCTCGGTGCCGATCCACTCGGCGCCCGACCTGTCTACAAGCAGGGCCCGCACATAGCGGTTCTGGAGTTGAGCGTCGATCCCCGGGACGCTTAAGTTTCCCGCTTTGAAAGTGTTCACGCCGTTGTGGGTGCCGATCCACAGGATGCCGTCGGATGTCTCCGACAGCGAGAAGACCGCGTTATCGGCTAAGCCATCGGCTTTCGAGTAGACACGGAAATGACTTTTCCCCGGGCGATCTTTTTCCAAATGCACCAGACCACCGCCATCGGTGCCAGCCCACAATGTCCCGTGACGGTCCAAATGAAGGCAGAGGATTGAGTTATTCGGGAGCCCGCTCCGCGTCGTGTACGGGGTAAACTTACCGTCTGCGAAGCGGGCCAGGCCGCCTCCGTTCGTGCCGACCCAGAGGTCGTGGTCACCAATGGGAAGCAGAGCCGTTACGATTTTGCTGGGCAGGCCGCTGCCGCGTGCATTGAATGTGGTGAAGCGTACGCCATCGAAACGGACCAACCCCTCTTCCGTGCCGATCCACAGATAGCCATCGCGCGTCTGTGCCATCGCGAGCACGGAATTTTGGGGCAGTCCCTGGGCTGTTTGCCACGATTGATGGATAAAGGAGGATAGAGGACGAGTCGGGGCGACGCTGGCCAGAGCCGGAAGGGCGGCGGCGATAAACAAAAATATTGCGGGGGATACACGTCTCCCGTTCATGCCGCTCTCCACTTTCTTAGCCTCAACAGAACTAATCGGCCAATGTGGCGGAAAACTCAGGGTCGCTCGAGATTAGCCGAATCTCATGTGAGGCATAGTACGATCCAATCAGGCCATGGCATACGCAGGACGCGTCGAATACGCGCACCAACGGAAAATTCGGGAGCGAAACAAAGTTTATTATCGGTTTGCGCACTGTCCAATCTGGATCTTTGTTTTCTTTGTGGCGCCGGGGCCCTGGACGTTCGAGCTGTTCGCGCACGGTTTTTCCGAGGCTCACGGATTGTGGCTCGGAGCAGTCCTGTTGGGAATTGGGGTAGCGGGTGTTGCGGGGCAACTTCCGGGGGTGGAGCCGAAACCGTATATCCTGCGATTCAACGAGGATAAGCCAAATCCCTGGTACCGGCGCGTTTGCTATACGTTTGCTTGGAACGCACTATTGAATTTTGCGGCGCTGAATCTCGCCGGACTCCTGGTTGCCGTGGTGAGCGGACGCTGGATTTTGAAAACGATCTATGCGCGGGGTTATTTCCCGATTCTGGGCCTGCTGCTCCTTGCTGGTTGGGCCGGCGCTCTTCCCCGCGCGAAATCGTCCACCAGAGGGGAAGGAACCGAGCGGCGTTACTTCTATGGCGCGGTGTGGGCAGTGACGATCGCAGAAACACTGCTGTTGATACTTTGGAAAACGTTGCCGCGCAGGCATTGGGCCGACAGAGTGGAGCTGGTAGCCTATGTTTCCATGCTCGTGGTCGTGGGACTGAGTGCATCCGGCGGGTTACTTCCGCGCACGCGGCCGATTTTGCCGGGTGAACTGATGGTCGCCGATTAAGCCTGGATCGGTGCTGGACGCGTGTCGCATCGACTTGCTGGCGCTGGCATTCGAAAGCGGCAGCGTGGTTTTTGTCTGAATCGAAACTGACAGATCCGTAAGGCTCGAAGCGCCTATCTCGAGGATGACGCTCGTAACATTGACGGCCAGCTTCCGGAGTCCATCGTGCGGCGTCAAGAAATCCAATGGCGCCGCTCCGCGAAGAGCGAGGATCGATTCCGGAACGTTTTCAATGATGTAATGAGAAGCAAAACGATTGGAAGGAAACCTCATGAAGCGAGCTGGTTTGGCGGCGATTGCGGCGATGCTGGCCGAATGCTTTACTGCGATGGCGCAGTCTTCTGGTGAAGCACACACACTTTCGGTAGCGGGGCGGCCGGGCTCGGTCAAGATTGCAGAGATGAATGGTAGGGCATACATCGCGGTGGATGACCTTGCGCGGCTGATGCAAGGATCGCTTTCGTTTCAAGGTAACTTGACTCTCCTCACATTGGCGGCTGCGGGGCAGGTGCCGCCAGCGTCGGCTTCCACGATTAAAAATGGCTTTTCCAAACAGTTTCTCGAGGCTGGAATCGAGCAGATGAGTACATTGCGCGAATGGCGGATCACGATCGTAAACATGATTCAAAACAACAGCCCTCCGCCGGAAGACTGGATCGGAGAATTGCGGCGCAAGGCGGAACAGCAACTCGCGATGGCGGCCGCTGCCAGGTCCACGAACGATGACCACAGCGGATATGCGCTCCTGGCCGGCGAATTGGCGAATATGCGTAAGCTCAGCGATAAGTATCTGACCGCCCGCCGAAACCTGCAGCTTGTAAGACCCGAAACAATCACAAACGACCGTCTCAATCAGCAGATCGTAGCCTGTGGCCACAGCCTCTCGATGATGGTTGCGGATAACCAATTTCGCGACGAACCCGCCTGCATAGAGGCGCGGTAAGCGCGGCGGCGCGCATCCCGCATCCGTTCCCGCACACGATCCCGGTATATTTGGACCGTGGTCGAAAATTTCACTGAACCGGGTGCCGAAGCCGGAGCCAAATTCGCCGAACTTGTCTCGATCATGGCCCGCCTACGAGCCCCGGGCGGTTGTCCCTGGGACCGCAAGCAGACCTTCGATACCATCAAGCCCTACTTGCTCGAGGAAACGTACGAAGTAATGGATGCCATCGACCAGCGGGACTGGCCGGGGTTGGCCGAAGAACTGGGTGATCTGCTTCTCCAGCCTGTCTTCTTCGCCGCCATGGCCGCGGAAGCGCACGTCTTCGATATTCGCGACTCACTCGACGCGATTAACGGCAAGCTGGTTCGCCGGCATCCTCATGTATTCGGCGATGGAACCGCCAAAACTGCCGAAGATGTAAAGCAGCGATGGGACGAAATCAAAAAGGATGAGAAGGCCGCCAAACGTCCGGAACCCGAGGAAAGGTCGATACTGGATGAAGTTCCGCGTACACTCCCGGCGCTTGTCGAGGCGGAAAAGATCGGCCATAAGGCGGCGAATGTCGGCTTCGAATGGCCGGACATCGGCGGTGTCCTTGAGAAAATCCAGGAAGAGGCGCGGGAATTAGCCGCGGCGCAGCAAGCCGCGGAACATCAGGAAGGCAAAGAACATGTGGAACATGAACTCGGCGACCTCCTCTTCACTGTCGTGAATCTTGCACGCTTTCTCAAAATCGACTCGGAACAGGCTCTTCGCAAAGCCAACAAGCGCTTTCGGGACCGGTTCGGCTATATAGAAGACGCTGTTTCGGCCACCGGCTCGAATCTCCAATCCACCCCCCTCGAGCGGCTGGAAGAGCTCTGGCAGGAGGCCAAGAGCTCGTTCCAGAAATAGAGGTCTGGACACGAGTTTGTGCATTGCTGTTACTTTCCCGTCCAACGAAATAAAATAAGAGACGTCAACATCCTCATGCCAAAAGAAACAACCCGTGGCAAGCAAACAGTCGCCGCCATTTGTGCCTACCTCATGGCACTTCTTTTTCTCGTCTCCGGCGGCTGGAAGGTATTGAGCCCATTTAAAACAGGGGAACTTCTGGAGCAGGCGAAAGTGCCGGCTGGTTTAGGCGTGCCGGGTGCGTCCGTTCTGGGCACGATTGAACTTTTTGCCGCAATTTTGTTGCTGCTCCCGCAGTTGCGCCGCTGGGGTGGACTGCTGGGGTCCGCGTTGATCATCTTTTTTCTGGGATGGATCGGCTACTACTACCACGCTCTCGTTGGCCAGGAATGCAGCTGTTTTCCCATCATCAAACGGACCATCGGGCCAGGTTTTTTTATTAGTGACGGCGTCATGCTGCTCTTATGCGCGGTTGCGTCTCTCTGGTCGCCGCCTGCGCCGGCAGTGCGCCGCCTCCGCGTCCCGGTGATGCTCTTCGTTGTCTTAGCCGCTCTCGCCGGTGTCAGCTTCGGTGTGAACGCAGCTGAACGCAGTAGTTCCCACCTGCCTAATCCGGTGATTGTGGATGGCAAACCGGAAAACCTGGCGGTCGGGAAGACGTTCCTGTTTTTCTACGATCCCTCCTGCGAACACTGCGATGCTGCCTCGCGCTTCATGTCAACACTGAACTGGGGCGATACGCACATCGTTGCCATCCCGACCGTCAATCCGCAGTGGGCCGAATCGTTCCTGCACGATACAAAGTTAAAAGCATCTACCAGCCTGGAAACTGCGAAACTGAAAGCCGCATTCCCCTTTGTGGATCCGCCTTTTGGCGTTGCTCTCGAAGATGGAAAGCAGTTAGAAACGTTTGGTCAGGCGCAGTTCACTCCGCCGCTACCGGCTGCGGAGTTGAAGAAGCTGGGCTTTGTGCACTAGCATTCGTTTGAGAATGTTTATTCTCACCGAGCTTCGAATCGGAATGGTGATTCCGATGATGACGAGCGTGCCGTCCCGCCGCTGGTTCCAGATTATGGGCGCTGTTGATCAACGCTAGATGCGAAAACGCCTGTGGGAAATTTCCAAGCTGCCTGCGTTCTTTCGGGTCGAATTCTTCCGAGAGCAGCCCGACATCATTACGAATTTCCAGCAGGCGCTCAAATAATTCTCTCGCTTCCTCTCGCCGTCCTTGCAGCAGATATACATCCACCAGCCAGAAACTGCACGGCAGAAACGCGCCTTCGGTTCCCGTTACGCCGTCCACTCCAGTGCGCGTGTTATAGCGCGCAACAAACCCATCTTTCATCAGGCTGCGTTCGATTGCGGAGACCGTTCCTTCAATCCGTGGATCTTCTACGGGAAGAAATCCCACCAGCGGGAGCATCAGCAGGCTCGCATCCAATTCCTTGCCGCCGAAATACTGAACGAATGACTGAAGTTCGTGGCTGAAGCCGAGCAGGCAAACTTCATCGTGAATCTCCGAGCGCAGTTTGCGCCATCGCGCTAAAGGGCCGTCTTCGTCGAATTCTTCTATTGTGCGGACGGCGCGGTCCACCGCAACCCAAGCCATAACCTTCGAATGCACGAAGTGACGGCGCGGCCCCCGCACTTCCCAGATGCCTTCGTCCGGTTGCACCCAGATCTTCTCAAGATGATTGATCAGACTCCTCTGCAGCGCCCAAGCCGGTTCCAACTTTTCAAGACCTTTCTTCCGTGCCTGGTACAGCGAATCCAGGACTTCACCATGAACATCGAGCTGCAATTGACCAGCGGCGGCATTGCCAATTCGAACGGGGCGCGATCCTTGATAGCCCGGCAGCTTTGGTAGCTCAAACTCGGTGATCCGGCGTTCTCCCGCGACCCCGTATAGAATTTGCATCTCATCCGGATCGCCGGCAATCGCCCGTAACAACCAGTCGCGCCACGCGCGCGCCTCGTTGATGAAACCGGATTCCAGCAGTGCATACAACGTCAGTGTGGAATCGCGAAGCCAACAGTAGCGGTAATCCCAATTGCGCTCGCCGCCGATTTCTTCAGGCAGCGAGGTTGTGGGTGCCGCAACAATGCCGCCCGTTCGGTGATGGGTTAATGCCTTCAGCGTAATCAGCGATCGAAGCACTGCTTCCGCATAGTGCCCGGTCCCCGTGAACCCGCTGGACCACTTCTGCCAGCTCCGTGTTACTTTGTCCACAACGTGGTGCGCGTCTGCCCGCGCCGGCAGAGCATTATACGAATTCGACCAGGTCAAAACAAAGGGTATTTCCTCGCCTGCGTTCACGTCGAAGTCGGCCCGTGTACGAAGGTCCTCGCCGCGGAGTTCGACCGGCGTGTCCAGAAAGACGCGCTCCGGCCCCGCTATCGCTTGCAGCCGCCCGTCTGCAACCCGGCTTACCCACGGAATTACCGTGCCGTAGTCGAACCGCAGCACGAGTTCCATTTGCATGGAAACACACCCGCGCAAACCGCGTACGATGCGGACCACGTCCTGGTTTTCGCCGCGCCGGTCCATGCAGTCGATCACGGTAACGGCTCCCTTGGATGTCGAGAATTCCGTCTCCAGCACAAGAGTTCCCTGGCGATACTGCCGCCTTACCTGCTGGTGCTCCCCATTTGGACAAATGATCCAACGGCCGTTTTCGTTCGTGCCCAAAAGTCCGCCTAAACAAGCCGGCGAGTCAAACCGCGGAAAACCCAGCCAGTCGATGGAGCCGTTCCTTGCTACCAGCGCCGCCGTTGCATTGTTGCCGATCAGCGCGTAGTACTCGATAAGCTGTGTCACACCGCTTCGTTCTGGCGAAAGTCTACAATCACCTTGATGTCTTCCGGCCTTCGCTGTAGTGCGTTCTGCCAATGCGCCAGCGGCTCTCGTCGTGTAATCAGACGGCTTAGCCATTTCCGGTCGCCGTCCAGAAGCGACTTCTGAGCAAGGTCATAGTGGTGCCGATTCGCATTTACGGTGCCGAAAATCACGCCATTGTTCAGCACCAGCCGGCGGTTCAGCTCTCCGATGTCTAAGTCGGCATCCTGATGCTGCGAAGAAACCCCTACCAGGCACATAATCCCGTCGCAGCAGATCTTCTGCATCGCGCCCGTGATCACGGGCATCACTCCCGTGCATTCCAAAATACAGTCGGGAGTGAAGGATAGATCTTCAACCTTTCCGGTGTGGTATTCGGCCCCAAGCTCGTGCACGAGCTGCGGCTTCAATCCGCTTTGCATCTGATCCAGTACATGCACCTCGAGCCCCCGCTGCTTACCCATCAATGCGGCAAGCATGCCGATCGGACCTGCGCCTGTAACTAGAACCGTTTTCGGCTTCCATGCGGCACGCCGTCCTATGGATTCAATGTGGTCCCATGCCTTTGCCAAGATGCTGGCGGGCTCCATCAAAACGCCCACGTCCGACAAACTTGAGTCCAGCTTTACCGTGAACTTCGCCTCGTTGCGAAATCGCTCCGACCCAAACCCGTTTCGTTCTTTAATGCCGCGCTCGGTGTATTTGCCGTTGCGGCACATGTCCCACTCATCAATCGCGCAGGCGACGCAAGGGACAGGATCCGGCCGGCGTACGATGGCGACGACCAGATCGCCTTTCGCAAGACCGGTGTGTTCCGGGGCGTCCTCTACCACCCCAAGCGATTCATGCCCCAAAATCAAATAATTGCTTCCCGGCGGGGGCCAGCCGTACTCTGCCGATACTAGTTCGAAATCCGTTCCGCAGATCCCAAGTGCCAGTGTCCGCACCAGAACATCGCCGTCGCTTTCCGGCGGCTCCGGAACGTCTTGTACTGTTGCCGAATTTGGCTTTCCCGGAATGATCGTAATTGCTTTCATGGGTGATTACTAAAATATCTGAAACTGAATCGGGCTCGGACGCCCAAACATGGGTCCAGTAGATAGGATGCCCGCCGCCTTGGATTTGTGTCGCGCCGGTCTTTCTTTGTCAAGCTACGATAACGAGGGTACGCATTCTTGAAAGCTCTGGTTAAAAGCCACGCAAACCCAGGACTCTGGCTGACCGACGTACCCGAGCCTACAATTGGCATTAACGATGTCCTGATCCGCGTTCTTAAAGCCGGCATCTGCGGCACAGACCTGCACATTTATCAATGGGACGATTGGGCGCGGGCTACCATCCCCGTGCCGATGACCATCGGGCACGAGTTCGTTGGTTCTATCGTGGCGGTTGGGTCGAACGTAAGCGACTTTCACCCTGGCGAAATTGTCAGTGGCGAAGGCCACGTTGTCTGCGGCCGCTGCCGTAACTGTCTTGCCGGCCGCCGGCACCTATGCGCGCATACGTTGGGCGTGGGCGTGAATCGTCCGGGCTGCTTTGCCGAACTGATCTCACTTCCCATGAGCAACACCTGGCGTCATCAGGAAGATATAGACCTTGAAATCGCAGCGATTTTCGATCCATTCGGAAACGCCGTACATACCACTCTTTCGTTTGATGTGCTCGGTGAAGACGTACTCGTCACAGGCGCCGGTCCCATCGGCGTAATGGCTTCCGCAGTCGCTCGTCACGCCGGTGCGCGCTTTGTTGTCGTCACCGACCTGAATCCGTATCGCTTGGAGCTAGCGCGAAAAATGGGTGCAACTCTTGCGGTCAATCCGGCGGAAATCTCTCTCGTCGAAGTTCAGCGCCAATTGGGAATGACTGAAGGCTTCGATGTTGGCCTGGAAATGTCCGGCAATGCCTCGGCATTTCAAGGCATGATCCAAAACATGAGCCATGGGGGCAAAATCGCCATGCTCGGCATCCCCCCCGGCGAAATGGCTGTCAACTGGCGTCAAATAATCTTCAACATGCTCACCGTTCGTGGCATCTATGGTCGCGAGATGTATGAGACTTGGTACAAAATGACGGTGATGCTTCAATCTGGGCTGAACATTGCGCCCGTGATCACGCACCGCTTCTCCTATCGGGATTTCGAACAAGGCTTCGAAGTGATGCGTTCGGGCCAGTCCGGCAAAGTAATCCTCGATTGGACGCAAATTTCCTAGACCCTTATGTACGGCACCACGCAAGCAATTCTCTCCGCCAGGCTCTCAGAAATCGAAAATACCGGCCTATTCAAACGCGAACGCCTGATTACTTCCCCGCAGCAGCCGGAGATCAGCATTTCCACCGGTGAATCCGTCCTGAACCTCTGTGCGAATAACTACCTGGGATTGTCAGATCATCCGGAAGTCGTCGAAGCCGCGCAACGTGCGCTCGTCGAATGGGGCTACGGCCTCTCGAGCGTTCGTTTTATCTGCGGCACACAGACGCTTCACAAACAACTGGAAGAACGCATCTCGGAATTTCTGGGAACTGAAGACACTATCCTGTACAGTTCCTGTTTCGACGCAAATGGCGGACTTTTTGAAACGATTCTCGACGACCAGGACGCGGTCATCTCCGATGAGCTCAACCATGCCAGCATCATCGATGGGATCCGACTCTGCAAGGCCTCGCGCTTTCGTTTTAAGAACGGCGACATGGCGGATCTTGAATTCAAATTGAGGGAAACCGCAAGCGCCCGCCAGCGTTTGATTGCCACTGATGGCGTCTTCTCGATGGACGGATACATTGCCAATCTTCCCGGTATCTGCGATCTCGCCGAAAAGTATCACGCCCTCGTCATGGTCGATGACTCGCACGCTGTCGGCTTTATGGGCAAGTCAGGGCGAGGCACCCACGAACACCACGACGTCATGGGCCGCGTCGATATCATCACCGGCACGCTGGGCAAAGCCCTGGGTGGCGCCAGCGGCGGTTATACCAGCGGCCGCAAAGAGATCATCGAGCTCTTACGCCAGCGTTCGCGGCCGTACTTGTTCTCGAATTCACTCATGCCGGCGATCGCCGCGGCCTCTCTCAAGGTCCTGGAATTCCTTCGCGCCAAGTCCGATCTGCGCGCCCGCCTGTTTGAGAACACAAAATTTTTCCGAAGCCGCATGACCGAACTCGGGTTCCAAATCCTGCCCGGAGAGCATCCCATCGTTCCCGTCATGATCGGAGACGCCGCAACCGCTGCCCGCATGGCGGACGCACTCTTGACACAAGGTGTCTACGTTATTGCGTTCTCTTATCCGGTGGTTCCTCAAGGCAAAGCACGCATCCGTGTGCAGCTCTCCGCCGCCCATACCCTCAAAGAACTGGACTTCGCCGTCTGCCAGTTCGCCCGGGTGAAATCAGAATTCCTCTGATGCTGCCAGGGCCTGCAGTCGCCAGTATCTAAAACGGCCGCCTGAGCTTGCCACTGGCACCGCTTTACATTGTTCTCGCTACACTTGAGTCGAATCCATGGCTGACCTCTATCTTGGAGAGCGGAAAAAAAAACGTCGAATCGGCGTGTACCTTGCTCTCGTCCTCATCGCGCTCCTGATTTTCTCCCGATATATCGCCTCCACAGTCATTGATTACGCGTGGTGGTCCGAACTCGGACAAATTGATGCATGGTACGGGCTTCTCCTCTACGGAACTGTTCCTGTCGCGCTCGCAACGCTTTTGTTTTGGGGTACCTTTCAAGGCGTATTTTTATTTGGCCGCCGCCACGATAAGGATCGCCGTTTGTTCGGGATGGTGAAGTCGTCTTTGGTGTCGCGCCTTACCCTGCTAGTGTTCTTTTTCGTAGCCTTAATAGCCGCCAATGCCGCCGTGGATAACTGGACAGTCGTTCGCTTCGTGGGCGGATTACGCCTCGCGCCCAATGCATCCGAATACGTTGACCCTATCTTCGGAAAGCCCCTGCACTTCTACTTTTTCGGATTGCCGTTCTATCATCTCGTTCTCCGCGTCGTTCTGGTGGAGGCGATCGCTGCGCTGATCATCTACTGGCTTGCCGCCAATCTCGATACTCTGAGCCGTCGTCTCCCGACGGTCGGACCTGGCGGATTGAATTTCGAATTCGAGACGCATAGCCTTACCCGCGGCTTCGATTCCACATTTGTTCGGTCAGCGGGCGCAGTTCTGCTTTTGGGACTCGCGGTCAAGATCTTCTTGGACCGCTACGATCTCCTGTTTGAAGATCATGGCGCGTTCCTCGTTGGTGTCGATTGGGTGGCCGATCATGTGGTGATCCCGTTGCAGTGGCTGATGATCGGGGGGGCCGCTGTCGCCGCGCTGCTGGTGATTGTCCGGCGGGCGCGATGGGCGCTTGCGTTACTGCTGCTTGCGGTCATTCGCTTCGTCGTGCCCCCCATCGTTTCGGCGCTCTATGTACGTCCCACCGAGCTCGCACTGGAGCGTCCCTATATCCAGCACCATATCGACGCCACGCGCGAGGCTTTTGCTTTGAACAAACGCGTCAAAGAAACCGTGCTCGCGGCCGCTCCCGAAATCCCCATTGATTACGACAAAAACAAACCGCTGTTGAGCAACGTGCGTCTGTGGGATTGGCAAGCGTTTCACGACACCATCTCTCAAATCCAGCCTTTGCGTCCCTACGTTTATTTAGGAACGGACGTCGATCGCTACCAGATCGGCGGACAGTTGCGCCAGGTTCTATTGGTTGCTCGCGAACTCGACATCCGCCAGCTCGGCGAGGCCCAGAATCATTGGATCAATCCGCATCTTATGTACACGCACGGCTATGGCCTGATCATGGCAGAAGCGAACCGCATCACGCCCGATGGACTGCCTTACTTGTTCGTGAAGAACGCGCCGCCCGAAGTCACGCAGCCCGCCTTAAAATTCAATACGCCAGATATCTACTACGGTGAAATTGCGCACGAACCCGTCTACGTCGACACCGCGCAGCAGGAGTTCGATTATCCCTCCGGATCGCAGAGCGTGTACACGCATTACAGCGGTCCCGGCGGCATCTCTGTCTCGTCTCCGTTCATTCGCCTTGCCGCGGCCGTCAAGTACAGCGACTTCAATGTTTTGCTGACCAGCTATCTCACCGCGCAAAGCCGCATGATGATTCGTCGCCCCATCATCGATCGTTTGTCCACGCTAGCCGGTTTTCTACGCTGGGATTCCGACCCCTACATCGTGCTCACCAACAACGGCCACCTCGTCTGGATGGTCGATGGTTACATGACCTCCGCCGCTCATCCTTATTCCCGCCCGGTTGGCATGGAAACCGATATCAACTACATCCGCAACTCCGTCAAAGCCACTGTCGACGCCTACACCGGCGAAGTGAATATGTATGTGTTCGATTCCGCCGATCCGTTGATTGCTGCGTACGTGCAGCTCTTTCCAAAGCTCTTCAAACCGCTTTCCGCGATGCCGCCCGATATTCGGGCCCACGCCCGATACCCGGAAAATCTCTTCAGCGCTCAAGCCGAAATCTATCGGACCTTTCATATGCGCGATCCCGAAGCCTTTTATAACCGGGCCGACCTGTGGGATCTCGCCAAATCCGGAGGCAAACAACAGGACGGCGAATCCTCGGCCATCTCTCCTACCTATGTGGTCGCTTCTTTACCGAATGAAGGGCAGGCCGAGTTCCTCTTGATGACGCCCTTTACTCCAGCGAACAAAAACAACCTCATCGGCTACATGGCTGCTCGCTGCGATGGCGAGCATCTGGGAGAACTGGTTTTCGTTGAGCTTTCGAAGCAGAATATTATCTTCGGACCGTTGCAGATCGACGCCCGTGTCAACCAGGATCAGAACATATCGAAGGATCTTTCACTCTGGAATCAGCAAGGCTCTCAGGTGCTGCGTGGTCAGACTTTAGTGCTGCCCATCGACAACAGCTTCTTATACGTCGAGCCCATCTACATCCAGGCCTCGCAGGCCAGCATGCCGCAATTGAAAAAAGTAGCGCTCGCCATGGGAGACCAACTCGCGTACGCCGATACGTACGAAGAATCTCTCTCTCAATTAATCGGACGCCTTGGCGGGAAGAACGCGTCACTGCCGGCACAGGAACAGCAGCCTAAGCCCGGCCAGCCAACTTCGACAGCAGCCACACCATCCCAGCCTTCCAATGACGAAGGTATTCGTAAGCTACAGGAGATTCGCGATCACCTGGCGCGCTATCGCTCACTCAGCGCAGAAGGCAAATGGGCCGAAGCCGGCAAAGAACTTGATGCTATCCAAAGCTTGTTGCAGCGGTAAGAGCGCCAACTAGGGAGAGATAGTCTGCGATTTGCACGTCTGGCAACAGTCGAGCTACGAGCTTACCCAACGCGCTTTGATGTACGCGCGGGCGGCTCAACCGCGAACGGCTTCAAGCATAGCGGCGGTATTCGCAAGTTGAACATGACGGACGACCTTGCCGTCGCGAAACTTGAAATAGTGGGCCAATGGCGTATCCACCCGGATACCGGTAGCCTTGATAGTTCCTTGATAGCGCCCGAAAGCGGCGACCGCATCCCCGGAAACGAAAAATTCGGTCATTTCCAAATGGTGATCCGTTGTCTGGCCGGCGATGGCGGAAAAATATTCAGCGACTTCCTGGCGCGAGTGGCGAATGCCGGAGTTCAATAGCTCGGGCGGTGCTTCATACTCCCAAATGACATCATCCGCCACGTTCTTGAGAATAGTGTCTATGTCCCCGCGACTGAACGCGGCGTAGAATTCTTTGACTTTGGTAATGAGATCCGACATGGGTGTGCTCCGCGGTTATAAAACCACGAGACGCTGCGCTTGTCAACAACGAAATCTGACGCTGATTACAGCGATTACAGCCGCCCAACTGCGCGATAGAAATTCTCAATATAGCGACCGTCAATATCGGTGAATCCATATTCCTTCGCCGCGTCTCCTACGAATATCAATTGTCCTGATTTTGCGATGACATTCGGATCTGAAGCCAATGCAACTACTGCGCGGCCCGTATACTCGGGTGATTCCGCCAGATCGTACCGGTAGAGCTTCTTGAGTGCTTCGTCGCGCATGTGGACCTGCACCCGCTCCGTTTTCATGAATCCCGGCAGCAGACCCAACACCGTAACGCCCGCTTTGCGCGCATCGGGAGCCAGGCTCACCACCAGCCGGTTGAGCGCGTAGTGTGGAAGCTGCTCAAATAGGTCCCACTGCACATTGCCTGTCAGCTTGTCCGAATCGATCAACGGTTCGCTGATTGCCGCGATTAATCCGGAACCTTGCTCTGCCATTAGTCGTGCAGCCTCGTGGGCCACAAGCCAGAACGCCTGCGGCCCGGCGCCCATAAAGTCGTCCCAGAGATCGACCGGCAGCTCCCAGAAGGGCCGCTTCCATATCGGATCGATGAAACGCTCGTTGCCACCCCAGACGGCACAGGCGAGAATGTCCAGTCGTCCAGATTCGGCCTGCACGCGTTCAAAGAGGATCTTGTTCTGTCCCGCGTCAGTGTGATCGACCTGCACCGGTATACCAACCCCGCCGCGACTCGAGACTTCCTCCACTGTCTCTTGGATGGTGCCGGCGATTTTATCGATCGGCGGCGGACCGCCGCGGATAGAGCGCCCGGTAACGTAGACAGTAGCCGCCTGTTCACCAAGGGCGACCGCAATGCCGCGGCCGCAACCCCGGCTTGCTCCGGCAACTACGGCAATCTTTCCTTTCAGCCTGTCAGACATAGCTTCCCGCCAGAGATCTAAATAGATTATCGAGCTTCCACTGCAATTGGGTTACAGACAGCTCTGACCACATGAAATCCGAAGCGCTGGGAGC
This sequence comes from Bryobacteraceae bacterium, assembly GCA_036269815.1. GTDB lineage: Bacteria > Acidobacteriota > Terriglobia > Bryobacterales > Bryobacteraceae > Bog-105. The sequence goes on from DATBDT010000084.1 coordinate 77,427, forward strand.
AACTACACCATTGACGGGATTTCTACCGCTCTCCAGAGGCTGGTCCGTTTCAGCCAAATGAATTCCAATTGGAAAGAGTTCGTATTCGCTAAAGTGCCGAACCTGTTTGCCAGGATGCGCGCATCGGATAACGGTCTGACAGATCCGCGCTAGATCGCAGTCAGCTGATCAGTGGAGCGATAAATTGCTCACAGAAAAGCGAAGGAGATTCTATGTCTAAGTTAACCGGGAAAGTGGCCCTCGTGACAGGCGGTTCGCGGGGCATCGGCGCCGCCATTGCAAAACGTCTGGCCGCGGATGGAGCAAGTGTGGCTATCACGTACGCGAAGGACGCGAGCGCCGCTTCCGCCGTGGTCGAAGCGATTAAAGACGATGGCGGAACGGGTGTCGCGATTCAGGCCGACGCTGCCAACACTGAAGCTGTTAAGGACGCGGTCGAAAAAACTGTCGCGACTTTCGGTCGACTTGACGTTCTCGTTAACAATGCCGGCACAGCCATTCCGAAAACGTTTGAGGAGACCACGCTGGAGGAGATGGATCACATGATTGACATCAATTTCCGCGGCATATTGGTCGCGACGAAGGCGGCACTTAAGCATATGACGGATGGCGGTCGCATTATCACCGTCGGCTCGTGCGTGGGCGAGCGTGTCATGACTCCCGGGCTGGTAGCCTACTCGGCCACAAAGGGAGCCGTAAAGATGTTTGCTCAGGGTTTGTCGAGAGAGGTTGGGAGCCGCGGTATCACGGTCAACAACATCCAGCCGGGGCCGATCGATACGGACTTGAATCCCGCCGCCGGCGATTGGGCGGTGCCTCAGAAGGCCAACACAGCGCTTAACCGCTACGGGCAGGTAGAGGAGGTCGCCGCATTGGTGGCATTCGTCGCCGGTCCGGAGTCTTCATATATTACCGGGGCGAATTTGACTGTTGATGGCGGGACGAATGCCTAGATGGTTATAGGGCGTTCTGCAATCACATCAACCCCGCGATGAAGACTATGGCCGGTCTGCCTCGGTTGGTCTGCTTATACTTCGACCACTTCAGCCGCGCCATATCGCTGCGCCACATAATTGTCGAGTAGATCCCGAAAGTCTGCCACAATCCTGTCTCCGCGCAATGTGGTCGCGAGCCGGCCGTCGACGTAAACCGGAGCCACCGGTGTCTCGAAAGTACCGGGCAGAGAGATTCCGATATTCGCGTGCTTCGATTCGCCAGGCCCGTTCACCACGCACCCCATCACCGCAACCTTCATCTCTTCGACCCCGGTGTAGCGCTCGCGCCATGTGGGCATCTGTTCGCGCAGGTAGGTCTGAATCTGGTCCGCCATGTCTTGGAAGAACGTGCTGGTCGTTCGTCCGCAACCAGGACACGCCGCCACTTGTGGTGTAAAGCTACGCAGATTCAAAGCCTGCAGCACTTGCTGGCAGACAATCACTTCTTCCGTGCGGTCGCCATTCGGCAAGGGTGTCAGGGACGCTCGAATCGTGTCGCCGATCCCTTGTTGCAGCAGTACCGACATGGCTGCCGTCGTCGCCACAATTCCTTTGGATCCTAAGCCGGCCTCAGTCAGCCCCAAATGAAGCGGATACGTGCAGCGTTCCGCCATCATCTCGTAAACGTGAATCAAATCCTGCACATTGCTGCACTTCGCGCTCAGAATAATCCTGTTCGCCGGAAGGCCGTATCGTTCTGCCGCTTCCGCGCTCCGGATCGCACTCTCGACAATCGCCCGCATCGTCACTTCCATTGCATCCAGCGGATCGGGCGATTTTGAATTCTCGTCCATCATTTGCGTCAGCAGAACCGAGTCGAGCGATCCCCAGTTCACACCAATTCGAACCGGCTTGTCATACTCGATCGCCGCCTCAATCATGATGCGGAAATTATCGTCTTGCTTGCGGCCGATGTTCACGTTTCCCGGGTTGATCCGGTACTTTGCCAACGCCTTCGCGCAAGCCGGATATTTTTTCAGTAGCAGATGTCCGTTGTAATGAAAGTCGCCGATGATCGGCACCGTCATACCAAACGTTCGTAGCGTGTCGACGATCTTTGGAACCGCCTGGGCCGCTTCATCCGTATTGACGGTCACACGAACAAGTTCCGATCCGGCCCGCGCCAGTTCCATCACCTGGTTAACAGTCGAGGCGCTGTCGGCGGTGTCGGTGTTGGTCATCGATTGGACAACAATCGGGTTTGCCCCCCCGACCTTGACCCCACCTACGTCCACGGCGATTGAAGAACGTCGCGGCAACCGGCCCATCTACACACACCTCCGCTGTAAAAACAGGATTAATCTCTATTGTAGCTTTCAATCAGAAACGGAGCGCCGATGGTAACCGAGGGGGTATCTTACGTCAGGCGAAACTCACTTAACGCAGTGAATCCGCCGAATCGACACCGCTTTTCCGGTAGCATCATCCGCCTCGATCAGCGCCCCATGCAGTTCTATTCCCTGCTTGGCCGCTTCCATTCGGCCATGCAAACCCGTCAGAAACCGGCGGATAACCATGTCCTTATCCACGCCGATCACCGACTCATACGGCCCGGTCATGCCGGCATCCGTCTGATACGCCGTCCCTCCTGGCAGGATCCGCGCGTCCGCCGTCGGCACATGCGTGTGCGTGCCAATCATCGCTGTCACACGCCCGTTCAGGTACCACCCCATCGCGACCTTCTCGCTGGTCAGCTCGGCGTGAAAATCGACAAACCGGATCCGGATCGCCGGGTCGAGTCCCTCCAGCATTCGGTCGGCCTTGCGGAACGGGTCGTCAATGTTCGGCATGTACGCTCGCCCTTGCAGATTCAGCACGGCGTAGTGAACGCCGTTGCGAGCCTTTCCCGTAAACAAGCCCGTACCGGGAATCGAATCCGGATAGTTCGCCGGCCGCAGCAGCCGCGGCTGATGTTCGAAATAGTCGTAGATCTCTCGCTTGTCGAAGCTGTGGTTGCCACCCGTCAGCACGTCCATTCCGAGCGAAAGCAGATCTTCGGCAATCGCCGGTGTAATGCCAAACCCACCGGCGCTGTTCTCTGCATTCGCAATCGCCAGATGTACTTTATGCTCGGTGATCAGGTCATTCAAACGATCGGCGACAATGCCGCGTCCACCCGAGGCGAAGATATCGCCAATAAAGAGAATGTTCATCTATTCGGATGAGAGAAATGCGTTCGGTGCGAGAGCTTCCGCCAGCCACCGTCATTGACCCCTAAAAGCAAGGGGGGAGCCCTCCGAGTACCTTCAGGCTTCTCCATGGCGCTTTGACACGCCGGAGCTTGCACACCGGCACTTCATTCGAGACAGACTCCATGACATTGACTATCGGATCAATTTTTAGGAGACCGGAAAAGCTCTCGCGGGGAACGCCTTACCAGAATAACAGCCACCGTCAGTTAGTGCGGCAATGGGCAAAACTGCTCATTCGTCCGTCTCATTCGGCGTCTTCCCCCGATTGCGCCCCTTTCAGCTCTCGCCAGTCGTTTACGTTCGACATCCCTTCCACGCTCGTTACGCGGGAACCGCTTAACCGCGTCACGAAATATCCGCTATCGCTCTCACCGGCAAACAACATGGGTGTATCCACGGACGCCGTGCAACTCTTCCACTTCGCCTTCAGAATGCGTTCATAATCGGCGAAAAAGCGGGCTGCCTCTTCCGATGAATCCCACTCGGACGCATAGAGCAAAACCGGTGAGCCGGTCTTGTCGTTTACGATGCGGAACTGACCACCGCGCAGATGCGGTGAAAGCTTCTTCGCCTGCTCATGGCTCAAATACTGCCAAAGCAGAATCGAATGGTCGAATTCACCGACGTCTCCCTGACTGATCTCCTTCTCATTGCCGAATACCGAAAGCGCCGGAAGCGTTGGTCGAGTGGCCTTTGTGTGATTGAAATATCGTTGCGGATGCATGATCTGAGCCGAATCCGCAGGCGGCTCAGTAAACACCAGCGCGAAGGCGCTCTTGCCCTGCTTCCGATAAACCGCATCGAAAAACAACGTGCCTTCGCTATACGGGAAAAGCAGCGATTGCTGAATATAGAGCGGAGACGATTTCAATACCGGATACTGCGTCGTTGCCGCGGAGTCGTCGCTAAACGCGTCACTCAGCATCTTTTCCGTCGGCTGCGGATTCTGTCCATTCTCTTTTAAAGAGTAGGCAAACATCAGCCATGACGCCTGCCCCTCCACCACTGCCGTCCGCGCCAGGTTCGCGTCGTCATCGTCGTTAGTATCGTTCATGTACTTGTCAAGATCGAAATGTTGATCCGCAAGCGCATGACTCAATTCGTGAGCGAGCGTTTCGATTTCACCCGAAACCGAAGTGCTGTCCATCAGGAACAGCTTCTTTTCGTCATAATCGTAGAACGCAGCAGCCTGTTCCGTTAAAAGGTCAATCGTCGACTTCTTCAAGTCAAAATCCTGCGGGACCAGCCCGAACATCTTCAGCGACAGCTCATCGGCGCGTAGCTCAGCCGGCTTCAATGTCTTCCGGATGCGTTTAGTTAGAAACTTCCGCAGTTGCTCCTTATTCATCCGCCCGTAAGGCACTTTATGCCTCTCCGAGAGACCGGAAATTTCCGACAAGGTCTGAACGATGGAATCGATCTGTTCAAAAACCTGGTCCCGGCCGGGGTGCGATCTGCCAATATGCGAGAGCCCGCCGGAATGCCAATAACTCGCGGGAACCGTCAAGGGTGCCGCGGCAAGCGCAATGGCGAAAAAAAGGACGGCAGCGGCCCGCGCGGGCATACGTGTGAAGTGGAAGGGTCGGCGGTGTCGCAAATGGCTGAGTTACTTCTAGACTATCGGATGCCCGATCCAGGTCAGATTAGAATAGTCCACAACATCATGCCGCCGCGCCTGTGGATAACTGCTTGCCTGCCAGCGCTGTTTTTATCCGGAGGAGCGGTCGCGTTAAACTCTGCCGAGGTCAACATGGTGAAGCTCCACGTCGATTCGTTTTGGATGATAGGACTTCAGACTCGAACCAGCAACGCCCGCGAAGCGACTTCCGATGGGGACATCGCGAAGCTTTGGAGACGCTTGTATCAGGACGGAATTGTCAGCCGCATCCCCAACCGCACCGATTCTCGTGTCATCGCTGTCTATAGCGATTATGAAACGGACAAAGATGGCCTCTACACCTACACGCTCGGCGCCAAAGTAAACTCGATTGACAAACTGCCCAACGGCTTGTCCGCCAAAAAGGTCGTGAACGGCGACTACGGCATGTTCACCGCCGCAAACGGACCGATGCCGCAGTTGGTAGTTGGGTTATGGAAACAGATCTGGTCGCTCGAAGCGGATCCTTTACACCGGGCATATCAAACAGACTTCGAGGTCTACGAGGAGCACCAGGATCCGCAGAACGGCCGCGTTGATATCTATATCGGACTGAGAAAATGATGTTATCTCGGCTGATTCTTTGTGGACACCGCCTCCGTTTTCCCGCAGTTCTCAATGGTCAGCTCCGGACACGCGTTCAGCGAGCTATACAATCATGCAAGCCGAACGAGCAACGGTTTGACCTGGCCCGGCGAGTTCGGGAATGAACATTTGGCTGCCCGAACGCAGCAGCGCAGTACCAACGCACGTTGACCGGCTGCGATTCGGGTTGTTCACTCTTGTCCCTTGGCTTGGGTTGTACAGCATTGTGGCAGCACTTGGCGTGCCTCTGAATGCAATCGAATTGCGACTACCCTTCGAACGACGGCTGCCGGTGACGCAATGGACGGAAATCATCTATATCAGCGACTACTTTGCCGTGCCGCTGGTTGCCGCCTTTGTGCGCTCTCAGCGAGTGCTGCGAATTTTCATGGTGCAGGTATGGGTTGCTATGGCGATTGCGTTCCCGCTATATGTGATCGTGCCGGTCCGCGCGCCGAGGCCGGCATATGTCCCGATAACGACCTTGGGTCATCTTCTGAGTTGGGAAAGATCAACGTATCCGCCGGTTGCGGCTTTTCCTTCGTTTCACGTGATCTGGGCGATTCTAGTCGCGGAGACCTTTGCGGATCGTGGAAAAGCTACGCTATGGATAGCTCGGATGTGGGCGGCCGCCGTCGCCGTGAGTTGCTTAACCACCGGCATGCATTCCATTGCGGACGTCGTTGCCGGCTTCGTTGTTGCGTGGCTGGCACTCAACTGCGAGCGGATCATGGAATCGCTGCGCCGGGCAAGAGCATAGAGAAAATTCATGGCGTGAGTAGCGCCCCGATAGCCGTGTAAAAACTGCCGATGCATGCTTGGGAACCGTTGAGACGCTTTCCAGCATGATGATGGCAATTCCGCCAACAAAGTAAGCCTTGATAGCGCTCGCATTGATCGCCCCGGCCCGGCCCGACTTGCTGGGTCAAGGTAAAAGTCAGGCGTCCTGCAGTCAATTGCCTTGCTTCCACGCTACTTATAATGCCAGCGAAGCAAGTCTGATTCTTTTCACCGCTTCCCACCCGTGAAAGAATTTGCCGCCTTCTTTCGTCGGCTTGTATAGTGGGTTAGGTTTTAGAACTCAGGCGCGATGATTAGCGCCGGAATGACGCGCAAATTCTTGCCAGCAGCAGTCGCCCTCCGCGGTGGCTTTTCTATCGTGCTGTTGTTCTTCCTGCCGGCAATCGTCCGCGCACAGGAATTGCAGCCTCGGGCCTATTTGCCGTCTCCTGTCGGGCTGGGTTTTCTCGGGATCAGCTACTCGGGCAACTCCGGAGGTCTGCTGTTCGATCCAAGTCTGCCGATCCAGAACGGCCACGTAGATGCCCATATCCCGGCGCTCGCGTTGGGGGGAACGTTTGACGTCTTCGGACGAACGGGGCAGGTCCTGGGAGTGCTTCCCTACGTTGTGGCCGATCTGAGTGGAACCTTTGCGGGAGTTGAGGCCGCTCGCCATCGGTCCGGACTGTCAGACTCCACGCTTCGCTTTTCAATTAACCTTCATGGTGCCCCAGCGATGCACCTTCGCGAATATGCAAGATACCGACCCAAGCTAATCGTTGGTGTAAGCCTGACCGCCACTGCGCCCATCGGGCAATATGATCCAAATGTTCTTGTTAATATCGGCACCAACCGATGGGCAGTCAAACCTGAGATCGGCATAGCGCGTTTTTTTGGCAAATGGGAGATCGAAGGGGCCTTTGGCGCTTGGATCTATATGCAGAATTCTGACTTCTTCGGAAATGGTTACCGCACACAGGAACCTCTTGGGAGCGCCCAGGCACACGTTGTGCGGCTGCTTCCGCGTCGAATGTGGTTGGCCTTCGACTCGACGTTCTTCACTGGCGGCCGCACCACGGTAAATGGCAAGCTCAATGCTGATTACGCGGGAAATACTCGTATCGGCGCTACATACGGTATTGGGATCGGCCGGCGGCAATCGGTGCGCATCGCCTATTTTGACGGAGTTACGGCACGCGTCGGGGCCGATAGTCAATCGCTCACTGTTGCCTATCAAGTGATCTGGCACCAGGCTTCTCGGTAAAGCCTTTGCTTTGCCGGCGTGGATGCTGTCGTGCTTGCTCGATAGCGGGCGGTTAACGTTGCTGATCCGGGTCTTCTGTTATGACCTTTGAGGAAGGGGTCTCAAACTCCCGACCCCGGGCCTTTGGCATGAACTCGCCCAGACGCGGGTTGGGATCATTTATATCGCCGCCACCCCGATCGGGCCGAATCCCACGTGATTGATGGCGCCTTTATAAGAGTAGTTTGAAAACTGCCTTGGTGATTTCGTCGGCCGGCGTAGCAAGAAAGATCAGCGGTACCAGCGGCAGCACCGGCGGAATCGCGAGGCCTAACAGAACCTTCTTGTCTATTAGCATCACTTTCATTTCGCGAACTACCGCAAAACTGTTGTTTAGATCTGCCAGCGACTGAATATCTCCTGTTCCGAGCAGCGCTTCCTGTTCCGGCAGGAGTCCTCGAATCCATTTCGCGTCGAACTCCTGGACGTAAAACGTTGCCAACGTTCCATACAGGTGAAGGCTTTTGCGTTTCGTGACCGCAAGCTTCGGCGAGAGGACAAGCAACGGCAACGCGAAAACGAGCACCGTAATAACGCAGAAGCCGATCATCAGGAATTTCAGGCTGGAAACGGTTGCTCCCTCGTAGGCAATTGAATTGCCGAAGGTGCCCGCGATTCCGACGGAAACGGCAAACGAAATGAAACCGAACCAAAGCTGAGTTTCTGCTAGAAAGCCGAGACCGCCGCACGTATCCGGATGTGTGCCCACACACCCGAGATCAAGTTTGGAGACTCTTCTGAGAAAAAACCCCCAAAGACAAGTAATCCAAAGCCAACGCAGCATCAAAATCCGAAAGAGCGGCCAACTAACGAACCCGGCCCATCGACCCGCCCAGCTTAAACTCTCTCCGGACGGCGAAACAATCGTGTGCCAACTTGCGATCCCCGCTTTCAACAGCTCCGTTTGCTTCAAGTTAATCGAGGGGAGAAATGCCAGGAGAAGAATCGGAATGACGATCACAGCATGGTCCCGAAGCCTGTTTGTCTGCCGAATTACTTCTTCAAAGGCCGGAAGCACGCTCGGTGCGACCAGATTGGACTTGCTGAAATGCCGCACCGCGCGATTGAGTCGCGGATCGATAACAGCCTCCGCTATTACTAAGAGCGGCAAACCTACCAGGAAGCGAAGACCGGCCCCAAAATCGTAAAGAAAAGGTATCTTTACCTTGTCGCCGAACGCGCGGTTCTGAATCAGCGACAGGATAAGCAAGGGTAACCACGTGATCAGCGTGGTTAAGAGCGCTCGCCTGATCACCCCGAATCTATCCGGAAGAGCCATTCCGATTGCCTTTTGGAAGCGGTAAACGGGGCCGCCTTCGATTAGAGAGAACCGATCGACAAGTTCTGAACCGCTTTCAGACGTTAACGGGAGTTTCCCTATGGGTAAATCGGATACGCTCACCTGGGCCATGCATAGCTCCTAGACCTGTTGTGGCGGCGCTAACTGCATGCCAGATTCTTGGGGAATTTGGCGAATGCCTTTGTTACTGCGTTTTGAATGCGCTCTTTGAGCTTGTTCGGATCGCCGAAATTGTCCGTGCATTGCGCCGCCCATACGGTGTGCTTCGTCTTGGCGTCCACAACGGCGATTACCAAAGCGCTCTTTTTATAGCTTCGAGAGGAAACCGCCAGGGGGCCCCCAATGTTCCACATCGCCACATTGCCCACAGTCAGGTCATCGACCTGCAATCCAGCGGAGGTGCCACCCATGAAATGAATTTCCAGATCGGCTTCTTTGCCGGCGCTCGCAATCTTCAATTGGTTCATTTCGTTCCCCACCGCCTCTTTCATGATCGAGTTGACCGTCGGATCTTCCACTAGCCCGCTCGAAGTCAGGACACTGCCGGTGTCAAGACGGTATGTCTTGAAACATTCTTTTGGATCAGTGTAAACCTTGGTTTTTACCTTTTGGCCGCACACAGCCCCAAGGCAGATGATGGTCGCGACCGTCAAGCGAAAACTCATAGAAAACGCTGAGATGGCAGGTGTCATATATAAGTGCTAAGACTCAGCCGCATGCCCCGCGATTTAAAACTTTTTTGCGGTTGCCTCGGGCGTGACGCCAACGGCCAAGCTCGCGCAGCAGCCCAGCTGAAATCGTTTACAACGCGCAAGCTAAACTAAAAAGGCAGAAAGAGCTTGAGAAAGTAGGTTATCTCATCAGCGCGTATCAACTTCTTCACGTTGAAGACGACGCGGCAACGTCGTACTTGCTTGAAAACGCTTTGCAGGACGCGCACGTTGATGCATCCATGTACTGTGTTCCGGATGGCCTCGAAGCATTAGATTTCCTTTCGCTATCCGGCCGCTACCAAGCGGCCCCGGTTCCAAATCTTGTCATTTTGGATCTGAACCTTCCACGTTTGGGCGGGATGGATATGCTACGCCGCCTGAGGCAGCGGCCGGGAAAATTCAAGGTTCCGGTCATTATCTTGTCCACTTCTCAAAGCGAAAAGGAGCGGGGCGAAGCTCTGGACCTGGGCGTCGAAGCATTTTTTTCGAAGCCGCCGAGCTATGAAGGCCTGGTCAAATTTGCCGCGGAGATAGATCTAAAGTTTCTGCGCGGCCGAACCCCGAGTGCTTAGAGCCGCCGCCGCGAGTAAGAGTATGGTACGCCGTAAGCGTCAGAGCAACCCATCTGTTAACGGCGCGGCAAGAGTGTTGAAGTTGGAGGATGAGCGCGAAACAGAGCGAAGGAGAGCGGCGTCGGCGGAGCCGGGCAGAAGTTGAGCAATTAGTCCGGGAATACGACACGAG
>DATBDT010000093.1:0-64949 GCA_036269815.1 Bryobacteraceae bacterium
CCCGCAAACTCGAAACTGGATTGGGTACACTCTGTAGCAGGCATTCGGGCCGTCTCCTTCCACGCAAACTGTTGTCTAGAAACTCAGTTATGCCAGAAGTGGCGGCCCTTTGCTATTTATTTGTGAAATTTCCGGGCTAGGGAAGCTTGATTGGTGTCTGCGTGAGGTTCTTGACTTACAGGCTTGGTGCGAGCCTGACGACCTCCCCGATTCCGGGCGAGAGCACGTCAAACGGATGCTGGCGTGCACCATTCTTTTGAGAAATGCTGGATGCATCGTGCCGGAGTCACCGCACAATGAGTTCTTCCTCGAGGTTTCGGCCCTTAGGGTGGGCCAACTTGTTCACAGCATCATGGCGGACGAATAGGCAGAGCTGACCCTAACGGCTGGACTGGCCCCTCTCCTATGGCTGTACGAGTCACGGCCATTTGCCCCCTTACAAGCTTTCGTAGCCTTCGGCGCATTCATCCTTTGGAGCAAGCTGCGACTTCGGAAGCGCTTCCGAATCGGACGTGCAGACGGCTTGCCATTGGGTGAATGCCGTCGAGGCGCGGTGCCGAAGTATGCTGGACGGAAAGGTGCAGTCGGAACGATGATTGCTTGGACTTAACGCGTATGTGGACTTCAGCAACCGACCGACACGTTGGTTCAGCGCTGCCAAAACCGCATTTTCAAGATGAGTAGGCGGTCCGACGAAACCAAAAGATCGCTCCACTCAATGCTGCAGACCCTGAGCACGTAACGTAAGTTATGGCATGCATGTGAGGGCCTATGCAAGAACAAAAACTTACCATGGAGACAATGCGCAAGCTGGTCCCTTCCAGGTTTGTACACTCACTTGCCAAACCGTCGGCCGCTCTGTAATTGGACGGCATGAACCGATACCGGGGGTTGATAGTTCAATTGACGAATGGCCCGTCATTGGATAGTGGACATGCTAGGCCGCACCAGACACGTTCGCTGATCTAACTACTTTCGGCTCCCGTGGTGGCCGCTGGCTCTGCCAAATACTGGAGGGCATCTGCCAGTCGCTTTCTAAGCAGGGTTCGGCGTGCTTGTATGAAACCTTTGAAATTTACAAGCTCAAGGGCTTCAGGGTCTAATGGCAAGTTGTGATCGATGCAGAATTTCTCATGCGTTGTCATTTGTCGCTCGGCTTCTAAATTGACCCACTCCGCTAGCGGCTTGCTCTGCTTTGATCTATTTTCATTTGAATCCAGATGCGCTAGATTCAAAATGCTGTCCCAGTGTTGAGAATTGTAAAAGAACGATCGGTCCGCCTCAGGTACGCCAGCAATCAACAAACCTTTCCAACTGAACGCGGATGCGGGATGTAGATGGTCCTTGTCGAAGTTCCCGTTCTTGTAATCCAGATTAGGAGCCAGCAAAGCAAGTATGCTGAACGCTAGCTTGTCCTCACATTGTGTATACAGCAACAAGTCCAAAAACTCATCTGATACGGCCGGATCTTTCCCTTGTTGTTGTAGAACAAGCGCAATTTGTTGAGCTGGAAATATCTCCAACTCGGGTCGCACGAATGGCTTTCCAAATTCTTGCACCAAAAAGGCTCGCCGAATTGCAGCAAGAACTGTATCCGCTGAGGCCCCGAACACTCCTTTCAGCAACATCACGTGCCACCATCGGCGTATGATGTCGCGGTCTTCTCTCAGTCCGACTTCCTTTGTGATTCCTTTCGCGATGCCTCGATGATGTACCCAATAAACGATCGGAAGCAGAGTATTCTTTGACGTCAGAGATTTCTCGTTGTAGCCGAAATCGCGTGCGAGATCAAAAACGGCCAGGATGCTTTCCTTTATTGTTTCCCAGTTGTCTTCGAACGGCCTTACCTGAGACGCCGAAAAGTTCGACACCTTGTAACGAATATCAGAACTGTACAGATAGAGGCAGGTCTTGAGTACGAGGTCCTTTGACACGAAGAATCCGCGCTCTTGAATCGAATCAACTAATCCCAGGATCTCCGCTCTCGCATCAAGCTTTTTCCAGTTGGCGATTGCGGTTGACATCAGCATGTCCGAAAGGGACAGTTGCTCGCCGCCACTGTTCACACGGACGAAAACATTTAACGCGCGCTCTATATCTGATTTCTGTATTAGGTAGTAGTTAATCGTCTTATTGATATGAATGACTGAGTGAAGGGTCGACAGTGCGGTTGCGGCAAACTCAGATTGGTAATATCCTCGCTCGTGTAACATTCGATTGAACTTGTATGCATCGGTGACTTCGAGGATCTCGCCAACGCGAAACCAATCATTTGGACTCTTGGCAACCTCGGTTGACGTTAAGAGCCTAAACTCAAAGCGACGACCGGGCTCGTCCTCGTCGTCGGACTCCGCTGCCGATTTAGATACGTTCAGGTATAACTTGCGAGTCGGTAATGCGTGTTCAGAGTCTTCCCACCACACTCGCGGCATTTTGGAGGCGTACGTGCCCTTCAGCCCGATATACAGCGATGTCAGCCGTTGCTGGCCATCGAGAACCGCGTCAAAATCGTAGTGACCCTGAGTGTTGAACTCTGGATTATGTGTTTTGAACCGTTCGCGGTACTCGCGCAAAAACTCGTAATATCGAAATTGGTTTTTTGCATCTGAATCCCTGATCTCCCAGAAGAGAAAGCTCCCGAACGGGTAGCCCTGCAGCAATGAATCGAAGAGCCACTCAATTTTTTGGGGCGTCCATACGAACTCGCGCTGGATCGCTGGAAGAAGGAGCCGCCGCTCAGCAATCCTTGAGATTGCATCGGCGATGCTAATCGGAGCCTGGAATGACATGCTAGTGGTGAAAACCGCCAATATATCGCATAGGTCTTCGGAACTCTCCAGTAAACGCGCGCACAAAAGACTCGCCCCGGCGGCGCAATCTTAGGCGCGTTGCACGTTCCGGCGAGCCGCCGCGGCGGCTTGTGCGCTCTTAATTTAGCGCTTATGGAGGGCCGCCCCGCGGGGCGGCCCTCCAATTGGTGTTAACGTCCGCGTCCAGCTGCGTTCGTCTTTGCCGTATCGATTGGCGTTGGTGCTGGAGCCGTTTCTGCTTCGGCTGCCTTATTCAATCCGAGCACCTTACGTAATTCAGCATCGATGCGTGCGCGAATGTCGGTATTTTCTTTGAGAAATTGCCGGACGTTCTCTCGGCCTTGCCCAATGCGTTCGCCCTTATAGCTGAACCAGGAGCCGCTCTTTTCGACGACGTTCTGAGCCACACCGAGATCGAGCAGGTCACCCTCGCGCGAGACGCCTTCTCCGTAGATGATGTCGAACTCCGCTTCCCGGAAAGGAGGCGCTACCTTGTTCTTCACCACTTTCACTTTAGTGCGATTGCCCGTCACGGCATCCCCGTCTTTAATGGCGGCGATGCGTCGGATGTCCACGCGTACTGAAGAATAAAATTTTAAAGCGCGGCCGCCCGTCGTCGTCTCCGGATTGCCGAACATGACGCCGATCTTTTCACGAATCTGGTTGATAAACACGAGACACGTATTCGATTTGGACACCACACCGGTCAGCTTGCGCATTGCCTGGGACATGAGTCGCGCCTGAAGTCCCATATGAGAGTCGCCCATTTCGCCGTCCAGTTCGGCCTTAGGCACAAGCGCTGCCACCGAATCGACGACCAGAACATCGATCGAGCCCGATGTAATGAGTGCGCTGGTAATTTCGAGCGCCTGTTCGGCGAAGTCCGGTTGCGATACCAGCAGATTGTCAACGTCGACGCCAAGCTGCCGCGCGTAGATCGGATCAAGCGCGTGCTCCACGTCGATGAACGCCGCCATTCCGCCTAGCTTCTGCGCTTCGGCCACCACCTGCAGGGCAATGGTCGTTTTGCCGGAAGACTCAGGCCCGAAGATTTCGCAGATGCGTCCGCGCGGGAATCCGCCGACGCCGAGCGCGTAGTCCAACGAAATAGAGCCGCTCGAGATCGCCGAGACCGGTACGATGGCTTCCTTGGAGCCCAACCGCAGGATGGACCCCTTTCCGAACTGCTTCTCAATCTGCCCCAGCGTGAGGCTCAAAGTCCGGGCGCGCTCTTTTTCGTCCATCGAAATTCCTTCCTACGAGTCTCGGGGGCTACGTTCTAGTATACCCTCAAACAGAATTGCTGTTTCTTGTTTTATTCGCCGGCTCGGAATGCGAAAGAGCGCACAGGTTTGTTTACTTCTTGGCGGCTGCTGCCTTGATGAATGCAACCCCGTTCGGAGTGCCGAAACCCGTCACATTATCCCAACCGGGGGTGACGCTTAAAGACGTGTCTGTTCCGAAGCTGACCACGTTGAAAAGAGCCGGCGTCTCCTGCGATGGCGGTACATGCCATAACGCCGAGACGAACGCATTTTGTATCGGTTGATCCGGCGGAGCCACTAGCTCCGTTGCCGAGTAACGCGTTGTGCCGAACGGCTCCTTGATAACTCCCAACACATTAAACGCGCTATCAACCGGCAAGATGTCGGATATCGCTCGCGAGGGAAGATCAGCAATAATAGGCGCCGCTTGCCCCAAAAGCTTTCCTGCCACTTGGTTGGTAATCGCCCAGATCGCCGAGAACACGGGGCAGGCTACGCTCGTACCCCCAAATATATAAATCGATTGCACTCCGTTTTGGGTAACAACTATCGGGACACCGGTATAAGGATCAGCGAGAGCCGCAATGTCCGGCACCTGCCGCCCGGTTCCCGGTAGATTCTTCTGCCACGACGGCTTCGCGAAAAAGGTACTTTCGCCGCCACCGGCGCCGCCAACGTTGCCGCCCACAGCGGGTGGATCAAGGATGCCGTTGTCGTAGATAGTAGTGAGATTATTCCCCCATCCCAGTTCAGCTGTGCCGCCGTACAGGTGCGACAGGATGCTGGTCCCTCCTACGGCCGTGGCAAAGGGTGAATTTGACGGTACTTCGGGCGCGCCGACCGGCGTACCAAGTCCGTTGTCGCCGCTATCGCCACTCGCGAAATTGACCGACATTCCTTTGGCTACCATCAATTTAAGCTGAATGTTGAAGGCAGCTAGTTCCAAAGGCCCAGCGATATAGTCAATGTCCACGCCCCAACTGTTCGACACCGACCCTGCTACATGATAGTGAGTCACATTCTGCAGCGTGAACAACATATCCGTGCTGTCCTGTCCGGGCGAAATAAGCAGTACGATCTTGGCCCCAGGCGCCATCGCATGCGCCCATTCGACATCTATTGCAGTTTCGAAGTCCCACTGCAACAGAGTTGCCGCACCTGGGTTGGTCGGGTAAATGTTATAGGGATGAACGATCTGAAAATTGTGACTGTCGAGCAACGGAAGACCCATGATGCGGGAAAACGCGTTCGCGTCCGCCTGAATATCCGCATAACCGTAGGCATCTACTAAAACGATCGTTTGACCTTCTCCGTTCCACCCTCGAGCGTAAGCTTCGGTCAAACCGTAGTGCTCCTGAAGTTGAGCGGCAGTAAAGGCACAGGCAAGGTCGGGATTTCGCGCATAGACGTGCCCGTAATAATTGGCGAAGGGAAGCGAAGCCCCTGGAGTCGTGAACGAAAAGTTTTCCGGTTTTGTAATGCAAACATTAGTGAGGAAGCTCTCGATTCCACTGTTCGACTGAACTTGCGCCGCAGGACGTGAAAGCGGTACTCCGTTTCTGGCATTTAAGGCTCGCCGCAGCATGGGTTGAACGGTATGCCGTTCCAGTCCGGACACACCGGCAACCAAGTCGCCCGCCTTCCCTGCAAGACGCGCATCGCTGATGTTTGCGCGAAGGGATCTGCCCTGATAAGAAAATTCGTGAAGATTCGTTTTAAACGCGCTTTCCGCCTGAGCTGCATTTCCCCGAACACGAATAGAAAGCCCAAGCGGATCAGTCCAGATTACTGTTAAACCGTGCCTCTCTAGTTCATGTCGCACGGTTGCGAGTTCTTCGGCGGTCGGCGCATATTTCGCGATATCCGCATCTGTCATCCATTGATGAAAGGTCGGCGATCCGGGAGTATAAAGCGCTTGTACCGCAGCGTCGAAAGCGGCCTGATCGTGCATCGCCAGTTGCACGGTAATCGTGATGTCACTGTTCGGATCCGTCGGTCCTAAATCGGTGAACCGTTCGATACCCGCGGCCACATTGTGTGGTGGCTCAGCCGCGAACGAAGCGGGCGCCGTTATCGTTGAGAAAACTAGCAATCCCAGGCAGGCTACAACTCTTTCAGATAGCTTACGAATTGTCACGTGCAAGACCTCTTGGAGAATTTGTTGGACAACGCCAACGAACACGGCGTGAGCAAAGGTATCACTTCGCCCGCTGCAAGCGAGCCCGTACTATTGCTGTAAAAATCTGCGGTGTGCGGCTACGTTTCGATTGGGTGACGATCGAGCTGTTATTGTCGATTTTGAAACGTATTGCAGGCCGAGATGTTGCCGCTATCGAGGCCTCGCCTGAACCATTGTACGCGCTGCGCAGAGGTGCCATGTGTAAAATTCTCCGGGCTGACACGTCCGGTCGCCATCCGTTGAAGCCGGTCATCTCCGACCGCCGCCGCCGCGTTTAGGGCCGATTCGACATCGCTCGAGTTAACCAGATCACGTTGCTCGGTGGACTTGCCCCACACACCCGCAAAACAGTCCGCTTGCAGCTCGAGGCGAACGGACAGGGGATTCTGCTCGTCAGGCTGCGCCTGTTGCAAACGCCGCACCTTCTGTTCAATCCCAAGAATTTTTTGCACGTGATGACCGATCTCATGCGCGATCACGTACGCTTGGGCGAATTCGCCTGGCGCGTGAAAGCGTTGTCGAAGCTCTTCAAAAAAACCAAGATCAAGGTAGACCTTTTCGTCTTCCGGACAGTAGAACGGACCAATTGCCTCTTGCGCCGTTCCACAAGCTGATGGATAGGAATTGCGGAATAAAACCAATTTCGCGTGCCGATACGGCGTGTGGGCTGTATCCGGCAGTACCCGGTCCCAATTCTTCTGCACATCGTCCAGGACGAAAGAGACGAACTGAACTTCCGTGCTTTCCGCGCGATCCTGCGCCGGATTTGGTCTTGATTCCACTTGGTCCGCAGGAGTGCTGGCGCCGGAGCCCGAGAAGAGCACAAACAGGTTTTTGTGAAACAACAGACTCAAAATCCCGACGAGAATCACCCCGCCAAGGCCCAGGTGGAAGCCTCCGAAACCAAACCCGCCGCCACCACCTCCGCTGTCATCACGCCGGTCTTCAATATCGTTGCTGATTCCGCCAGGGGTCCATTGCATGTGGTTTGCGCCTCAAAGCATGGACAGCAAAAACCTCAGGTGCATTTCGCCTAACCTTGTGCGCGAGTTCCTCAAAAAGTGAATGAGTTCCTCTCATGCGCCAGAAGCCAGCGTTTGCGCTCGATACCGCCGCCATATCCGGTCAGTGAACCGTTAGCTCCAATCACGCGGTGGCAAGGCACCACGATGCCAATCGGATTGGAACCATTGGCCATGCCAACTGCTCTCACCGCAATGGCACGGCCGATCCGCCCGGCAAGCTGCGCATACGAAAGAGTAGTGCCGCAGTCGATCTGGCGTAATGCTCGCCACACCTCGCGTTGAAAGCCTGTGCCTGCCGTGCGCACCGGCAACGCATCTATCGCCGTAACCTCGCCCGCGAAATATCGGCCGATCGCATCCGTTGTCTCGGTCGATTTGCGCGCGGCCTCCACGCGGAATCCGTCGCTTTGGTAGTGAAGCCGTAGCAGACGGTGCATGCGCGTTTCATAATCCGTCCAATCGATAGCGCGCAGATTTCCTTCGGGATCGCAGACCACCAGCAGCTCGCCGATCGGCGTCTCTAATCGATGAAGCGACAGATCCAGAATCTTATCCATTGCTTACTCCATGCATCGCGTCGCTATTTATGGCCACGCAGGCTGCATCGGCGGCCCATAAATGCTGCGCTGCATAGGCGCGCCACGGCCGCCACAACTCGGCTCGGTTTAGAAGGCTGCTTGCACTGGACCGCACGCCATCCAACTTTTCTGCACCGCGGAGCAGGCCGATGTCGGATGCAGGAAAGGCATCCATCTCCCGTATGGCGCGCAGAGCGATGTAGTGCGCCGTCCACTCGCCCACTCCGCGAATCGAGCGTAATCGCGTGACTGCCTCGTCAATAGCGCCAAACGGACGAAACAGGTTCAAGTCTGCCGTGGCAGCTTCCGCTAGTGCCTTCAGCGACGATTGACGCGCGCCCGGGATCGCAAGACCGATGGATGCGGCGGAGGCGAGACACTCGGCGGACGGAAATATATGTGAGAGGCCTGGATGAGTGCGATTTTCTTCCGGCACGGGCCGGCCGTGAAGAAGAATCAGTTGTCCCGCCAAGCGGCGTGCCGCGGCCACACTGATCTGCTGGCCAAGTATGGCGCGTACCGCCAACTCAAAACCGTCCCATCCACCGGGCGACCGCAAGCCGGGACGTTGCGCCACCAGCGGCGCCAGCAGCGGGTCTCGCGAGAGATGAGCATCAATCGTCTCGATATCGGCGCCAATATCAAACGCGCGCCGTACCCGGCTAACGATCGCCGGGAACGATCGAACATCAGGAAACGAATTGTGACGGCGAGACTGTTTCGCTGCGCCACGTGCCTCACTTCGACGCTGCCGATCGATCCGCCTATCTCGATGGTGCGCAGATAACTTCCGTTTGCCACAACTTCGACTCCCGGAATCGCGCGCGTTTCCAGATGATTCAGCATGGCCGCCCAATCATACGGAGCGCGATAGCGCAGGTGCAGCGTCGCACTCGTAGCGGGAGCGCCCTTGGAACTTTTTCGCCGCAACGCGCTCGGAGGACGATGAAACAGCTCTTGGAACGTTTCGTTAAACCTCCGCAAGCTGCCGAATCCTGCCGCCAACGCAATTTCCGTCAGCGGCATCTGCGTTTCGTGGATCAGCTGCTTGGCGAACAACACACGCCTTGTCTGGGCAACCGAAATCGGTGAAGCGCCCAAGTGCTGCTGGAACAATCGGCGGAGCTGACGTTCCCCGATGCCAAGCCGTTCCGCTAAGATTTCAACGCTGGCCGCTGGACCATCCAAAGCGCCATCGGCAATGAGAGCCAAGGCTCGGGACACGGTGTTTGAGGTCCCGCGCCAGGAAGCAAGATCGGGAGCAGTTTCCGGCCGGCAGCGCAGACACGGTCGAAAGCCAGCTTCCTGTGCCGCCGCCGCCGAACCAAAAAATCGGCAATTCGCCGGCTTGGGAGTCCGGGCCGGACAAATGGGACGGCAGTAGATGCCGGTCGACGTGACACCTACGAACAGCAACCCGTCAAAACGGGCATCGCGGCTCTGTAACGCCCGGTAACATATCTCTTCGTCCGGCAGTTCCACAGCCAAAGTTTCGCACTTGTCCGAGCGCTAAACTCGCGGTTTTCGGACATGGTCACAGAAGCGTTTGCGCTCGCAGTAGCACGGTGGCTGCTTATCGGAAAGACCAGGCCGGTTTGGGCTGCTGAGGTTTAGCCATACACTCTACCCGTTCGACTTTGTCCTTTCCCCGCGCTTCTTCTTTTGTCTGCCACTCCATGTTTTCGGCATCATCGTTGCCGCCACAGGCAAGCGGCGTAATGTGGTCGATTACATATCCCGGGCAAGCGCCGGCGCTGGACCCGGTGGCAGGGCACGGCTGCATCTCTTTAAATACTTTGCGCATTGCCGCCGAGCGCTTGATGCGTCCTTCCCCATCCCGGTCGCAGAAGTCGCATCTTTGCTGATCGCGGGCGGCGAGGGGCAGCAGTAAGCAGAGACTAAGCAGGAACAGTTTCACTCACCGCATATCGGCCGTTTTGCAATTCCTTTCGCCGGTGCGACGTGTCTTATCAGCTGATTCAGGGATGAAGGATGAGTTTCTGGACGCGCCAGTTCAGAAGCTCTGCCACGTAGAGCTCGTTTTCCGAAGGGCAGGCAAGCTCATGAATCCAGCCAAATTGCTTAGCCTGCCGCCCCGTACGGCCGAACATTCCGAGCACACGTCCATCCAGCGACAGCTTGTAAATGCGGCCGGGGAAGGCATCGGAACTGTAGAGGACCTGATGCGGCCCCGGCGTAATGCAGATGGCCCAAGGCGATCCCGGCTGCATCGTGCCCGTGGTTTCAGGCCCCGGCCGGCTTCCCATCCAAGGCTGAGCGTTAGCGGGCGCCGGCACGTCGATCCTGATTTCGCGCAGAAAGGTTCCATCGGGATCGAAAACCTGGATGCGGGCATTGCCCCGATCGGCAACGTAGATGTTTCCCTGCGCATCGGCCGCGATGCTGTGCGGCGTATTAAATTCGCCGGGGTTCTTGCCGGGCTGGCCCCACTGTTTCACCCAATCGCCCTTTGCGTCGTACTTCGCGATCCTCGAGTTGATGTATCCGTCACTGATAAAGATGTCGCCGCGGGCATCCCACGTCACATCTGTCGGCTGCCGGAACTGTCCGTCAACAGCCGGACGTGGAGGATTCACATGCGTCCAGGGCTGGTCATTTTCGTCGGAAGCTTCTTTCTTGCGTCCGAAAACCATCGCGACATGTCCTTGCGGATTGAACTTAACGATCATGTCGGAGCCCTTGTCGACAGCCCAAATGTTGTCATTCGCATCGACACGAACAGCATGCGCATAAGACCAGGCATATAAAATCTTTCCGATTTCACGAAGATATTTGCCATTGCGATCGAACTCGAGCAGCTGGGCTGCGGCGGCTCCATAGGCCGGACCAGTTGTGTCACCGCGCGAAAAGACGAACACATGTCCCTTGGAATTCACCGCCACTCCGGCGACCTCACCGAAATTCATGTCGGGCGGCAGCTTGAAGAAATCAGAGACGGAATCGTAGGGGATTTCCGGAACAGAGTTTTGGGCGTACAGCGGAAAGCTCAGCAGTAGGAGAAGAATCGCTAAATTTGATCTGCTTCCGGTAGTCATGTGTTGGCTGGCCCCTTGCAGTGTATAAAAACATCCCGCAAAACCGACCCTCAAATTTTGATCGCTCGCGCAAGCTCGAGGGATCGCTCGTTGTGCGGACTGGCTCCGGATTGTACGGCAGCGCGGGCAAAAATCCACAGACGAACGCGCTGATGATCCAGACCTGACAAATCCGCCACGCGGCGGATGACGCCATCGGGGTCGGAACGCAGCCGGTCGTAGCAGTTCAACAAATGCTGTGTGGCGTCGTACGCGGGATCGCCGACGAAGGGTTTCGGATCGATAACGAGCCACGGTTCACGGCGCGCCCGGAGTACGTTGCCGGCATGCAAATCCGTTGCCAGCAGAACGGCGGCCGCCGCGGTTTCCGGCAAATGCCGGAAGAGCCATAAGCCCTCGGAGACCAGACCAGCATCACGCCATGACGGGGCATGCTCCTCCACTTCCCTGCCCCAAAATTCGGCCATGGCGGCGAGCGGACGAAAGCTATGGAGGCCGGAAGGTGCACGCCAAAGCCTACGCAGCAGCCCGGCAATGACTTCGTCCTGCGCCGTTTCCGCCAGTTCCCGTAAGGAAGTTCCCGGCTCAGAGGATTCGAGGAGCATCGCACCTGATTCGTCGTCTGCTTGGAGCAAACGCACGGTAGGATCTCCATCCCAGAACCGCAAGCCGTCGATCTCATGCTCGCCTTCGAAGTGCGGCATGCCGAGCTTTAAAACCGCAGGAATCCCGCCTTTGCAAGTAACGCGCGCCACCCAGGCGCAACTGACATCCGGGCCATCAAAGGGAGTTCCTACTTTAAGCGACCATTGCCGTTCGAGCCCGGCGAGCACATCCGGCAACCGACGAAGCCACTCCGCCCTTTGCCGGTCGTTCCGGCACGCTGCCGCAAGCTTTTCGGGAATCGCTATTGGCACGTGTCCAGATTCGCACGTCTGCTGAACTCCTCAGGTTTTTTACTGGACTAACGGGGCTAAGGCTCGACCAATGGAAGCCCGCTCGCCAATTGCAGATCGATCATCATCTGCACGCGCCGGTCGAGTTGAAAGAAGCGGGCGGTCTGCTTTGCGGATAACGCGGCGCGAAAAGTTGGAAGATATTTACGCCGCAGTTGCACAACGTTTTCGTCTACCGTCAGCCATCGCTTCGCCAGCGTGTCCACCTGGTCCTCCGTCATGTTATCGGTAGTGGCGTATTGTTTGATCAATTCATATTTCGCGTTGTTGGTTTGCACCAGGTCAGAGACATACTGGTCGTAAATCGGCCAAAACTTTACCGCCTCGGTGTCCGACAGGCTCATGTTCGCAGCGATCAGCTGTTTCCGCTGGGATCTTATGTCCTTCCGCATCATCTGAATCTGCTGATCGAGAGACGCGCTCTGGACTGTGGGACCCTGGGCGTCCTGCGGAGACGCATTCCCCGCAAAAGCCGCAGCGCCACCTAAAATGACCACGCAGCTGAACACGAAAGCAACTGTCCGATTCTTTCCCCTCATGTATCCTCCTTCGAGCTGATCAACGGGAACTCACGTAATGAGTATCGTTTTAAACCGAAGGATGTAAAAAATCTTTGCACCACCCCGTGGACGGTTACTCCTCATCCGATTCCGCGAGCAAATCACCCAATCGATCCAGGCGCCGCTCCCAGATCGAGCGCCGGTCTCGAATCCACTGCTCCAACACCGAAAAACCCGTAGGTTCGATCCGGCACGTCCTCACCCGCCCGATCTTTTCGGTGTGAACCAGCCCGCTCTCTTCCAACATTTGAAGGTGTTGCGCAACAGCTGTAACGGTGATGTTGAGCGGCGCGGCCAGGCGAGAGACCGAAGTCGGCCCCTCGCTCAGCTTCTCGACAATCGCGCGGCGTGTTGGATCCGCAAGCGCTTGAAGAATGCGGCCGACATCGTACCTAAGACTCGCCATTTGGGAATGCGGCTTCGCAAATCCCGCTTAATGCAGCACTTCCGCCGCCAGCCGATCCAGCAGTGTGCGCCATCCTGCTTCGCGCCTTTCAGGACCATCCGCGCCTTCAAAGAACGTGCCCTGGTGAGTGCAGATCAAATCCGTTCCCCGATCACTAGGCAGAAACTCAAAGGTGACGAGCGAGGCCGAGATGCGACGATCCCCAAACGTCATTACCGAAGCGGTGACAATTCGCCGGTCCGGAACGATGTCGTAGTAAATCCCATCATTCGCAATGGTGACGCCTGTGAACGGAGTGCCTTCTTTTAACCGATAGCTGGAGTGCTCGACGCCTCCGGTCCGAAAATCGCTTTCAAATTTGTCTATGTCGCGATTTTCCGCGTCGCCGTACCAGCGGCGTTTTTTGGCTGCGTCCGCGAATGCGGCGAAAACCTGATGAGGCGCTTTCGGATAGCTGCGCTCAAGAACGAATGTGTTGTGAATAACGGACGGCTGGTCCATACCTCAGCTCCTTTTCTGGCTACCTCAATACTGAAGTGGCAACTTCAGTATTGAGCCAAGAAGAACCGATAGTCAAGTGAATACTTCAGTATTTTTGAATGCTTCGGTTGTTCCAATGATCGTGTTTGACATTGGATAGACTAGGTGCCGACCTGACTGGGAATGCCGATGACTCGAAGAACTTTTCACAACGTTGGATTGGGAATGATTACCGGGATGGCGGAGTTGCCTGGCCGCAACGCGGCTGCGCGTAGCCAGCAATTCGAGGCAAACTGGCCCTCGCTCGAGAAGCATGCCGTACCGGAGTGGTTTCAGGACGCGAAGCTAGGCATCTTCGTTCATTGGGGGCTCTATTCGGTACCGGCGTGGGCGCCGCCGACGGGCGAATTGGGAAAAGTGGATGACACTAAGTGGTTCAGAGATAACCCGTACGCCGAATGGTACCTGAACACTTTGAGGATTGTAGGTTCACCCACCTACCAACATCATCTGGAAACGTACGGCAAGGACTTCGATTACTACAGATTTCGAGAGACTTTCAATCGCGAAACAAAGCAGTGGCGCCCGGAAGATTGGGCAGCGCTCTTTCAAAAGACCGGCGCACGCTACGTCGTACTCACCACCAAGCACCATGACGGCTTTCGGCTTTGGCCTTCCACAGTCGTGAACCCGCACGTTGAGCGCGACAACATCACGGCCCAACGCGATCTGGTCGGCGAATTGACCTCAGCCGTGCGATCGAAGGGATTGAAGATGGGCCTCTACTACTCCGGAGGATTGGATTGGACATTCACGAAGGAGCCGATCAGAAGCCACAAAGAGTTGTATGAGCGCGTTCCGCAGACACAGGAATATGCCACATACGCCGACGCGCACTGGCGAGAACTAATTGAGCGCTATCAGCCTGCCGTGCTGTGGAACGACATCAGCTATCCCAAGGCGGGCCAGATCCCGCAATTGTTCGCCGAATACTACAACACCGTTCCCGATGGGGTAATCGACAATCGGTTCGGCGTACCCTTTGCCGACTACACAACACCTGAATACGCGAAATACGACAAGATAACTCCGAAGAAGTGGGAAGCCTGTCGGGGGCTTGGTTTCAGCTTCGGCTACAACCAGGTGGAAGGCCCGGAGCAAGTGATAGCACCGGACAAACTGATCGCTCTGCTGGTGGATATCGTGAGCAAGAACGGAAACTTGCTGTTGAATGTAGGACCCAAGCCGAACGGCACGATTTCCGATATACAGATGGACCGGCTGCAAAAGTTGGGCAGTTGGATGGCAGTGAATCAAGAAGGTATTGTCGGCTCGCGGCCTTGGGAGAAAGCGTCCGCCAGCGCGCCAGATGGGACCGATGTCCGCTTTACCAAGAAAAGCGAGTCGCTTTACGTATTTTTCTTGAACCGGCCCGCAAGCAACAACCTCATCGTGCCCGGTATTAAAGCCGCAAGCTCATCGCAAGTAGAGATTTTGGGAGGACCGGGCGAAGCCCAAGCGCGGCAGACCGATCAAGGCTTGGCCATCGATGTGAAAGGCGAGTTGCCCAGCAGTTACGCGCTCGGGGTGAAGATTACGCCATTGCCCCAGACAGTCTCCTGATGCCGCAATATGAAGCACACTCTCGCATGGGCATTTCTTTGCTGCCTTCCGTTAGCAGCGCAAGATGGCAATCGCCCTGAGCGGCTGGAGTGGTTCCGTGATCAGGGATTAGGGTTGTTTATTCATTGGGGAATAGACAGTCAGCTCGGTTCAGTAATCAGTCACTCGCTAGTCGGAGCAACAGAGGACTACGATAAGTTCTTCTTCGACGAGCTGCCTAAGACCTTCAACCCGCGTAAATTTGATCCCGAGGACTGGGCCGTGCTCGCAAAGCTCGCTGGAGTGAAGTACGTTGTCTTCACAACCAAGCATCACCTGGGATTTTGTATGTTCCGAACCGCTACGACGCCTTTCGGGGTCATGAACACGCCATTCCGGCGAGATATCACTGCAGAGATCCTGAATGCTTTCCGCGCGCAAGGTATTGCTCCGGGAGTTTACTTTTCACCGGATGATTTCCACTGGTTGCATGACCATGGCGTCGTCATCCGCCGCAATGTGCCGGAAGTTTCACCGGAACACAACGCCGGATTGCTTGCTTACGATCAGGCGCAGGTTCGCGAGCTTCTCAGCCAATATGGCCCCGTCAGCGTCATCTTTTTCGACGGTCCGGCAGGCGGTCTTCGGGAAGTCGCGTGGAAAGCCCAACCGGAGATCGTAGTGACGCGAGGCGCGCTGGAAACGCCAGAACAATACGTCCCGGGCATTCCCCTGGAAGGTGCATGGGAAGCAAATTTGACGATGGGCACGCAGTGGCAGTACAAGCCAACCAACGAAACTTACAAAAGCGGAAAACAGCTCATCATGACGCTGGTGGAGACGCGCGCCAAGGGAGGAAACCTACTGCTGAACGTCGGTCCGAAACCCGACGGCGAACTGGCCATTGAGCAGGAGGAACGGCTGCGCGAGATTGCCCTCTGGATGACGGTAAACAAGGAGTGCATCTATGCCGTTCGTCCATGGATCATCACAAACGAGAACGATATCTGGTTCACGAAGCAGAAGGATGCCAAAACGATATACGCAATCGTCAGCGGCGAGCCCTGGGAGTACGGGCAGTGGCGAAATGTAACGATGCACTCCGTTCTCGCAACGGCGACAACGAAGGTTTCCGTGCTGGGTCAAAGCGATCAGGTTTTGGAGTATCGGCCGGATGTCGTCCCGCAAACCACTTGGAAACAGGAGCCGGACGGTCTGCATATTCGCGCTATGCATGCGCAACGCCTGTATAACAATCGCCAATGGCCCAATCCAGTGGTGTTGAAGATGACGAACGTGGAACCAGCACTCAAGCCGGCGATTGTCCGAACTGCTCCTGCCACCTGGGATGCGGTTACCAAGACGGCTATCTTGACCGGAACATTGGAGAGCATAGGGAGCCTGCAGTCGGTCGAGGTTGGGTTTCAATACCAGCACCTTCGCGGGCGTGATGTGAATGAACGGAGCGAATCCTGGCATGACGCTCCGTTCAAAACAATCACGAAACCGGGTAAATTCAGCGTGGTGGTGACTGACTGGACACCCGGAGAAACATACGCCTATCGAGCGGTTGTGAAGAATCCGCTGATAACCATGTATGGCCAGGACGTGAAGGTCGTTGCAAATCCGTGACGCTCGGCGCCAGCATTCGTGAACTCGCTATGTGCCCGTCGCGCGCACCGAAGCCATTCGCTGCTTTCCTCATCGGCTTCGTTGCGTTCGTGCACGGATATGGGCAGGAAGCGGACACCATGCTCATGAAAGGCACGCAATCGCGACTGACCTTGCTTTCACAGATCGAAGATGAGCATGAATCGCAGGCGTTTTTGGCTGCTTATCAGGCGACCGCGCCGTCTGCACGGCACGATGCCGCGCAGGCCTTTATCAAGAACTATCCAAAGTCATGGCTTCTGGCAGAGGCGGCTGACATCGCGGCAAAGGCGTCTATCGATCTCGGTCATTATGCGGAGGCCATCAGCGAGGCGCGTTTTTCGTTGCGGCTGCTGCCCGAAAACCCCACGCTTCTTGTGCTGCTGGCGAATGCGGAAGCGCGAAGCGGCTTCGCGGAACAGGCCATCAGCGACGCACAAGACGCTCTTACCTATCTGGACGAGTTTGAAGGGCCTGGAAGCATGAAAGACGGCGAATGGAAACGGGTGAGCCGCCAGCTGAAAGGATCGGCCTATTTTTCGATCGCGAGAGTGTATGCAACACGGGGACTCGGTGTGAAGGCTGCTGATCGTAAGAAGGATCTGCTCCGAGCCATGAGCGCTTTGGATCGGGCCGTGGCATGGAACCCCGTCGATCGGGAAAGTTTTTACCTTCGTGGCGTGGTTGGCCTGGCCTTACAGCAGTCCGGCAAGGCCGCCAGCGACTTTGCATTCGCTTCTACGATTCCCGACGCGCTTGGCGGGAAAGCGCTTAGCGCCCTCCGGGTCTGCTATCACATGCAGCCTGCGGCACAGTCAATTTCCTTTGAGACTTATGTAAAGTCGTTGCCCCAACCGGAGATCAACAAGGATTTGTGCGTTGAGGTCCAAAACGCCCCGTCAACGCCTGCGATTCGCGCCGGCTATGCCGGGCCGGGCGCATGTCAGAAGTGCCATCAACGCGAGTTCGACACCTGGCAGCAAACCGGCATGTCGAAAATGCTGCGCGCATACCGTCCGGAGAACATCATTGGCGATTTTTCCCTCGGCACGCAGTTCAAAGATGGAACCGGCGAAGTGGCGGTTCGCGTCGGGAAGGACTCGCGGCCCTATTTCGATATCCGAACGGAAGAGGGCACGTGGCAGCGCTTCCACGTCGATTACACAATCGGCTCAAAGTGGCAGCAAGGCTATGCGACCGCCCTGCCCGATGGCCGGTTTCAGGTGCTGCCCATCGAATATAACCGGCTGGAGAAGGCTTGGATTAATTATTGGAAGATCATCGATCCTCCCGGAAGTCCACGCGCAGTGATCAATCAATTTCCCAGGCTCTCGGCAGCTACCAACTATCAGCAGAACTGTGCAATCTGCCATACCAGCCAGTTGCGTGCCGCCGGCGAACAAGCAAGCCCGTTCGAACATGCGACGTTCCTGCAACCAGGCGTAGATTGTGAGATGTGCCATGGACCTTCGGCTTTGCATGTGAAACAGGCCGCGGCTCAAAACGCAGCCGCAAAAGACCCGTTGGAGCCGCCAGTGAATTTCCGGACGGTTGACCATCGGGATGGCGTGCGCATCTGCGCGCAGTGTCACCGCCAAAGCGCGGTGCGGGAAATTGGTAAAAATAACGAGATGAACTTTCGCACGGACGGCGGCAGTTTCGTTCCGCATGCGCGGAGCCGTCCTTATGATGCCTTCTCCCGGCGCGCCTTCTACAAGGACGGCCGCTTCCGTGAAACCACGTTCATTGTGGAAGCATTTACACGCTCGGCCTGTTACCGGAAAGGAACGGCTCAATGTGCCACTTGCCATGCTCCACATTTGCCAAACTTCGAAACGAATCAGACGTCATTGAAGTTTAAAGATAAGCCGAACCAGATGTGTTTGAGCTGCCACGCGGAATATCGCGATCGGATCAGCGAGCACACTCACCACGCCGCGACAGCCGAAGCCAGTCAATGTGTTTCCTGCCACATGCCGCGCATCATGAATGCCCTTTTGTTTCAGGCTCGATCTCACCAGATTGAAATCCCCCGGGCGGATTTGACCCAACGCTTCGGGCAAGCCGAGAGTCCCAACGCCTGCCTGCTATGTCATTCGGAGAAAGACACCGGCTGGGTAGAACAGCAGTTACAACGATGGCGAGGTTGATCTTCTACTTTTGCCTGCTTGGTGTCATGACACGCGGCCTTGCGCAAGCGGAAGATCAGCAGCATGTGGGTTCCAAAACCTGCTTCGCCTGTCATTCGAGCATCTATCGTTCCTTCCTGAAGACCGATATGGGGCGATCCATGACGCTTGCCGGCGATCTACCGAACGACGGCATTCCGGCCTCGGCAAAGATCCCAGCGCCTGACGGAAAGCGCGTCTTTGAAGTCGCGCATGACGAGACAGGCTGGACGCAAACCGAGACGCAAGAAGGAGTTTTTCGAAACGAGCAGAAACTTGCGTATGTGGTCGGCTCGGGCGCAAACGGCCGGACGTTTCTGGTGCGCCGGGGAAACTATCTGCTTCAAGCGCCGCTCTCTTTCTATTCGAATACCGGCAAGTGGGATCTCTCGCCCGGGTTTGAAGGGGCGGACCTCGGCTTCAACCGTCCCATCGCAGCGCAGTGCATTTGGTGTCATAGCGGTCGTCCGCAGCCGGTCACGAATCACAGCGGCGAGTTTTTGGAGCCGCCGTTTCAAGAGCTCGCCATCGGATGCGAAAGCTGCCACGGGCCCGGTGGATTACATGTAAGAACAGCCGGAAAAAAAGTTGGCGCAATCGTAAATCCAGGCAAGCTGCCGCCGAGGTTGGCGGAGAACATCTGCATCAACTGTCACCAGACGGGGGACACGCGCGTGTTGCAGCCGGGGAAGGGCTATCAGGACTTCCGTCCCGGACAATGGCTGATAAACACCATCGCCATCCTGAAAATCCCTTCGAAGACGGACGAGCAGAGAGCGTCCGATCTTCTGCAACATAACTCCGCAATGCAAGCGAGCCGCTGCTTCCGCGAAAGCGGCGGAAAACTGAGTTGCATGACCTGTCACGATCCACATACGCAACCCAGAGGCGCCGAATCGGCAGAAACTTTCCGCGGCAAATGTTTACAATGCCACACTGTTCAGAGTTGCCGCGCGCCGCTGGCGGTCAGGAAAGCAAGTGAGCCGCCGGATAACTGCATCGCCTGCCACATGCCCAAACGAAGCGTCAAGGAGGTTTCCCATTCGGCGCTAACGAATCACCGCATTCCAGCACGTGCCGGGGAGCCGGCGCCCGTTCAAAATGAAAACAAGATGGGAGATCTTGTGCTGGTCAATCAACCTACAGGTCCGCCCGTGCCGCTCCCGGATCTCACGCTTCTCCGTGCCTATGGAGAGTTGGCTGAGCGCGCTCCGGAATACCAGGATCTGTATGCGAAGCTACTCGACCGCCTTAGCAAAACCGCGTCCGGCGAACCCGTTGTTCAGGAGGCCCTCGGGCACAAAGCGCTTACCGAAGCAAACTATGAAGAAGCGGTGACGCACCTGACAGCAGCCCTGCCGTTGAATGAAGCTATCGTTTACACCGATCTGAGTGCCGCACTCTCACACCTGGGGCGCTTGAGCGAAGCCACCGAGTATCTAAAAAAAGCGGCGGAAATTGAGCCGTTCAATGCCGTTACCCAAAAGACACTGATTCTCAACTATGTAAACCTGAAACGCTATTCGGAAGCGCGCGAGGCGATGGTTAGCTACGTTGACCGCTTCCCGGCAGATGATTTCATGCGAAACATGCTGGCACGAGTGAGTAAATGATCCGGCGCGCCATTGTCAGTTGCGCGATGGGCTTCCTGCTGCCAATCGCTGCGCGAACTCAGTGTTCCGGACCGCCGGAGATTGAGCGGGCGATTAAGGCCTCGCCATCCGCAAATGCGTATAGCGCTTTAGGTGGATGGTTTGCGCAGCGGCATCAATTACCCTGCGCGATTGCGGCCTTTGAGAATAGTTTGAAACTCGATCCGGGCTCCTGGGAAACTCACTTCAATCTGGGATTGGCTCTACTCGAAGGAAATCAGCCTGAGCGCGCAGTGGAGCAGTTTCGCCAGGCGTTGAAACTGAAGCCCGATGCAGTTCAGGCGCGGAATGCCTTGGCTGTTGCGCTCCAGGCAAGCGGCCATTTAGAGGAAGCGGAACGCGAGTTCAAACAGGCTCTTAAGCTCGATCCGCGGTCAGTCGATGGCCTGGACCATCTGGCGCAAGTTTACAGTGCGGAGCGCCGTTATGGACTAGCCATAGAAACGTGGAATCAGGCCATTGCCTTAGCCCCAGCTGACGCTGAGCTCAAAATAGAACTGGCGGTCGCTCGCGCGAACAACGGTGACACGGCCGAGGCGATCGCCATTCTCACAAAGCTGGTCGAAGCTACTCCGAATGTTGCCGGCGCGCATTTCAACCTTGCAACGATCTACGCCAACGAGAAGCGCTTTCGTGAAGCGGCTGACGAATATGCAGCGACCTTGACTCTTGAGCCGGGGAACGATGCCGCCCGCCTGTCCTTCGTAAAGGCGGAGGTGAGCATCGCAAACTATGAAGGCGCGCTTCCCGCCGCCGAGCAGTATGTGAAAAATCGCCCGACGGATTACGAGGGTCATTATCTTCTCGGCAGTGTATATCGCGGTTTAGCACGGTATCCCGAAGCCGAGCGGGAATTGAAACTCGCGGCCGCAAAGAATCCGGATGTCTACGGCATCCAGTACGATTTAGGTTTTGTCCTGGTTCACGAAGAACGGAATCAGGAGGCGCTGGCGCCTCTTCAACAGGCTCTAAAGCTGCGGCCGCAGTCTTCGGAGGCGAAATTTCAGCTTGCGAAAGCTTTGAAAGCCCTCAATCGGACGGGCGAGGCGGACGCTCAGCTCAGTGAGTTAAAGCAGGAAAAGCACCGCTCGACGGAGGAAAACATCGCGTCCGCAACCGGGAATGATGCCAACCAGCTTTTATCAACCGGGAATGCGAAAGCGGCGGCCGAAAAGTATCGGGAAGCGCTGAAGCTGGACCCAAACAATGCCAAGACATGGTTCAATCTATCGCTTGCGCTTGGTGAATTACATCACCTAGCTCAGGAGCGCGAAGCCTTGGAGAAAGCGCTTGAACTTGACGATTCATTGAAACTGGCCCATAACCAGCTTGGCTTGCTGGACGCCGCAGAAAACAAAACAGCAGAAGCGGAAGCGCATTTTATAAAAGCCATTCAGTTGGACCCTCAGTTTGCCGCGGCGCAGAGCAACTTAGGCGTATTGTACGCCAGGCTAGGGCGCACCAAGGAAGCAGAGGATCTTCTAAGGAAAGCAACCGAGAACGATCCGCGATTGACAGAGGCCTTCGTCAATCTCGGATTGATCCTCGCCGGCGAAGGACAGCTAGCCCAGGCAAAGGACGAACTGCAAAAAGCTTTGGACCTCGCGCCAAATAATTTCAAGGCGTTGACCGGTTTGGGAATGGTTGCGCAGAAATCAGGCAGACCGGATGAAGCAATTGAACTCTTTAGTCGAGCCGCCAAACTACAGCCGCGTTCAGCCGAAGCCCATCTCAATCTTGGAATCGCTCTGGCTGACAGCTACCGTTCCGAGGAAGCGCTGACCGAGTTCTCCACCGCCGAGCAGCTCGCGCCCGAGACGGCAGCGCCGCACTACAATCGGGGTCGCGTATTAACGGACTTGCGACGGTACGAAGAGGCGCGGCCCGAATTAGAAGAGTCCTGCAGGCGAGCTCCAAAATTTCCGGCGTCTTTCTATCTACTGGCGCTCGCCAGTTCCAAAATGGATAAGCCTGAGGACGCCGTCCACGCGCTGCAGAAATTGATCGCGCTGCAGCCGCGAAACGCCGATGCATACCTGCTGCTCGGCCAGAACCTGCAAAAGCTGCAAAGAACCGCCGAAGCGATGGCCGCCTGGAAAACGGCTTCGGATCTGGACCCGGACCAACTGCAGGCGCTGTACAGTCTGTGGCGCGCCACGATGAAGATTGACCCACAACAAGGGAAGCTGTTGGAACAACGCTACGTGGCTTTGCAGAGGAGAAAGCGGTTAACCGGCCAGGTGGAGACTCTGGCGAATTTCGCGATTGCCTCGGCGAACCGCGGCGATTACCAGGAGGCCGCTTCTCAGCTCCGGGATGCCGTCGCCCAATGCGGTGATTGCCAGCTGAAGGGTGATCTTTACAAGAGGCTAGGTTTGATTGAATGCAAGTCAGGTGACGTTCAGAGCGGCGAAAAAGATCTGCTCGCAGCCAGAGAGCTAAAGCCGCAAGATGCCGACGTGGCACGAGCGCTAGAGACCATCGCAACTGTCAAATCCCATACAGCGGATCCGCCAAACCATTAATTCAATGTGGCTTCGTGGCGCATGCTCTCAGCATGCCGCGTCGAGAATCATCTCGACGCCTGGTACTGCTATTTGGCCGGTGCTCTGATTGTGCGCGTGTTCTCGCAAACTAAGTGGCATTAGGCTCGCAGGCCTGCCTTTGAGTCCAGACATTTTCCAACGGCGTGTGTGTTTGCAGACGTTCCTTGGTGGTGCGGGCGCGAGCCTGCGGTGGGTGGGTCGGGCGCGAGCCTGCGGCGGCCGCACTGGCCGCCTAAACTGCAACAATTTCCGAGTGATCAGAACCCGGCGACGGCTGCCGCATATCTAAGTACTCGGTCAGCCATTGTTCGTCACCTTCCGATTCCAGGGTTCACTTCCGGGGAGCGCAATTTCCAGCCTTAGGCCTGATTTCCGGGAAAGCGTTTGTTGCATTAGACCGCTTGCTGGATCAGGCCCACTGCGGACCCTGCTTTCTGCGGCAGCCGGAGGTCGTCCGGCAAGTCCTGGCCTCAATCGAATACGGCGCTCAAAGGGGAGACTACGACCTGCATGCCTGGGCCATTATGCCGAATCACGTGCCTCTGCTTCTGACGCCGCTGGCGAACGTGTCCAAGGCGCTGGGATCGCTGAAAGCTGGCCGCTAAGAGCGCGAACCTGCTGCTCGTAAGAGCGCGAACCTGCGGCGCGGGAGAGCCAGGCGATGCTGTTGACAGGACGAAAGCTATGACCACCTGGTTCACAACAATGAAGAGTTCCGGCGGATAGAGCGCTACATCGAAAATAATCCCGTAGCTGCCAGTCTGGCCCTGAAGCCAGAAGATTACGTCTGCTCAAGCGCAGGGCGGCCTGTGCGGCCACCGCCGCCTTGCGCCCGCCCCACCAAATCTATCCAAATGTCCCAAGTCACGCGCGGGCCTCTCAGGCCCGCCTCGACAGCGCTCCAGTCGGCCAATGCGTTTGTAAAAAGCAATGGCGGACTTGAATTGCTAATGCAAATGTATTGCCGGCTCGGGCTTGTTGTGATACTGTCGCAGTAATCTGCTTCCAAATAAGTAGTAGTTACAGACTGCGGGCAAGTCTTCTGAGAGGGACCATGTTTCGCTTCTTTTCACGATTCAATGTTGTTCGTCACACTGTTGTTTTTGTAGCTGCGATCTTCTCGATTGCTTCTGCGGCTTACGGTCAAGCTTCTTCCGCTGCCATCAACGGAAACATCAAGGATTCCAGCGGCGCCGTCATCGAAGGCGCAACCATCAGCCTTACGAATGCTTTGACCGGGGTATCGCGAGACACCGTCAGCAACTCCACGGGCGATTATGTCTTCATTGACGTTCTTCCGGCTGCGTACACAATTAAAGTTGCAAAACCCGGTTTTTCCACCATTACTCAGCAGCAAGTAACCCTGAACGTGAATCAGACCGCCACGTTCGACTTCACAATGAGTGTCGGGTCCACGCAACAGGCGGTCACAGTGGAAGCAACGGCAGCGGGAATCCAGTCATCCACAGCGGAACTGGGAACCGTCATCAATCAGGAATCCGTCCAGGACCTGCCGCTCAATGGACGCAACTTCACCCAGTTACTTACGTTGACGCCGGGCGCAAGTCCTATCAGCGTCGCCCAAAATGCCGGCGGCGGCGGCGGTTTCGCGGGCAATGCGATCGGAAGTTTTTCGTTCCCGGCTCTCAATGGGCAACGCAATCGCAGCAACATGTTTTTGCTGGATGACGTCATCGATCTGGGTTCGTTCATCGGCAACTATAATGTCCAGCCGATTGTCGATACAGTACAGGAATTCAAAGTTCAGTCCCACAATGACCTGGCCGAGTTTGGGCAGGCGCCGGGCGGCATCGTAAACGTCGTCACGCGTTCTGGAACCAACAGTTATCACGGAAGCGTCTGGGAGTTCCTAAGAAACGACGTCCTGGACGCGGGCAACCCGTTCGTCCTGCAAGAAGGTACGCCTCGACGCAATGCACTCCGTCAGAATCAGTTTGGTGTCGCCGGCGGCGGTCCGGTTTGGATCCCCAAAGTCTATAACGGGAAGAATCGCACGTTCTTCTTTGCGGGTTATGAAGGTTATCGTGAAAGCGTTGCGAGCCAGAGTCAGGGTCTTGCCGCAACAACAGCGCAGCTAAGCGGCGATTTCAGCGCTCCTGGCAACAACGTTATTTACGATCCAACTACTGGTCTTCCTTTCCCCGGAAACAAAATTCCGGCCAGCCGGATAAACCCTATCTCGGCTGCGTACGCGGCTGGGAACATGCCCACCGGCCCTGCTGTCACCGCAGGTAACAACTACTTTTTCAACGCGCCTATCGAGACAAACCAGGACACCTATTCAATTCGAGTGGACCAGACGTTCGGTGAAAAGGATACCTTGTTTGGACGCGTCTCGCACTTCAATGAGCCGCAAACCGGCCCGAATGGCTATCAGGGGGCGATCAAGTTTGCAAACAATTACGGTTACAACGCCGTCTTGCATGAAACGCATACTTTCGGACCGACCGCCGTTTTGGACGCCTTCTTTGGACGGAACGACGGCGAGGCTGACACCGGCAGCAGTGTGCCAGGCGCCGGTGCTAATTTCGCGAACCAGTTGGCGACCTTGGGACTGTCGCAAAACTTCATCGGCGGCTTTCGTGGCCAATCCATCTTGTTCGTTCCTCAAATGAGTACGGGCTACGTAGGCGGACAGGGAACAACCGCACAGAACACGGTTACTGCGGATAACTGGACCTTTGGCGGTAGCTTCACCAAGATAATCGGCGCCCATACGATTAAGGGTGGCGTCAACTTCGCGACCAACAATACAATGTCGCCAATCGATTACAATCAGGAAACTTTTTCGAACGCCCAGACCGCAAGCCTCACTGGGGGTGGCGGCAACGCTTTGGCCTCGTTCCTGTTGGGACTGCCGGATGGCGCGAACAAGCGCAATGTTCTGGAAAAAGAGCATGGCGGTTGGGTAGACGGTTTTTACATTCAAGACCAATTCAAGATTACGTCCAGGTTAACCCTCAACGTCGGGATTCGCTGGGATCTGACCCTTTGGCCGATCTATGGGCAACTGCCTGAGCCAGATGCTTTCGTGGGCGACGTAAATCTCTCGAACGGCACTTACGTACTAGCGAATGTGCCGGCCGCTTGTAGTTCCACCCAGGGGTATCCTTGCATTCCAGGTGGAATTTTGCCGGAGCATGTAACCGTCACAACACACAGCAACCGTTCCATCTACTCCAACGACTACAGCAATTGGCAGCCGCGCATCGGAATGGCTTACAGAGTTACCGACAAAACGGCGGTACGCGCAGGCTACGGCAGATTTTACGATAATTACAACTCAGTCATTCAGTTGGCTCAGAACTACGAGGGCACGTGGCCGGATCTGGGTCAACTTATCGCGCAGAACCTGAACACTGCGGCCGGAGCCAGAGCCAGCATTGCGGATCCCTTCAATCAGGGCACTAACCCGGTCGTCTTCCCGGCCCCTTCGCCTTTTCTCAGCGGCGGCTTTGTTAATTGGTACGTTTCGCCAGTCGATTACAAAATGCCTTACGCCGACCAATGGAACGTCGGAGTTGAGCAGGCGCTGGGAGCCAACATAATTCTGGATCTTAGTTACGTTGGGTCCCACGATGGGCAACTGAACCAAGGCGGGGAGGGCAATACAGCAGTGCGGCCGAGTCCCGCAGGCACAAGTGCCGCAGAAATTCAGTCGCTTCGCCCTTATCCATACATACCGCCGACATTCTATGATCAAAGCGTTGGCCAGAGTAAGTACAACTCGTTCCAATTCCGATTGCAGCAGCGCGCAAGCAAAGGTCTGACTTACATCATCTCGTACACCCGATCGAAGTCAATGGATCGCGGCTGCTCCGGCAGTTTCGGCGCGGAGGGCTGTGAAATTCAATTTCCTTACAACACAAATTTGGATCGCAGCGTCTCCGGCTACGATTTGCCGAACATCTTTTCTGCCAGTTGGGTTTATGACATACCTGTCGGGAAGGGAAAGGCCTACACGACTCATAGCGCGGTACTGGACTATATCGTGGGTAACTGGCAGATCGGCGGAATTCTAAGTCTGCATTCGGGAACTCCCTTCGACGTATTGGCCAGCAATTCCGATGCCCAGAACACCGGTAATGTGTCGGAGCGGGCGAATCTGCTTCTTCCAGACTCTGTTTATGCGCATGCCACAAATCCAAGCATATGGTTAAATCCGGCGGCCTTCGGCGAACCGGCCATCGGAACTTACGGCAACTTGGGGCGCAACAGCTTGCGGACGGATTCGTACCGAAACTTGGACATGTCTCTCACGAGAAACTTCCCGCTCAAAGAATTACTTACGCTTCAATTCCGCGCCGATGCCTTTAACCTCTGTAACTTCGTGGTACAAGGTCAGCCGAACAACACGGTGGACAGTCCAAACTTTGGTATCGTGACCAGTGCGGGTAATACGCCGCGCGTGATACAGTTTGCGCTAAAACTGCTGTTCTGAGTACAGCGGACGTTAATGTTCAATCAGCCCTTCGGCATCCGGATTTCCGGGGCCGAAGTGCTTAAACGTAACAGGTGGTTTCGGTCAAAGTCTCATTGGGTATTTGACACCGCGGGACGCCGCCGCTTGATTTACAATCATCCGCGGCTGGCTAAGCCTGAGCCCTTGTGGCTAATAATGATGGAGCGGTTGCCAAAGGCGGTTCGTGGTACGTCGCAGTTACGACTTTACTTCATCCTCAAATCGGGAGAGTTCACGCAAGCGTAGTAACGCTGCCAGAGAGCGTTGCGTGCCCGTGGTCGTTTGGTCCGGAAATCCAAACGTAAACACCAATTGCGTTACAGCCGCACCCGTAACATTGTTACGGCGAGCGGCGGCTCGGTTCGGGCGCCATAGCCGCTTCCAATCTACTTAACGGAGTAATACTAGGTGGATTAGTCGATATATGGACAGAGCAGTTTCGCTGCGTCGCGCGCTAGTCTTCCTCCTGCTGACGAGCTTTTTTCAGGGCCGAGTAAAGGCGGACCCGCCGCGCTATGTCGGCCCCGAGACCTGCGGCGTCTGCCACAAGAACATCGGAGCCAGCCAGGGCAAGACGCCTATGGCCGAAACCTGGCAGGGCGCGTCCACTGACTGGTTGCCCCAACATTTCGACACCACTGCAACCGAGCCGCCCGATCCCCCGGCTTCTTACAAGGTCTTTCGCGACCCTGCGCAGTTTCAGTGGACGACGAGCATTCCCGATCTCCCCGCTCGGTCTGTCCCGATAGAAATCCTCATGGGAGGACGCCGGCACGGACTCGGATTTCTCTCGCGTATCGAAGAAATAGACGGCATACCATTGCAGCGTCCGGTGCTGATCCAGAATCGCTACGCGTGGAGCTTTACACGCGAATCCCTGGTCTTGGCGCCAGGTTGTGCTGCCGCAAGACCGCGCAGCTTTGAGACGGCGTTCGGCATCGCGCTGAGCCCCACATTCGAGGCTCGTTGCCTATCCTGCCACGGCCAACCAAACACCTTCGGATCCGGACATTCCGGTGGAGTGCGCTGCGAAAGTTGCCACGGACCTGGATCGGAACATCTCCAGCCATCTGCAAAAACCAGCCCAACCCACAACATCGTAAACACCGGCAAGCTGAGTGCTGACGACAGTATCGGCGTCTGCGCTCAGTGTCACGTCGGTTTGACCAAATTCTCCGATCCCTCACCGAACGACCTGCTGGTTGCGAACCAGGTAAGAGCGATCACCAGCTCGGAGTGCTTCATTCAAAGCGGCAAAGCGTTCACCTGTACAACGTGTCACGACCCGCATGGCGCTTCGACGAACGAAGAGACTCGTTCCATAGCGGTGTGCCTCAAGTGCCACTCCGTCGCCGCTTCCCCGCATGCCGCAATTTGCCCCGTGAACGTTCGCGGAAACTGTGTCGGCTGTCATATGCCGTCGGTTGAAATGGGGCCGCTGCATCTGGTCGATCACTGGATACGTGTTCATCCAGAACAAGATGTAACCGTGCCGCCTGAATCGCCTCAATCGGCGGACGCCCGGCGTTCCCAGATCCAACCGCTGCGTGAGTATCTTCGAATCATTGCCACAAGCAGTCCTGCCACGGGTGACGAGGCCATGCATCGGCTTGCGCACGGAGCAGACTTCTATACCGTGGCGAACGAGATGTCTGTGGACCCGAGCGCACCGATCGGCGGCTATCTGGGACCAAAGTGGCTGTCGACGATGGAACCCGCGTTGTCGAAAGCGGCGGCACAACTGAACTATGGGCAGACCAGCGCGGTCATCCATGCCGGCACGCGATCGACGATTCTTCAGCGCCTGCCGCGAAACTTCCAGTGGCAGGCAAATCAAGTTCAGGAACAAGCGACTGCCCAACTCGCGCGCGGTGACGTGAAAGGGGCGATCGAGACGGCGCTGCGGGCGCTCAAAATTTACCCTCACTTCCTGCGCGCGTTGATCTTCGTTGGCACAACGTACGCGGAACACGGCGATTTGCTGAAAGCGTCGGACATATTGAACTTGGCCACCCGGCTTTTTCCCGAAGACTCCGAGGTGCGGTTTGAATATGGCGCGATACTTGGCGCCCTCGGCCGCCGCCCGGAAGAAATTCAGTCCTACCGAAAAGCCCTGGAGCTGGAGCCCGATCTACTGGCCGTCTATCCAAAACTAGGCATGGCTCTGTATTCCAGTGGCGAGGAAGCTCAGGCGGTCGAAATATTGAGACGGGGCCTGCAGATCAATCCGCTCTCCGCGGATCTCTATCGTGATCTTGGTCTCGTCCTGGCCAGACGCGGCGATCTGGCGGCATCGAAACGAGCGTTGGCGCTTGCCGCGAAAATCGATCCCGATTATTCCCCGGGAACCCCATAGCTGCAATACGCTCTTGACCAAAGAGCAGAATTTGTGGACACTTAAGCTATCGGTTTCTATGCCTTTGTTTCGAGGCCTAAGCAGTCGACCACTTTCTATGCCACGCGTCCTCTCCAAACCCTTACAGGGCTCTCTCAATCTCCTGATCCTGAAGACTCTCGCGAACGAGCCAATGCACGGCTACGCGATTACGAATCGCATTCAGCAGGTTTCCGGCGACGTGCTGCAGGTGGAGGAGGGTTCGCTCTATCCCGCATTGCATCGCCTGGAGCAGGACGGGCTGATTTCGTCCGAATGGACGCTGTCCGAGACTAATCGCCGCGTCCGCTTTTACAAGCTGACCGCGCGCGG
This sequence comes from Bryobacteraceae bacterium, assembly GCA_036269815.1. Classification (GTDB taxonomy): domain Bacteria; phylum Acidobacteriota; class Terriglobia; order Bryobacterales; family Bryobacteraceae; genus Bog-105. The sequence continues at coordinate 30,124 of DATBDT010000093.1, forward strand.
CAAAAGGCAGTTGGAAGCCGAGACCGAGGATTGGGAAAAAATCAACGCAGCCATCGCGAAGGTGTTGCGTTTCGCTTGAAAAGCGAGGGGTGCCGGAATGGGTTTGTTTCGAAAGATCGGCAATTTAATCCGCGGCGAGGAGTTGCATCAGGACGCAGCGGATGAGCTTACATTCCACCTGGAGGCCCGCGCGAAAGAGTATATGCGGCGTGGCATGTCGGAGCGGGAGGCGCGTCTGGCGGCGCAACGGCAGCTTGGCAACCTGACGTACACAGCCGAGGAAACGGCTTCGGCGGATGTAGTAGCGTGGCTCGATGCTTGCCGCCGCGACCTAAAGCTCGCGGCTCACGTGCTGCGGAAGGCTCCGGTATTCGGAACCATGGCAGCGCTGTCCCTCGCCCTCGGCATTGGTGCAAACACGATGGTGTTTACGGTGCTGAAGCACGTGGTCCTGGATTCACTCCCGGTGCCGCATCCGGAGCGTCTGGTTATCCTGCACAATCCCGGCCCAGCGGAGGGCCATGTGTCGGATGACGGAATGGGAAGCAGCTTTTCGTACCCGCTCTACAGCGACCTGAACCATGTGGCCGGAAAGATTTTCGACGGAATTGGTGCGCGCTACGACACAACCGTCACATTGGTAAAAACCGATGTCATAAGCCGCGCCCACTGCGAGTTGGTTTCCGGCAACTACTTCAATGTGCTCGGCGTAATGCCCTGGCGAGGCCGCCTCCTGACACCAGATGACAACCGCAACCCCGGCGGACACCCACTGGCCGTACTCAGCTACGGGTTTTGGCAGCGCAACTTTGGCGGCGATGAGCACGTGATCGGACAAACCGTTCGCATCAATACCTTCCCGTACCTGATCGTGGGAATCGCGCCACCCCGTTTCCACGGCATCAAGATGCATTCTTCGATGGACATCTTCGTTCCGATGATGATGAAAGCGCAGATCATGCCGACAGAGGACCGTCTGTTCGACCGCTTGAATCACTGGGCGAATCTGGTGGGCCGCCTCAAACCCGGAGTGACGATGGCGCAAGCGCAAGCTCAGCTTGGCGTCATTTATCCGCCGCTGCGCGATCAGGACCTGACGGTAATCAAATCCCCCGAACCCGAATTTCTGAAGGAATTTTCCAAAAACAAATTGGAACTTACTCCGGGCGGCAAAGGCTATAGCGACCTCCGGAACAGCCTGCAAGAGCCGCTGCGATTCCTAAGCGTAATGGTTGGCATCGTGCTGCTGATCACTGTCGTGAATGTCGCGAATCTGCTGATTGCGCGCGGCGCGGCGCGCGAACGCGAAATGGCGGTGCGGCTCTCCGTAGGAGCAGGACGCGGAGCATTGGTGCGCCAGCTTCTCATCGAAAGCTTGCTCCTGGGCGCCATCGGCGGAATGCTGGGCATTGCGCTCGCATACGTTGCGACGCCCGCGCTGCTGCATATGCTGAGCTCGGATCTCAGCAGCGCAAGCATCAACGCTCACCCGGATGGTTTCGTGCTGCTGATGACTGCGTTGATCACCATTTCGGCAGGCATTGCGTTCGGATTGCTGCCGGCATTACACTCCGCTCGCACCGATATGACGACGGCGATGAAGGCGGAAGGAGGAACAGGACACACCGGAGGCCGCGTCTGGCTACGGCGTTTTCTGGTTGCGGGTCAGATTGGCTTTTCCTTGCTTCTGCTGACCGCCGCCATGCTCTTTACGGCGAGCCTGTGGAATTCAAGCCACGTGAACACCGGCCTGAAAACAGCTCAGGTCGTCACATTCAAGGTCGATCCCGTCGATGCGGGTTATTCGCAGGCTCGTATTCATGCCTTCGGCGAAGAGCTCCGTCAGAAGCTCGCGGCGCTTCCCGGCGTCCAATCAGTGGGGCTGGCGAATATGGCAGTACTCGAAGGAAACGACTGGGGACGCAATATTACGGTGCCCGGTTACACTCCGCGCAGCCGCGACGAAGGAGTCTTGATGAATGCAGTCAGCCCGCAATTTTTTGAGACGCTGGGGATCCCCATAAGGCAAGGAAGAACCTTCGTGGATTCGGACATGGCCACGGCATCGACGGTGGTCGTCGTGAATACGGCGTTCGTGAAACGGTATTTTCGCAACAACAATCCCGTCGGCGCGCATCTGCAGTTCGGCGGCGGAAGTGGGAATAAAAATCCGATGCTCACCATCGCCGGCGTTGTAGCTGACAGCGAACACTCCGGCTTACGCGCCAAGATTCAGCCGTTCGTGTATATGCCATACGTGACAATGCCGGACCTCGGCGCGCTGACATTCTATATTCGAACGCGCGGCGATGAAAACGGCGTCATGGATACGATACGAACTGCCGTCCGCAAAGCGGATCATGCCTTACCGATTTATGACTTGAAGACGATGGACCAGCTGATAGCGGAAAATCTCTTCGCGGAACGCGGGATGGCGATTCTGTCCGTCGTCTTCGCCGGATTAGCGGTGCTGTTAGCGATCGTTGGCTTATACGGCGTGGTTGCCTATTCCGTATCACGCCGCCGCCGCGAATTCGGGATACGCATGGCAGTGGGAGCGGACAGAACGAGGGTGCTGGGCATTGTCATGAAAGAGACGGCGCTGCTGGGGTTGGCGAGCGTCGCGTGCGCATTGCCGATAGTCCTCGCGACCGGCCGGCTGGTTCGTTCCGCTCTCTATGGAGTTCAGCCGAACGATCCCTATATCTGTTCCGGCGCGGCGCTGCTGTTATTTATCGCGGCAATGTTGGCCGGCTTAATTCCGGCCGCAAGCGCAGCGCGAACCGATCCGCATGTAGCATTGCGGGCAGAGTAACGACGATTATTTGTCGCGATTCTTGGGACCAGCGAGAACTTCGCTCATATTTAAGGCCATTTTTGAGCGCCGTGAAGGATGCGAACAATCTGGATTAAATCGCCGGCGATGCGATAAACCACAATCCAAGGCAGCGGTGATAATACAAGTTCGCGAGTCCCTGGTTTTCTGCCGGGGCGGCCTCGATGCGGAAACTCCAGCAGCCCTGAAGGAGCGCTATAGATTTTCTGAACCAATATGGCCGCATGGACCGGAGACTTCTCAAACAAATACTCAGTTATCTGTTCCAGATCAGCCAGGGCTTCTGCTGTCCAACGCAGTTCCACTAGCGGCGAGACGATTTCGCTGAAATTAACCCATCCAACCGGCGGCCGACTTCCTCATGCCTAAGAAGTTCGTCCCGATCAGCGGAAGCCAATCCTTTTTCCACCTCGCGAACAAACCACTCGTCGTGATCGACGAAGCGTTCTATTGCCTCCTGCGCCAGCAACTCAGGATTGCTTCCGCGAGCAGCGGCAATGCTAGTGAGTTTTCGGTGCACATCGGGAGCAAGATTTACTTCCATGCACTAAGCGTAGAGATTGCCGAAGCCGGCTGTCAATACCAATGCTCAAGCTATGCAGACGAACTAATTTGCCGGCATCGCGATAACGCCCAACGCGCCATCGGAAGTTTTCCCTCAACCACGTTTTGATAAACCTCCGCGAGGCCGATCCGTAACTGATAGCACAACAGGCGATCGCCGAAATCTTTACGCATATTCGGACGCGACTCAAAATACGAGGCCTGTTCTTCCATGCAAGGAAGCCAATTTTTCCAGAAGAAAATATTGGCGACATCGTAGAGTGGATCTCCGAACATTGCCTCCGACCAGTCAATCACAGCAGTGATCTTCTCGCCATCCGTCAGCACATTGTTCGAACCGAAATCGCCATGAACGAGCGCGCGCGTTTCCGGGCAATCGTCAGCAAGTGAAAGCAGGCGATCCAAAAGATCGCCGGTTTCGTTCTTCACATCGAACACCCGGCGAACCAACGTCCAGTCGTAGTGCGCCGCGTTGGCGATGTCGTTCAGAAACTCATGCCAGGTTTGAAATGGCGCGCTACCGATCGCATGGAATGGTCCATATCCCGCCATATCGTCGCCCAGTTTAGCCTCGGCAATCGCCTGCAAAACGTCAGCAGTCGGCTGCAGCAAGGGCGGAAGTTCCGCCGAGCTTAAGTCTTGTAATGTCCTGCCCACGGCTGCTTCCGAAAGGCAGAAGAAGTGATCCGCAGCGGAACCAATCTGGAGAACCCGCGGGATAGGTAGTTGTGGCCCGGCAAATCGCCGAAAGGCAAACGCATCCTTTTCAAAACCTGCGGCCGATCGGTTGATGCGCAGAACAAAGGTTCCCTCACCGCTGCGAACGCGAAACGCCAGCGAGTCGTCCCCACCGGGGATGGCCGACAGCTCCAAACCGTTTCCTAAGATGTTTTCAGCGGCGGCGAGTGCCGCCGCTAAGGAGAAATTCAAAAGTTACGCGACGTTCGTCGCTTCCGGTGCTTCCAACGGGTGCTTGTATTTGCACTCCTGGTTCGGGCACTGCGCAACCGGACCGGTCTTCAGATACTTCTCGATCAGGTAACTGCTCCCGCATTCCGGGCATTTTTCCGGAATCGGTTTACCCCACGCCACGAAATCGCAGTCCGGATAACGATTGCAGCCATAGAACGTACGCCCGCGTTTCGAGCGACGCTCGACAATCTCGCCTTCTGAACAGTTGGGGCACGGAACGCCAATCGTTTTCTGCTTAACGAATTTGCAGGTTGGGTAATTGCTGCAGGCGACGAACTCGCCATAGCGGCCATACTTCTGCACCAGATTATTACCGCAGTTCGGGCATTTTTCTTCCAGCGGCACGTCTTTGCGCTGCTCGCCGCCGATTTGTTTCGTCGTCTTGCAATCCGGATAACCGGAGCAGGCATAAAACTGACCAAAGCGGCCCTTCTTCAGCACCATCGGCCGGCCGCAGTTTTCGCAGTACTCCTGGTCTTCCTGATCCACCAGATCAGCGGCTTTATCGACATCCGGCAGGTCGACCGTCAGCTCGCGCGTATTGGTGCACTCCGGGTAACCGGTACAGGCGATGAAGCTACCGTGTTTGCCCCACTTGATAACCATGGGCTTGCCGCATTTTTCGCAGATAAGATCGGTGGGCTTCTCCATCCGCTTGATGTCGGTCATGGTTTGAGCCGCGACTTCCAGGTCTTTCGTAAATCGCTTGTAGAAGTCGCCCAACGCCGCGCGCCATTCAAGCTTCCCTTCCTCGATTTCGTCCAGCTCCTGTTCCATCCGCGCCGTATACTTCACATCGAACAGGTCGTTGAAGCTTTCGGTCAGGAGGTCCGCCACCACCATGCCCAACTCTCTGGGCACGAACTTGCCGCCTTCCTTGGCGACATATTCGCGGTCCTGAATCGTGGACAGAATCGACGCGTACGTCGACGGCCGTCCCACGCCGTCCGATTCCAATTTCTTCACCAGGGTCGCTTCCGTATAGCGCGGCGGCGGCTCAGTAAAGTGCTGTTCCGGTTTGATTTCCTTGAAGCGAAGCGTTTCGCCTTCCGTCACCGCGGGCAGACGGTGCTTCAGCTCTTCGTCGTCTTCGTCCTTCTGATCCTTGCCTTCTTCGTAGATCTTCAGGTAACCGTCGAACTTCGGCACGCTGCCGGTAGCGCGGAACAGATAAGACGCACCGCTCTTCCCTTGCGTGCTGACATCGATCGTCGTCTGGTCGAACACCGCGGGCGTCATCTGGGAGGCAACGAAGCGCATCCAGATCAGGCGGTACAGTTTCAATTCGTCTTCGGCGAGAAGCTTCTCGACCGACTCGGGTGTTCGCAGCACCGATGTCGGACGAATGGCTTCGTGAGCGTCCTGCGCATCCTTCTTCGTTTTGTAGACGTTCGCAGATCCAGGGATGTAGTCTTTCCCGTGGCGTTCTTCAATGTACGCCCGCACCTCGGCAAGCGCGTCCTCGGAAACACGCGTCGAATCGGTACGCATGTAGGTAATCAAGCCGACCGAGCCTTCTTTACCGAGTTCCTTACCCTCGTACAGGCCTTGCGCCAGCATCATGGTGCGCTTGACGCTGAAGCGCAGCTTGCGAGCTGCTTCCTGCTGGAGCGTGGACGTGATGAACGGCGCAACCGGATTGCGGCGCTTTTCGCGCGTTTGCACCGATTTGACAACGTACTTTGCACCTTCAACGTCCTGAACAATTGCGTTCGTTTCCTGCTCGTTGCCGAGGACAGGCGTCTCGTTATCCTTCTTCTGCAGCCGCGTGGTCAGTACCGGCGGCTTCTTCGCATTCAGGGCAACATCGATGGTCCAGTATTCGGTCTTTTGAAAGGCGCGAATCTCGCGTTCCCGGTCGACGATCAGGCGCAGGGCAACGGTCTGTACACGGCCGGCGGAGAGTCCCCGGCGGACCTTGTCCCACAACAAAGGAGAGATCTTGTAACCCACCAGCCGATCGAGAACACGGCGGGTCTGCTGCGCTTCCACCAGGTGGACATTGACCGGCTGCGGGTGGTCGAAGGCGCGCTTGACGGCATTAGCCGTGATTTCGTTGAACATCACCCGGTGGATTTCAGGCTTACCGGGCTTCTTGGGTTCCAGTTCCTCCTGCAGATGCCAGCAGATTGCCTCACCTTCCCGGTCGGGGTCAGCAGCCAGATAAATGGAATCGACGCCTTTAGCGGCCTGCTTCAGCTCCGTCATCAGCTTCTTCTTGCCCTCGATGATTTCGTACCGGGGGGTGAAATCCCGGTCCACATCGACCGCGAGATCTTTTTTCGGCAGGTCTTTGATGTGTCCAAGCGAAGCCTTCACGACGAACTGCTTGCCTAGGTACTTCCCTATCGTTTTCGCCTTCGCCGGGGATTCGACGATGACGAGAGATTTAGCCATAAACGTTAATTGCCTAACAATTTTCCAAATAGAGCGGCGAAGCTCGAGGAACGCAACATTATTAAAGAGGCAGCGGCGCCTTGGCCGCGTCCCTTTGCTTTTACCACACCTTGATGAAGTTCTTGCCCGGTAGTTGTCGAATTAATCCAGACATCTCCAGATCAAAGAGTGCGCCGATCAACTCTGATGAAGAGACTCCCTCAAAAGATTCAACTAAGCTCTCAAGTTGTTGAGGCTCATCGACTTTTAGTTGGTTCAGAAGCCGGCGGGCCATCGCTTTCACGGGCTCTTCCGGCTGGGCGCCGGCTGTCTCGGGCGTTTCACCCGACTCCAGCAAGACCCTTTGTTGGGCTCGGCTCACCAGATCGCGCCGTACGCCGGCAGGCAGCTCGTTGGTGATGTCGCTCCATTCCTGGACCAACTTAGCCCCCTGCTTTATCAGCAGGTTGGGGCCCCAGCTCATCTTCGACGTAATGTTGCCCGGTGTCGCAAAGACCTCCCTGCCCTGGTCCATAGCGAGTTTGGCAGTGATAGCCGAGCCACTGTGCTGCGCGCCTTCGATGATCAGAACGCCCACCGAGATTCCGCTGACGACGCGGTTGCGGATCGGGAAGTTCTGCGGGTAAGCTGCGGCAGCCATTGGAAATTCAGTCAGCAAAAGGCCTTTTTGAGCGATCTCCTGGTAAAGTTTCCGGTTATCAGCAGGGTACAACACGTCAATGCCGCAACCAAAAACCGCCACCGTATCCCCACCTTCGGCGAGCGCCGCTTTATGGGCAGCAGTATCGATCCCGCGCGCCATCCCGCTGATGATCGTCAGTCCAGCCTTTGCGAGATCGCTGCTGAGGCGTTCCGCGGCCGCCATGCCATACGGGGTCGGCCGGCGCGTGCCCACTACTGCAATAGATGCGGCGTGCGCCAGGTCGGTTCGGCCCATCGCAAATAGTAGAAGCGGAGGATCGAAGATCTGCCGCAGACGTTCCGGATAGCGAGGGTCCTGGATCGGGATCAAGTCGGCGCCGCAGGCCATCATCCTCTGGTGCTGATCCAGGGCATCGTCATAGGAACACCCGCTCGCGATGTTCTGTGCCTGCGTAGGGCTCAGCCCGATTGCCTCCAATTCGCTTGCGGAGGCGGCGAAAACGGCCTTGGGTGACTTCAGTTTACGCAGCAGCCGCAGGGCCGAAATGGTTCCCAGACCGGGAACCATGCGCAACGCCAGCCAGTCCAGCATTTCCTCTTGGGATACTCGCCGGGGAGGGCCGGAATGGCCGCCGTCCAACTCGCCCGGCAGCTGATCGTGATCTTCGTTATATCCGCTGTCGAGAGATTTCTTCACGTTCATTACGTGCGGAAGCCGGAGGCGCGCTCTCATATTTTGAACATCCGCGGCGATACGATAGGCGGATGCGCAGGCCATTGTTTTCCTTTGTATTGCTCGGCGTGTTCGCCTCTAGCACGCTTTGGACGCAGCCGGCGTCCCCAACCGGCGATGAAGCCGCCGCGCGCGATGTAGTAGCGCGCTACATGCAAGCTCGGAATCAAAAAGATGAGACTGCTGTGCGCAGCCTGTTCACCCCGGATGCCGATCAGCTTGTCTCCAGCGGCGAATGGCGGAGAGGAATAGACAATCTCGTGCGCGGTGCCATGGCAAGTTCGCAAAAAGAGACCGGGACCAGTTCGATCACCGTGGAAACTGTTCGATTCCTGGAGCCGGATATTGCGATCATCGACGGCCGTTACCGGACTACGTCGTCGACCGGCGATGTTCGAAATATGTGGACGACGCTGGTCCTGAAACGGACCGTAGATGGCTGGAGGATTACCGCAATTCGCAACATGCTTCCGGTGCCGGCGAAACCGTAAACCTCAAGCAAACACAACGTCTGAGGCCTCTACGGTGTAACCTTCGTCGCTGGCAGTCTTAATCGCGGCGTCTCGCAGCGCGGCCTGATCGGCATTCATCGGCTCTTTGCAATAGCGGCGGATAACTTCGCCGCCGACCTGTATACGAATCACCCAGCGCTTGTTCTGTTCATCTCTCGAGACTTCCACTTGGTCTGCTTTCATGCTCTATAGCATGCCAGATTTTGTAACCAGCGTCGCAGGCCGGGAAGGTTTGGCCGCAGCAATCCGCTAAAGCGCCCTCCGCGTTTCGAATCATAGGCGCGCGGCACGAAATATCCGGCAATCAGGAACAAAAATCCCATAAAGTACGCCTGATTGAAGGTTTCGAACGTGGCGAGGAGAAGTCCGGTAACCAGCGAGGGTTTCGCCGGGTCCATGTAATACCAGCCGCCAATATGGCTGTAAGTGACGGCCGAGTGATGCCGGTTCCTTTATATATAACGACGGATTTCTGCGGACCGTGTTCTACGAATGTACTAAGATGCCCGGGAATGTGGCTGCCGCCGGATGCTGCGGGGCTATAGTATTGTTTAGGATTTTACAATTCGAAAGAGAGGTTCTCCTATCTATGTTCGCCCAGTTGCGGAAAGCACTGATTTCGCTCGGCATCGTGATGGTCGCTGCGAGCGCCGCTTTCGCCCAGACGACAACCATGGAGGGCGATGTCAAAGATGCAACCGGACAGCCACTCAAAGGCGCCGTCATCGACATCACGCGTACCGATATCAAAGGTCACTACTCGGTGAAATCGGATAAGAAGGGCCATTGGTTCTACATGGGTTTGCCGATCGGCACCTACGACATTGCCTGCATTGTCGAAGGCAAGCAGGTGGATAGCGTAAAAGGCGTCAAAAGCTCCATTAGCCAAAGCACGGTTACCGATTTCGATATGAGAAAAAGCGCCGCCGCCCAGCAGAGTCAGCAAGCGGCTATGCAGCAGGCTGCGGCAACCGGCCAGATTCCGGCCGAGACCGAAAAAGGCATGACGAAGGAGCAGAAGGATCAGTTCGAAGCCGCGGCCAAAAAGGCCTCGGAGACCATGAAGAAGAACAAAGCTCTGAACGATGCCTTCAACGCCGGGATCGAAGCCCAGAAGAAAGCCGAAGCGGGGCAGGATAAGACGCAAAAGGCGGCCGACTTCAAGACCGCAATCGACAGCTTCAATCAAGCGGGTCAGCTTGACCCGACTCAGGTAGCCGTCTGGGATCACCTGGGCCAATGCCAATACGGCTTAGGCATACTGCAGAGCGGCGAGGAGAAGAATGCAACCCTCGATGCCGCTGTCGCCACTTTCAAGAAAGCCGTGGCGCTGAAAGCGGATGATTCGTTTGCCTACAACCAGATGGGAAATGCCTTGGCAGCCCAGAACAAACTGCCGGAGGCAACAGACGCGCTGACGAAAGCGGCTTCGCTCGATCCGCAAAATGCCGCGACGGCAAACTTCAATATCGGCGCAATTCTGGTAAACCACGGCGACACCGATAAAGCGGCGGAGTACTTCAAAAAAGCCATCGCGGCGAATCCGAATTACGCGGAGGCGCACTATCAGCTCGGAATCGCAATGATGGGAAAGGCATCCGTGGATGCTTCTGGAAAGATCAATCCGCCGCCCGGAACTGCCGAAGAGTTCCAAAAATACCTTGAGTTGAAACCGGATGGCCCCTATGCTCAGGCGTCGAAAGACATGCTGACGCAATTGAATGCCACCATCGAAACCAAGACGGTGATTCCTCAGAAAAAGAAGAAATAAACGCCCCGGCTCAACGTTATCGGGCCGGTGATCTTCTTCTTACGTCTCTGCTGCCATGCGCGCCCTTATTGAATTTCTCTTTGTCATCTTATTCGTCTGGGTGGCGCGCGCCATCATGAGAAACCTGCTCAGTGGCGTAAGCCAGGCTGCCCGTACGCCGCCGCAGGCGGCAAGTGGACAGCCGAATGCGCCGCTGAAGAGCGCCAATCTGCATAAGGACCCGGTGTGCGGAACATACGTTGCCGAGTCCACTCGTTTTCAAAAGCAGATCGGCGGGGATCGCTTTTACTACTGCTCGGAAGAATGCCAGGAAAAGCACGCGCTGGTGGGCCGCTGATAACTCGTCGGCCGCTGAAAATATGAACTGGACGGCAGCTGGCGCCGTATTGATGCTGCTGGGCGTGGCCTGCGGCGCATTTGGGGCGCATGCCCTCAAAGCGCGCTTGGACCCGGCCATGATGGATGTCTATCATACGGCCGTGCAGTATCACCTGATACACGCTTTGGGCATTCTGATCGTAGCGGCGTTGCTGCGTAGCGGCGCGATCACTGCCGCCGGAGGAAGCCGTGTCGCCTGGTTTCTGCTGAGCGGGATCATCCTGTTTTCCGGAAGCCTGTATGCGCTGGCTTTATCCGGTGTGCGGACACTCGGAGCAATCACTCCGGTCGGCGGTCTGGCTTTTATAGTCGGCTGGCTGCTCTTGATTTACGAGGCGCTGGCAAACCGTTCTTGATTTGAATCAACGTTCGCGCTCCCATGCCATCCGGCAGTTCATACCGGCTGACAACCTCCGCTTCCACTCGATGCTTTACCGCCTCAGCGAGTTCTGCATCCACATCAGGGCCTTTATAAAGAAGCAAACGAGCGCCGTTCCGCAATGCTTTGTGAAACAGCTCGAGCAGCTTCGGCAGTGGCGCCACCGCTCTCGCCGTCACCACGTCCGGCTGTTGCGCGAGCGCGACCTCCTCGGCCCGCTCGGAAAATACATGGACGTTCGGCAGTTCCAGTTCCTCGACAGCTGCGTCCAGGAACCGGGCTTTTTTCTGAATGGATTCGGCCAGCACGAAGCGCACGTTCGGTAAGACAATAGATAACGGAATGCCCGGAAAGCCGGCGCCGGTTCCGGCATCGAGAATGCGGCGAGCGGATTGAAACAGCGGATACGGCGCAATCGAATCGTAGATATGTTTGATAGCCGCCTCGCGCGCCCCGGTGATCCGCGTCAGATTCATATGTTCGTTGGCGACTGCGATCAGGGAAAGATGGTGCGACGCCTTCCGGATCAGTACGTCGCGATGTGGAACCTCGGGCGGCAAAACATTCGCAAGCTCCTCCGCAAACATCATTAGCATCATCATGCCATCGGCTGCTTGAGGGGTTAAACTACACTCATACATTCGATCTCTCGTCTGCGGACTTTCAAGGAAGAAGAGGAATGATTCAACTCAAGGTGAATGGCGTAGCCCGGCAATATTCCGGCGAAGCCGAGATGCCGTTACTGTGGTATCTCCGTGACGAACTACAGCTGACAGGTTCGAAATTCGGCTGCGGCATGGGACTTTGCGGCGCCTGTACCGTGCACGTGAATGGCGAGGCGGCGCGCAGCTGCCTGACTCCGATGAGCGCGGCCGCCGGCAAAAACATCACCACCATCGAAGGACTGAACCCACATGGAACACACGCGCTGCAACTCGCGTGGGAGCACGTCCAGGTTCCGCAGTGCGGCTACTGCCAGGCAGGCCAGATTATGCAGGCGGCGGCATTGTTGAAGCAGAAGCCCAAGCCGACAGATCAGGACATCGATGACGCCATGTCGGGGAATATCTGCCGCTGTGGAACTTACCAGCGTATCCGCCAGGCGATCAAACTCGCCGCCGGCGAGAAAGTCGGGAGCAATCTATGAGCGACCGTGTACAGCTAGCGTCCAGACGCGATTTCTTGAATGGTGTTTTCTCCGCCGGCGCGCTGATCCTGGGAGCGCGCATACTTCCTGCCGCCGCTCCCGAGTCAAATGAAGATGTCAGCAAGGCAACGTGGAATCCAAGTATCTGGATCGGAGTAAATAGCGACGGCTCGGTGATCCTGGTTGCGCACCGTTCGGAGATGGGCACCGGTATTCGCACCAGTCTGCCCATGGTACTGGCCGACGAAATGGAAGCCGATTGGTCGCGCGTACGTGTAGAACAGGCATTAGCGGACAAGAAATACGGCTCCCAGGATACTGATGGCTCCTGCTCGATTCGCGACTTTTACGAGACGATGCGGGAAACCGGTGCCACTGCGCGAACGCTGTTGCTGAATGCAGCCGCCGCGCAGTGGAAAGCGCCAGTGAATGAATGTGTAGCGCAGAACCATCAGGTGATTCACAGGCCGTCCGGGCGCAAGCTCGGTTACGGCGAACTGGCGGCCCCTGCTTCAAAACAGCCGCTGCCCCATAACAGCACGATCGAGCTGAAGAAAGCTGCTGATTTTCGCTATATCGGGAAGGGCGTCGGAGGCATCGACGTCAAAGACATCTGCACGGGCAAAGCGGGGTATGGTTTCGATGCGTATGTTCCGGGTACGCTCTACGCTTCCGTTGAGCGTGCACCGGTTTTGGGCGGAACGTTGAAGAGCTTCGACGATTCGGCAGCAAAGCAGGTCAAAGGCGTACAGCAGGTGGTGACGATCGATGCTGCGAAACCGCCATACGGCTTCCAGGCCTTGGGTGGCGTTGCTGTCATCGGTGACAATACCTGGGCAGCCGCGCAAGGCCGCAAAAAGCTTAAGATCGAATGGGAGTCAGGACCGAACGCAATTTTCCAAACCGATAGCTACCGGCAGAACCTGATTGAGACAGCAACCAAACCGCAGAAGGTGGTGCGGAACCGCGGCGATGTTGAGAAGGCATTCACGGGCGCGGCCCAAACTCTGGAGGCGACGTACTACACGCCCCTGCTCGCGCACGCACCGATGGAACCGCCGGCCGCCCTTGCCTGGTACAAGGACGGGAAAGTGGAGGTGTGGGCGGCTACGCAGAGTCCCGCCGATGTGCAGGACACGGTTGCGCGCGCACTGGCAATCAAGCCTGAAGACGTCATCTGCCATGTGACTCTGCTTGGCGGCGCATTTGGCCGCAAGTCGAAACCCGACTATGTGGCGGAGGCTTCCATTCTTTCGAAAAAGGTCGGCAAGCCAATCAAGATTTCGTGGACGCGTGAAGAAGATATCCGCTTCGATTACTATCACTCGACATCGGCTATGCATTTCAAGGCCGGTTTGGATGCGAGTGGTAAACCGGTCGCATGGCTGCAGCGCTCCGTGTTTCCGCCGATCGGATCGACATTCGATGCAAGCTCCACGTACGCGGGGGACGGCGAAATGGACATGGGGTGGACCGATATGCCATTCGACGTGCCGAATCTCCGCGCCGAAAACGGGCCGGCAAAAGCACACGTCCGCATTGGGTGGCTGCGCTCGGTAGCGAATGTCTATCATGCGTTCGGCGTGCAATGTTTCATTGACGAACTGGCGGCAGCGGCCAAGCAGGATCCGGTGGAATACTGGCTCGCGGCATTGGGCGAATCCCGTAAGTTAAACTTCGAAAACGAGCAGGCCAAGTACGCGAATTACGGAAAGCCGTTGAAAGACTATCCCTACGATACCGGCCGCTTGCGCCGGGTCGCCGAAACAGTGGCCGAAAAGTCAGGCTGGGCCAACAAGAGGTCGTCGAAACGAAGCGTCGGCTTCGCGGCGCATCGAAGTTTCCTGACGTATGCGGCCGCGGTAGTGGAAGTGGAAGTGACATCGGACGGCAAACTACGCATTCCTCGCGTCGATCTTGCCGTCGATTGCGGGCCGGCAATCAATCCAGACCGCGTAAAAGCGCAATTTGAAGGTGCGTCGGTCTTCGGCGCGGGCATAGCACTATTGGGCGAAGTGACCGCAGCCGATGGCCGGGTGGAGCAAGGCAACTTCAACAACTACCAGGTTCCGCGCATGAATGATGCACCCATTGAGACGCACGTGCACATTGTCGAAAGCGACGCGCTTCCCACCGGCGTCGGTGAACCGGGAGTGCCGCCAATGGCGCCTGCCATCTACAACGCCGTTTTCGCCGCGACCGGCAAACGCCTCCGCGATCTCCCGCTAAAGAAGCAAAAGCTGTCTTAAAACCCCCTGAAATATTTGGACATCTTGTCCTTTGTGGGGCGGGCGCAAGCCTGCGCGCCGCAAGGCCGCCGTGCTCTTCGGCACTCCTAAGGCAGAAGCTGGTCTGAGCGGCAAGCCGCCCCGGCGATTCTGGAGTTTGCACATCTTGTCTTTGTGGGGCGGGCGCAAGCCTGCGGCGGCCGCAAGGCCGCCCTCCGCTTCGGGCGCTCCTAAGGCGCGAAATATCCCGAAACATCCATAATCAAATGGGTCGGATCGGATGCATAAGCATCCACCGACCCATTCAACACCGGAATAATCGCCATGTTTGATGTAGTCGCACCATCAAACGCATTCAGCGTAGACACATACGGCTGCGCTTCACCATCCGCCCAGAGCGAAAGATATCCAAGCGAATCTTCCGGTACAACCGTGGCATTAGCGACGATAGCTTGAGCATTGGCCGGGACACCGCAACTACTTCCAACGACATCGACTGCGAGCGTACCAACAAAAGGCTGCTTATTACCGCTCCCGCGCGTATCGATTACCCGGCAAGGCGCCAGACTGTAGAACGACAGCCCGCCGTTAACCGGCGGCCCAAAGTAACCATTGATATCGATCACGACATCGGCCTCATGAGTGACATAAACCGACACCGCCCCTTCGTCGCCGGCAGGAACAATGGCGGCGTTGGCCGTTGTCTCGCCGGTGAACGCATTCAAGGTCGATACGAAAGGTTTCGGTTGTCCGGTCTGCCAGCTGGTCAGATAACCAAACGTTCCGTGCGGTACCACAGTGACATTCAGCGAATACGCTCCCGCCGTTGCCGGCATGTTGCAGCTGCCGGACGGAATAACAAACGAACGGGTTTCGTCCGCGTTCATCGAAGGGCCGCCCAAGGCTCCATCCGGATTGCGCGTATCGGCGATACGACAGGGCGTCATCGGGTAGAAGGCCAAAGAAGACGGATTCGCCGCCGGAACGAAGTAGCCGTTGATATCCAGAACGACATGGCTCGCATCCGACACATAGACGCTCACTGCTCCATTCGTACCGGCATTGACGATCGCCGCATTCGCTTTGATGCGTCCGTCCCAGGAATTCAGTGTCGAGACATACGGCTGCGGCTGGCCTGACGGCCAGATTGTCAGGAATTCCAGAGGCGCTGTCGGAACAACCGTCACGTTCAGCGAGTACATGACGGCCGTCGGAGGTATACCGCAACTGCTCTGCAGCAACGGGAAGCTGCGAACGCTGGATGCAGCCAGCTCCGGCCCCCCTAACGGTCCGCTCGCGTCTCTGGTATCGGCCACGCGGCACGGACGCAGCGGGACATATTGCAGCTTATCGATGCCGATCACCGCAAAGCTCTGCAAAACAGAGGGCGCAGCTTCGTAAGATGTGTCGCCCGCTTGCGATGCCGTAATGGTACAAGTGCCGACGTAGCTGAACAGGACCGTGTTGCCCGAAACTGTGCACACATTCAAAGGCGAGGAGGAAAACGTCACCGGCAAACCGGACGTGGCGGAGGCGCCTAACGTGAACGGTGTGCCGACCGTTTGGGTCGGTAGTGCGTCGAACGTGATCGCTTGCGGCACGAACACGGCGAACGTTTGGATCACCGGCGCAGCGGGGGCGTATGCAGTATTTCCGTTTTGCGATGCTGCAATGGTGCACGTCCCCGGGGCGATAAAGGTTACGGTGCTCCCGGAAAGGGCACAGATGCTCGTGCTGTATGAAGCCAGCGTCACCGGCAGGCCGGAACTCGCCGAAACAGCCAGCGTGAGCGGCGTGCCCATCGTTTGGGCGGCAATAGCGCCGAACGCGATGCTTTGTGCATTCAGGACGGCAACTGTTTGCGAAACGGACGCAGCAGCAGCATACGTGTCGCTCCCCGGCTGCGCGGCGGTAATCGTGCATGTCCCTGCGCTCAGGAACGATGCCGTACTGCCCGAAACAGAACAAACACTCGCAGGCGAAGCGCTGAAGGAAACTGCCAAACCGGAACTTGCAGTCGCGTTCAACGACAGCGGCTTACCTACCAGCTGCTGCGCGGCGAGCGGAGCGAACGTGACGGTTTGGGCTGCCGGAGCAGCATGCAGCACACCGAAAACCGCGACGCTGTTTGAGGTCCCGACAATCACGCGACCGTCGGCGATGGTGGGGACAACGTATTTGTTGCCGGCCCCGAACTGGTCCCGGCCGCCGGCTGCCTGACTGCTGTTATACAGCTCAACGGCAAGATTCGTCGCATCGTAGGCATGCAGAACCGCAGGATTTGAGTTTTCCACCGCCCACAAGATGGCGTTCGCCGTGCCGTTTGCAGAAATCGAGGGCGTCGCGCCCGGATAACCGAACGGATGGGTGGTAGAAGAGGCCGGTTGAGCTTCCAATAAAGCGCCGTTCATGCTGAACGCTTTGATAGCAGATCCCACCCCACCGTAGTAAACCGTTCCGTTAAACCATACCGGAGAGGAAAACACCGGGCCAAACGCGCCGTCGATTTCCTGATACAGAGTGGTATCGGCTTGCGAATCGAACTTGCCAAGATTCGAGCGGTTGAACACGTACAGCCGTCCGTCCTTACCCGCTCCCGTCCCAAGCTGAACAACATTTCCTCCGGCGGCTGTTAAATTCGGCAACAGCATCAACCCGCCCGACCCCAGATCTACGTCGTGCATAGACTCGTTGGACGTATCGTGCATCGTCCAGTAGTCTTCCGCAGTCAGCTGTCCGCCATTTGCATTCAGCTTTACGAATGCGTTTCCGTAATCGCCCATATTGGGGAACCCGTTCGCATCCAGGTTAGAATCGAACGTTCCGTTGGCAACTGAAACAAAGATGCGGCCTGTCGCCGCGTCGGCCGTCAGTCCTCCCCCCGCATTCCAAAGCGCGGCCTCACTCCCGTTCGGGGCGAAGTTGAAGACACTCACTCGATTTAACGTCGACTGATTGAAACCTATCAACCATCCGGTATACGGTCGGATATCGCAATGCGATCCCCACCCTGTATAAACAACTCCGTTAAGCAACAGCAGGCCCGGACGGCTTTTGTATTGCTTTGGATCAAAGACAACGTTTCCGTTGGTGCTGTTATCGCCAGTGCCGGGGAACGTCGCGGCCACTTCCATCGGACCGTTAAATTCTTCCTGCCCCGTCGTGATGTCCAAAGCGTGTAACCGCTGGTGGTAGTTGCCGCTCGCATCTCTGCTCATCGCAGTCAGATACATCGTGCCGTGGGCGCCGGCGGTCAGGTCGATTACCGGAGTTGCGGTGATTCCAATTTCAGGCGTGACCTGGGCGCAACCCCTGTCGCCGGACGGGCTTTCTCCAGCCGCTAACAAACTCACCTGCCACAGAACGCTCCCGGCCGCCGCGTCGATCGCGTATACCGAATCGTGCTCGGTCGCCGCATAAATAACCGAATGTACGCCCTGAGTGCCGATGGAAATGTGAGAAACGTATAGCGGTTGAGCGTCGACCTTCCCGTCGACAGCCACGGAAAAGAGCTTACCGAACGAGGACGAATTGACATTGGAAGGAGTCAACGTTGATTCCGTCAGGTTCTGCCCCGTTCGGGCGATGTCGTTATGAAAAGTCAGCACATTTGTGCTGCCCGGAGACGAATTCGGGGCCGGCTGAGCCTGCGCCCGCTCAAACGAAAAATGTCCTCCGTAGCTGAGCAACAGAGCCGCGATCGAAAGCAGGAGAGCGAAAATAATCCGGGGGTGACGGATCCCCATATGTTGTTAGATTAACGCTATCGAAGCGAACGAGCGCTTGAAACGCTTTCCAAGCGTAAGCAATGTTAAAAGCAGTTATTCCCGCCCGTTCTTTCAAAAATACCGCTGAAATCCACCTCGAATCGCCTCCGCCAAGCCCAAATAATCCAGCTAAGTTGTTGATTCTATTAGAACTTACACTCGGATACTGTCGTTTGTGGCCTTCCAGCCCTTTTTATAGACGGGAAAAACCCGCCTTCACCTCCTGCTCCGACAACAGTTTCCACTCTCCCGGCGTCAGCCCTTCGAGCCGCAGCGAACCCAGCGCAACCCGCACCAGCCGCAGCGTCGGAAACCCGATCGCCGCTGTCATGTGGCGGACCTGGCGATTCCGGCCTTCGGTCAGCGTAATTTCTATCCACGATGTGGCGATATTTTTGCGATACCGGATCGGCGGGTTGCGTGCCCACAACTGCGGCTCTGCCAACAGGCGCGCCTGACACGGCCGGGTGTGATAATCGCGAACGTTCAAACCACCGCTGAGGCGCTCGCACGCTTCGCACGTCGCCTGCCCCTCAACCTGCACCCAATAAGTGCGTGGATGCGCAAAGCGCGGATCGCTCAGCCGGTGCTGCAGCTTCCCGTCGTCCGTTAGCAGCAACAATCCTTCGGAGTCGTAGTCGAGGCGCCCGACAGGATAGATTCCCGGCACCGGAACGAAATCGGCTAGCGTTCGGCGCTGCACTGAGCCCGCTGTAAACTGGCTCAGCACCTGGTATGGTTTGTTGAAAACGACGTAGCGAAATGGCATTTCGTGAAAGCTCCCGCGGCGCGCATCGTCTAACGTGATATTGCGAGTTATTTAGAGAAATCATGTCGTCTCTCTTAGATCAACAGCCGCCGGACCACTCACCACCGGCCGAATCGAAGTCGATTCTTCGCACCATTCTGCCTTACACGACAGCCGCGGTGATCATTGCCGCGCTGTATGTTGCGTGGACGTTCTGGTCACGGTACCAGGACACGAAGCAGGCCACGGAGGCTGCGGCGGAGAAAAAGGCGCAAGCTCAAAAAGACGTCTACGACCAGATCTCACAACATGGCGAGTTGACGTTCACCACGTTCGAAGCCGCGGATGGCGTATTGAAGCCGGGGCAAACAACGCAACTATGTTATGGGGTCGTAAATGCCAAAACGGTGAAGCTTGACCCGCCAGTGGAGAACATCAAGCCCTCGTTTCGGCATTGCCTGGACATCAGTCCGAAACACACAACGACCTACACCATTACCGCGGACGACGGCGCGGGACACACCAAGACTGCATCCCTCACCGTCCGCGTTAAATAGCCGACTATTGCAACGGCAATTCGCCATTGCGGGGTTCGCCGTTGGTGACTTCTTCGGCTTCCGGAATGACCGACGCCGCCGCGACCTGATCGCCCTCTTCCAGACGCACCAGGCGAACTCCTTGCGTGGAGCGGCCCGCCTGCCGGATCTCGCTCGAATCGATCCGGATGATTTTGCCGTCCTTGGTGATGATCATCAAGTCAGTCGTCTCGTCCACCGACAACACGGCGACCACTTTGCCAACCTTCGGAGTGGTCTTCATGTTGATCACGCCTTTGCGTCCGCGCGCCGTCAATCGATAATCTTCGAGCGGCGTACGTTTTCCAAAGCCGTTTTCCGAAATCGACAAGACGAGTCCGGTCTCATCGACAACTTCCAGGCCGATTAAGTAGTCCTTGTCTTCCAGATCCATCGCCCGGACACCGCGCGCCTGCCTTCCCATCGCACGAACTTCATCCTCGTTGAAGCGGATCGCCATGCCGTTATGAGAAGCGAGGAAGATAAAATTCTTGCCAGTTGTAATGCCGGCGCCGAGGAGTTCATCGCCGTCGTCGAGCGCAAGCGCGATAATGCCGCGTGACAACGGATTATCGAACTCCGTCAGCTCGCACTTCTTGATCACGCCTTGCCGCGTCACCATGATGATGAACTTTTCGGGCACGAAAGCCACCACCGGCAGGAACGCTTTGACGGTTTCGTCCGGCTGCAGACTGATAAGACCTGAGACGTGTTTGCCCTTCCCGGTGGTGCCGGCGTCGGGGATCTCGTAAATCTTGAGCCAGTAGACGCGCCCTTTATTGGTGAAGACCAACAAGTACGAATGCGTGGAGGCAATCACCATGTTCTCCACCACATCTTCGGAGCGCGTACCCATACCGATGCGCCCTCGTCCACCGCGCGTCTGCCGCCGATATGTATCGACCGCAGTACGCTTCAAGTACCCGCCGCGCGAAATCGTCACGGCGACATCTTCCATCTGCACCAGATCTTCGAGGCGAATCTCGCCAGTGTCTTCGATGATCTGCGTGCGGCGAGGATCCGGGAACTCTTTCTGAACGTCCTTCAGTTCTTTCGCAATAACGCTGCGCAAAACCGTTTCGGAGCCGAGAATCTCGACATACCCGGCGATCTGCCGCTGGATCTCAGCAAGTTCATCAATGATCTTCTGCCTCTCCATGCCAGTCAGGCGCTGCAACTGCAGCTCAATAATGGCCTGCGACTGGCGTTCGGTGAACTCGAACGTGGAGATCAAAGTTTCGCGCGCTTCTTTAGGCGTCTTCGCAGCGCGAATGAGCGCGATTACCTGGTCGATATGATCGAGGGCCTTTTGGAAACCGATCAACAGATGCTCGCGTTCCCGAGCCTTGCGCAGCAGGTAGTCGGTGCGCCTGCGGACAACATCCGCACGATGTTCCAGGAAGCGCTTGATGACATCGATGATGCCGAGCTCGCGCGGCTGGCCATTCACAATCGCGAGCATGATGACGCCGAAGTTCACCTGCATCTGCGTCTGTTTGTAGAGGTTGTTAAGAACCACTTCGGCGTTTTCGCCGCGCTTCAGCGGGAACACAATGCGCATTCCGTCGCGATCGCTTTCGTCGCGCGGTTCGCCCATGCCTTCCAGTTTTTTGTCGCCGATCAGCGCGGCGACATGCTCAATCAGGCGCGCCTTATTAACCTGGTAGGGCAGTTCCGTCACCACGATCGCTTCGCCATCGCGGCCATACTTTTCGGTTGCCGCCTTGGCGCGAAGCTTCAAGCTGCCGCGGCCGCGCAGATAATAGTCCAGAATGCCGGACCGTCCGACAAGAAAGCCGCCCGTGGGGAAATCAGGGCCGGGCGCCAGTTCCAGAATTTTGGCGATCGACGCTTGCCTGTCTTCCAGCAAAACCAGCGCCGCATCGATGATTTCCTTCAGATTGTGCGGCGGGATGTTCGTCGCCATTCCCACAGCAATCCCCGATGATCCGTTAACCAGCAGATTGGGGACACGGGTCGGGAGCACTTCCGGCTCGTGCTCGCTGTCGTCGTAATTGGGTCGAAAATCGACTGTCTCTTTGTCGATATCTTCGAGCAGTGCTCCGGCAATGCGCGAAAGCCTCGCTTCCGTGTATCGCATCGCCGCTGGCGGGTCGCCATCAACGGAGCCGAAATTTCCCTGTCCATCCACCAGCGGGTAGCGCATCGAGAACGGCTGCGCCATTCGCACCAATGCGTCATAGACAGGCGTGTCGCCGTGCGGATGAAATTTACCCAGGACTTCGCCGACGATCTTGGCGCACTTGCGCGTGGGACGGTTGAAATGGAGTCCCATTTCGTGGAGGCCAAACAGAATGCGGCGGTGAACGGGCTTCAATCCATCACGCACGTCCGGCAACGCGCGCCCCACGATTACACTCATCGAGTAATCGAGGTACGAACGCTTCATTTCGTCTTCGATGTTGATGGGAATGATGCTTCGGTTCTCGGCAGGGGGGAACAGAGGACCGCTGCCCGGTGGATCTTGATCGGCCAAAAAGGACTCCTAAATTCGGGTAGGGGACATTAGTCTTAGAACGTGGTGCAAATACTTGCAAACACGATCACTTGTTTCTATGTCCGTACCTCCTTATTCTACCAGTTTTCGGTGGAAAAAACCGCTTGTTGGCTACACTGGCGTAACACCCACAAATGCCCAAAATTGATGCATACGAAGGAATCATTTTCGACTACGGCGGCGTCCTGGTTCATCACCAAACGGCAGAGGATCAGACGCGCATGGCGGACATTTTGGGAATTCCGATCCCCAGCTTCAACCAGCTCTATTGGTCCGACCTTCGGCTCGTATACGACAAAGGGCTTCTGTCCGCAAAGGAATACTGGCAGGCTGTAGCCGCGGCAGGTCAATCCGCTCTGAACGAAGCACAGATAGACGAACTGACGGAGTTAGATGTCGTCAGCTGGATGCATTACGACGAATCGATGTGGGAGTGGATCGGAGCGCTTCGGGCAGCAGGAAAACGGTTAGCCATGCTTTCGAACATGCCGCGCGATTTAGGCGAAGCCCTGCGCCATCGTACGCGGCGCTTCGATTCTTTCGACCACGTCACACTTTCGTACGAGTTGAAGGCCGCCAAGCCGGAAGCTGTGATCTATCAGGATTGCCTGGCCGGACTCGGCACATCGGCCGCGCAGACGCTGTTTTTAGACGACCGGCAGGTGAATATTGAAGCCGCCGAAAAGCTCGGCATTCACGGACGGCAATTCACGTCACGCGAGGAAGTCCTACCGGCGCTTATATAGCCATCATCAATGCACCGGCATCACACCGGGAACGTTGAGCCGGATGCTGTAAATGCTGGTGCTCGCCGTGATGTAGAGCGTCTTCACATCGGAGTCGCCCCATGCCAGATTTGCCGCAACTTCCGGCACTTCGATAGTGACGATATGCTTGCCGGCCGGAGAAATGATCCAGACGCCGCCCGGGCCTGAGCCGTACAAATTCCCTTTCTTATCGACTTTGATTCCGTCCGGACCGCCGTGACCGCTTTGTCCGTTCGCATCGCAGAAAACCGAACCGCCGCTCACCGAGCCATCGGCCGCCACGTTGTAGCGCATCCAGATCCGTTTGCCGGAATCGGAAACATACAGGAACTTCTCATCCGGCGAAAATGCAATGCCGTTGGGCCGGGGAAGGTCCTGAATCACGAGCTGAAGTTTTCCGTTTTGCGGAGCAGCGCCGGGTTTTTGTTGACGTGCGCGGGGAATCCGATAAACCCCGTTTACCTTCAATTCCTTTAGAGGATCGTCGTCGCCCTGCGTGGGAAATCCATACGGAGGATCGGTGAAATACAAAGATCCATCAGAGCGATAAACCAGATCGTTCGGACTGTTCAGTCGTTTCCCTTGATAAGAGTCGGCCAGCACGGTGACTTGCGCATCGGGGCTCAGCTTTTCCAGCCGCCATACGTTCCGCCGTGCGTGTCCTGCGACCGTAAGCCTTCCCGAAGAATCCAACGTCATTCCATTTGAGCCAGGCTCGGGACCCTTGTATGGCTCCGCGCCAGTGTAACCGCTGGGATGAATGAAGACCGACGCTGTTCCGCCAGGCTTCCATTGGTCGATGTTGTTAGCTGGGATCTCCGCGAAGAACAGACGTCCGTCCGCAGTCCAAACCGGCCCCTCCGTCCATTTATCAAACCCGGTCGCCACCTTTTGCAGTTGAGCATCGGCGGGGACGATCTGATCGGCAAGCGGATCTAAGCGAACTATGCTGTGTGCGGGCTTCTGTGCAGAGGATGGCATGCTCCAGGCCAGGATAGCCAAGGCAGCAAAGGATACTCGTGATTTCATTCCTCAGCGATTTTATATTGAACAGGATGCGGAGCGAGACATCTAATACGATTCTCAAGAAATATCCGCAAACTCGCCGTTGTTTAAAACACGGAACGAGGGCGGGATTGCTTCGGCCAGAAGTTCATGGCGCGGGGTGTCGATCGCGTCGTCGCCAAGCTGAAATGTCCCGTGGTGAATAGCAATCGATGTCTCGGCGCGTAAGATCTCATGCGCCCGAACAGCGTCGGCGGGCCCCATGTGAACGGGGGACATGAACCACTTCGGTGCATACGAACCGATCGGCAGCAGTGCGACATGCGGGCTGCCGAATGCTTCTCGAATTAGCGAAAAGTGATCTCCGAAAGCTGTGTCACCGGCAAAATAAATGCGGCGCTGCGACTCGATAACGTAGCCGCACCAGAGCGTCTTGTTCCGATCAAACAGTCCGCGCGCGGCAAAGTGCAGCGCCGGAACCGCGTGTATGGTCGCGTTCGGAAAGAAGTGAGATTCTCCCCAATCGAGTTCGTAGACCGGCTCAATCTTTTGCGAGCGAAGGAACTGGCCCAAACCCAGCGGAACAACAAACGTCGAGTCTCCCCGGCCGGCGAGCCAGCGTAGCATCTCGATATCGAGATGGTCGTAGTGGTTATGGCTCAGAAGCACGACATCAATCGGCGGTAAATCCTCCTTACGAACCCCGGGCCTTCTGTGCCGCCGTGGACCGAGCGATTGGAAAGGGCTGGCACGCTCGGACCAAATCGGGTCGGTCAAGATGTTCAGATTCTGCTGCTGCAGGAGGACGGTGGAATGATTCACAAACGTGACGCGCAGTTCAGAGCCATCAACCCGGCGCGGCGGCATAGACGGTGTAACGTCATCCACGAACTGTGGCGATGGCTCCGCGCGGCTAGTCATCTTCCAACGCAGCAGGTCGATCAACCCGCGCACCTGCGGTGCATCGGGATTATAGAAATGCTTCCCATTGAAGTGTTTAGGAAAGGGTTTCATGAAAGGCGAATCAGAAGTAGGGTTCGGTCGTCAACCGGAGTGCCGAACTGTTCGCTGGTTTTCACGATGCCGGCGGCAATTTCTTTCAGCGGCGACCTGGCTGAATCGCGTAAGGCCTTTTCGATATAGCCGTAGCCGATCTCAGCGCCCTTCTTGTTCGATAACTCGGTGAGACCGTCGGTCACAATCGCCACCACGTCACCAGCCGCTGCCTCCAGTGTTGAAACCTCAAAGCGCACATCCGGAAACATCGCCACGGGAAAATTCTCAACCGAGCACTGCTCCACTTTCCCCAGCTGGTGCTTAAAGTGGAAGATCGGCAGATGCCCCGCCAGCGAGAACAACAGCGGCCGGCCACCTTGAATCAAAACGAAAGCGATGGTGGCGTATGTTCCGGCGTCCGTCAGTGGATAAAGGACGTCATTCAGCGATTCCAGCACCTTTTCTTCCCGCATTCCTGGAACAGCAAAATGTGTTCGGACGCTTGCTTTGACCATGCTCATCAGGACACCGGCTTTGACTCCGTGTCCAGAGACATCGGCGACATAAGCAAACGATGCAGCACCGCACGGAACAATGTCGAACAGATCGCCGCCGATGGCGCCGCTGGGCAGCGATATTCCATAGGCCTCAAAGCCATCACAGGTTACTGAGAGAGGCGGCACAAGAGCTCGCTGGATTCCCGCTGCCAACTCGATCTCGGTGTGTGCAGCGAAAAAGCGTTTTCCCTCCGATCCAACAAAGGCCGTGAGCAAGATGTAGCCCAGAACGATGAATGCGGTGATGAGCAGACCGTGAAGAATAATCGACGAGCGGATTTGCTCTAACGAAAGGTCGTGATGTATTTGCGGGTACACTTTATTGATGCTGATGTGAGCGATCGCAGTTGCCGCGCCTAAATAGAGCAGCACCACCGGCCCGCGCGCCCAGCCCCATGCGAAAGCCGCCGCAATCACGCCGTTCAAGATGATCGCGATCAACAAATGCGGGGGATCGGACCTATCGACATTCAACAGATCGGTTCCGATACCGACCGCAGCAAACAAACAAAATACGCCTGAAAGAAAAATGAGGAGCGACCCGGGAGACAGGGTCCGGAGGAACATCCTGCTCGAGCGCGGAGACGTTGATTGAGAGCGGTGAATAGGCACTCAGTCTATCGTCGTCCCACATTGTGCAGAAATGGCCCGATGGAATTCGACACCTGATAATTATTCCGTTTGTCCTCGTTGATCGCCCAGAACATCGCTCCCAAAAACGTTGGGTATCCGGATGGCTTCTGCAGTTTGTATTGCGCGCCGGCGTATGTTTTGCCTTGTAACAGCGCGCCGAGTGCGTTTTCGATATCGGGTATCGCGGTGTAGTTGCGGGCCGACCGCGGAGTTGCTGGAAGTCCGACGGCTACCTTTTGGGGAGGTAATGGCGGGAAGAAATTGCCGCGAACCGAAAACCCTTTCAGCAGCATTTCCGACATCGCAACGTGATAATCGGCATTGCCCGGGAAGTAGTAATTTCCATCAAGGCCCTCAAGCGGAGGAGTGTTGTAGTCTTGAGCATCCACAAACGACAGGATGTCGCGTGTGCCATAGATCACCGGCACAAAACTTCCGAACTGTCCACCATAGGTAACCATTCCGGCCTGGGTCTGCGCTGCTTCGGGCACTTCGCTAATCATAAACTTTGGCCCGAAGTGCTCATGCAGCTCGTGCATGGCGATGATCAGGTTGACGATTGAAGCCGTCGTAGGCCGTCGAAAATCCGTGTCGCCCGGATCAATGAGCAGCGAAGGCGTTTCAATGTCAAGATCGACGCCATCAAAACCATATTTATCGACGATTGCAGTCACGGAGCGGACGAATTGCTCGACATCTTTGTCTGTGTTGAGAGTGACCACTGCACCGCCGCCGCCAAGAGAGATCAAAACCTTTTTGCCGTGGCTCTGTAAAAAAGCCACGTCGGCCTTGAACGTCCGGTCTCCGATTGACGAGGGCGGCTGAAACTTCAAAAGACTTGTGGAACCTTTGACGGGCGCAGCAAACGTTGCAATGACGACATCCCACTGCGGCGAAACGCTCCGCAGGGGAGAACTGCTTGCGGCAGAGTAACCCTCCCAATAACCAATGAGGGCGTGTCCATTGGGTGCACCGGATTCCGGAATTGGACTGGAGGTCTCTTGCGCAGTTCGTCCGCGCGGTGCGGAACACGGATGCGCGGGCGCGGACAATGCGTTTGTGTCGGGAAAGCTATAAGCCCGGCGGTAGGTGTCGGCCGATGCCGTTCCGGTGAACCAGGGCAGAAGCGCCATATTTTCGAGATGGTACGACTTGCCGCGAACAGAAATCTGAGTGGCGTTCGAGGGCATACCATCGGTTGGCTGCTCCATTAGATAAGCGCTGCTTTCCCCGGGGCCTTCGCAACCTCCATTCATTTGCGGAGAGACCCACGGCGGGAATTGGTTGGGGTGTGAGCCGTAGAACGGATCATTGAGCCACTCGGCAACCTGCTGACTGATGCCCTGCACGTCGCTGTAGCGGGGCATCGCACCTTGATCCATGTAGGACGCGAGGACAAACGGCTGAGCCGCCCCTTTCGAGCCGCTCAACGCCGCCCCATGGCTGCCGATCGAACAGCAGACGGTGGCATCGCCCAGCGCGTAGAACGCCGTATCTTTGGTCACGGCGATCAGCAGTTTGTCCGGACCCGCATGGAGTGCTCCAGCGCGCTCGGCGAGGGACTTGCTGACGAAGTCGAGATCGACAATACCCAACGATTTTCCGGTCCGTTTGGAATGCAAAATATAGCCGTACCCGGCAGGAATATCGATCTGGATTGCGGGCGCCGTTTGCGCTCGTCCCAGCAGGGTGTGCCATCCGGTCCGCGCTGTGGTCTTGTAGAACTGAGCGCGCAGCACGGCATCTCCGTACTGGGTGTTGCCGGTAGCAAACGCCGCTGGTTCAAAGATAGGCGAGTGCAAAATGCCGGGGATATCTGAGGCCGGATTCAATACAGAACCGGGATCGGACCGGAAGGAAAGCGCAACAGGGACAAGAACGGTGGGAATGGTCGTCGTGCCGCCCAGTTCCGGCTTTCGGCCTACCATTCGATACGAATACTGTCTGCCGCCACTGGCGTAGGTTCCCGAGAACGTAGGGACGCTCGCCGTCTGTGCTAACGCCGTTGGGACGATGACTCCCAGTACGAACAGCCAAGCGCAAAAAGGACGGGACGCGGCACCAAACCGCCGAGGAACTCGGCGGAAGGGGACGCTGAACACAAATCTGTTGTACGTGCGCTCCTCAAGGGACGACGTTGGCTTCATGATATGGAGACGTTATTCCACCATAAAGCACTGCCTGTAGGGCTTAACAGAGTAATTTAGTTCACTGATTGCAGGATTGGAAAAGAAAATGCTCATTCTCGCGAATGAGCATAATCTTCCTGTTTCCAGGCCTCGGGGTCGCCGAGGTACGTTTGATGGGAGAATCAGATTCGACGGTATCGCAACCGCCAAAAACCTGTGTGTGATTGGAGTGTAGGGCGCGCGCAGGTTGAAGTCAAGGGCAAACTTCCCGCTCTCAGAAGTGCCTTGTAAGTACTTCGCTACAAACCATTTAGAGCAAAACTTGTTTTTCCACCGGCTGTGCAAATTTGGAACAAAGCTGTGGAAATCGGGAACCCAGTAATCAGCTAAGTTAAGCGCTATCAGCTCGATACGAGAATTGCTTCAGCCTCTTAAATGCAGGGTTGTCATCGCCTCCTGCGACTCGAGCTGCCCGTAGCGCCTTCGGTAGATGCGCAGTGCAGCGTAAATCAGACCCGCCGCGGTACACAGGGCGGCAAGCAACAAGCACATGTAGACGATGTTCAACAACAGCCGGTATAACGGCTTAATTGGAGGTGGTGGAGGCGTGTCATTCCAGGTGATTTTGGCTTCATACTGAACGCGGCTGAGCAGTGTGTCAGCCTGCATTTGCGTTGCGCCACCATAGACCACCGCAACCAGCACAGCCGAGCGCTTTGCAAAGACGTTCGAGAGCTGTTTGAAATTGACCGAGTGAACGCGGGCCATCTCCGGCGTCGGGTAATAGAACAATGCGAGACGAACCGGAGTTGCACTACCCGGCAGAGTGTATGCCGCCGATTGAGCTTCAGCACCTTGTTCGAAACCTGGATTGGCGGAGCCGAGTTCCGGAGCAAAGGCAGCGAGAGAAGCAGTGCCGAGAATATAACGAGCCGAGCCGGTAACGAGTCCGTCGCGCGGAAGGAAGGTCAGCAATGCCGGAAGAGATGTATCTTTCCGGTTTGGCAGTGACGCGATAGCCGCGTCCACATCGGCTTTGCGAGGGCTGACGCTATCGAACGCGATGACATAGTTGTCATCGGAAATGATGGTCCGTTTGTCGTCCACGGTGCACAGCGGTGCCAGATTGCAGGGCTTAGATGCAGCCGATCGCTGCCACTCCCAGACGGCCAACGCACCAGTGAGATCTTTCATCTGATAGGTGGTATAGCTGAGCTTTCCGCGCTTCGCTTGCTGTGTACTGACCAGTCCGTATTCTTTCCAAAGCGCGGAGTCGTCGGCGCTCAGCAGCGTCGTTTGAAGAACCGCGACAAGGAGCGCGGCGGCAACTGAATTTACCCGATGCCGTGACATTTCTTGTACTTCTTTCCACTGCCGCACGGACATAGATCGTTGCGGCCAACCTTCGGCGCAGCCTTCGCCGGAGATGGCGCGCTGGAATTCCCGTTTCCGTTAAACTGCAGCTGCGCTAGCTCCTGGTCCTTCTTGCGCTGGATGTTGCGAGTGAGGTCTATAACCGATTGCTGGGCTTCACGCTGCCGTGCTTCGAGCTTTGCCTGTTCGGCCTGTGCGGCCGCAGCGTGCTGCGACTCGGCGGAATCGCCTTCATCCTCATCATCGCTCTCGTCGGCGAGTTCGGGATAAGGCAGCGGCGGTGGCGCGCCTATTTCCACTCGCATGAAGAAGAGATATTTGACGGTCTCGTCTTCGATGCGATCCATCATGTCCTGGAACATCTGGAAGGATTCCTTCTTGTACTCAATGAGAGGATCCTTTTGTCCATAACCGCGAAGGCCGATGCCTTCTTTCAGGTGGTCCATCGACAATAGATGGTCTTTCCATTGATTGTCGACGACGTTCAGCATGATGATGCGCTCGGCGTGGCGCAGATTCTCGGCGCCGATCATGCGCTCTTTTTCTTCGTAGCGGCTGACGAGGTGATCGTAGACGCGCGTCTCGACTTCACGGCGGTCGAGATTGTTGAGCTCATCCAAATCAAGCTTTATGCCGAACTGGTTCAGCGCAGCCGACTGGAGGCCGGGCAGGTCGTATTCATGGAGGCGCGCCTGTTGAGGCAAGTACTCGTCGATGAAGGTGGCGACAATTCCGCTGACGATGTCGAGCAAGCGCTCCTTCTGCTCCCGGCCTTCAAGTAGCTGCCGGCGCATGCCGTAGACAGCCTGGCGCTGTTTGTTCATCACGTCGTCGTACTCGAGGACGTGCTTACGGGAGGCAAAGTGCTGGGCCTCGACGGCTTTCTGAGCGGCTTCAATGCGGCGCGTGATGAGGCGAGACTCGATAGGCACATCCTCTTCCATGCCGAGACGAAGCATCAGGTTCTGCATACGCTCCCCACCGAAGATGCGAAGCAGGTCGTCCTGCAGAGACAAATAGAAGCGCGAACTTCCGGGGTCACCCTGACGCCCGGCGCGGCCGCGGAGCTGGTTGTCGATACGGCGTGATTCGTGACGCTCCGTGCCGAGAACGTGCAGACCTCCCGCAGCGATCACTTCCTTCCGCTCAACTTCAATTTCGCTGCTGATTTGCAGCTTCAGGCTTTCCAACTCGGCAGCCGGCATCAACTCGGGTGATTTACCTAATTTCTTCAGACGGTCTTCTAAGAGGAAATCGGGATTGCCGCCCAGAAGAATGTCGGTTCCGCGGCCGGCCATGTTGGTCGAAACCGTAACAGCAGCTTTTCGACCGGCCTGCGCGATGATATGGGCCTCACGTTCATGGTTCTTCGCGTTGAGAACCTCGTGGCGCACGCCTGACTTCTTGAGAATCGCGGAGAGACGCTCGGATTTTTCGACGGAAATGGTGCCGACGAGGACCGGCTGACCTTTCTCATGAAGCTCTTTAATTTCCTTAGCCGCGTTGCGAAATTTTTCGGCTTCGGTGCGATAGACGACATCGGCATTCTCGGCCCGGATCATCGGCCGGTTGGTCGGAATAACGGTTACTTCCAGGTTATAGATTTTGCTGAATTCCGCTGCTTCGGTATCCGCAGTACCCGTCATGCCGGCCAGCTTCTTGTACATGCGGAAGAAGTTCTGGAAGGTGATGGTGGCGAGGGTTTGAGTTTCGCGCTCGACTTTTACGCCTTCTCTGGCTTCGACGGCCTGGTGGAGACCGTCGCTCCAGCGGCGCCCCGGCATCAGGCGGCCGGTGAACTCATCCACGATAATCACTTGTCCGTCCTGCACGACGTAATCGCGATCCTTCTGATACAAGATGTGAGCGCGCAGCGACTGCTGGACGTGGTGATTCAGCTCGATGTTGGCAGCGTCATAAAGATTCGAGCTGTCCAGGAGCTTTTCGATTTTTAGAACACCTTCTTCGGTCAACGCTACTGTGCGATGCTTCTCGTCGACAGTAAAGTCACCCGTGGTGCGGGACTGGCCGGGCTCTTTACCCTCGATTACTTCGCCGCGCTCCAGGGCAGGAATGATTCGATTGACCCGGATGTATTTATCTGTGGACTCTTCGCTGGGACCGGCGATGATCAGCGGGGTACGGGCTTCGTCGATCAGGATGGAATCGACTTCGTCGACAATAGCGAAGTTGTATTCGCGCTGGACGCAATCTTCCAGGCGAAATTTCATGTTGTCACGAAGGTAGTCGAAGCCGAACTCGTTGTTGGTTCCGTAGGTAATGTCAGCGTTGTAGGCGGCGCGGCGCTCGGTCTCATCCAGGTCGTGAACGATGGTGCCAACGCTTAAACCGAGGAAGCGATGAATACGTCCCATCCAATCCGAGTCCCGATGGGCGAGATAGTCGTTGACCGTAACGATGTGGACGCCTTTACCTCCGAGCGCATTCAAGTAGCTCGGCAATGTGGCGACCAGTGTTTTTCCTTCACCGGTTTTCATTTCAGCAATGCGGCCGCGGTGTAGAGTAACGCCGCCGATTAACTGCACATCGAAGTGCCGCATATTCAGGACGCGGCGCGCCGCTTCGCGGCAAACAGCGAAGGCCTCAACAAGAATGTCGTCTAAAGTTGCACCATTCGCAAGCCGCTGCTTGAATTCTTGCGTCATGGCGGCCAATTCGGCATCGGACAGGGCTTTGATGCGCGGTTCCTGATCGCCAATAGCGGCCACGAGGGGACGGATCGTTTTGATCTCCCGATCGTGTTTAGTGCCAAAAACTTTGGCGAGAGCGCGTTCCAACATAATTCCAGCTTTCTCTTCAGTGTAGCTGCAACTGAGCTATCGAAGGTGACCTTCAGGACGTTGCCGTTTCGCGCGAGCGAGATCGGCTTCCTGATCCTTTCGCGTTCGGTTTTCGCGAACTGGGGACGGTGCGGAGCCCGATATCTAATATAGACGCTGGAAAAGCAAAAGGGAGAGGTTTAGCGAGGCAGCATCGGCAGCAATTCCGGCGTAAGACGATTCAAAATTGCAGAGTTGCTGCCGGTCTTCAGCGCAGGATGTTCAAAGGCGTACTTACGGCAGCATGTTGCCGCCAGTTACGCCGTAAGTTTCTCCGGTGACAAAGCTAGATTCCTGCGAGGCGAGCAGGACGTAGATGGGCGCTAATTCGGCAGGCTGGCCGGGGCGGCCCAGCGGAACTTTTGCGCCGAATTCAGGAATCTTTTCGGTTGGTTGACCGCCGCTTGGCTGCAATGGCGTCCATATTGGACCAGGCGCTACGCAATTGACGCGGATACCCTTGGATGCGACCTGTTTCGCCAGCCCTTTGGTGAAGGCCACGATGGCAGCCTTTGTGGGAGCGTAATCCAGCAGTCCCGGTGACGGTTGATACGCCTGAATGGACGCGGTATTGATAATTGTGGCGCCCGCCGGTAACCGAGGTATAGCCGCTTTGCAAATCCAAAACAATGCGTAGACGTTCGTCTTGAACGTTTCGTCGAACTGCTCGGTGGTGATGTCTTCGATGCTCTCCTGATAGACCTGATGCCCAGCTACATTCACCACAATGTCGAGACCGCCCAACTTTTCATACGCATCTTCGACGAGCCTTCTGCAGAATGATTCACGGCTGATGTCTCCGGGCAGCGGAATCGCCTTCCTTCTTTCCTTCTTTATGAGCGAGACGACTTCCTGAGCGTCCTCTTCCTCGCTCTCGAGATAGTTCATGGCGATGTCGGCCCCCTCGCGAGCAAATGCAATGGCAACGGCGCGGCCGATGCCGGAATCGGCGCCGGTGATCACGGCCTTGCGATCCGCAAGACGCCCGAATCCGCGATAGCTCCCCTCGCCATGGTCGGGTTTCGGATCCATCTCTTCAGCCAGACCTGGGGATGGTTGTTCCTGCTCCGGGAACTTAGGCCGCGGGTATTGTTTGGTCGGATCCTGCATCTCGTATTGATTCTTGGAAGATTGCACCTGCATGCGTGTGTTCGTACCTCTTCCGTTAGATCGGATGGACGGAGTTCCGTGCCGGGAAAAGTCGTGCGGCGGCTGTCAATTGATAGCCGCGCCGAGCAACCGAGTAGATTTTCCGGCGTGTGGTCACAACGCGGCGTTTCCGAAACAGTTGCAGCGAGTGCTGGCCCGAAGCGCAACAACTCAATTGTGCGTCTTCGCGTCGCCTTGCACGATCTCCAATGCTTTGCGGGCCTGCGCAAGATCTGGTGAGAGCTGCAGCGCTTTCTCAAACATCGCCTTCGCCAGGCTCGCGTTGCCCTGATTCGCAAGAACCAGGCCCCAGTTCAAATAAGATTGCGGGTACTGAGGCGAATCTTCGGTGGCCTGGTTGAAGAGAGCTACTGCCTCCGTGTCTTTTCCCGACTTCGCGTACAGTGCGCCAAGGTTGTTCTTGGCCTCGGCGTATTCCGGTTCGATCTGAATTGCGCGGTCGAATGCGGTTTGCGCCTCGGCCACGCGTCCTTCTTCGGCATAGCTTACGCCCAAGGCATTGTAGGCCAGCGCCAACTTCCCATCGAGTGCGATGGCTTTCTGAAGTTCGAGGCGGCCTTCTTCAGGGTGGTGCATGAGCGCCAGCACCAGGCCCAAGTTGCTGAGCGCCCGAGCATCCTGAGGGTCATACCGCAAAGCGTCGCGGAATTGCGCCTCCGCCTTCTGAAGATCGCCGTTGTGCAACGCAGTATTGCCTATCCCGATGCAGAACGATGCCTGCTCCCGATTGCGTTGAGCATTGATTAATCGTTCGGCCGAGATGCGCTCTTGTTGTGCCTGGTCTTTCCTCCCTAACTCCGAAAGAATCCGGGCGAGGGCGACGTGTATCTGAACTTCATCCGGTTTCAAGCGTTCGGCTTCTTCGAATTGCAAGAGCGCGGCTTGAGGATACTGCGCGGCTGCATCTTCAAATGAGCCCAAAGATTCATAGTCGGCGGCCAAGCGAATCCGCACGGCGGCGGAGTTTCGATTTTGCGGCAGCAGCTCTTGCAGCGTTTGTGCGGCGAGTTTGTATTTGCCGGCAGATCGATAGGCTTCGGCCAGCAGCAAACTCAGAGGCACTTTCGATACACCAGATTCCGGATAGCTGCTGAGGGTGGACTGAAGCTGCAGGATTGCTGCGTTCGGACGACCCGCCTGCATCGTCCGGTTCGCCGAGTTATATGCATCCTGATACGTTGTATCAGC
>DATBDT010000106.1:0-76675 GCA_036269815.1 Bryobacteraceae bacterium
GACTATTTTGAAATGCCTTGGCATCGATCATACGAAGCTGACTTATCAATTTCAGGGTCGTCATTTTCGGCTGACGGATGTCGCTGGGAAAGTCGTGCAGCCTATTCTGGTTTAGTTGCCGCGGATAAACGCAGACACTGAATAATTGTGATCGATGTTTATCGGCGGCGGCTTGTCTTGGGTGCTGGATAATCGAAGTATGCGGGCACTGTGGTTGATTCTTCTCCTGACACCCGTGCTTCTCGCGTCGGCCAAAGAATCGCAAATAACAATCGAAGACACGGGATCGACGAATCGCCTGGGAGTGCGCCTGACTTTCGATCAGCATGGGGAAGCCACGGTGCAAGCCCATCGCGGCGAGCCGCAGCAGGTGAAATTGGACCAGAGCCAATGCAAACAGTTCCTCCACAATTTAAAAGCAGTCGGGTCGCTTTCGGCGCTTCCGGTGGTTCATTGCGCTAAAAGCGTTTCGTTTGGCTCTTCGTTGTTCGTTGAACTCGATAGTGACCGGTCACCCGATCTCAACTGCCCGTCGGAAGATCCGCCCCTTGAATCGTTGAAGAAGCAAGCGTATGAACTTCTAGGAGCGGCTAGAGAGAAGGCTGGTATTCCGTCGCGGCGCACTTTATCGTTGCAGCGGCCCGTTGCTCCGAAGTAAAGTCAGCATGTGCGACAGGTTCCCTCCCTTCTGCGGCTTGCAGCCGTACTGACGACATCGATCTATTTTTGCCCGCTATCTGCTTATGCACAGGACACGCGTTACCCGGCAAAGGATTCCCTGATTCCCGTGCCGGCATGTCTGGACGAAGCGTCGATCCAGCTTGGCTACACGCCGTGCACGAAGAAAGATCTGGAGGAGTGGCGGCGTGACGTCTTTCATTGGCGCGATGAAGCGCGCATTCGGGCCGGATATAGCGATGCCGAATACCGGCGTGAAGAATTGAAGTGGGCGCAATCCAGCTTCATGCAGCCGCAGATGATGGTGGAAGACCGCTACTTCTACGATCGTGAGAGCGGCCAATACACAGTCGATCGATACCTGGCGGATTTGGACAAGCGGTTCGGCGGAATTGATAGCGTATTGATCTGGCAAAGCTATCCGAACATCGGCATCGACGACCGCAGCGAGTATGATCTGCTAAGGGCACTTCCGGGCGGCATTCCCGCACTGCGCAAGATGGTGGACGAATTCCACAAGCGCGGTGTCCGCGTGCTGTTTCCGATGATGATGTGGGATCAGGGGACGCGGCCCGAAGGGGTTGCAAATTGGGAGTCGACTGCCAAACTAATGGCAGAGATTGGCGCCGACGGTGTGAACGGCGACACCATGCGCGGGGTGCCGCGTGCATTTCGCGATGCTTCCGATAAAACCGGTCATGCGGTCGTGTTCGAGCCGGAAGGCTATCCGCAGAGCAACGAAATGCTCGCCTACAACAATATGAGTTGGGGCTATTGGCGATATCCCTTTACACCGTTGCTGAGTGAGGGCAAACTGCTGGAGCCGCGGCACATGATTAACATTTCCGATCGTTGGAATCGCAGCAAAACCGATAATCTGCAGTTCGCTTTTTTCAACGGCGTCGGCTTTGAAACCTGGGAGAACATTTGGAGTATCTGGAACGGGATTACTCCGCGGGGCGCAGAGAGTATCCGGCGAGTGGCCAGTGTCGAACGCGCGGTTGCGCCATTTCTCATTAGTCAGGAGTGGGAGCCGCTAACGCCTACGCTACAGTTCGGCATATTTGCTACCGCGTGGTCGCTCGGAAAAGAGAAAGTTTTCGCGATCGTCAATCGGAACGAGTACAACTTGACAGGCCCGCAACTTGAATTGCCGTATCAGGCCGGAATGCACTACTACGATCTATGGAACGGCGCGGAACTTACATCCGCTCGCCGCGGGGAAACGATTTCGCTGAGGTTTGATATCGAGGGACATGGCTTTGGAGCCGTCCTGGTTACGCCGGAACTTAGCAATGTAAAGATCCGCGAGCTGATGGAGAAGAGCAAAAATTGGGCAGATGTGCCGCTGAACTCATTGTCCGACGAGTGGAAAGCTATTCCGCAGCAAATTGTCGCGATTGCGAAAACGAATGAAGCTCAAGGCTCGCCGGCGGGAATGGTGAAGATACAGGCTGCCGCGGATTTTCAATTTCGAGTGGACGGATTGGAGATAGAAGGTACGAATTGGGCCGGTCTCGATGTGCAGTATCCATGGGAGGATTCGCCTCGCCGTCACCACCTTCATCAAATCGAGATTGCAAGCTTCTGGCTGGACAAGTATCCGGTTACGAATGCGGATTTCAAAAAGTTTCTGGATGCGACGCACTTTCGCCCCAAAGACGGTTACAATTTTTTGAAAGATTGGAAGGATGGGCAGTATCCATCCGGCTGGGGCAACAAGCCCGTGACGTGGGTCTCACAGGAAGACGCGCGCGCCTATGCAGCCTGGGCGGGAAAGAGGCTCCCGCATGAATGGGAGTGGCAGTATGCCGCCCAAGGAAACGATGGCCGTACCTATCCGTGGGGCGACCAGTGGGACGATACGGCGGTTCCGGCGCCCAATAAGACACGGACGTTAACCGCTCCGGATGATGTGGATGCGCATCCAAAAGGGACGAGTCCGTTTGGCGTGATGGACCTGGTGGGCAATGTGTGGCAATGGACCGACGAGTTTCAGGACGAACATACCCGGACGGCAGTTCTGCGTGGCGGCAGTTATTACCAGCCGCAGGGATCGATGTGGTATTTCCCAAAAGCTTTCAAAAACACGGAACATGGAAAGTATCTTCTGATCGCCCCGTCGAAGGACCGCGCCGGCACGGTTGGGTTTCGCTGCGTTATGGATGCAGAGTAGGGTGCATCGATTTAAATCGTGCAACTTCCGGGGTCGAAGGCGTCCAACCGATGAGCTATGGGTAGTGCTCTGGCCGTTGTAACAGCAGAAGTTTCGGAGGAAATAAAGGCCGCTGAGGAGGCGGGCCTTCGGTACTTCATCCCCAAGGGGGAAGGAATCACGCGCCGCCGTTCCGGCAGCAGCTTCGTTTATCTGGACCCGCAGGGCAAGCCGATCCGCGACCAGAAGACGCTGCTGCGGATCCGCTCGCTGGTGATTCCGCCCGCGTGGACGTCGGTATGGATCAGCCCACGCGCGAATGGCCATATTCAGGCGGTCGGGCGCGATGCCAAGGGACGGAAGCAGTATCGGTACCATCCTGCTTACCGGCAGGCTCGCGACCTGGCGAAGTTTGACCGCATGCTGGCCTTCGGGAGCGCGTTGCCTCGAATTCGACGCGCGGTCAGCCGCGATTTGCGGCTTCGTGGAATGCCCAAAGAGAAAGTGCTCGCGGCGGTGGTGAGGCTGCTGGAAACGACGTACATCCGTGTCGGAAACGAAGAGTATGTCGAGGAAAACGGTTCCTTCGGGCTGACAACGCTTCGCAATCAGCACGTCCAGGTGCTTGGAGATACGCTGAAGTTCGAGTTCAGGGGCAAAAGCCACCAGCATCACGTGATCAAAGTGCAGGACAAGCGCCTTGCCCGCATTGTCCGGTTATGCAAGGACATTCCCGGCAGCTCCTTGTTTGAATACATTGACAACGACGGGAAACCGCAGGTGCTGGAGTCGGGCGACGTGAACGATTATTTGCGGACCATCAGCGGAGGCGAGTTTAGTGCGAAAGACTTCAGGACCTGGGGCGGTACATGCCTGGCGGCAAACCTTCTGCTGGCTCAGGTACAGAACTCTGACACTGAGGCCGCCAAAGCGGTTAAATCCGTGCTGGTGGAGGTCGTCAAGAACGTAGCATGTAAATTAGGCAATAAGCCGTCGACCTGCCGGAAATACTATATTCATCCGACAATTCTGGAGGCCTTCGAAAGCGGTACGCTGCACGGTATTGCTGAAAGCGTCCGGGATTCGCGCGGGAAGTATCTGTACGAAAAGGTCGTTCTTTCGATGATAAAACCGTTGAAACGAGCGGCTGCCAAACGGAAAGCGGCGGCGGCGTAAGACTACTCTTCTTCTTCGGCTTTCATGTGGGTCTTCGCGGCAGCAATGACCTTTTCAGCTTGCACCCCCGGCACATAGTCATAGTGATCGAATTCCATGTGGAACGATGCTCGGCCCTGTGTCTTTGACGTCAGGTCATTTTGATAGTTGAGCATCTCCGACATCGGAACCTGGGCGCGAATACTCTGCATGTTGCCCTTCATGTCCATGCCGGAGATCCGCCCGCGGCGTCCGTTGAAGTCGCTCATTAAATCGCCCGCGAACTCGGTGGGAGTTTCCACCTCAACCCGCATGATGGGTTCGAGAAGCGCCGGTCTCGCCTGTTGCATGGCGGCACGAAATGCCTTCCGGCCAGCTAGTTTGAACGCCATTTCCGACGAGTCGACGTCGTGATAAGAACCGTCATAGACTGTCACACGGAAGTCCGTGACCGGGTAGCCGGCGAGGAAGCCCTGTTGCGCAGCTTCGATGATTCCCTTTTCTACGGCAGGAATAAAATTCCGCGGAATGGCGCCGCCGAAGATGTCGTTTACAAATTCAAATTTGCTGCCGCGTGCTAGGGGCTCCATCTTGATCCAGCAATCGCCAAACTGCCCGTGTCCGCCGGTTTGTTTTTTGTGACGGCCCTGGGCAGAAGCGCTGCCGCGAATGGTCTCCCGGTAAGGGATTTTGGGCGCGTTCAACTGCACTTCGACGTTGTAGCGGCGTTTCAGACGGCTGACGACAATTTCCACATGTTGCTGGCCGTTTCCAGCAAGGAGAAACTCCTGCGTCATCGGATCGCGATAAAAGCGAAGCGCGCGGTCCTCTTCGAGAATCTTCTGCAGCGCGGAACTGAGGCGATCCTCATCGTTGCGGGTCTTGGCGGAGATGGCATAGGCAATTGAGGGCTCCGTAACCTCGACGCCTTTGAAAGCCGCGCACGACGGTTTTTCGCAAAGCGTATCGCCGGTGAGAGTATCTTTCAACTTCGCCACGACACCGATGTCCCCGGCGCGGAGCTCGGAAACGGGCTGCATGGTTTTGCCGAACGGGGTCGCTATGTGGCCCAGGCGCTCGGCCGCATTGGAACGTGCGTTGGTGAGGTGAGCATCGTCCTTCACAACGCCCGACATGACTTTAAAATAGTTGACACGGCCTGCAAACAGGTCGGCCGAAGTTTTGAAAACAAATGCGGAGCCAGCTCCCGAGGGATCGATCGGAAGAGTGACTTCGTTACCGTCCTTTACGGCGGCTAAGGGCGGACGCTGTAACGGCGAAGGAAAGATCTCAGCAAGGAAATTCAGCAGAAGATCGGCGCCAGCGTTTTGCAGGGCCGACCCGCAGAGAATGGGGAAGATACGGCGCTCCCGGACAGCTTCCTGCAAGCCGCCAATCAGGTGCTCGCAGGGCAGCGTCCCGGTAGCGAAGAACTCTTCCATCAGTTCGTCATTACCCTCGGCGATCATCTCGACTAACGCCTCGTGGGCAGCCGAGGCGGCTTGCTCGTAGGGAGTAGGAATTTCCGATTCCTTGCCGATGCCATCGCCGCCGGCTTTGTAGCAGTAGGCCTTCATGCGAACGACGTCGATAATTCCGCTAAAGTTTTTCTCCGCGCCCAGGGGCATTTGCACCGGAACGGCTGCTCTTCCGAAGGCATTGCGAATACTTTCAACAGCCCGGGTAAAGTCCGAGCGCTCGCGATCGAGCTTGTTGACAAAGAAGGCGCTGGCCAGATTGAATTCGCTGGCGAACTTCCATACCTTTTCCGTCGATACTTCGACTCCGGCAACGGCATCTATCATGGTCACCGCGCCATCGGCTGACAACAGGGCAGATTGGGTGTCGGTTAGGAAAATGTTGTAACCAGGAGTGTCGATCAGATTGATTTTCGACTTTTGCCAGGGGATTGCCGCGAGCGACGAAGTGATGCTCAATTTGCGCGCAACTTCTTCTTCGTCGAAGTCGGTAACGGCATTGCCTTCATCTACTTTCAAGAGCCGATCGACCGCTTTCGCAGTGTAAAGGAGGGCGGAGGCGAGGGATGTTTTCCCACTATGCCCGTGGCCGGTCACAGCAACGTTCCGAATTTCGGCACTGTCGAAGATTTTCATTGCACCTCCCGGGGGCTGAAGCCGAGAGCATATCAAAATGAATTTTTGATTTCAGGCGATCTGCTGAGAGGCGGAAGCGTTACTCGAGACATCGACAACTGGATTGTAGGTCAACATACGGCCGCAACTCTCGCAATTGATGATGGTCTCGCCCTTGCGAAGATCCTGAAACGGTTGCGGACGGAGGGAGATTTGGCAAGCGGAGCACCGGCCCTCGGTTGCATCGGCAACGACCGACCCCTTCGTCTTACGGCGAATGCGTTCGTATTCGGCCTGCACTTTTGGCGACATGGAAGCAAAGACGCTTTCCCGCTCGGCGCGTGCTTCGGCGAGTGCTTTTTGATCGGCGATGGTTCGTTCACGAGCACGAGCTTTCTCGGTTTCAATTTGCTCGCGCTCCTTCTTTAGCTGAATCTCGGCTGTTTTTACGTTCTGATCGAGCGGTTCCGCCGCTTCCATTAAGTCGAGGATTCCGTCCTCCGCCTTGCGGATTTCGGCTTCGGCATAGGCTATTTCGTTCATAAACGCGCGGTATTGCTCGTTGTTTTTAGCCTGAAGCATCTGGTCGCGAAGCTTGGAGATTTTTTGTTCGTGAGCTTGGATTTCGGTCTCAGCCTTCTTACGATCACGCTGATTTGCCGCTAAGGCAGCTCGGTCGGCTTCGAGCCGAACGGTGTGGGACTGAAGCTTACGCTCTAGATCCGCGATCTGTTTCGGAAGGGCTGCTATTTCTTTTTCAAGGTCTGCAATCTTACGATCCAGCGCCTGGAGACGCAACGCCAGCGCAAGGTCCTGCTGCATTACCCCCGAATTCTAGCACGCAGAATGACGCTGGGTGTTTGGAGCCGAAAGCGGACGGCTGGATGCGCGCTTGCTGCCGAAGAAGTTCAGGGGCTAGCGGAGCCGCTGTAGCAATCTAGAAAATGCGCGATCGTCTCGATGCCTTGATAGTAGTTGCTCAGCCGATATTTTTCATTTGGCGAGTGCAATCCGTCGTCCGGCAGGCCGAATCCCATCAAGATCGTCGGTATGCCGAGGTGAGTTGCAAAATTGCCAACAATGGGAATGGACCCGCCGCCGCGGACAAAGACCGTTGGTTGGCCGAGAATATCCTCGAACGCCTGTGCGGCCACGTGAATAGCCGGGTGATTGGGATTGACCGAAATGGCGGGACCGGCACTCAGAACACGCACCTGCGTTTGGATACCGGCGGGCGTATGGTCGCGAACCCACTGTTTCACGGCTTCGAGCAAACGGGCAGGGTCCTGCTTCGGGACCAGCCGCAAGCTGACTTTCGCGACAGCTTTGGCTGGAATTACGGTCTTCGCGCCTGCCCCGGTAAAGCCGCCCGCAATGCCGTGAACTTCAAAAGTCGGTCGAGCCCATATGCGCGCGAGCACAGACTGGTCGGGTTCGCCGGTTAATCGAGTGGATCCGACCTCGCTCTCCAGAAAACGCTGTTCGGAAAACGGGAGGCGTTTCCAGCTTTCAATTTCCGCCGGATCGGGCGCCGCGACATCGTCGTAAATGCCGGGAATCTCAATACGGCCGTTCGCGTCTTTCGCCCTCGCCAGCAGTTCGATGAGCCCGTAGACGGCATTGGGAGCCACCCCGCCGAACATACCGGAATGAAGGTCGCGCGCAGGGCCGGTGGCCTCGATTTCCAGGTACATCAGGCCGCGCAGACCGATACAGAGAGTCGGTACGCCGTCGGCGAACAGTTCTGTATCAGAAACGAGGGCGACGTCGGCTTTGAGCTTCTCCTTATTCTGCGGGACGTATTTGGAGATTGATTCGCCGCCAATTTCTTCTTCGCCTTCAATCAGAAATTTGAGATTCAGGGGCAGCGATCCCTTGACCGCGCGCAAAGCCTCGGCGGCTTTGATGTGCATATACATCTGGCCCTTGTCGTCGCAGGCCCCGCGCGCATAGATGTTGCCATCGCGCAGGGTGGGTTCAAATGGCGGGCTTCTCCAAAGCTCCAGCGGATCCGGAGGTTGAACGTCGTAATGGCCGTAACAGAGAACAGTGGGCTTTCCGGGAGCGTGCAGCCAGTCGGCGTAGACAAGGGGATGCTTCGCCGTGGGAATGACGGCGACATTTTCGAGACCGGCGGAGGTGAGTTTTTCGGCAATGAATTGAGCCGCACGCGTGACGTCATGCTTGTGTTCGGGGAGAGTGCTGACGCTCGGAATACGAAGCAGTTCGAACAGTTCGCCCAGCAGCCGCTCCTTATTTGCGCGCACGTAGCCGGCAGCAACGGATTTCAAGTTTTCTTCTTCCTTTACGTAATCAGTATAGGAAGCAGGCGGTGTTAACGAGCAGGTCGAATCAAAAATACGGCGACTTCCGCGCGTAAGTTCGGAAACTGTCGAACGCACCGGTTTGCCTGGAGAAAGACCTGGCGTTCAATCGTCCAATGCTGGTTGTGACATAAAGAAACGAAGTCGTCGATGGTCAGGAAGTGAAGGTTCGGCGATTCATACCAGTCAAACGGAAACAGCCTGGTTTTGGGCGAATGGCCGCTAAAAAGATGAGACAAGCGGACCGTCCAGTGCCCGAAATTAGGGAACGCAACGATAGCTTGCCGGCCCACGCGCAGCATCTGCTGAAGCACGCGTAACGGATAACGCATCTCCTGCAGAGTTTGACTGAGAATGACAAAATCGAATGCGCCATCCGGATAATCGACG
Organism: Bryobacteraceae bacterium; assembly: GCA_036269815.1. GTDB lineage: Bacteria > Acidobacteriota > Terriglobia > Bryobacterales > Bryobacteraceae > Bog-105. Next base: position 8,796 of record DATBDT010000106.1, read on the forward strand.
AGCCCCTGGGCTATGTCGCCTTGATAGACCGATACGCCCCGCCCCACAGCCAGCCGCACTTTTTCGCCCTCGATCTCCACGCCCCGGCCACGCACTTGCTTGTGTTCCGAGAGCCATGCCAGCAACTCGCCCTCACCACAGCCGAGATCAAGCACACGCGAACCGGGTTCTACAATTTCGGCGATCATGGCATAATCCTGACGCGACAGAAGTTGCGCAGGTACGGGATATGGCTGGTTTTTAGTAACCGCGCGCGGCGATTGTTGGGCGATTTCACGGGACGTGCTTTCCAAAAAGCCCGCAATCATTTCGCCCTGGTCTTTGGTTTCCACCAGGAATGCGTCATGGCCGTAGGTCGAAGGCAGTTCACAAGACGCAACGTCGTTATTTCCGCCACGTAAGGCGCTGACGATCTCGAGCGATTGATAAGTAGGGTAGAGCCAGTCTGACGTAAAGCTTAAAACAAGAAAGCGAACTTTGCTCTGTGCGAAGGCAGCCGCCAATGACGGATAGCCGCTGGAGACATCGAAATAGTCCATCGCCTTCGTGATGTACAGGTACGAGTTTGCATCAAAGCGATTGACGAACTGGCTGCCGCGATACCGAAGATAGCTTTCGACTTCGAAATCGGCGGAAAAGTCGAACCCGAAGGCGTCTCTATCGCGAAGCCGGCGTCCGAACTTTTCGCGCATGGAGGCATCGCTCATGTACGTTATGTGGCCGACCATGCGCGCCACGGCAAGGCCACGAGCCGGCGGCTTCCCGGTGTAGAAATTGCCTTCGTTCCAATCCGGGTCGGCCACAATAGCCTGGCGCCCAACCTCATTAAAGGCGATCTGTTGCGCGCTGTGGCGAGCCGTTGCCGCAATCGGAATGGCAGCGGCTATTGAGTCCGGATAAGAAACAGCCCATTCCAGCGCCTGCATGCCACCCATGGAGCCACCTGCCACGGCCAGCAACTGCGAGATTCCCAAATGATCGATGAGCATCTTCTGGAGGCGCACCATGTCGCGAATGGTGATGACCGGAAAGCGCATCGCGAACGGCTCGCCGGTTGTGGGATCGATAGAACCGGGTCCGGTGGTGCCCCGGCAACCGCCCAGCACGTTGGAGCAAATGATGAAGTGGCGATCTGTATCGAACGGCAGTCCAGGGCCGACCATGGTGGACCACCATCCCGGCTGTCCGTTCTCTTTGCTGATGCCGGCCACGTGGGCATCGCCAGAAAACGCATGCAGAAGAAGGATGGCATTGCTGCGCTCCGCGTTGAGTGTGCCGTAAGTTTCGTACGCGACGGTAACGCCCATCAGCGTGACGCTGCAGTCGAGTGTCAGCGAAGGAAACGTGACCAACTGCGTCTCAACAAAGAGAGAGATATCGGTAGAAACTGGCATGAACGCCGGAGCAGGGCCTAATCGGAACATAACATGGGTAACCATGGAGTGGAATGCCCTTCCGGTACGATGCGGATATGCGTTTCGCGATTTTGGTGGCAATCGTGATGACCGTCTCGGCGGCTCCTCCGGCCAAAACAGCCGACCCGACGTTTGCTCCGCTTTGGCTTTACGATGGCAGCTGGCATGTGAGCCGGAAAGACCAGCCGGCGGGCGCCAAACCCGATACCCTCAGCAACCAGTGCGCGCTTTTGGGAAAGTTCTTCACTTGCTCGCAGGTCGTCAATGGCGCGCAACAAGGTCTTGTTGTCTTCCTGCCGGCAAACGGGCCGGGACACTTTTATACGCAAAGCATTATGCCCGATGGCCGCGCGACCGGGCGCAACGACGTGCAAATTTCCGGTAACACATGGACCTACACCAGCCGCCGCGATGAAGGCGGGAAGACTACGTTTTACCGAACCTTAAATACGTTTAGTGGGAAGACCAAAATTCATTTTGAAAGCAGCCATTCCGAAAACAATAAGGACTGGACTATCGACTCGTCGGGAGATGAGGTTCGCGTCGGGCCGAAATGACGACCGGACACAATAATACCGGCAGTACTTGCCAATTTCGATTTGTGCTTGCTATTCTCGAAAAGATTATCGTCTCTCGAGGTGCCGCACATGATTGATCTCCTCAATGTAAACCTTCCGGGTGTACAGCGGCTCGCCTCGGGTCCGCTTAGTTGAGCGCTTCTCAACCAACTCCTCAGTTCTAAAGCTTTAGCCCTCCGGCTAATACACGTTCGGTTCGAGTCGCGCTTTACCGAAGCCGTTCCCTGTACATCCCAAATCTCTCTGCGTTTTTGCGATTTCGCATCTTACCAGCTGCTAATTCGCGTGGACTTGTTGGTTTGCAAACGGTAACTATATGTCCTCAAATTCTGTTACTCGAAAAAGCATCGCGGACGTATTCGCTTTTCTCTTCCGTCATTGGAAGCGGCGGGCCGGATTCGTTTTGTTGATTGGCGTCAGCATGACCGCCGGCACCCTGGCGGATCTGCTGCTACCCGTGTATTCGGGTCGTCTTGTAGATGCAATCGCCGCTGCGCGGACGGCCAAGGTGCAGTCGCTGCATACCGCAGTGACGGCTCTCGCTTTCATGTTGGTTTCAGGCCTTGTGCTGCTTGGCGCTCGTTATGTCGCGTTCGTCGGGATCACACGTTTGACTGTCCGCGTCATGTCGGACATGGCATCAGAGGCATTCTGGCGTTTGCAGCGACTGTCTACAGATTGGCAAGCCAATAACTTTGCCGGTTCAATCGTACGCCGTATTACGCGCGGCATGTGGGCGGTCGATCTGATGAACGACACGCTGCTGCTCGCCTTGCTGCCGGCACTCGTTGTTCTCGCCGGGTCGTCTTTCGTGCTGGGCACGCATTGGCTCAGCATGGGCGTGCTGGTGGTTGTGACCGCAGCTTGCTATGTCATCGCATCCACGGTGCTTTCTGTCGGATATGTGGCCCCGGCGGCGCGTTTGTCGAACCGGCAGGATACTCGTGTCGGAGCGGCTTTGGCTGATTCGATCACCTGCAATGCCGTGGTGAAGTCCTTCGGCGCGGAGACGCGAGAAGAAGAGCGCCTAGCGCAAGTGCTGAGCAAATGGCGAAGCCGGACTTCCCGGCATTGGATCTTCGCGACACGCAGCAGCGGTGCGCAACTGGCTGTTCTGTTGATATTGCGGACCGCCATCACGTCTTACGCCGTGCTGTTGTGGTGGCGCGGCATGGCGACGGCCGGCGATGTGACGTTCATTCTGACCAGTTATTTCATTGTTCACGGCTATCTGCGTGATGTCGGACAACACGTCGCGAACCTGCAGCGAAGCGTCAACGAAATGGAAGAGATGGTTGGGCTGCAATCGGAGCCTCTCGGCATCGCCGACCGCCCAAAGGCTCCGGCGCTGCAGGTTTCCGAAGGAGCAATTGAGTTCGATCGCGTCAGCTTCACATACGGTCAGTGCGTGACTCCGTTGTTTACGGATTTCTCGGTGCGTATCGAACCGGGTGAGCGCGTCGGTCTGGTGGGCCACTCCGGTTCCGGAAAGACCACGTTTGTCAAACTGCTGCACCGACTATATGACATCAACGGCGGCCGCATTCTCATCGACAGTCACGACATTTCGCTCGTTCGGCAGCAGTCTCTGCGCCGTCAACTCGCTCTGGTTCCACAGGAGCCGATCTTATTTCACCGCTCACTTGCGGAAAACATCGCATACGGACGTCCTGAAGCAACACGAGACGATATTGAGGAAGCCGCTTGCCTGGCCAACGCGCATGACTTCATCAGTGCGCAGCCGAAGGGCTATGCAACTCTCGTCGGTGAGCGTGGTGTGAAACTTTCCGGCGGCGAACGGCAGAGGGTAGCCCTCGCGCGCGCTTTTCTGGCTAATGCGCCGATTCTGGTGCTAGACGAAGCCACGTCCAGCCTCGATTCCGAATCGGAGGCTGCCATTCAGGACGCGATGGAAAGGCTCATGGTGGGCCGCACTTCTATTGTGATCGCTCATCGTCTTTCCACAGTTCGGATGCTGGATCGCATCCTGGTGTTCGATCGTGGGCGGATCATCGAAGAGGGATCCCATAACAGTCTCGTTCGAAGAATGGGCGGAACGTATCAACGCTTGTTCGAGAAGCAGGCGATGGGGCTTATCTCGGATTCAGCGTAGGAAGAGCGGAGTGCTGGTCAGACAGCGCTCCGCTTCGACTAACTTGCAAACGAAATTGCGTTCGATACGGGAGACAGCAGCGTGGCAGTCGAGTCCTTGGCAGGTTTCGTGGTCAGCAGCACGAAGCTTAGACGACTTTTCGGATCGAACCAACACAGCGTTCCCGTCGATCCGCTGTGCCCGAACGTGGCGCTTGAACATGCGGCACCAAATTGACCATTGTTCAGCATCCGTCCAAGTCCCCAACGCTTCTGGAGTCCTTCCGTTTGGTTCGTGATCATGGCTTTCGCCGTCGCCGGATGCAAAACGCGCGCGTCGGGATCGGCGAAATACTCAAGCAAACGAGCCACATCCTCTACACGTGACAGCGCTCCTCCCCACGGCGAACCTAGGTTGCGCCAATAGGAACTATTCCAGTCCCAATCGGAAGGAGTTGCGACCTGACACGGCATCGTTTGAGAGATCGCTCTACCGCCGAGACCGATCGACGTATTGGACATGCCCAACGGCCGGAACACATGATCTTGAGCGAATGCTGGAAGTGACTGCTTGCTCACCCGCGAAACGATTTCGCCGGCGAGAAGAATGCCCATGCTTTGATAACGAAGCTCCGATCCCGGGGGAAACAACAGAGGAGCGCGGCACGTTCGTTCCACAAAAACGCTCAACGGTGCATGGGCTTGGGGCAATTGCTGATCTTCGGGCAGCATGTCGGGCAGACCGGAGGTGTGAGTCAGCAGATGTTTGACGCACACTGCGTCCCTGCCGTCGCCTCGAAATTCCGGAACGAAGCGCTGCACCGGGTCGGACAATGCAACTTCTTTTCGATCGACCAGCAGCATCAGTGCGGTGGCGGTCATCGGCTTGGTAATCGATGCCAGTAGAAAAATGGCATCAAGCGTTTTAGCCTGACCGAATGCGCGCTTTAGGTCGATGGAGTGTGCGCGAGCCCAAAGCGCCGCCGCCATCACCTGGCCCGAATTGATCTGTTCCTCAATCAAACGAATTGCTTGGTCTGCCCGGCCCGATTGAAGAGCCAATGCCACACTCTCCGCAAGAAACAACCGTCGCGTCATGACTGAATAGGTTACTCACTATACGACGAGCGCAGTCGGCGTCCCGCCCTTTAGGCCAGTTCACGTTTTATTTACATGGAATTAACACACTTCCGCCGTATTCTCTCCAATATTGTGGTGTGCGCACGAAAAAGAAGGTGCTCTTTTTCTTCCCTGCTTTTTCCAGCCAGGAAGCAACCGCTCCGCTTGCAATACTGGCGCTAGCCACGCCGTTAGAACGCGCAGGTTACGAAGTCAAGATTATCGATTCGACCATCACGCCCGGTTTTCGCGAGCGGGTGATTCAGGAACTGGCGGATTCACTTTGCCTGGCCGTGTCGCTCGTGACCGGGCCAATGATCCGGGAAACCTCGCAAATTGCGAAAGCCGCCAAAGCAGCTTATCCGGAAAAGCCGGTCATCCTTGGAGGATGGCATCCCTCTTTGCTGCCAGATCAGACACTGGGTTGTCCCGACGTAGATGCGATCGTCGTAGGCCAGGGCGAAGACGCGCTGCTCGAAATGGTGCAGCGCATCGAGGACGGCGAATCGTTCAAAGGAATTGCCGGCGTTGCATACAAGGAGGATGGACAGCTGTGCTTCAACCAGCCGCGAGAGTTGAGACCGATTCGCGAATTGCCGCCGAAAGCTTATCATCTGGCAGACTTCGACGCCTATGAACGCATATGCGGACGGCGTTGGGCAATGTACACGTCCAGCCTGGCATGTCCGTTTAATTGCGCTTATTGCACAAACGAAGGACTGTACGGGCGTAAATGGAATGCGCTGGAAGCCGAGCAAGTTGTGGAAGAAGTCAGTGACCTGGTTTCCCGGTATTCGCTGCAATTGCTTTGGGTGGTGGATGACAACTTTCTGGTGGATCGCGAGCGTGCCGTCAAGATCGCAGAGGGTTTAATACGCACCGGTGTGAAATTTGACTGGAGCATCCAAGCGTCGACGAATCTGGTGACACGTCTCACAGTGGAAGAGCTGAAACTGTTACGGCGAGCGGGCCTGTCGCAAGTGTCGCAAGGTGCAGATTCCGGTTCAAAAAAGATTCTGCACTTGATGAATAAGGATTTTCAGAAGCTGGAGACGATTTACGAGGCGGCGGACATGTTGAGCCAAGCGGGGATTCGACCCTCTTTCAACATGATCTTCGGGTTTCCCGGTGAGAGTGAAGTCGAGCGGAGGGAATCCATTGGCCTAATCATGAATATCTGTCGCCGGTATCCGGCGGCGGAGTTCTGGACGAATATTTTCACTCCTTACCCGGGCTCGCCCATTATGAAGAAGGCATTTGAATTAGGGATTCAAGTGCCCAAGACATTTGAAGGTTGGGCGGACTTCTTTCCGCGCTACACGACGCTGCCCTGGCTGAAAGGAAAACAGCATGAGCGCGTGCAGCGTATGCGCGAGTATTTGCGCGTGGCATTTAACCGCGTGCCTATCGGTGTGCAGAAGAAGCACCCGGTAAACCGGCTGGTGCATAAAACAATCAGCCTGCCGGCACGCTGGCGGCTTGACCGTGGAGTGTACGGTGCGCCGGTGGAGCTTTGGCTGAAGAACAAGGCTAATCAATACTTCCCTGCTTCCAAACCCAAGGTGGACGCACAGCAATTGTCGGCTGAAGTTGTTTCGTGTTAGTGCGCTATGCGAGTACTGCTCACCCATAGTAACCACGTCTTCTACGATGACAAGCAGACGACGAAGATGGAGCCATATCCTCCGTTGCAAACGCTGCTCGCTGCGGCAGCGTTGCGAGAGGAGGGTCTGCAAGTTGACGTGTGCGATGTCACGTTGCAAGCGCCTGAGGAGGCGTTACTCCGGGCAATTCGCGGCGCGGCGCCTTGCCTGGTCGTCGTTTGCGAAGACGATTTCAATTTTCTGACAAAGATGTGTCTTTCACGCAATCGGGAACTGGCGTTCTGGACAGCGAGACTCGCCACAGATTACGGATGCAAATGCGCGGTGCACGGGTCAGATGCTACGGACCATACAGAGGACTACCTGCGTGCCGGCTTCGATTATGTGCTGATCGGTGAAGTGGAGGAAGCGCTACGGGAATTAGCGAACGGGAAGCCGATTGAACAGATTGCCGGCCTGGCTTATCGGGATGGCGGCCGAGTAAAGCGCACCCTGCCGCGAATGATCCGCACCGACCTGGACAGCCTGCCGACGCCCGCGTGGGATCTGATCGATATGAATCTTTACCGCGAAGCTTGGCGCGGCAGGCACGGGTATTTTTCGCTCAATATGGTTTCCAGCCGCGGCTGCCCATACCACTGCAACTGGTGCGCGAAGCCTATTTGGGGGAACAGTTATCACGCGCGCTCCGCCCGAGCCGTCGCGCAGGAAATGCTCTATTTGAAGACCCAATATGCGCCGGACCACATTTGGTTCGCGGATGACATTTTCGCTTTGTCATCACGGTGGACTAGCAAGTTTGCTGACGCAGTGATCGGGCTAGAGGCACAGATACCGTTCAAAATGCAGTCACGATGCGATCTGATGACGCGGGATGCGGTGGCGGATTTGAAGCGTGCCGGCTGCTCATATGTGTGGATGGGCGCGGAATCGGGATCGCAGCGAATTCTGGATGCCATGGAAAAAGGCATTCGGGTTTCAGCGGTATATGAAGCGCGCGAAAATCTGCGGCGTAATGGCATCCGCGCGGGATTGTTCCTGCAGTTCGGATATCCGGGTGAAACATGGGACGACATTCAGGCTACGATTCGCATGGTGCGCGATCTGAGGCCGGATGACGTAGGCGTGTCGGTGACCTATCCGTTACCGGGAACCAAGCTGCACCAACTGGTTTCCGCTGGTCTGGGACAGAAAACGAACTGGCGCGAGAGCGGTGATTTGTCGATGATGTTCAAAGGGACGTTTTCGACTGACTTATACAGAGCTCTGGCCAGCGCAATCCATTTAGAGGTAAGACGTCCGGCGGAACGCTCCGCCATCGACCAGGCGTGGACCGAGTTGGGAGCAATGGTGTCGTGAGACTGCTGCTTACCCACGCATACTTCCTGTTCGAGGACGAAAAAGAGCGGCAGATCATGAAGCCCTACGCGCCATTGGGGCTGCTGTATCTTTCATCACACCTGCGAAAGCAGGGGTTCAGTGTTGAGCTGTACGATTCGACATTCGGCTCAAAGGAAGAATTGTTTCGCTTGCTGGAGCAGGGGCCGCCCGCAGCGATCGGCGTTTACGCGAACCTAATGACGCGCCCGAATGCGTTGGCGATTATGCAAGCCGCGCGGCAGGCAGGATGGCTCGTTATCGCCGGCGGACCGGAGCCCGCAAATTACCCCGAACAGTATCTGGCTGCGGGAGCAACTGTCGTTGTCGCGGGTGAAGGTGAACTTGCGCTGGAAAAGCTGATGAGATCCAATTTTCAGCAGCATGCATGGCCTGGAATTGAGGGAATGATTTATCGGGAAGACGGCGCGCAGACAGTCCGTACGCCGCCGGCCGGCCTGATTAAAGATTTAGACGCGCAGCCCTGGCCCGACCGCGAACAGATCGATATGGGCAGATATCTGCAAACCTGGCGGACATTTCATGGGAAAGGATCGGTATCGCTCATCACTGCGCGCGGGTGCCCGTATAAGTGCAATTGGTGCAGCCATTCTGTCTACGGGATGACACATCGACGCCGCTCGCCCAATGCGGTGGTGGATGAGATCGAGTGGATCCTCGAACGTTACAGCCCGGAGATGCTCTGGCTGGCTGACGATGTATTTACCATTCATCACGGCTGGTTGTTTTCATTTGCGGCGGAGATGCGGCGCAGAGGATTGTCCGTCCCCTTCGAATGCATTACGCGCGCCGATCGGCTGAGCCAGCAGGTGGCCGAAACGCTGGCGGAATTGCGCTGTTTTCGAGTGTGGATCGGATCCGAAAGCGGATCGCAGCGCATCCTGGACGCCATGCAGCGGGGCGTGACGGTGCAGCAGGTACGGTCGGCCGTAGCAACGTGCAAGTCGCTTGGCATTCAAACCGGAATGTTTCTGATGTGGGGTTACGACGGAGAGGAAATTCCAGATATCGAAGCCACAGTCGCGCATGCGAAGGCGTGCGAGCCGGATGTTTGCTTCACCACCGTCTCGTACCCGATTAGGGGAACGCCATATTACGAAAAAATGCAGTCGCGGCTGGTCACGCTTGGCGAGTGGGGGAAATCCACCGATCGCGATATACGGATTCACGGCCGGCATTCCCGGCGTTTCTATCAGTACGCGGATGAGTTGTTGAAGAGTGAGCTCGCCCATGAACCTGACCCGATGAAAGCGAACGCCGCACGTCTAGGCCTGGAACTGACGCGCGATGAGGTGGAGGCATGACTACAGTGGCGGCAGGCGTTCCCGCTTTCGACAAAATCGCTGCGTCTTACGACAGGTTGTGGTCCGATACGGCGATCGGCCACGCACAGCGCTCGGCGGTGTGGCACCAAGTTGACGGCTTGTTTCGACCAGGCGAAGTTGTGATGGACCTGGGTTGCGGGACAGGTGTGGATGGCCTTCACTATATACACCGGGGGCTGATCGTACACGGCGTCGATGCTTCGGCTCAGATGGTAGAGGCTGCACGGCAGCGTGGCGTTCCTGCAAGCTGCTGTGCGATAGAGCAACTGGATAGTTTCAATGGGCGGCTGGATGGCGCGCTCTCAAATTTTGGAGCGCTGAACTGCCTGCCTGCGCTCGATGCAGTTGCGAAACCCCTGGGCCGAATGATCCGGCGAGGCGGACCTCTGGCGCTCTGCTTTCTCAATCGTTTGTGCTTGTGGGAAACGGCTTACTACCTTTGCCACGCAAATTGGAAAAAAGCGTTTCGCCGCTGGAGTGGCAGTACCGCATCTTCGGTTGGCGTAGCGGTTTATTACCCAACCGCTCGGCAGATTCTCTCGGCATTCCGCACTGATTTCGAGTTCGTCGGCTCTTATGGCATCGGCTTCGCCGTGCCGCCTTCTTATGTGTCAACGTTTGTGGACGCCGAAATAAACCTGCTTGCGAACATCGACCGGGGCCTGGCGCACTTGCCGCTTTTGAGGGCGCTCGCCGACCACCGTCTCTACATTTTTCGACGCAGATGAATACGCAGGAACTAGCGCGGAAGAAATTTTTGGAGGATTACCGCCATATTCGGCACGCGGAAGGGCGTGGATCAGAGCAGAGCGGCTATTATCGAGCGCTTCCAGAAAGCCTGCCTGGCGACTGCAACGCGCAGATGTGGGCGATGCGCGCGAAGACGTACTCCTACTTTCGAAACAACATTTTGTCTTCGTTCGAACAAACCGAAAAACGTCGCCTATCCATTCTGGATTTAGGCGCCGGCAACTGCTGGCTATCGAATCAGCTGGCACTTCGCGGGCATTCCGTGACAGCGGTAGACATCTTTACCGACGACCGGGACGGTTTGGGCGCAGCGCGTCATTATGCAAGTTCGTTCAAAGTCATAGAGAGCGACTTCGACAGGTTGCCTGTGCCTGACCAAAGTTACGATCTGGCCGTCTTCAACGCCTCTTTCCACTACTCCACCGATTATCTGGACACATTGACCGAAGTGCGCAGATGTTTGCGACCCGGCGGCCTCTTCGTGATTTTAGATTCACCCATGTACCGTAAGAAGTCGCATGGGTTGCGCATGGTGGAAGAGAAACACGCAACTTTCAAAGAGAAATATGGATTTCGGTCCGATGCTTTGCCGAGCATCGGATTTTTAGATTTACCCACAGTTCACTCGTTAGCGTCTGCGTTGGCAATCGAGTGGCACATCTTTAAGCCCTGGTACGGCTGGTCCTGGCATTGGCGCCCGGTAAAAGCTTTTCTCGCAAACAAGCGGCCGCCATCCAGGTTTTGGATTTTAACCGGAGGGTTTCAGCGGCCATGATCCTTCTGCTGCATCCGCGCTCCACGAAACCAAAGAACCGCCGGTTTCCGCTGGCGGTTCTGTCGCTCGCCGCCGTGCTGGACGGAAAACACGATTACGCCATTGTGGACGGCAATGCGGACCCCGACCCTGAGGCCACGCTGGATGAATACGCCGCCGCAGGCAATGTAAAGCTGTTGGCAGTATCTGTCATGCCCGGGCCGCAGATGGTAGCAGCCATTCCGATCTGCAAAGAGTTTCGCCGGAAACATCCGAAAATTCCAATCGTCTGGGGCGGCTATTTTGCGTCGCTATATTCGGACGCGGCTTTGAATGCGTCTTACGTCGATTATGTTGTGCGCGGCCAAGGTGAAGAGACATTCCTGGAGTTTCTGGACGTGCTCGGCACCACGCGGAAATTCGCTGGGGTAAAAGGGCTTTCTTACAAAGATGATTTCGGGCTGCACGTGCACAATGCGGAGCGGCCGCTGCGGTCGCCTAACGATTTTCCCTGGCTACCTTATGACAAGCTGCCCGATGCCGCAAAGTACATCGTGCCCACTTTCCTTGGAAAGCGAACCGTTGTGCACCAAGCGAGTATCGGGTGTCCATTCCGCTGCACGTTTTGCGGTGTTGTGCCGATCTACCAGGGCCGGCAGCGTACCGAAGACCCGCAAAGGACCGCCGCTGTACTGGCGTATCTGAAGGACAAATATGACATTGATTCGGTGCAATTTTACGACAACAACTTTTTCTTAAATGAGAGCCATACGGCAGAACTGGCGCGCGCACTAGAGCCATTAAAGCTGAAGTGGTGGTGCGAAGGCCGCATCGATACAGTTTTGCGCTACTCGGATGATACGTTCCGTCTGCTGCGCAAGGCCGGCGCAACCATGATTTTCTTTGGCGCGGAATCGGGCTCCGATTGGGTATTGCAGCAAATGAATAAAAAGGTGACGACGGACCAGACCATGAAGCTGGCGGCGCGCATCCGTGAGTACGGCATTGTGCCGGAGTTTTCGTTTGTGGTCGGCAACCCGCAAGATCCCGAGCGCGATACACGCGAAACCATCGAGTTTATTCGCCGCATTAAACGTGTGAATCCGGATGCCGAGATTATCGTTCAGCATTACATCCCAACGCCGCACCCGGACGGGATGTATGGCGACGTGGAAGCGAAGATTCAATTCCCGAGGACGCCCGACGAATGGGCCACCGAACGCTGGTATAACTTCACCACCCGGCACGATCCGAATGTGGCCTGGCTGCCGCTCAAATTGAAACGGCGTATTGACAATTTCGATCTGGTGATCAATTCGCGATGGCCCACGATTCAGGACATTCTGCTGCCGCGCTGGGGAAGAAGCATGCTGCGCTGTTTAAGCAGTTGGCGCTATGTGCTGAAGTACTACGAACATCCGTTTGAGCTGGAGTGGGCGCAACGATTCGTGGCTTTGAGAAAGCCACGCTTAGAGAGCCTCTAGTGATTGTCTCGGCGGTTGATGGACACAGGCTCTGGGCCCCCACTTACGATGCAGACACGAATCCCCTAGTTGCTTTGGAACGGCGAGCAATGGGTGAACTGTTGCACGGGCTGCGGCCGGCGCGCGTGGTGGATCTCGCTTGTGGAACTGGATATTGGATGGAGCGTTTGGAAAAAGACGGATCGGTCGCATTCGGGTGCGATGCATGCGAGGAAATGCTGCCGGTGGGGGGGCGCGTAGTAGTCGGTGACGCGGAGCGCCTGCCGTTCGCTAGCGGTATTGCAGATTTGGTCGTGTGCTCGTTGGCGCTGGGCTACTTCCCCGGACTCGAGAATGCTTTCGGTGAGATGAAACGGGTATTGCGACCGGAGGGTCACCTGGCCATCAGCGACGTACATCCTGACTCGCTGCGAAGCGGATGGAAGCGATCGTTTCGTGTCGGACCGCAGGTGTTTGAAATGCAGCATTTGGTGCGTGATTCAGACGAAGTGAAACGTTCCGCAGCCAACGCCGGCTTGCAATTGGATTGTGAACAGGCTGCTTACTTCGGAATCGAGGAGCTTCCTATCTTCGAGCAAGCCAACAGGGCAGAATCCTTCGCCGCGGCAAGCAATTTGCCAGCTCTCTTTCTTGCGCGCTGGAAAAAGCCATGTTGATTCGCGGCGCACGCATCGCCCTGAGCGCTTCCGAGGCCGTCCGAAAGGACTTGTGGGTTTATGGAGGCCGTGTTTCTTTTCTGCGCGTCCCCGAGGCCGAGGGTGAGAATTTAGATCTGGAAGGCTGCATGGTGGTCCCCGGATTGATCAATGCGCACGACCATCTGGAATTGAATTTGCTTCCTCGCCTAGGCCGCGGACGGTACAAGAACGCGTCCGAATGGGCGCGAGATATCTATCACCCTGAAGAGGCTCCGATAAAACAGCATCTGGCGGTTCCGAAGCCGACACGGTTGTTATGGGGCGGAATCAAGAATTTGCTTTGCGGCGTAACGACGGTTGCTCACCACAACGAGCTCGATGCCTCACTATTCGAGTCGTCCTTCCCGGTGCGTGTAGTGAGGCGTTTTGGGTGGGCGCATTCGCTTGCATTTTCGGATGACTGGAAGGAACGCTTTCGGATGACGCCGGCGGATTGGCCGTTTGTGATGCACGCGGCGGAAGGCACCGACCAAAGTGCGCGATCTGAATTGAAGACACTGGCCGAAGCACACGCGCTAAACGACAGAACCGTGTTAGTGCATGGGGTCGGAATCCGCGGTGTTGATGTTCCGATTATCAGCGATGCGAAGTGCTCTATCATCTGGTGTCCAACTTCGAACGCATTCACGCTGCGGCGCAGCCTGAACACGTCAGTTTTGCATTCGGGGATCCCGATCGCCTTGGGAAGCGATTCAGCAATGACTGCTGAAGGCGACCTGATCGATGAGATGCAAGCGGCTCACCGGTTTGTGAGTGCGAAACGAATTTACGAGATGGTGACAGTGGTTGCGGCGAAAATATTTCGGCTGCCTCACGGTTTCGGACGTATCTGCGAGGACGGACCGGCAGACCTGCTGGTGATGAAGGATATGGGTCAGACGCCGGCAAAGACGCTGTTGAACGGAATTCCGGAGTTGGTGATGGTGCGCGGCGAAGTAAAGATGGCCCGCGGCTCAGAGCAAACGATTGAAGTGGAGGGACGTGGATGTTGCTGGCTGGGGTTGGATGTGGCGCGATTGGCACGCGAGACGAAGCGGCACCTGGGACCGGAGCTGCTGCTGGCGGGCAAAAGAATCGCCGCATGAACGCACACATCGAGTCGCTGCCAGTGCTCGTGTTGTTTCCGCACGCCCGTTGTAATTGCCGCTGTGTGATGTGCGACATCTGGAAGGAGACGAACGAGGCCGAGTTGTCGCTGGAGGAGTTGGAGCGGCACATGAACGACATTCGACAACTAGGGGTCGAATGGGTTGTATTTTCCGGCGGTGAGCCGCTCATGCATTCGGACCTGTTTCGGTTAGCCAGCTTACTGCGGCAGCACGGCATTCGCGTCACGCTGCTGAGTACTGGAATTCTGCTAAAGCGTTACGCGGCGAAGATTGTGAACTATATAAGTGATGTGGTCGTTTCACTCGACGGGCCTTCGACGGTGCACGATTCTATCCGACGCGTGCCCGGCGCGTTCCGGCAATTGGAATCCGGCGTGCGCACCATTCATGAAATCGCGGCTGATTTTCCAATTGCAGCGCGCTGCACGATCCAACGCCTGAATCATGACCATGCTGCCGAGACCGCCGAGACAGCGAAGCAAATCGGCTTGCGATCTATTTCGTTTCTGGCGGCGGATGTTACATCCGAAGCGTTCCGCCGATTCCAGCCGTGGGAGGCACGCCGCCAGGCGGAAGTTGCGTTGACGCTGGAAGAGGTGGTGCGGCTGGAGCGCGAGTTCGACCTGATCAACCAGACGTGGAACGGAACCGGTTTTGTTCTCGAGAGCCGAGAGAAGCTGCAACGCATTGCGGGGCACTTTCGGGTGCAGCTTGGCCTGGCCGCGCCGGAGGCGCCGCGTTGTAATGCACCCTGGACGTCGGCGGTGATCGAAACAGATGGCTTGGTTCGGCCGTGCTTCTTTCACAAACCAGTGGGCAGTCTGAAGACGCATTCGCTGATGCAGGTTTTGAACAGCTTTGAGGCGCAGCGGTTTCGAATGTCGCTCGACGTAGCAACTAATCCGGTTTGCCGGCGCTGCGTCTGCTCGTTGAATTGGAAGCCGGAGCATGCAAAATTGCAATGACGATGCTGTTGATTCGTCATGCCGCCACGGATATGGCGGGAACGCTTTGCGGCCAGTCCGATCCACCGTTAAATCAGCAGGGCCGTCAACAGGCTGAAGCACTCGCGGCTTCACTGGGTCACGTACGTCTGGACCGTTTGTACACCAGTAATCTGAAGCGAGCAATAGAAACCGCCGCAACGTTAGCGCGCCCCGACATTCCGCTGATCGTCTCTGAGGGTCTGGGAGAAATCCACTACGGCGAATGGGAAGGCTGCCGATGGGTAGATGTATGCGGCACCGTGAGTGGTATCACGACGTACGAGGAGTCACCAAACGGTGCTGCTCCTGGAGGAGAAACGTTTGAGGCGTTTCGTTCCCGTGTTCTGAGAGCCTTCCAAACTGTCATCCGTGACGGCGCGGGAACCAACACTGCCCTCGTTACGCACATGGGAGTCATTCGCGTCATCATGAATTCTTTGTTTCCGGACCATTCCAGTTGGAATCCCAATAAGGGGATAGAGTATTGCGCCGTGTATCGCCTCAATATCGTGGAGAGCGCTCTTCGCAACGAAGCGCACTGCTCTATCGATCGTCACTGTTCCGCGTAAATCTTCACCAGGCGATACAAAAAAGTTCGACCTTCATATAACGATCGCACGCGAATGCGTTCGTTCAGCCCATGAACATTTCCCGCATCTGCATCCTGGAACAACCCCGACACACCATAAGTCGGAATGCCAACCGGATTCAGAAACTGAGCGTCAGTGGCGCCGGCTAATAACACCGGAACAACGGGAACATTCGGCCACAGCTCATCTGATATCTGTTTAATCGGGCCCATAATTTGCGGCGTCAGTGGAGCCGGTTCGGCGGCAGGCCCGCGGACTTCGGGAACCGTCACTTTTACCTCGGCGTCGGTTGCTAATTCGACCAGCTTAGCCAGAATCGTGTCGCGCGAGACACCAGGGAAAATGCGGCAGTTGACGTTCGCGGTCGCGCGCTGCGGCAGTGCATTTGTAGCATGGCCGGCAGAAAGCATGGTGGCCACACAAGTTGTCCGCAGCATCGCGTGCCAACTCCGATTTTTATCCAGCACCGCGATCGAAGCCGCATCTCCCGGGTCTTTTAGTACCGCGGTCATCGCCGCTCCCGCCTCGCCGCCCACAATCTTCGACATCGCAGTGAAATAGCCGCGATTGGCTTCATTGAATTGGACGGGGAATTCGTAGCGGCTGATGCGGTCGACGGCGCGGACCAGGTGATAGATGGCATTGTCGGGCACTGGCAACGAACTGTGCCCTCCCGGATTGGTCACCTCCAGCCGAAAATTTTGTGACGTCTTTTCGCCAGCCTGAACCTGGAGTGCGATTCGCCGCCCGTCCGCGTCCAATACGCCGCTCCCCACTTCGTTCAAGGCGAACTCCGCGTCAATCGCCTCCCGCTCGTGTGCCGCTAACCAACCGGCACCGTTAAGTGCGCTGCTGGTTTCTTCCCCGCACGTCAACGCCAATTTAATGGAACGCTTCGGACGAAAGTTCTCCTCGCGATAGCGCATAAGATTGTCCACCCAGATCGCCGCCTGTGCCTTGTCGTCATTCGCTCCGCGTGCGTAAAAATATCCGTTCTCTTCGATCAAGGTGAAGGGATCGCGGGTCCAATCCTCACGTTTGGCTTCAACCACATCTACATGCGCCAGCATCAAAACCGCCTTTGCGTTCGGATCGGCGCCATGCAGCACTGCCAGAAGACCACCCTCCTTGGGGTGCCCTTCGGGAACGAAAATACGCACATCCTGATCGCCGTAGCCCGCGGCTTTTAATCGAGCTGCCATTCGGGTGGCCGCTAACGTGCAGTCTCCCGCTGAGAGAGTCGTATTCGTCTCGACCAGCTCTTTGTACGTCTCACGAAACCGGGCTTGTCCCTGGTCATCGCTCTGACAGAATGTTGCGGGCGAACTGACAAGAACAAGGACGCATGCCATCAAGGACTTGTTCATCGATTGCTCCAGTTTGCGCTTACGCCGGAATGTCAACGGAGAGGCAAGAACTCACTTAAGGCATGCCGGAGTTCGAGAGTCAGGCTTAGGCGTCGCGATATCTTAACACAACGGGATGAGAAGCTATTCAGGTTGGGGAAGATCTAACGTGAATCGGCGATCAACCAGGTGCCGCCGCGCTTCACCAGGACATAGGTCATCCTGACCCCTGGTGTTTGTATCTCGGCGCCGTCCGCAAACACTTTTTCAACCTTACGTATACATTCAACCGTGGCTCGGTCGCCCTGGATTTTTGGTAGAGACGTAGGGTGAATTTGCATAACGATGGATCGAGTGCTCGAAAGCTCGTCTTTCGCGGTTTGGCGGCCAATGCCGGGCTGCAGAGCGGTAATGTTGTTGAGATCCTTCGCATTCCAGGCATCGGAGTACCTTTTCAGCGTTGCGACGACGGCATTCGCCTCTTGTGCCGTTGTTTGGCGGTCCCCAGTTACAGTGCGCCACATTTCGTTTAACAATTGACGTGCCTGGTCGCTATGCGTTCCCGAGGGAAATCGATCTAAATACTGTTCCAGCGAATGCTCATCCCTCGCCGCGACTGCATTCCAAGCATTCTCATCGGCATGCGCCGACTCCCAGGCTTTTTTCTCTTGAGTGAGGCGGTGAAGCAATTCTTGCGCGACGGCGACATGGTTGCCCTTCGGATACTGCGCCAGGTAACGCTCGATACCTTCTGCGGACCTTAGATCAACCGAATCCCAAGCATTTTGTTCCGCTGCCCGGGCTTGTTGGTCCTGCTGTGCCTGCAACAATGCTCCAAGCTGCTGTAGCGCCACGGCACTATAGGGGCCTTGCTGATTTTTATCGAGATACGCCCGAAGGGAATTTGCATTCTGCTTGTCGACCGCCTCCCACTGCAGTCGCTGAATCGCGTCAGCTGCCTCAGAAGAATACGGTCCTGTCGGATATTTGTGTATAAATGCCTGGAAATCGAGAAGCTTACCGGATTGCTGGGCGAGTTTCCACTGACTCACCATCGGGCTTGAGTCCAGATCGGCGTCCGATGGCTCTGGCGCGGACATGTTGTCGGGGGCGCCTGTGGATGCCCGCTGGTCGTTATGAAGTCCCTCTGAAGTACCCGGCTGTGACGCGACAGCGCTCGCGCTGACCTTGGAGGCGATGACCGAATTGGCTGTTCCCGCGCCGGCTACATTGTCGCGCTTCGCCACCGCCGACTCCTTGTGGCTTACCGGCGCGTACGCCGCTATAGCGGCCGATTTCTGCTGCTGTTGCCCCTCCGATACGAAATGGTGCAGCAAACCCACGCCCAGAAGCGTAAATGCGGCTACTGCCGCGATAACGCCACAAACCTTTGCGAATCTAAGTTGCCCCGGGCGAGAAGTAGAGTTCCGGAGACCGAGGATCAAAGTTCGGGGGTCGATGTGGAGAACTGTAGACGCGAACAATGCAGCGATACCACGCCGAATCTTTGCAAAGCCAAGGTGCAACACGCGGAACGTAGAATCCCGGAGGCCGAGGACCAAAGTTCGCACGTGGATGTGAAGAACCGCAGATGCGAACAACGCAGCGATACCGACGCACATTTTTCCGAAGCCAAATTGCACACCGCGGAAGGTAGAACGCCAGAAGGCGAGAAAGAAAGTTCGAACTCCGCCGATGCATAGAACCGTAAACGCGAACGATGCCGCAGTACCGCGGTAAATCGTTGCAAAGCCATGTTGCAAACCACGGAATATTAAATTCGATAGGCGGAGAATGGAAGTTCGGAGGCCAAAAGCAAAACTTCGTGGACGGAAATCCTTCTTTTTCTCGGTTTCCTCCAGTGATTGGAGCACCTGATATGCCTTCAGAAACGCATCGCTGTCTTGCATGATCCGTTCTTTGTCCATAAAAGCCCCGAAAACGTCAGGATACTCCTGTTACCAGATCCACGGTTATAGTAGTACCCCGAGAGGTGGCGCTTCAGTGCGTTTTCCGCTACCTTCCAAGCCGGTCAGCAGGCTCGGTTTAACGCAGCTTCAATCAGCGTACCAGTACTATGCGAAGATTTATCAGTCGAAGATTCATCTGTCCTTGTTAAGGTTACGCCTAGTCGCAGATCGCCGGCAGATCTAGGATTCTTTGCAAACTCGAACATCTGCTGCAACTGTAATGCGGTTATTCGATCCGTTGATAATTCGAGCCTGTTTAAATCGGTCTGCTTAAACCAACGCGCACCCGCGGTTTCGGACGTAATCTTGTAACAAGTCGCCGCCCAGGCATTCGCAGAGGATGAAAACTTTGTATGCGTACCACGGCTGCGGGGGATGCTCATGTTTCCGTTTGTCGAGCAGTCCCAAGAGGCGGACGGCTTCCACGATTAAACCACTCTCTTCTTTGACTTCTTTCACCGCAACCTCGAAAGGCGTGTATCCGATATCCGCCCATCCGCCTGGCAGCGTCCATTTGTTGCCATCAATCTTCTCCTGAACCATCAGAATCTCGTCATCGTGCCGGAACACGACGCCGCGGACGTCCACCTTGGGCGTTTGATAACCAATCTCCGAAGAAAATACGCGCAGGATCTTTTCATAAGGCTCATCTGTCAACTCCTGCAAGAGCTGCGCGCTGATACTGCGGATCTCCTCATATCGCTCCAGGTCATAAGAGTTACTGGCATATGTGATTCCAGCCTGAGCAATCGCCTGCAATCGTTGAGCGTGTGACAACAACTGTTCCGGGGGCATGCACGTTCATAACTAACACACGCCGGGTCGTCGAGCTGCCACTGGCTTTTCGCTTGTTACGCTGATTGCTTGAAGTCGCACTATCTACGCACACCTGGAGGAGAACTTGCGCCGTACGTCCATAGCAGCTACTGCACTCGGTATTGCAATAGTCTGGTGTCTTTACTCAATGGGCCCAAAGCTCCGGCCGGTGCATGCCAGACAAGCACCGTCGCGATCCGCACTCCGGCAATTCGAAGACGATTGGTGGGCGTTTTATCTCGAGAACAATCCGGAAAGCGCCACCCAGCTCGGCGAGTATCAATACAATAACCAGCTGTCGCGCTATTCTCCTGGCTATTTTTCCGATTTAAAGCAAAAGGCAGCTGGTATGCTTGCGCGCCTCCAACGCATAGACGTAAGCAAAGGAAGCGAAATGGAGAGCCTCGACCGAATTTTGTTGCTGGGCGCCTTGCAGGATCAGATCAAGGGAATCGATCTGAAGACGTATGAGATGCCGGTCGACCAGTTCAATGGCGTGCAGATCTTGTTTCCGCAAATTGCTACGTTCGCGCCGTTCGATACGGTCAAGCACTACGAGGATTACATTGCGCGCCTGAAGCAGATACCGGAGCGTTTCGAAGAGGTGACCGAAAGCTTGAAACTAGGCACGAAGGACGGCTTGTTGCCACCAAAATTCTTGTTGGAAAAAACAGTCGATCAATGCCAGGCGCTTGAAGGTCCCGCAGGCGAAACGAACCCGTTTGCCGCACCCTTGAAACAAATACCGGCGAGCTTCGCGGAAGCGGATAAAACACGAATTCGACGCGAGTTGATCGACGTTGTCAATGAACAAGTGCGGCCAGGGTACCGTAAGCTCCAGCACTTTCTAGCGGTCGATTATGCACCGAAAGGACGGCAGGATCCGGGCATCTGGGCGGTTCCCAATGGCGACGAGTTGTATCGATTCGCAGTTCATACCCAGACGACTTCCGATCTGGCACCGGAGCAGATTCACGAACTGGGGATTTCGCAGGTGCACGAGACTGAGGCGGCAATCAATACACTCGCGAAGAAGAACGGCTATAGCAGCGGTAAGGAATTTCTAAACGCAGCAAAAGCCGATCCCAATACGAAGGCGAAATCACGCGAGCAGATCCTCAATAATTTCCGGCGTTATATCGGGCAGATGGAGCCGAAACTGCCCGAGCTATTTGGGCTGCTGCCGAAGGCGAAATTGATCGTAACATCGGTACCCGAATACATGGAAAAGGAAGGCTCAACCGAATATATAGCCGGAACGCCCGATGGATCACGGCCAGGTCAGGTCTGGGTCGATACATATGATCCGACGCATCACGACATGTTAGATGACGAAGCAACGGCCTATCACGAAGGCGTGCCTGGGCATCACATGCAGGTCTCGATTGCGCAGGAATTGCCCAACCTGCACCCATTTCACCGCGCCTTACAGTTCAACGCGTACGCCGAAGGCTGGGCGCTGTATGCGGAGCGATTGGGCAAAGAAGTAGGCTTCTACCAGAACCCGGAAAGTGATTTGGGACGTCTGCAAAGCGAGCTCTTCCGTGCCGTCCGGCTGGTGGTGGATACGGGAGTTCACTACAAACATTGGTCGCGCGAGCAAATGGTGGATTACTTCAATGAACACTTTGGCAGCTGCCCACAAGCCGAAGTGGACCGCTATATTGCTTGGCCGGGACAAGCATTGGGATACAAATTAGGCCAACTGAAGATCCTCGAACTCAGGAAAAAAGCGCACGATGAACTCGGCCCGAAATTCGACATCAAAGCTTTTCACGATGAGATCTTGAACGCTGCGGCCGTCCCATTGAACGTGCTGGATGCGCGTGTCAGCGGCTGGATTCAGCAGCAGAAAAAAACTGATTAAGTCGCCAACTGAAGCTGCAGCCATGCGTCGAGTGCCGGGTCCAGGAAATCCTTCACTCGGAGATCGACGTCCTCGAGCTCTTCCACTGTCGTTTGAATACCGACAACCCGCATGCCCGCGGCATGTGCGGCCGCGATCCCTACCGGCGAATCTTCAAATACGATACAACGTGGAGGCTCAATTTCCAGGCGTTCCGCGGCCTTTAGATAAATGTCGGGCGCCGGCTTGGCATGCGTGACCTGATACCCGTTGACGACTACCTTGAAGTATGGGCGAAGATTGAACCGGTCTAAGACGAAATCAATATTTTCGAGTTCCGCGTTTGAGCCGACCGCCATGGGAAGGTCACGATAGCGCTCCAGAAAGTCGTTAATGCCAAGCACCCGATATCGATCGATTCCTTCTTTCAGCATCAATTCGCGCCACAACCGCTCTTTGGCAACGCCGTGCCCCAGAACCAGGTCTTCGGTGACGTGATCGCCAAACCACTGCCGCACTAGTTCGGAGTTGCGCTTGCCGTGCATCGCTCCTTCCAGATCCTCCACCGGGATTCCCGCTGTTTCCAGATATTGGCGCCATGCTTCGACATGCAACGGCATCGAGTGCACTAACACGCCGTCGAGATCGAAAATGAATGCGTGACCGGAGCCAAAAGGGGAGGGCACGGCGAAGAGAATAGCATGCTATTGAACCGTTCGGTTCAAGCTATACTGAAAGCATTAACCATCGCCCACATCTAGTGTGCCGTTGCGAGTGTGGATGACGGGAGTGTTCCGGTTCTGGCGCACACAAGAAGTTTGAGAAAAAAAGTTTTCCGTTATCTCTGGCGCTTTCTGCTGGTTGCCTGTTTCGGAATTTCCGCTGTCGGGCTGATTGCTCCGTATGTCAACGCCGCGCCATTCGGCGGCAGAATTCACCGGGCACTGGAAGCGTCGCTGGGGCGCCGGGTTTCCTTTGAGGAAGTACGCTTCACCCTCTTTTCGGGCCCTGGATTTTCTCTTACCAACGTCGTAATTGACGAAGACCCGCGTTACGGTTTTGAACCCTTTGCCTTTGTCCCGACGCTGCAGGCGCGCGTTCGCGTCGGAGCCCTATTGCGCGGGCGCCTGGCATTCTATAGTCTGCGCCTGGACGGTCCCTCCCTAAATGTCGTGAAGCGTGAGGACGGTGGATGGAACGTCGTCGATTTGGTCTCGCGACTGACCGCGCCACGCAGGCTGCCGGTCGATCTGTTTCCCGCTTTTGCCGTGTCGGACGCCCGATTGGATTTCAAGCTCGGTTCAAGAAAGACGGTCCTCTATGTGACGAATGCGGATTTGAGCGTTTACCCGGAGCGCTCGGAAAAGCTATACATCCAATTTTCCGGTTCGCCTGCACGTACCGATCGTGCCGGAAATGGATTCGGGCACATCCGTGGGTCGGCGAACTGGTATTTGCGGCCGCGCTCGCAACAGGCGAACCAGCTCGAGATGGATGTCAGGCTGGACCCGAGCAATCTAAGTGAGTTGACAACTCTGTTCCAGGGACATGATCTCGGCATTCATGGCACGTTGAGTTCGCATGCACGCATTCAGGGCCCTGCTCGAGCGCTTCGTTTGGTGGGCGACTTGAGGCTTGCCGACGTGCGCCGCTGGGATTTATTCCCGGCCGCCGGAGAAGAATGGAAGATCGGTTACCAGGGGACGGTCGATCTTGCCAAGTCTTCATTTGTTCTGGAAACGGTTTCGTCCAACGCACGATCTGCCGCGGCAGTAGCGCTGCAGGTTCGCGTGAATCAGTTTTCGTCGCACCCGTCCTGGTCCATGGTCGCGTCTCTGAGTAATGCGCCGGCCGCGGAGTTGTTACCGGTTGGCCGCCGCATGGGCATTCCCATCCCGAATGAGTTGAAGCTGTCAGGCGCCGTAGATGGGGTTGTCGGCTATGCCAAGGACGCCGGGTTTTCTGGCGGCGTAGAGCTAAAGCAGGCTGCGATTGAACTACCGAATCTGCCGGTACTCCGTGCACAATCGGTTGTCGCCCAGATCTCTCCTGAAGGCATCAAATTTGAACCGGCACAGATTGAGACAGCATCTACCGGAAGCATTCTGCTCGGCGGCGAGTATGCAACAGATGGTCACGCCGTCGCTGTGACGCTGCGGCCCGCGGGTTTTCCCGTTACGGCGCTTCGCAATACGATCTCCGCCTGGTTTGGCGCACCGGCAGCGCTGGATTTGCTACGGAACGGCACGGTCAGCGGCGAAGTCGATTTCAGTCACCGGGATGGCGCTGACCCAGTCTGGTCCGGGCGGTTCAATTTTTCCGATGCCGAATTGCAGCCTCCCGGTATCGCTCAGCCTCTGACGGCGGCCCGGGGGCAGGTGCGATTCGACCCCGGGAGCCTGGACGTCGATAATTTTTCCGCCTCGCTTGGCAGTATGGTGCTGGCTGGCTCCTATCATGCAAGCGCCTCGCCGAAATCGGTCGAGCGGCTTTCTCTGGAGGCAGGCGCTGTCGATCTTCGCGATATAGAGTCGGCATTGGAGCCAACACTCCGCGCCCAGGGATTTCTCGCGCGGCTCGGGGTGGCGCGGCGGGTAATTCCGACCTGGCTGGAAGGACGGCACTTGCAGGCCGATCTTTCCATAAGGCAGTTTGCAATCAGCGGCGCGGCGCTCGGTTCTTTGAAGACGCGACTGCTGTGGGCAGGTCCGCGCATAGAGATTCCTGCGCTCCAAGTAAAGCTGGCGGACGGAATTTTACATGCGAGCGGGACGCTCAGTGTTGCGGCCCGTGCGCCCCACTATCGGTTTTCTGCTTTGGTCAGCGGTTATCATTGGCGCGGCGGACTGTTGACTGCCGAGGGGACATTTGAAACGTCCGGTACCGGCCCGGATGTGCTCGAAAATTTTCGCGCGGAAGGTACTTTTTCAGGACACGACGTAAGCCCTGCGGCCGCCGATTTGTTCGACAGAGTTTCAGGCGCATTTCAGTTTTCCTTTGAAGGCGATTGGCCAAACCTGCGGATCTCGCGGCTCGAGGCATCGCAAGGAGATGACGCCTGGACCGGGAATGCGGCCAGTCAAAGTGACGGCAAACTCGTTATCGATCTGGAGAGCGAAGGGCGGCAGCGGCGAGTCATCAGCGGACTTGATTCGCAGAATAATCCCGCTTCGTCCGCACTGATTGGATCGAGTGTCTCGCCTTAGCGGCGAAACTGGAATTCACAATGACAGAGGGTCTTGATGCCGCTTTCCGAACCATTCGGCGAGAATTCGAATCGAGCGGGAACGAGCGTGCTCGGGCGGCGCGCACCGACCTGCTCCGTAACTTCCGGGAGTTGATGCGCCGTTTTCGTTCCTATGAGGGCGAGGACGAATGGGTGGCTCTTGTCCTGGATGCCGCTGCGCGATTCGCTCCAGCCGTCGCATTGTTTGGTGTTCGCACAACCAGTTTGGAATTGCGCGGGGAACGCGGCTTAAATTTGCAGCATGGCCTGACGATCGAAACCACGGCTGCACCGGCCATGACCGCGGCGATTGCTTCAAAAGATGTGGTTTTCGCGCTTTGGACAGCAACTGAGTTTGGGGCGGCCCTGCAACCGGCTGAGAGCAATGCCCGCGGCTTCGTCGTGCCAATCATGAACGGCGAGCGTGTCGTGGCGCTGCTGTTTAGCACGCTCGATTCCGCGTCCGATGGTGAAGCGCTGGAAATTGTGGCCGGCATGGCCTCTATTGTGCTCGAACGGCAAGCGAACTCTGCCGTGGCGGTGCAAATTGCAGCGGCCGCGCCCGCTACTCACAATAATCAAAAGAGTCTTCCCAATTGGCACGACCTGAGCGAACAAGAGCGCAATCTTCAGGTCCGCGCGCAGCGCTTTGCTCGCATCAAAGTTGCCGAACTCCAGTTGGCGTATCCCGATGCTGCCCGCGCCGGGTTGCAACAAAATAACGTATATTTGTTTTTGAAGAGCGGCATTGATGCAGCTCGGGACAGCTACCGCGCTCAGTTTATGCGCGACAAGCGCATGATCGACTATCTTCACCTTGAGCTGGTCCGTGCAGCCGCGAATGGGGAAGAGGCGAAGTTGGGAGAAGAATATCCGGGGCCGCTGGTCTAATTTCGCACTCCTGCTGATTTGCAGATCCGCGATTTGCAGACTTATGGTTTGCAGCGTGACGGTGGGTGTTTGTTTACCAGCAATCTCCGCTGTTCCACGCGCGCCTGCAGATGCTGGGCCGAAAGACGCAACCGCCGCCGGTCTCATCGCAATTGCGCAGCGTCAGCTTGAGGCGCGCAATTACAGCGCTGCCATCACTTATGCGACGCAAGCTTCCAGCAAGAAGTCGGTCATAGAAGATTATTCGGAGTGGATTCGCGCTCAAGCCGAATATGCGGTAAGAAACTACGAGGAAGTTTCCCGCTCCGTTACCCGCATTTTTAACCAGGCGCCGCTGTCCCCGTTCGTCGGGTCCGCCGCCGCCCTGGCAACCCGAGCTTCACTCGACAACGACAAGCCCAAAGACGGGCTCGAGCTCATTCGAAAATACTACGAGCAGATTCCGCGGCCGCAGCGGGATCTGCTGTTGGCACGCTGTTTCCAGGCCACTGGAGACCTGCCGCAGGCTGCCGAATATTACCAGCGCGTTTACTATGGATATCCGACTGCGAAGGAGGCAGCAGACGCCGCTGATGCCTTGGTCGAAGTGAAGAAGTCTTTGGGGGATGCGTATCCTCCCGTAATGCCCTCCGCTATGCTGGAGCGCGCTCAAAAACTGTTCGAGGCCAAAAAAGCAGCCGCCGCAAAGCTTGAGCTTGCCGCCGCGATCCCGCAACTCGGCGGGGCGGAACGCGATTTGGCACGCGTGCGCTTAGGTGTGGCCGACTTTTTGAGCAAGAACACTGCAGCGGCGTTCCAATATCTTTCCGCGCTGAAAGTCGACGACCCCGAAGCCGATGCCGAGCGCCTGAATTATGTCGTCCAGAGCGCGCGCAAGCTCGACCGTCACGCCAATGTAAAACCGTTCCTTAATGATCTGGAAAAGAGCCATCCGACGTCGCTTTGGCGCATGTCGACGTTGATTTTAGTTGCTGATCAAGCGCGCACTGACAATGATCGTGCGATGGCCCTGGGTCTGTATCAAGCGTGCGCCACTACCTTTGGAAAGGAAGAAAAGGCGGGTTGGTGTCAGTGGCAGGTCACCTTCGATGCTTATAAGCGGGATGCTAGTGATGCCTATGATTTGCTACGAGCCTTCTTGCACCAGTATCCGGGATCGCAAGATGCGAATGACGCGCTGTATTTCTTGGGCCGATTGAATGAGCGGAAAGGCGACTTCGCTTCGGCCCGTGCCTGCTACGAACGCCTCACCGGAATATTCCCCAACACCTACTATGCGGTTCTGGCGCGGCAGCGGCTGGACGACGTCAACGTGAAGGCGGCTACAGCAACCCCGGCGGTCGCTGAGTTCCTGATGGGAATTGACTGGCCCGGCTCCCCCGAATTTCCCAGCTTTGTGCCGGGCAGCCTTGCGCAGTCCCGTATTGATCGGGCGAGGCTTTTGCAGCTTGCCGGCCTCGACGACTTAGCGGAAAGTGAAGTAAAGTTCGGTGGCCGCAATGATGGTGAACAGGAGAATGTCTACGCGCTGGAGCTAGCCAGGATGGCCGCAGCGCGCGGCGAAAAAGATCAGGCGATTCGCTACATCAAGAGTTACGCCCCCGACTATTTGTATATGCCGCTGGATCAGGCGCCGGTCGAATTCTGGCAGCTGGCTTTCCCGATACCATTCCGGCAATCGATTGAGCAGTATAGCCGCGCGGAAGGGCTTGATCCGTTTGTCGTAGCCGCCCTAATCCGGCAAGAATCGGAATTCAATGCCAAGGTGGTTTCCCATGCAAACGCGTATGGGCTGATGCAGCTTTTGCCGGCGACAGGACGAGAGCTTTCGCGCCGCCTGCGTCTGGGCAGATTCTCAACCGCCCAACTTCTGGTCGCGGACCGGAACGTGCGCCTCGGTACCTACTTCTTTCACAATCTTCTCAACTCGTATGACGGGCAGATTGAGATTGCCCTCGCGTCTTACAACGCCGGTCCCGGGCGCGCAAATGTATGGCGCACCTGGGGCCCCTTCCGCGAACAGGCTGAGTTTATCGAGGCTGTTCCTTTTCATGAAACCCGCGGCTACATTCAGATTGTGCTGCGCAATGCCGACGTATACCGACGGCTTTACAGCGGCCGCTTGCCGGATGTTCCCGAATATCACCCGAAACCAGCCCCTAAAACCAAGCCCAAACGCAGACAGCACGCGCGGTAGCGCCCGTTTTCTCGGTCACAAACTTTCGAAAAAACGTAAACCTCTGAGATTCATCGGCTTAGCCCCGACTTTTTAGTTGGAGTGCAAAAGTCCAAAGCTACTCTCAAGCCGCGAAGTAAGTGGTGGAAACAAACCACTGACCCCTTATGGATTAAACCGATGAAGAAACTCTTGTTGGGCTTGACGCTGTTGTGTTTGAACTCGTTCGGACAAACAACCACAACCATTGCAGATAAATTCCCCTTGGGCGCTGGCAGCTTGCCATGGTACGCCTCCCTGACCATTTCCTGGCCGGCATTTAGACCACTGCAGGGCTCCACGGTTGCCGCTGGGTCCAAAACCGTAACTGTGGCTGGTGATAGCAGCTTCACGGTTCAGCTTCAGCCGACGGATACGGCGACTCCCCAATTCCAATACACCGTTCAGTATCTGCTGCAAAACGGAACGACAGGATCGACGGTGCAATGGACGGTTCCCACCACTCTGGACACACTGAACTTGAGTCAGGTGCAGGGCAACCAAGGCCCACAAAAGACGAGCCTGACGCTGACCCAGGTGCGCTGTCCTAGTTGTACGACCGGCGATATTCCAACGTTCAACGGCGCTCAGTTTCAGCCGGTCAGCGTGACCGCTTTCGACGCGGCGGGGGCGGCGTCATCTGCACAGGCAACCGCCCTCGCGAGCAGTGTACAGAAATCAGCGAACTTATCCGACGTTCCCAATAAGGCAACCGCCTTGCTAAACCTCGGGGGTGTGACGGCGACGCAAGCGGCAGCTGCTGCCCCAGTGCAAAGCGTTGCTGGTGTTTCTCCTTCGGCTGGCAATGTGGCGCTCGCGTCGACGAATCTCACCGACGCTTCCAATCTGGTTCGCACCACTTCGACCGGCACACAAGCCCTGCAAAGCGCCTTTACGGCACCGCAGATTAATCGCGTCTTCTATGCGGACGGATATCCGTCCACCGGCTGCGCGGTTAGCGGGACAACTTATACCACGCAATACGATTGCGCCAAGGCGACGGCGGCCGCGTGGGTGAAGAACAATAGTCAAAACGCGCTGCTGGTTTTAGGTATCGGAACATACAGCGCCTGTGCCGATATTCCGCTGCCGAATGTGGCCGCGAAGGTTACCCTTTCCATGCGCGGCGCCGGATATTGGCAAACCCATATTCAACAGGATTGCGCGATTGCGGACCCAATGAGCTATCTTGCCGATCCGGTAAGCGGCGCTTCAGCTACCCAGCTGGAAGTGAGCGGCATCCATTTTTCGGCTCACGGCAAGGCGCCGGCGTGCGGTGCCTGGTACGGCGCCTATCAATCGCTGTTCACTCATCTGTCCTGCACGGGCTGGACGGGCGGTCAATATGCGTTCCAGTGGGGAGATGCCAATACGGGCGGAAGCGATGGAAATCTGATCGTCGAAGACATTACAAGCGTAGGAATTGGCGGCGCGAACGTCATGGCTAACTCCTCAGCAACGTATTCGTCCGGCACCATAACGCTAACCGTAACTTCCGGGGGCAGCGGGTATGCCGGCAATTCGGCAACCGTGTGGATTCTCGGCGCTGGTAATGTGGCATCCGGCGGTAAATGGCCATGCGCGACGATGCCGGCGAATTTTACTGTGCCGGTCGTCAGCGGTTCGGTAAAGACCGGAACCTATACCGCATCCGCATCAGGCTGTGTTTCGACAATCTATTCGCAGGTGCAGAACACACCGAATACTAACTACATGCTCGATTTTCAGAGTGTCTACGACTCAACCATCAAAGACATTACGCCCGTCGGCGTCGTCAACATTGCGTCCATTCGCTTCAAGGGTGGGGCCATTATGTCGTATCACGCCCACCCCTACAGCGGACAAATCATCGGCCTCGTTGATTACGGTGGCGATGTCATTGATGGGTACGAAAGCGACTCGCCCGGCGGTTATGGCATCGCTTTGGAAGGTCCCAGCACAATTATCAAAGGCATGGCGCGCTTGTGGGACGCCTATGGGCCGTACACAGGCTCGTCGGACATTTTCATCGACACCGCTGCGAATGTCACCAACATACAGCTTTTGTCGGGCCAGTGCTATCAAAACCAGACTGCGGGTGGATATCAGCCGCTTGTCGACTCCTCAGGAGCCGATCTGACGTTGAACAACACATACGTCAACGTCGACATCACAAATTGGCAATTGTGTTCGCCGAGCACCACCCAGCAGAACATCTGGCAAGGCAACGCGCGGCTATACGGATCGCAGTTTACGTTTTTCGGTCCGAACACGACTACTAACGTGCAATGGCAGCTTCAAAGCCAGTACGCCGGATCACACACGTGGCAGTTCGGCATGACGTACGGAACAGCTTCAAAAATCTATTTCACCGATGCTACGAATTCAGCGACGCCTCTGCAGATGTCGAGCAGCGGTATTCAGGTGGGGGGCGGCTCGACCGTGGGAGCCATCAACTACTATGCGACTGCGTCCGTCACTCCAACCGTAGTAGCGGCACAATCTTGCTCCGATCAAAGCTTTTCTGTGTCGGGTTTGCTGACGACGGATAAGCTGACGCAGGTCACGCCGCCAGGCGCACTAGGGAACGTTTCGGTGATTGGCTATGTGATAACGGCCAACTCCTTGACATTGCATTTCTGCAATCCGAGTTCCTCAACCGTAACTTCTCCCGCGGGCATCTATCAGGTCGTAGATTTTCGGTAAGCAGGCTGGCGGACTCCGTACGTCAAAACGGAGAATGTGGCGGAGTTGCACCCACTACGTCTAATGACAGCAGCGACCAAAATTGGCGGGAAAAACGGAAATCGCCGGGTCTTCCACATCCTGGATGAGAACGAGCCGTTTTCCCAATATCGCGGTGGCGCCATTTCGCGCTGGGTCGGCAATGTTGCGCGGGGGGACGAGTCCTCAACCGTCGTGTGCAGATCGAGCGACGGTAGCTGGCGGCTCCCGCAGAAACAGTTGAGAGTGGCGCCAGGATACGACCGGTTCAGCCGCATCGTGGATCGGGTCTCACTGCCGGTGGAGGCGCGAGCCTTTGCCGGATCGCGAGTGTTGCGCACTGCCATCCCGGATTTGTCGAAAGATGATGTGGTCTGGATTCATAATCGCCCGGAATTTTGCTTCGCTCTCGATTCATTCGTACATTCGCGCGGCGCGCAGCTCGTCCTGCATTTACATAACTCCATCCTGGAGTGGAAACGCGATAAGATGCTACGCTCGCTTCGCTTGGATCGCAACGTATTTGTCAGCAGGTATTTGCGTGATGTAACGCTCCAGAAATTCGATACTCTCGGGGCGAGTTCCGTCATCTATAACGGCAGCGACAATACACTGTTCTATCCCGCGATACACCGACAAACGCCACAAAATCGGCCTCTCTCGGTTATCTTCGCCAGCCGGTTGGTGCCCGAAAAAGGCGCGCACATTTTGCTCGGTGCGGTGGCGCGCCTGAATGAGTGCGGCATCCGACTAACTGTCAACATAGTCGGTTCTGAACGCTTCGGAAAAACCACGACGTCGGACTACATTCGTTCGATACGGGCCGGCGCTCCGGAAAATGTAAACTTCCTCGGATACCGGGCAAATTCGGAGGTTGCAGAGCTCTTGCGGCAGGCGGATGTGTTTTGTTTACCTTCCGTTTGGGACGACCCGTTTCCTTTGGCCCCCCTCGAAGCCATGGCAAGCGGCGTTCCTGTTATCGCGGCGCGGAGTGGCGGCATCCCCGAAGCTTTTGAGTGGGGCGGTGCGCTCCTGGTAGAAAAGAACTCAATTCCGCAATTGACTGAAGCAGTGAAAACATTGGCCACGAATCCCGACGCTCGGCGGAAGCTGTCGCAAGAAGGACTCAAAAGTTTCCGTGAACACTTCACGTGGCTGGACGTAGTGCGCCAGTTTCGCAGTGTCGCCGAAAGCTTATGAAGTCCCTGCGCGGGGTTCTTAACAACTCCTTAGCTCGCAATGCAGGCTGGATGTTTGTCGGGCAGGGTCTTACGTTTTTCATCCAAGCCGCTTCATTCGTTTTGCTGGCCCGAATGCTTGGAAACATCCAATACGGAATATTTGCCGGTGCGTTTGCGTTGGTTTCCAATCTGAGTCCTTACACCACACTCGGTTCGGGCATGGTGTTTCTGCGCCATGTGAGCGCAAACCGAACGAGTTTTCGCGAGTACTGGGCTAATATCCTTCTCTCAACGTTTTTGGCTGGCACCACGCTTGTTGTCGTCTCGATGCGTCTGGGGCATTGGCTGCTGGACGCCAAAAGCGCCGCCATCATCGGTCTGATCGCTATTGGTGAATGCCTCTGCGGGCGGTTGGTAGAGTGCGCAGGACAGGTATTCCAGGCGCACGAAATGCTGCGGGTCACCGCAACGCTCAACACCATCGTCAATCTTTTTCGCTTTGCCCTGATCGCGACTTTATTTGTGACGTTTCGTCACATCGACGTCCGGACGTGGGCAATTGCATCTCTATGCGTTTCTGCGCTCGCTCTCGCAGTCGCCGTAGCCGTCGTGACCAAACGTTTCGGAACGCCGCACTTCGATTTACGTCTGTTTGGCACGAAAGTACTGGAGGGCCTCGGCTTCTCGGTATCAGCATCGACCATTTCGGTTTATAACGACGTCGACAAAACCGTTCTGAGCCACTATAGAATGGCAGCCGCGAACGGCGTGTATACGATAGCGTATCGAGCAATTGACATCGGTACGATTCCCATCTATTCGATCTACTCCGCAACGCTTCCGCGCGCATTCAAGTTGGGACGCAACGGCATCACCAATGTACTTCCACTGGGACTCAAAGTGTTGCGCCGTGCTGCGCTGTTCGGAGGGCTTGCCGCCATTGGAATGGCTGCGTTTGCACCGGTCGCGCCGTATTTCCTGGGCAACACGTTTGTGCAAAGTGTTTCGGCCATTCGCTGGCTGTGCCTAATACCTCTGCTCCGCAGTCTTCATCTCAGCGCGGGTCTCGTGTTAACCGGTTCAGGGCGCCACAAATATCGCACTATCGCACAGGTCGTCGCGGCTGCCTTCAATATTGGGATCAATCTTTTTCTGATCCCACGCTATTCGTGGATCGGCGCGGCTTGGGCAAGCTTACTGACCGACGGCTCACTCGCGGTTATGAACTGGTGCCTGGTTGGATATTTTTCGCGGCAAATAACGAATACAGCTCTTCCAGCTGTTGCGTCTGAGTCCTCAGATCAAATTGCTGCGTAACCAGTTCGCGGCCCGCGCGGCTATATTGCGTCCACGTCCGATCGTCAGTCAACAGCTTAAGTATATGGTCGGCAAGTTGCTTGTAATCTCGTTCCTCCGCTAACAACCCAGTTTGTTCATGCCGAACAATTTCCGGAATACCGGCATGCCTCGTGCTGACCACGGGTGTCCCAACGCCTTGCGCCTCACATAACACCATCGGAAGGCCTTCCATGTCTCCGCTGGCCGCCGTCACGCTTGGTCCGCAAAAGACCCTGGCGCGGCGTAGCCAATCTCGAATGACACTGCTGGGTTGTTCACCTATAAATTCGGCCCGAACATCCACCCTTTGGTTCAGCTGTTCAAGTGCTTCGCGCAACTCGCCGCTGCCGATCACTACGAGCTTTGCGGTCGGTCGCTGCTGGCGAACAATTTGCATCGCGCGAAGCAGGTACTCGCAGCCCTTCTTTTCCGCCAGGCGGCCTGTAAAAAGAACAAGGTCACGATCTCTCAATTCGGCGGAAGGCGAGAAGTAGTCGATGTCGACTCCGATGTAGTGAACACGCAGCTTTTGCTCCGGGAAACCAAAATTAATCGCTTGTTGGCGGACGAAGTCGGAGACGCAGAGAAATTGCGAAGTGTATTGCCAAAGCTCGCCGCGTTTCAGAACGAAAAGAAGGCTGTTAAGCCCGCGGACCAGCTTTGCGGGCGGAACTGTTTCGAAACTTCCGTGCAACGTTACCAGCAGCGGTATCGCCGCGCGGCGTGCGAACGGAAGAATCGTTGTGGCGTTCTGCGAGAAATGGGCATGGATCAGACATGGTCGCGTATTAAGGAGCTTGCGATGAAACGCCGGCGCGATAGAGATCGCCCGGTACGCATCGCTCCGCGCTTTCGAGCTTTTGGATCGACGGCCGGAAAGAAGAATTGCCGGAGCGTTTAGCGGTAAACTCCGGACCGTCGGCTCTAGCCCGACATATTTGATCTGGTGTTCTCGTATGAGCCCTACCTGGTTGTGGATGAACGTTTCGTTCGTACGTAGGATCTCGTCGCGATAGACGATTACAGTGGCCATGATTGTAGTGCAGGCGCTTCTAATCCACGCGGTTGTAACGCAGGAATGAGTTGTCGCCTTCCGCGCTCAAAACGTTCCGAACGGTATAAGGATGCAATCTGCGCCGCTGCCAGAATGAACAGCATCCAGATCAGATCGTTTGTGTTGAACAGAAATGACTCGTCGAAGTTACTGACCAAAACCAGGAAGAGCACGCCCATATACCAGCGAATGGAGTCCGACCAATCACTGAGTCTCAAACACTGACGCCCCGCTCGGACAAACACGAATACCACAAGCGCCAAACCGGCGGCGCCCATTTCGAGCCACACGTTCAGAAATCCGTTATGCGCGTGCCCGATGCCGAAGTGGATGCTGATGATGACATCGGCCGAAGGCCCCAGCAGCCCCTGCCAGAACGCTCCATAGCCATAGCCCAACAGCGGCTTTTTAAGAATCGAAGCCATAACCGCTTTCCAGATTTCCGTGCGATCGCTAAGCGTTGCGTCCTTGCCGATCAGCTCCAGAAAAGCCGCGTAGTTTTCATAAACGAAGCTTCCGAAAGTAACAGTGAGTACAACTGAAGCCAAAAGCAGAATGGAGCGGCTGCGCCGGTGAAAGCGCCGTAGGAGAGTCGATCCGAAAAAGAACGCAGCATAGGCAATCGCGACCAGCCATCCGGATCGCGATTGCGAAAACGCGATCAGCACCAATGTCAGTAGCAGAAAGCAAATCCGGACGACCTTTGCCAAACCGCGCTGCTTTGGCAGATGTAAGGCCGGCGATGCCAGGAACACCATAAACACGCCTAAATCGTTCTTGTGGCCGAAGATTCCCTTGCAGGCGCCGTCCGGTCCAATACCATAAGCTGGCAATGTCGCGACGCAGAGGAGACTCAACACCGCGGCGCAAACTCCCACATAATAGAAAAGCTGAAGATGCTGCTCCGGCGTGAGCCGGCGGCTTAGATAGAGGGCAAAGATTGTCGATAGCAGGATGAAAGCGCCGCGATGGACCGTCTCGAACGGATTGCTTGACCAGAGCGTCGAAAGAATCGCGAAGCACGGCAGAGCTACCAGCACGCCATTTTCCTTCAATGCAGCGATTAACGTGCGACGGCGCGTGAACATAACTATGCCAACAATTCCCCACGAACCAGCTATCAGAATTCGCCCTCGCGCGGTGCTTTCGTCGTTTGGTGCCGACGTGTAGTTCCCGGCGATTGCGGACGGCTTCGACAGCATGTTCCCGCGCGTCGAAAAATAAAGCAGAATCGGCAGCAGGAGCCAAAATATTGCAATTCGCAGGATGTTCGAGGCTGGCCGTGACTGAGGGGCCGGGATACCGGCTAGCTGAAGCTGCATCCGCGCATCACCGTGCGAACAGTTTGGCTGCCTGCAGCCTCAAAACGCCGCGATGCGGAAAGATAAATCTATTCGCCACGCAGAACCAAAGGCACTTGAGGGAAAACGGTGCACGGCGGAAGGCAGCGAGCAACAGTTTTCTAAAAACACGAGCATCTGTTCCTTGCTGTACAGCAGTCGCCATGCAGATACTGGCGATAAAGTAAGCGGCCGCTCGCTTCGTAAACAGCTTCTCGCGTGACAGCAGCCATTCATAGTGGTACTGCCAATCAAGCGTATTGCTGATCCGCACAGCCGAGCTTTGGTTATAGAAAACCGCGAGAGGCTGTTCAATCAGAATCAACTGGACCCGCGGATCTGCAAAAGCCCGTAGCAGCCAATCGGTATCCTGGTTTCGCTTTAATCCCGTTGTAAACGGAACGGAAAGAAGCAATTCACGCGACACGAACCAGGTCGACGTTTGCAAAAATCCCTGCCGAATGCCCTTAAAGTTCGTCTCGCAGAAAAGATATTCCGATATCGCTTGCCCGGAGCGAGGAACGGCACGCGGCTGAATAAACCGATCGTTCTCCGTCTGCTCAAAGTATTGTGATGCGATGACGACACGAGGATCGGCCAGACTTTCGGTTACTCGAAGCTGCGCTTCCAGCTTAGTCGGCAGCCATTCGTCATCATCGTCCAAGAAGGCGATCCACTCGCCGCGCGATTCGCGAATCCCGACGTTTCTGGCTTCTGCTCCGCCCACGTTTCTTTCAAGCTCGATGCATCGGACGCGCGGATCGTTAAGCTTCTGAAGTGTGGCGACCGTTATAGGATCCGGGCCATCCACAATCACCACAACCTCGAAATTTGTGAGAGTTTGCTCGAGCACGCTTTCGATCGCACGGCGGACCAGATCAGGGCGGCTGCGAGTGGGAATAACCACGCTGACACGCACGGCGTTGTTACTCGTCTTCATCCAGGTCTCGCACGGGAGAGGCGCTCACGAGTTGCGGGGTATTTTGAACGACTGCGCGGCTGAGGTTTGACACGTTGGTGGTGAATGTCAAATCGGAACGTCGGTTCGCGATTTCGTTTTCGGCGTGTAACGTCGTGTCGATGATTCGACGCATTCGCTTTTCGAAGACGGGCAGGTCGAACTGACGGACATGATTTTGAATCAGATTCGGGCGAAAGTCGTCTTCGATCGTCTCAAACTGCTGGATGGCGTTGCATATGGATACGACAGTCTGTTCCTGGAAAAAAAGGCCTGTTGGTTGGTCTGTCACCCCATGACCCCTTACTGTTTCCAAACTTCCACCCTGCCCGAAGCAGATGACGGGTCGGCCATAGGACTGAGCTTCCACGGGAGCGATACCGAAGTCTTCGTCCGCCGCAAACAAAAAAGCTCGGGCACGCGCGTACAGATCTGAAAGTTCGGAATCTGCCACACGGCCGAGGAATTCGATGTTTGGCCCGGCAATCGTCTTCAGGCGTTTCATTTCGCGTCCGCTACCTGCGATCACCAAACGTTTTCGGAGCTTGTTGCAAGCCTGAATCAACAAGTCGACTCTCTTTGTGTCAACTAGTCGTCCCACGGTCAGGTAATAGTCGTCTTGGGTGGGGCTTAGATAACCTTTTGAGATCTCAACGGGCGGATAGACGACGACGCTCTCACGCCGGTAGTACTTGGCGATTCGCTGAGAAATGTATTGGGAATTGGCAATGAAACGATCTACTCGCTGTGCCGAGCAAAAGTCCCATTTCCTAACGTAATGAGCGCCGGCCGAAAAGAACGGGCGAATCAAAGGCGGTCGCTGTCGGCGAGCTTCTGAATGGTTGTCCCACAGTGGCCGAGCAGGAGTGTGGCAGTAACAAAGATGCACCGCGGATTGATTCAACATCAACCCCTTGATCGATGGGGAGTCGCTGCTTATCACGAGATCGTACGCCTGCAAGTCAAACGATTCAGCAGCGAGAGGATATAGCGGAAAAATGAGCCGATTTATTTTGTGAGCCAAGGGCAGATTGTTGAGGAAGGATGTCGTCAGCTTTCTGTCTCTCAGGCTCTCGGGCATCGACCCCCGATCGGCGAATAGTGCAAACAAGTCAGCTTGCGGGTACATATTCGCCAGCGCTTCGACGACGCGCTCGCCGCCACCGGAAAGCAAAAACCAATAGTGAACGATGGCTACGCGCATTTCAATTCAGGCATCTTGCCGTGATGCATAGCAGCATTGATAAAGGCAGACATTTTGTGGATAAAGACGGACGTATCGAACGTCACAGCGTGTGCGCGAATTTGTGACGGCGCAAAGTTGCCTTCCACTTGTTCGTATTGAAGAATTGCGGATTCGACGTCCTCCACCGTCTGATTTTCGAAAAAGATGCCGGTCGGTGACGCGGAGTCAGCATAGCCTCGCACCGTTTCAAGCGACCCACCTTTCTTAAAAGCAATCACCGGGCGCCCGTAGGATTGTGCTTCGAGCGGCACCATGCCCAGATCTTCTTCCGCGGCAAATAAAAAGGCCCGGCACTTGGCATACAGCTCGGGTAGCGAAGCGTCATCCACCCGTCCGAGAAACTCGATGTTTGGCCCGGCCATCCGTTTCAGGCTGTCCATCTTTCGCCCGGCGCCGGCAACTACCAAACGACGTCCAAGGCGGTTACAGGCTTGGATCAGCAGGTCGATTCGTTTTGTGTGGGTAAGCCGTCCGACCGACAGATAGTAATTATCATGTTGGCGCTCCAGATATCCGATCTTCGTGTCGATCGGCGGATAAATCACCGTGCTGTCGCGGCGATAATATTTTCGGATTCTGTTCGCAATGAAATAGGAATTCGCGGCGTACTGATCCACGCGTTGAGCGGCTTGGTAATCCCAAATTCGCATGTAATGCGCGCTGGCTGCAAACGCCGGTCGCAGTAATGGGCTCCGCTGGCGAAGAAACGGGCGGTAATAATCCCAGAGAAATCTGGTAGGCGTGTGGCAATAAGAAACATGAACCGCGGATTGATCCGGCAAAACACCCTTGGATACGGACGAGCACGAGCTGATGACCAAGTCGTATCCTCGGACGTCCAACGATTCGGCCCCCACTGCATGGAGCGGCATTAACTGACGATAAAACCGGTGCGCGCCCGGTAGCCATTCGAGGAATGATGTCCTGACGTCGCGGCCACGAAGCTCCGACGGCAGAAATCGGTCATTGGAAAAAAGGGCAAAGACGTCCGCCTTCGGGTACATCCCGGCTAGGACGCCGGTAACGCGTTCCCCACCGCCCGAAAACAGAAACCATGGATGAATAATTGCAACTCGCATGCTGGAAAGAAACCGCTCGAGAGTTTCGAACGATAAATGGAAGAGTGTCGCCGCGTAGGAAACTCTCATGACGCGAACAATCCAAGCGGCTCACGCCACAATTCTCCGGTGTAGTAGCATGGCTCACGTGAAACGGGCACTCCTCGCAGCGGCCTTGCTGACCCTGTGCGGCCATTCCTTCGGACAAGTCCGACCCGCTCACTGGTATGACCACGCCGTCATCTTTGAGATCTATCCGCGGAGCTTTCAAGACACGAACGGTGACGGCATCGGTGATTTGAACGGAATTACAAGTCGGCTGGACTATCTGAAAGACCTGGGCGTCGACGCTATTTGGATAACGCCATTTTTTCCGTCGCCGAATTTCGACTTCGGATACGACATCTCGAACTATGTGGACGTTGCTCCGGAATACGGAACGCTAGCGGATTGGGACAGGCTGGTAGCCGAGGCAAATAAGCGAGGAATCCGCATCTTGTTGGATTTCGTGCTCAATCACACGTCCGATCAACACCCCTGGTTCAAGGAATCGCGATCGTCTCGGGAAAATCCGAAGCGCGATTGGTACGTGTGGCGGAGCGGTGGTGGTCCCACGCAACCTCCCACACATTGGACCTCCATCTTTGGCGGCTACACCTGGACCTGGGATGCTCCAACGCAGCAATGGTATTACCACGTTTTCCTGCCTCAACAGCCGGACGTGAATTGGGCAAACGCAGGGCTCCGCAATGGGATGTATGACGTCATTCAGTTCTGGCTCGATCGCGGCGCCAGCGGATTTCGGCTCGACGCTACCCCATATTTATTCGAAGATCCTGCTTTCCCCGAAGACCCGCATCCGCCGAAGCCAGGCGGTCCCGCATCCCTGATGGCGTACAACTCTGGTCGATCGGAAAATCACGAAGTCCTCCGTCAGATGCGAAAGATTTTAGATGGGTATAGGAGTGATCCGGTGCTTCTGGCAGAATCTTCAACCGCAACAATCCAAGACCTCGCGAAGGTCTATGGCAAGAATCATGACGAAGTTCAGCTCCCGATGGATTTCTTGTTTGGAAACTTGCATACGCTGAACGCTACAGCCTTCAAACAGCAGGTGGACGCCGCGCAACTCAAGCTCGGCGGCGAGACGCCGGTCTTCTTTTTCAGCAGTCACGATCATTCGCGTCAATGGAGCACGTTCGGCGACGGCCAACATAACGATCAGATTGCGAAGCTCACGGCCGCACTCACGTTAACTCAACGAGGAACCGTTTTGCTGTATTACGGAGAGGAACTTGGAATGGCAACTATGCCTACTTCTGAATTAAAGTCACTGCCGGTCAATTCGAAACGCCCCCGCGCAGATGATCGCGACGGAGAGCGTACGCGCATGCAATGGAACTCCGAAGCGAACGCAGGTTTTACAACCGGTTCACCTTGGCTGCCCGTCGAAGCGGACTACAAACGCTACAGCGTTGCCTCGGAAAAGGACAATCCGGAGTCGATCTACAGTTGGTATGCAAATCTGTTAAGGCTTCGCCGCGAGAATGCTGCGTTTCGCGACGGAGATTACGTTCCACTCGAATCGGGCAATCACGATGTATTTGCGTTCGGCCGAAAAGCCGGATCCAGCGAGGCAGCAATAATTGTCTTCAACATGAGCCCCAAGGAACAATCCGTTCACATCACGGGAATGCCTGGTAGCTGGCCTACAACCCGTTCCGTGCTGATGGCGAGCCCCTCCATGCAGGCGCCGGCATCCTCCTCGTTCACAATGGCTCCTTACGGAGTCGTTTTGCTTTCCGTCCAGTGAGCCAGCTATATCGCCGGAATGGAACCCTTTTTGATAGTCTCCGCCATTGTCTCCGTGAACGTGTCAATCTCTTCCAGTGTCGTGTATACGTTCGGCGTCACGCGCAATCCCTGGTATTCGCCGGGAGTAACTATGCTGACGGTCCAGATTCGGCATTTCTGCCAAAGGTAAGCTGCTAGTTTCGGAGCGTCAAATCCGTCGATACTGATGAATCCGATTCCGCAGGATTGTTCCGGATCATCGCTATTCAAGATTTTGACGCCGGGCAGCTGGCGAAGTTGGTTGGACCACCGCCGCCGCAAGTAGCGCAAACGTTCGGCCTTGCGGTCGAGCCCAATGCTTTCACCGAAGTTCAGCGCTTCCGTGATCGCGTTTCTCTGGGATGCGGGATGCGTGCCAATTTCCTCGAACTTCCGAATGTTGTCCGCCATGGATTCGGGCGCGGCCATCATCGGCCAGATCTTCGGAATCTTGTTCTTCCGCACATACAGGAACCCTGTACCGATGGGTGCCAACACCCATTTGTGCAGCGAGGTGCCGTAGTAATCGCAATCCAGGTCCTCGTGCGTGAACGGGAACTGCGCAAACGCATGCGCGCCATCGACAATCACCTCAATTCCTCGGGCGCGTCCCATCTGGCATATCTTCTTTACCGGAAAGATTTGGCCCGTGCGATTCGTGATGTGGCAGATGTGAATCACCTTTGTACGCGGTGTGATGTTTTCTTCAATCCGCGTCGCTAAATAATCGAGACTCGGGGGCGGCACAGGAAATGAGATCTGCTTCAATACGATGCCGTCGCGGCGCTCACGCTGTTGCCACGTCGTAATCATGCGCGGATAATCCTGATTGGTGGTCAGAACTTCGTCGCCGCGTTGTAAGTTCATGCCGAGCTGCACAATTTCGAGAGCCTCGCTGGCATTTCTGGTGATCGCGATCTCTTCCGGATCGCAGCCGAAGGACCGCGCCAGCCGGCGGCGAACCGTTTCAATACCGGGATCGAGCACATTCCACATGTAGTAAGAAGGGCTCAGATTTTCGACTTCCAGATAACGCACTTCGGTGTCCATCACGATTTTGGGCGCCGGAGAGACACCGCCGTTGTTTAGGTTGATCATGTTGCGATCAACCGTAAAAGCGTGACGGACGTTGAACCAAAAATCCTCATCCCGAGCGACACTATCGGCGGCGCGCCCGGAAACCGAGGCAACTGCAGACTGGGCGCGCAGCAAATTGTCGGAATGAAGCGCAGCGGACACCCCGGCTGCCGCAGCAAAGAACTGACGTCGGCGCATGAGTTAAGTTACTCATTCACAGCCGCTGACGTCAACCGTCTGAATGTGTAAAGTTTCGAATACAAAATCCACAACTGAAGTGTTAAGCTACCTAAAACCGCACTGTAGCGAGATCTCAAGAGCATGGCTTGGCGCCTGTTCAGTCGCCTAAGCGTGAAGCCTTTTGAGAACTGTCCTCGATTGACTCTCTCAGGC
Source organism: Bryobacteraceae bacterium (assembly GCA_036269815.1). GTDB lineage: Bacteria > Acidobacteriota > Terriglobia > Bryobacterales > Bryobacteraceae > Bog-105. The sequence goes on from DATBDT010000106.1 coordinate 51,188, forward strand.
TACCCGTCCTAGCAGCGAAGCCGCACCGTTCTCCGGCCAGTCCCGGCATCACCCGGCGGGAAAAGCACAAAGGAGAGTTGTGTGTTCAAGACTTCATTGGGGCTATCGAACGGGTCAGCTTTTCTGACCGCATCATCTATCACGGACACTGGCCTTCGAACGGCGGCCATGCTACTGCTACTAACGGTCTTAGCAGCGACAGCATCCGCTCAATCCACCCAGGGCGGTATTCGAGGTACCGTTACCGATGCACAAGGCGCCATCGTGGCGTCGGCGGTTGTTTCGTTAACTAACCAGGCGACCAGTGAAATCCGTTCTACGGCAAGTAACTCCGCTGGCGCCTATGACTTTGCTTCAATCGTCCCGGGCATTTACACGTTGGTCGTTCAGGCGCCTAGTTTCAAAAAGTTTCTGCGTTCCAACATCACCATCGGCACGCAGGAATATCTCACCGTCGATGTGCCTTTGGAAATTGGCGCGGTGAGTGAAAGCGTGCTGGTCACTGCCGAGGTGCCACTTGTTGAGACGTCCAATGCGTCCCAAGGCCAGGTGCTGGATAATCAGAAACTTGTGGATTTGCCAAACCTGGGGCGCAATCCCTTCATGATGTCAAAAATCGTGCAGAATGTGGTGCAGGTTGGCCCGCCCGCATACAACCGCATGGAAGATCAAAGCGGCTCCTCGATGATTACGATTTCTGGCGGACCAGTGCGGGGCAATAACTATTTGCTGGACGGCATTCCCATAACGGATGCCAACAACCGCGCAATCATCATCCCTTCGCTGGAAGCCGTCGAAGAAGTCAAGATTCAAGCAAACACCTACGACGCTGAGATGGCGCGGACCGGCGGCGGCATGTTCAACACGCTGATGAAATCAGGATCGAACGATTACCACGGAAGCGCCTACGGCCACTTACGCCGTACGAGTTGGGATGCCAATAACTTCTTCAGCAACGCCGCGGGAATTCCAATTACCGACCAGCCGAACACCACGTGGGGTGCTAGCTTCGGCGGCAAAGCTTGGATTCCGAAACTGTATGACGGTAAAAACAAAACATTTTTTTGGCTGGCCGTCGAGCACTATGACGACACTCAGTCCGATTCTTCCGAGTTCGCTGTGCCGACCACTCTCGAGCGCGCCGGCAATTTTTCACAAAGCGGCGTCACTGTCATCGATCCGACTACCGGAAAGCCATTTCCGAACAACATAATTCCTGTGAGCCGCCAGAATCCGGTCGGCGTTGCTTTGACTAGTTACTTCCCGCTGGCTACCTCTACGCCAGCCAATTATGGCGGTAACGATCTGACCGCAGCCTCAACCATCAAGGCTCGTGCCGTTCAATATACCGCCAAGATCGATGAAGATTTCATGCCGTGGTGGCATGCCAGTCTCAGCTATTTACGCTACTACTCGCTCGAGCCTGGCGATACATGGTTCGATAGTCCGTCAACGCAATCCGGATGGCGTCTGGAGCGGCGAGTCGACACCACGCAGTTGAACAATATTTTCACCATCAACCCAACCACCGTCCTTGCGGTTCGCTATGGCTTTAATCGGTTCCCGAACTACGATTACAACAGTTCGCAAGGGTTCGATGTAGCGACTCTCGGGATGTCCCAGGCCTTTGCGAGTTCCATTCCGCCGGCGTTACGTGAATTTCCCAATGTCATCATGACAAGCCTATATTCGATGGGCGACAGCGGCGATGACGATTTCTATGTGGAGGCATCGCATAACTTCTCGGCAAGCGTCGACAAATCCATGGGCCGTCATGATGTCAAGTTTGGTTTTGACTACCGTTTGCTCGCGACCGCAGGCAGCGGCATCACCTATCCAAGCGGTGGTTACACCTTCAATACGAACTCATCGCTCACAAACAGCTATACGGGTGTTGATCTTGGCGACTTGCTGCTCGGATTACCATACAGCCGCTCGGCGGACGTTTCAACCAAGCTCACGGACAAAATTAATTACTACGGCATCTACATTCAGGACAACTTCCGGTTGTCCAGCAAATTAACACTGAATTACGGACTGCGTTGGGAGCGGGAAAATGGCGTTAAGGAAGAGAACAACGGGTTGGTCGTCGATTTCAATCGCGATGCCACCAACGTACTCGCCGGTCAGGTCACCGGAATTCTCCCCAAAGGGGCGGTTGAATATGCCGGCCTGAACGGCAATCGCACCACAGCGGGCGATCCCTATACAAATAAATTTGGTCCGCGCGTCGGTGTCGCCTGGCAGATAAATGACAAGACGGTTGTCCGCGGCGGGTATGGCATCTTTTGGGCTCCTCAAATCGCGCTTGGCGGGCCGCTCAGCACCCTTGGTTACGCTGCGAGCACCAGTTACACCGGCAGCTTGAATTCCGCCGGAATGCTTATCCCGACCTTAGCCGATCCGTTCCCGACCGGATTAGTTCAGCCGACTGGCAACAGTCTGGGCGAGGCGGCCGGACTTGGCCAGACATTCTCGCTAATCGATCCAAACGCCAAGTCGCCGGAGGTTCAGCAGTATTCGGTGGACGTACAACGGCAACTGCCCTTCGATGTTGCGGTTGAAGTCGGCTATGTAGGTTCACATACCACGCACCTTACGCTCGGCACAGGAAACGTCAATATCAATGCTCTGAATCCCAGTTATTTCAATTCCGTGGGCATTAGTGCGCTGAACGAGACGGTCCCGAACCCATACTACGGCCTGATTGGGACCGGTTCCGTCTCGGGCGCCAGCGTTCCACGTTATCTGCTGCTGTTGCCGTATTCCACATACGGCGCCATTAACTTACTGTTCAGCGATCAGAATCACGCCCGATACGACTCGATGGTAGTTAAAGCACAGAAGCGTTTCAGTAAAGGACTTACCTTTCTCAGCACTCTGACCTGGTCGCGCAACGAGGACGAGAGTAGCGGCGGTCCTGGCAATTCCCTGAACGGAGGCAACCAGAACGCGCCGCAAAACCCTTACAACCTGCAGGCGGAATACGCCTTGGCCAACGTTGATACTCCAGTGCGTTGGGCGACTTCGTTTTCCTACGATCTGCCGGTTGGCAAACGCCGCGCATTTGTGAACGACAACACGATCCTCGACGCCTTCCTCGGCGGATGGACCCTTAACGCCGTGGCCGTTTATCAAACCGGCTTTCCCCTCCAGGTGTACCAGAACAACGCGAACTCCGCATACGGTTATGGAGCGCAAAGGCCGAATGCGACGGGCGTCTCTCCGTCCACCAGTGGAAGCGTGGAAGACCGATTGAATAACTACATCAATCCGGCGGCGTTCTCGCTTGCGACGGCTGGTACTTTCGGCAACATATCGCGTACCTTGTCGATTCTCGGACCCGGCCAGAAGAACTGGGATCTGTCAATTTTCAAGTCGTACGCAATCAAGGAGCGATTCAGGGCGCAGTTCCGCTGCGAGGCTTTGAACGCCTTTAACTCACCTTTGTTTGCATCTCCGAATACCAACTTCTCCAGCGGTTCCTTCGGAAAGATCACATCACAATCGAACTTCGCCCGCCAATTGCAATTGGCGCTGCGGTTCACCTTCTGATGCAAACACAAGGCCCGGGATCCGAGATCTGGCTCGAATCCCGGGCCTTGTGCTCTTCCGAAAGCTAGTGACCGACGTAGATCGCAGCGCCTGCGGCCGACGCAGCGATGGTACCCGCACTCAGCGCCGTATTCTTCATCCAGCTGAACGGCACGTAGACAATGTCGTCCGCCTTTAGCGGAATATCGCTTTGAGTTCCCTTCTCAATGTCAGAAAGCGACACAATCGTTTGTTGCGTGCCGGTAGGCGTTTTGCGGATCAGACGCATTTTGGAAGGCACCGATGTTTTTGTGGTCGAACCGGCCATGGTCACCGCCTGCATAAGCGTCATCTCGGAATTGTTTGTGCTCATCGGGTATCCGCCGGGGCGCCCGACATCTCCCAGCATGTAGATAACGCCCGCTTTCGGCACCAGCACCGTATCGCCAGGATAAACAAGAACACTGTCGGTCAGCGCCTGATTTGATGTGTTCGACAAAAAGTAATTTACTTTTTCCGTCGCATTGCCTTGACGTTCGATCGTGATGTTTCGGTCGGCTGTTGCGGTCAGGCCGCCGGCGAGCGAAAGCACCTTCAAAATGGAAATTGCGGTAGGCGTCGGAAACACACCCGGCTGCTGCACTTCCCCGAGCACGGAAATGTTCTGGGTTGCAAACTGTTCCACCACAACTGTTACTTGCGGCTCGCGCATGTACTGCTTGTCGATCAGCGCTTTCTCAATTGCATGCGAAGCCGCCGTCGGCGTCAATCCTGCCACCTTCAGCGATCCGATAAACATCAGCGGAACCTCTCCCGAATCGGTCACGCGCGCATGTTGTTCCATCTCCGGCGTATCGAATACCTGAACATGCAGCATGTCGCCCGGGCCGATCACAAGGCTTTCCTTTTGCGCGAAGCACGCAATAGCCGCGAAGCACATTATGAGCACGGCCGGCACCGGCAGCAATCGTCTAACCATTTTCCTGCAAATACTCCTCATCAACTTCATGATAGTTCGCGCCACTACACCCGTAATATTTGGAGTAAGAGGTTCTACGTTCCACACCGTTCAGGACGATTCCGATCCGCCCGCCGAACTCGCTTTTGGTTGGTTCGTGCCCCCCTTGCGTCGTGTCGAGATTTCCTTTTGCCCGATGCAGCAGCCGATAGCTCCGCTCAAGGGAGTGTCGTTCCGTCACCTTATAACGAGCGACAAGCAATGTCTGGTCTGCCAGCGTACTCAACAGCACTGAGTCGGTCACCGGCAATACCGGCGCAGCGTCCAGGATGATGAAATCGTATTGCGTGCGCCACTGCCGGAGCGCAATCCTCATTTGCTCGGAACCCAGAAGTTCTGCCGGACAGGGCGGAATAGGGCCTGCGGGCAAAACATCAAGATTGGAAACCTGCTCCATGGAAACCGGCGCCGTCAGAGCAGTATATTCGATTCCTTGTTCTGTCAGAATCGAACTCAGGCCTTTCGCCGCCTTCACGCGCAATCTGTTTTTCAGTACAGGACGGCGCAGGTCGGCATCCACCAGAAGCACTTTCTTTCCTTGCTGTGCAAAAAGGCCAGCCAGGTTGATGCTGAGCATGCTCTTGCCTTCCGCAGCTACCGAACTTGTGACAAGAATAACCTGCGGTGGCGCACCGCCTCTCGAAAGTAACAGGGACGTTCGCAGTGAACGGAGGGCTTCGGTATAAACCGACCGCGGATCGCTCAATACAGGAAAGTCGCCGAATCCACGCTGCTTCATTGCGACATCAGTGTCGAAGGGCGACGTATTCGCACCGCTATTCAGGCGGCGGCCTGCTTCCTTATGAAAAGGTAAAACCCCAAAGGGGCTTTCGCCGAGGTACGCCTCAAAATCGGGCAGATTTTGAATTTTGCTGTCCGTTGCATCCCTCAGAAACGCGGCAGAGGCGCCTACGAACGCACCTCCGGCCAACGCTGCCGCCAGGTAAAGCAAGATGTTGGGTTTTGCCGGGTTCGAAGGCTCGCGTGCTGGATCAATGATCGTAATGTTGCTGGATCGTAAGCCCGCGATAACGCCTGCCTCCCGCAATTTGTGCAGCAAATTTTGATAAAGCGTCCGGCTTTCGTCCGCCTCCTGACGTGCGATCGTGTACTCAATCGCTTTATCGTTCAACGCATCGGCGTCCCGCTTCTGTTGCGCGAAAATAGAGCGCGCGCTATCTTCCACTTGTTTTGCGACCGTGTAGTCGTTCTCGGCTCTTTGCGCGACCCGCCGGGCTTCCGCATGTATCGACGATTGTATGGAGGCGAGTTTTTCCTTAATCTCTGCAACCTTCGGATACGCCGGTGCAAACTTCGCTTGCATTTCTTGGCTCTGTCCTAACAGCGTTGCCTCTTCTGCACGCAGATTTTGAATCAAAGAAAGAGAGCTGGCGACGCCGGGAGAGGATGCAGCGGAGATGGTCGACGTTCCCGCCAGGCTCGAAATCGTCTCGGGATCACCGTTCTTGACGACCTGATAAACCGCGCCCTTCAAAACTCGGTTGGACTCCGCCTGTGTCAGTTGCGCAGTCGACTGTTGCAGCTTGTCGAGCGCGGTGCTGTAGACCTGCTCGTGCCCCTGCGCGTCACTTTCCCCCAGCGTAAACACGCCGGATTTGCGCTGGAGAGCAATCACCCTGGCCTGCAACTCTTCGCTCTGCTTTCTCAAATCGGAAAGTTGGCTGCTCAACCATTCGGCAGCTTGAGACGTCGCGTTGTAGCGCGTTTGAAAGTTGTAGTCTGCGAGACCCTGTGCCAAATGGTTCACTACCGCTGCTGAAATACTTGGGTCGGGGTTTAGATAACTGATCTCGATAATGCGCGTACCGGCTATTGGCTTTACCTTCAGGTTTGTATTGAAAACTTTTAAAGCGTGCGTTCGTCGGCGCGGGGAGTTCTCGAGCGAAGCCTGTTTCGGGTCGGATACGCCGTGTGGCGACAGCAAGCCAAGGATCCAGCCAACAGCGCTGAAGTGAGGCCGGAAGTCCTGAGTTTTTTCCAACCCGAGGTCATTAATTACTTTCAGCGCTAAGGTATCGGACTTTAGAATATTCGCCTGCGTCTGGATGGTGACATTCGCATCCAGCGCATCCGATGAACCTTCCGCTCCACCCATCATGTTCTCCAGGCCCAGCGCATCAGTATTCTCTTTTTGGACCTGAATTGCACCCGTCGCCTGATACCGCCGCGTGCTGAAGATACATGCAATGACAGCCAGCGCGAAAAACAGCGCCACCGTTCCGAAAAGAATCCCGCTGCGGCGCGACAGAACCGTCCAAAGATCTTTGATCGTCAGATCCTTTTCCTCGCCGGCCGCCGTAGGAAGCCGCATCGCCGGCCCCGGCCATGTAAGTTGCGACTCGGCCGCCGTATTGTAAGGAAGCTCTTTTAGCTGGTGTGCCATGTCACGCCTCCCATGGCTTACTGCCCCGTGCCTGCAATGACCACCGCAATCGTTTTCAGAACGATCTTCAGATCCAGCAGCAGATTCCAATCTCTGACGTACTGCAGGTCGAGTTCTATGTAGCGACCAAAAGACGGGTTGCTTCGCGCTTCGACTTGCCAAAGCCCGGTGATTCCCGGAGCCACTTCCAGACGCCGCAAGTGATCGAGTTGGTACTTTTCCACCTCATTTGCGAGCGGAGGACGCGGACCAACCAGACTCATATCGCCGCGGAATACATTCCAAAGCTGAGCAAATTCATCCACGCTGTATTTCCGAAGAAAACGGCCCACGCGCGTGATACGCGGATCGTTGGAGATCTTGAACAGCACTCCATCCCGCTCGTTCAGATGGTGCAGGTTGGCCTTCAATCGCTCGGCGTCGACCACCATGGTTCGGAACTTGTAACACGAAAAAGTGTTTCCTTTCCGTCCCATCCGCCGCGAGACGTATAAAACGCCGCCAGGCGAATCAATCGAAATGATAATCGCAAGCGCCGCGAACACGGGGGCCAGTACGACAAGCGCTACTCCTGCCAGCAGCTTATCAATCATGCGTTTCGCAAAAAGGGAGGCTTCGGGGATGTGTTTCGAGTGCAGACACATGCTCGGAATTTCTCCGAGGTAATCAATCGGCGCACCCCACGCAACCCGTCATAAAGATCCGGTACGACGCGCACACTGACCCCGCAGCGCCGTGCTCGTTCGATCAGCAACTTCACTGCGTCGCGTTCCGGCGTGCAAATAATCAATTCGTCGATGTAGTATGCGCGCGCCACGTTTTCCAGGTCGTCGAACGTGCCCAGCCAACCTCTACGGCCGCGCGGCACATCCCGGGTATGGCTCAGAAAACCTTGAACGGCAAGTCCCAGCTCCCGATGTTCATCCAGATGCTCCCGAACCATTTGCGCCGCGTCGTTCGAACCGGCAATCAGCGCGTTGTGACACGACACTCCATCCGCCGGAGCCGTCCGCAACCAGCGTCGCCGCCAGCGGCGCCAGCCGAACATCGCCACGAAGCTCAAGACGATCGTCATGTTGACCACCAATCGCGACATCGATTCATTGCGCGAAAGATAGATAAATGCCGTAAGCAGCAGTGCCGCCATGGCGGTCGACTTGGTTAGGGCGATAGCATCGCGGCGCGCCGAAAAGAGGCCGGCGCGGGAATAGAGTTGTTGCGTATTCCCAAATAACACAACCAATCCTGAGTAAAGGAGCAGAAATCCGAAATGCGTTTCTATGCAAGCGCCTTCCTGCGCGCTGTACCCACATGCCGGGCGAGGGAATCGGATGCCAATTGCAAACAGAGCGACTGCCCAAATAGAAAGCAGATCCACAACAACGAGCGACGTCCGCCGATGTGAGTCATGCTGGGGGCGTTTTTGCGTCTGAACGAGTGGCTCCGCCGGTGGCGAGCCCAACGGCAGCTTGGCTGGTGACATTTTTGTTCCGAGAGCTGTCATAGCACTCGCTTGAGACGGCTGTCCAGCCTTGCGCGACCCCTGCCTGCGGTAATTTTCGTACCGCCGGGACGCACATTTGCAGCCTCGCCTTCAGCGAGTCCTTCCATGTTTCTCTTCGGCCATTCCCGCACTGCGCTACCAGCCTTTCGCCCCCCTCTTTTCTGGTAGTAACTCCTCTATGTTCTTCTCGGGACCGGTAGTGTGTTCAGCCTAGTGCGGCAGGGACGGATTTTTCTGGTACTTTGCGAAATCTGTTGAGCTTCTTAATCGGCCAGTGCGTTTGAATCGTCATGAATGCGATCGCTCGTGAGCGGTGAGCGGGCGTTCAACAGGATTGACCATAAGAAGCCAGATGCCAGCAGCGCTGCATAAATATAAGGCAAAAGTGAATACGGTGTTGCAGGGACAGGATAAAGACTGCCTTGCAAAGCAATGCCCATGGCGAGAATAGCGAGCACGGAAACGATCGTCGCCTGTATCGTTAAGCGTCCAAGAGATCGCAGGTAGATAGGCGCGGCGATAGAGATCAGGATGTATGCGGTTAGGAACCCGAAAGTCGCAAGAGATCCGGCCAGCCCGTAGACATCGAAGGGTGCGATCCCGAATAGTGTCAGAAACGCCATAGGAAGAAACGCCGCTAGCGCCGTTAGCAATACTGCCACATGTGGCGTTTGCCAAGATTCATGGGCTTCCCCGAGCCGGGAGTGCACGGCGCCGTGCCGCCCCATCAGGAAAAGGATTCTCGCGGCTGCGGTGATGCAGGCAAGCACGCACGAAAAGAAGCTGACTATCCCTCCCAAATCAATCGCCACGCCCACGAATGACGGCAGGCCCGCCTTACGCGCCAAAAAATGCAGCGGCGCGAGATTTCTATCCAGCGGAACCGCTTCTCCCTGAAAGCCCAACACTTCCGTATAAGCGCAGAACACAAAAAATGCGCCCGTTAGAATCGCGCTCCAGGTTACCGCGCGTGGAATACTTTCCAGCGGACGGGAAGCTTCCGACCCGAGCGAGGTAGCACTCTCGAAACCAACCAGGCAAAAGATGGCAAGCACTAAGCCCATACGTAGCTTTTCCGGCGTTACACCATGCAATCTCAGCTGGCTCATGTCTGGATGAAAGCCGTGTCGGACGAGAAGACTGATCGCGACAAAGGAAATGAGGGTTACCGAAACAGCTTCCAGTCCCAGCATCAGGCGCGCCGAGATCTTTACATCGCAGTACGCGAGCAAGGCCGCCACTCCGATACAGGCAGCTGATATCAATACTGGAAACACCTGAAGGCCAGTCAAATCCTTCAAAATGACGTTGACGTAATTAGTCAGGCCGGAACAGATCGCCATCGCTGTGCCGATGTACGCGATCAGCAAGGACCATCCTGCCGCTACTCCCAGCATGGGGTGCATGTGTGCGGCGATGTACGTATATAAGGAACCCGGCGATGCTGACATTCGTGCGAATTGATTTACATTGAACGCAACCAGGACGACAGTCACTGTCGAAATGAGAAACGCGAGCCAACTTCCCGAACCTGCCGATGCAAAAACAAGCGGCACGGTCAGAAGCGGAGCCGCTGTCGGCGCGATCAGCGCAATCGACTGTGCCAGCGTCTCATTCGGCGAGAGGACAGCGTGCTTTAAACCAGTTGATGTGGTTTTTCGCTCGTCCATCCACCAAGCCTAGCAGTCTTGCGTGGTGCCCGAAAATACCAAAGTGTTCCCAGTTATTCTTGGTCACTTGTTCGGCAAATCCTGCGTTACGATCCGGAAGAAATAGCGTCTTACCGGTAGCATGAGCGAATTTGACGTAAGTTTCACCTCTTTGCGGAGCGGAGAGATCCTGTTCGATGTACACTGTTGCTCCGGAACTTCCGAGTACATGGAGTTCGAGTCGGCAGCTGATGTCCGAGCTTATTTTTCCTCGCTCGGTTTCGATGATGAAAAAGTCGCCGAGTTACGCGATATCTGTGCGCATCTCGAACCCGGAAAAGCATTCCACCTCAAGATGTTCTTGCCCCGGACGCTCCTCAACAATATCCGCAGCGTAGCCGCCGCGTGATTGTTGTGGTGCTACCGTAAAGACCCGCTCCAGCGCAGCCCCACGTGCCAGAGTTGAGGCTGCCCCGTATTGGGGGACGGTGTTAGCGCCACCAGATATTGGCGGTCCAGCAGGTTTTCAACCGAAGCCACAGCCGAAAGCCTGCTCGTGATCCGCTGCTCTGCGCTCGCTCCGATAGCGGCATAGCCCGGCAGCAGATATTGATTCAAATCATCGTCGAACTGCAGCCCGTACGCGCGCAAGCCGAAAGAAATCAGCGTCTTGCTTGCTGAATACGTCAGTTGCGCGGTTCCTTGCTGTTTGGGGACCTCCGGAATCCGCTGTCCGGTGGAGAGCCGTGAATCGGCGTACAGGTATCCCGCCTCCAGCCGCCAATGCCGCCAGTTTTGCGACACGTTGGTCTCAAATCCGCGCGACAATGCATTTGGAAAATTTTGTCTCTGTCTCAAGATCAACGTAGGAGTGGTCCTGAGCGTAGCGTTGTCGATTGGGTCCTGCAACGAATTGCGAAACGCCGTTACGTTCACCACCGTGCCACCATGGTGCCAGTCCACACCGGTCTCATAACCCGTTAGCCCTTCAGGCAGCAAATTCGAATTCGCCAGTGTCTGAACGTTACCGACACGAAACGGGCGGTACAGTTCGTTGAGGGTCGGCGCGCGAAAGCTTTGATAGCCGGAAGCACGCAATCGAAAATCTTTCAACCCAACCGAAACTCCAGCGTTAAGGCCGATGAATGTCTTGCCGTTCTCGCCCGTAAACTGATGGCGCATGCCCGCGAATAGCTGCGCTCGGCCAAACTCGTAATCGCCTTGCGCGAAAATGCCATGTTCCACTAATGTCCCGCCGTTTTTTGCGGTCACTCCCGTCGCAAGTGAAGTATCGTAGCTGATTCCGTGCACACCATCGAAATCGGCGCCTCCCACGGCATGCCAATCTTGCCCGTGATGCTGCCAGTACGCGGCCCCGCCGATGTCTTCTTCCGGAACGCGCTGGAGCGCAGTCAACCTCTCCGTATCCCGATCTGCTGAAACGCTGGAATACGTACTGTGATATTGACCTTGGGTGTGGAAAAGCAGAAATGAAACCTGATCGTTTGTCCAGGAATGCGTGTAATTTCCTCCAATAGTTCCCAACCCAGTGGAGTTGTGGGTAAGCTGCGTTCCGTTCCGGCGCTCTTCGGCTAATACATCCCCGTGAATCGACAAGCGATCGTGCGCTCCGAGATAATCGAGATGGACGTCGCCGGTGACAAATCGGACATTAGCGCGCGTATCAACAGATCCTCGTGTCGGCTCAGGAGTAATGTAATACCCATCCGTCGTGAACCCGCGTGAGTTGAGCGAGAGCCCCCAGCGTCCCCAAAGATTCGCATATCCTGCCGACGCATCGACCGTTCCCTCATTCCCGCCAATTACGTCCGCCCATATCTGCTGCTGTTTCTCTGGCGTCGAAAATAGCGAGATTGTTCCCGACATGGCCCGATCGCCAAAAACGCTGGTTGCAGCGCCGCGCACGATTTCCACGCGATCTATATAAAAAGGATCAAGACGATCCCAATACACCCAACCCCCAAACGGGTCGTTGATCGGAACTCCATCCCAAAGCAGCAACGTTCTGCTTGCGCCCGTTGAGCCAACACCACGCAGGGATACGCCTTGTGTAGTGGGGTTGGCAACCACGCTGGAGGAGCGCCGGAAAAGGCTGAATCCGGGTACTTGCCGGAGCCGGTCATCCAGTTCGGTCCCGGCAATCGATTGAATCTTATCCTGATTCAGGATGGTGATGAATTGCGGCGAGTCTTGCGTCAGCCCGGCATTGACTGTGATCGTCGTCTGCAGCGGCTTTATTGCTTCGTCCGGCGCGATTGTGGTTTGGTCAGATGCCGCGACCTGCTGCCCCGCCGCGGAACTTGAAGTCGCTGCCTGCTGTTTATTGGCATCCGTTGTCTGCCCCAGTGCCAGGCCGCCGCTGAATAGGACGAAAAAAATCAATCGAAATTGGGCCACTATATGGTTCGAAGAGAAGACGCCTGATCTTATAGAGTAGATGAGCTCCGCTCGGGTAGCCGTAGTGTTGGTCTGTTCCATTCTGTCCAGCTTCCTGGCTTGCCGTACATCGCAGCCGGGCGCTCAGATTGACCACCGATTGGCGACTTATGTTTCATCTGGCGCTAAGGCCATCGCCGGCATCAATCTGGAAGAACTCAAGCGATCGGCGCTTTATCAGAAGCATTCCACTCTTCTGGATCTGTCCGGTTTAAATGCTGTTGCGGAAGAAGCCGGACTCGATCCACGCCGCGACCTTGCAAGCCTGCTTATTTTCCTGGACGATGATAACCAGCCGGAGGTTCTGCTGCGAGGAAGCTTTTCACCCGACACCGTCACCGGAAAACTGCTGGCGCGCGGCGCGCGTATATCAACCTACAAAGGTCGGAAGTTGATCGAGGCAGGGCATCTTTCGAAGATGGTCCAAGCGATCTTTTTTCCGCAAAACGATGTTGCCGCTTTCGGCTCTATCCAGGTGTTGCACCGCACAATTGACAGTGGGCGCGACGGAATACCGGATGATCTCGAGGCACGATTGCGCGTGTTGCCGCCTCACGATCAGATCTCGTTTGCGATGAAAGGAACAATTCCCACCGGCCAACTGACTAGCCGCTCTGATATCGGTTCTATGCTCACAAGCTTGGCTGGCTTTGTCGACGGCGCGGCCGGCGGCATCGGACTTGATTCCGGAATTCATTTCAAGCTCGAGCTGAATTGCCTGTCTGACAACGCGGCACAGCAGGTGCGTGACGCCTTTCACGGCGTTATCAGCTTTGCACGCCTCGGTATAAGGGACAATCAAAAGGAATTGCTGCCGGTTTTCGACGCCATCCACGTGACGAAACAAGGCCGCGCGGTGCAGGTGCAGATGGATGCCACGTCCGAATTGAGTGAGAAACTCTTAGCGTTTTACCTGCCGCATCGAGAAGACGGGTATCCGCGCTCCCGTTAGGTGGTTCTCACAGCGTTGATTTCCCACCCTCGCTGATATAGTTCCGATTCCAACCAGGGATTTCCACTACGACATCCCCTGTGACGACCGCTTGGCAGCCTAAACGCGAACGCAATGTCAGGCCGGCGGCCATGTCCAGCCGATCCAACTCATCGTCTTCCGCTTCAGAAAGATTCTTATCACCTTCGGCCACGATTACATGGCAGGTAGTGCACGCGCAGCTTCCTCCGCAAGCATGTTCCAAATGGATACCAAAATTCAAAGCGATATCCAGCAATGATTCTGGTTTCCCATGGTCCGCATACGGAAGTTTGCCAGATTCGAATTCTACTGTTCTATCCTCCGGCAGGTAAGTTACTTTCGGCACAAGCCCATTGTATCGACCGGTGACAAAAGCCCGTTCGAGTGAATTCCGCATCGAAACCGTCGCGTTCAGCGTGTTGTGAAACCATACAACCATACCCGCATGCGTCCGTCGTTCATTACGGGCGCGAAGAATACGTTCTTGCCTATATTTCCGGCAATACTTCGTACGACGGCAAGTTCCGCCGCATAGCCGTCAAAGTTAAAGATAAGAATCTAAAGGTCGCGACCAAAGAAGGTTACTGGCAACCCCGTAGAGCTGTGTCACCGGTCCCGCTGCAAACTTCGCAAGCGAATCGTAGCATCGGCAAATTCCTCGCGCATTTTCCTCTGGCCTGCCCCGGTCTGCCGTGTGAGCTTGCCGCCATGTTCTCCTCCCGCGATTAAAAGCCTGGAATTGGAGCCGTGCCGAGGGCCTTCAAAAGCTACGCTGCGCTGTGCCGCTTTAGTTTTTCACGTACGACGCGACGCAATATATCTTCGAATCCGGGAGTCTTTCCCTCAATATATTCCCGCAACGCATTGTTGATGAGGCTCTGGTAATTGCCGCCACCAGATTCATCGACGACGTGGGGGAACCAATTCAAAATATCGCTATCGAGCCGAATCGTGATCTTTTCTTTTCCTTGCGGAACTCTGACCACCGGCCCTCGTTTCCTTTGCTGAAGTCGTATTGCCGTTTCATAATTGTGCCTCGTACTGTTCGCGTTCGTGCGGCTCGGCACGACGCGCTGAAATGATTCGGATGTTTTCACCACGACACGTATAGACGACCACGAGAACACGTGCCAAAGCATCCGTCCCGAGCGTCACAAAACGCTGCTCTGCCGGATCGGAGTCGTCGTCGTTAATTGTCAGACCATCCTCGTTTTCAAGAACCGCCACAATGTCGTCCAGTAAAGCGAATCCAGCAAACCACGAGGCGAACAGCCATTAAACCATCCATTTCAAAACGACCGCAGTGGCAGCGGGTACATCGATCTCGCCGCGACCAGCAGTGCAATGCAGAAATTCCTTGGACAGAGGCGTCCATGTTCCGTCCGGCGAGATACCGGCACCGCCGAACGTGACATTATCCTTGGCTTGGAGAGACGGCGCACTGAGGCGAAATACCCGTGCGTTGCCCAGATTGTTGGGGATGGAGAGACTCACGCCGGCATAGAGCGAAGCTTCCTTATTGATGATCGTCACCGTAAGGCTGCGATCTGCACTGACCACGGCATAGCCGGTGATGTTTGCACCTCCTGGGTTGCAGTCCGTAGCGACAATCGCACCCTGACCAGCGTAGGCAAAAGCCAACATGCCGTAGTATTCGGGAGCCGCCGCGTATGCGCCCCCGCCGTCCTGACGGATGGGAGAATACGAACTGACGAACCCCAGCTGATTCAAGCCGGTTTCCATGTTCACGCCGGCACACCCCGCAGAAGCAAGTTGGAACATGAAATCAAGAACCCAGAGCGCCGCGCCAAACGAATCGCTGATCCCTGGCTTGCCCCCGCCGCAAAACGAATTGGTCTCACAAATCCGATAAGGCAAGTTCGAAGTGGAGGATGCAAGCCGAAGGGCAGCCAACTTAGGTGCCAGCTTTGGATCAACATTGAGAAGTTTATCCAGCGTGCTGCTTGGATTCGCGCACTCGCGATAGTAGTGGTGCGTCAACAGCTTCAGATCTCTTCCTTCATCCTTCGCGAATTTACTTACCCATTCTGTTGCACCCGCTACGTCCGGCCCGGCAAATGGAGCTTGCGGGAGCTTGGCGAGAATGGCCGATTTGTAGCGCTGGAATTCCGAAAGATAGGTTTCATAACTATAGCTTTTCGGCCGGTGCCCTGTTCCCCGGCCAAACAAGTCGGGCTCATTTCCAATTTCGAAGGCCAGTAACCGACCTTTAGCAACCGCCGCAACTGCTTCCGCCTCCGCCGCAGCTTGTTCCTGGCCGGTGCTGCCCAGGTTCGTGCTACCCATGTTCGTGCTACCTAGGTTCAGCCCCCAGATCAAACTCCAATTTGTTGCGTCGAGAAAGCTTCCGAGCTGCTGGAGATTTCTCCGGTTGACGACGCTTCCTTTTGCGGCCGAGACGGCCTGTCCGTCGCGTTCGAACGAGGCATCATCGGAAGTGTTACCTCCGACTCGGATAACGCCTCCAGTCGAAAGCGTCCGCACGAGTTCAACGTAACTGCGGTTTTCCGCGCTAAGCAGACCGGGGATAGCGACGGACGAAATCTCATATCCGAGCCCCAAGAAATCGTGTGGAATGACGGCTAGTTTCCGCTGCACATCAACACTCACTTGCACGCGGTGGCGGACGACTTCGTGGTTCCGGCCCGAACAGCGGAGCGGGGCACAGCTAGCCAACGCTGCGGCGCCGCTCAGGGACAGAAATGTTCTTCGTTGCACGTTCGTTTTATATCTCAAGTTCCAGGCGGAACGTCACTATTGGTTATGGTAGTTTCCCTTTCGTTGCCAGTACTCCACCGCAGTACTCCACCGCATAGCTTAAGGTTGCCGGCGTTTGATAGCATAATCACGCCTAATACCGTTTGACGCATTTGTGTAATCCGGGAGGCAATTTCAAAATATGAAAACAATTCAGTTGTGCGCCAGATGGCGCTCGGCGTTGTGCACCATCGCCGGAGTATTTGCGTTTATCGCTGTTCCCAGTCAGACGCAGGCAGCTCCGTTTGAGCTGATCTATAACGGCGTGTTCAACACGCAAGACGCTCTCAACCCTGCCTCACAATCGACCCCCACGTTTTTCAAGGCAGCTACGCCGTTCACAATACGGGCGTGGTTCGACACAAGCAGTCCGAATCTCGCGCCGGCTTCTCCGCCCGCTCCTCCGCCCTTTGCGGGGTTCCGGGCTTACTCACCCTCCGTGGCGACGATTAAGGTTGGAAATCAGACCTACTCAATTGAGAACTTCAATACCAATCCGACGGCAGGAGTGACGGTTGCGATTTTTGATAACCACAGTTTCACCCCTGGACGGTATGCCGTTGGCATTTTGCAAGAGCCGCCGCAGGACGGTGCCGGCATCATCGGGGATTTTTCCAGCGCGTCACCCGCTTTTACGGCCGATACTCTGACCCACACGACAATATATTCCGGCTACAACGGAGTCGGGTATGGCTCGGGTGTCTGTACGGGAGGACCTGGTGTTGACTGCGCGATTACCCCGTTTGTGCTCCATAACGGGAATCAAACGTGGGATCTGACGCTTGGAAATTATGAAGAGGTTTACCCCGGAGGTTCCGACCCAGTGGTAGGCCCTCCCGGACCCCTGAACAGAGCGGAGCTACTTGCAACCCCGGAACCGGGCACGCTCGCGGTGGCATTCGGCGGGCTGGCGTTTTTATTCGGCTTAGCGCGGCGCCGGAAAAGCTAATCGGGGGAGCGCGCCAAAAGACGAGTCGCTATTGGTGTCGCTATTCTATCTTTGGGACGGCCACGCTTACCGCAAGGTGAATGTGGCCGAGCGCCCAATCAGAGAACGTGCAGATTAGCAAATGGCGACTGAAGAAACCACCACCACTGCGGCTGCTCCGATCGCGAGCGTAATTCCGCAAAATGCCAGCCAGGCGATCGCCGGATTTTTGACGGCGTTGGGCGTGCGTTACGCGTTCGGCGTTTCCGGAGGAGCCATTGCGGCAATTTGGGGCGCCCTGTCCAGCAGCGAAATTGAAGTTGTACACTTCCGGCACGAGTCGGGAGCTGCGTTTGCGGCTGTGGAAGCACATTTCGCGACCGGCGCTCCAGTGGTCGTATTTACCACGACCGGTCCGGGGCTGACGAACGCGCTCACTGGAATGTTGGCTGCTCGTGGCGAAGGCGCAAAGATCATTCTAATTTCCGCCTGCACTACGGCTTCAAACCGAGGTCGTTGGGCGATTCAGGAAACCGACGGTGATTTCCTGCCGGTGGGCTTGACGGCTCCCGGCGCGTTGTTTCATATGGCAGCGGTAGTTGAATCCGTGGAAGCATTGCCCCAAATCGCCCGTCGCGTCGCCAATGGATTAGCGCGCCCGGGCGGTTTTGTGTGTCATCTGTCGATCCCCACCGGCCTGCAGGCCGTGGCGATCAAAAATCCGATGCCATCTATACCGGTGCCTGTTCCCGCTCTCGATGCGCCGCCGGAATCGATCATCGACGAATGCGTCGCCCTGCTGACGAAAGCTCCGTTAGCTCTTTGGTTGGGATACGGTGCGCGGACGGCCGGCAATGGCATCAAAATGCTCGCCGAACGGCTAGGGGCACCCGTAATGTGTTCGCCGCGCGCGAAAGGGATTTTTCCGGAGAATCATCCGCTGTTCGTCGGCGTGACCGGTATGGGAGGACACGACGCGGTCCAAGCCTACATGAAGCAGAGCGCCCCGAGGCGAATTTTAGTTTTGGGAACACGCCTCGGCGAGCCGACCTCGTTCTGGAACCCGGCGATGATTCCAGCCGAAGGTTTTATTCACGTCGATATAGATGCCGACGTGCCCGGCGTTGCTTATCCGGAAGCGTTCACGTTGCCGGTGCGGGCGGACGTTGGAGAGTTCGTCGCTGCAGTGCTCAGAAAGTTGCCGCGTGTAACCACACCGTCGGCGCCACATGATCTGCCACATCCGTTTCGTCCGCATCTGAAACCCTCCTCGACAACAAAAATTCGGCCGGAGCTTGTCATGCAGGCAGTCCAGCATGTCGCAATTGAAAGGCACGATTGTCTGATCATGGCGGAATCCGGCAACTCGTTCACATGGGCGACTCACTATTTGCGTTTCACGAAGGCCGGGCGTTACCGCGTCAGTACCGGTGTCGGATCCATGGCCCACTTCGCGACGGGGGTGGTCGGGGCCGCCATAGCTGGAGAGCGCACAGCGGTTGCGATTGTTGGGGACGGCGCCATGCTGATGAGTAATGAAATCAGCACCGCTGTCAAAAAAGGAGCGCCGGCGGTGTGGATTGTATTGAACGATGGGCGCTATAACATGTGCGAGCAAGGTATGTCAGTGCTGGGCTTAGAGGCAGATGCCCGGATTCCGCCAGTTGATTTTGCAATGTTTGCGCGGGCTCTGGGTGCCGGAAGCGAGATTGTCGAGTCGGAGATGCACCTGAATGACGCGCTAGAGCTGGCAATCTCGGCTCGCAATCCGTTTGTACTGGATGTCAGGATTGACCCGGCTTGCTTAGCGCCATCGATGGCTCGCAATCGCGGCTTGCGTGCGCAAGGCATTGGCACCCCAAGTAGTGCTGAGGATATTTCTTTCCCTAAGACGCGCTAGCCATTTCTGATCCGAACGTTCTATGGAAGCCAATACATTTGCGACGTCAGCCTTCATCGCGACGCCGCTCCAGACCGCATTCGAATACCTCTGCAGTCTGCCCAACCTGAATGAATGGACTCTCGGCAGCAGAATGCAGGAACAGGTGGACGCAGACACCTGGATCGGCACAGCGTCCGGATATCAGCACGGGCTTTACTACCATGTGCGGCGGCTCCAGAATTCTCGCTTCTGCGGAATTGAGTGGCAGTGCGGCTACGAGTACAAGAAGTACTTCAAATCTTACCCGGTGCTGCTGTTTCCGCCGGAATATGTCGAGCCCGGAAGCACAGAATCCGGCGTTTATTTCCATTGGGTAAGTGTGATCGATCCGGTTCAGCGGACGCCCATGATCATGCAGGGAATTCAGACGGTGCACAATTCCGAGGCGCGTTCTCTGAAGGCCGCCCTTGAACGCCGGGCCGGGCTGACCGAGGCGGCGCAGGGATTGCATCACGTTGAAGCCGACACCATCTACATCAATGCTCCAATCGAAATGGCCGCTGAATTTCTGGGCGACCTGCGGACGATGGAAAGGTGGTCTCATCTGCTGACGCCGCAGGATGCGATCCAGCCGGAACAAGGTTCTTTCCTCGATGAATACGGGCAGGTGGTCGAGGTGACGCTGCGGACAAGCCAGCTTGAGGAATATTATCTGGTGGAGCAGGATTACTTTCACCCGCAGCACAACGACATCCAGCGGTCGCCGACATTCCTCATCCCGCTCTCGTACGCGTTCGGCGATCCGGCGGTGACGGGCTTTTTGTTGCACAGAATTACGTTCTGGAAAAACGGGGTGTTGAGGCGGCACGGCAAACTGACCATCGACGATTTCGGCGCCGAGAACATGAACATTAAGCGTCTACTCGAAGCAAAGGCAGGCAACCTTGCGACGTTCGCACTAGGCAAGAGCTACCTTCCGCCGGTCAGATTAGCAGGTCTGGACTAAACACGGGCATGACGCCGCCGGACATCTTTTCACCCGAGTTTGCGCGGGACCCGTATCCGCTGTATCGGATTATGCGCGATGAGTTCCCGCTGTATTTTCATCCGGGAGCGAACGCCTACGTCCTGAGCCGATACGAAGATATTCGACTGGCTTTGACAAACCCCGAGTTTACGACCCGAAGCTATGCGGCTCAGATTGAGCCGCTTCTTGGGGTGACGGTCGTACAACTGGATGGCAGCGAGCATGCAAGACAGCGCCGCCTGCTTGCCGCGCCCTTTCGCGCCGACCGGTTTAACACGGCATTCGCGCGTGCCATTGACAAAATCGCCGATCGGTTGGCGGAAGGCTTTGCCGATCGTGACACAGTGGAACTGGTCAAAGAATTCATTACTCCGTTCTCCGTGGCCGCCCTCGCTGCCGTTGTCGGGCTGCCTCAGTCGGACCTTGGGCTGTTCCGATCGTGGTACACCGCGCTGCTGCGATTCGGCGTCAATCTGGTTGGCGATCCGGAAGTCACCCGCGCAGGCTTTGCGGCGCGCGACGAGCTGTCAGTTTACTTGCGGCCGCTCGTCAAAACGCACAGGCAATCAGCCGGAACCGGATTGCTGTCGATGCTCGTCCATGCCGAGGTGGAGGGCCAGCGGCTAACCGATGACGAGATCGTGCACTTCGCGATGCTCATGATCTTCGCGGGCGGAGAAACCGTGGAAAAAACGCTGGCCACTTTCCTCAGAAACCTTGTGGCGCATCCAGATCAAATGGCAGCGCTGCAGGCCGACTGGACACTCTTCGAAAGAGCCTTGGCCGAATCGCTCCGCTTCACTGCGCCGACGCACATGATTCCGCGCCGGACCCGCAGTGAAGTTGCAGTGAGTGGAGGAACGATCCCGGCCGAGGCTGAGGTAGTCTGTTTTCTCGCGTCGGCCAATCGCGACGAGCGGCGTTTCACCGATCCTGACAGGTTTGACATTTTTCGGACGGACCTTGACGTCGAGAGCGCATTCACCACCACTGCCCGGCACGCTGCGTTCGGCATGGGCCGGCACTTTTGTCTCGGCGCGATGATGGCGAGGATTGAGGTCGAGATCGCGGTAAAACGGCTACTGCTCGCGTCGCCAGGTAACATTTGCTTCGCGGATGGCGTGCCGCCGCCGGACCAGGGCTTATTTCTGCGCGGGCCCGCTACGTTACCTCTTCGCTTCGCGGCGCAGGAGAGGAACTGATGCTGCTTCGCTGCAAAACCAAAGTGAATGCCGCTGCCGAAACTGTATTTGCCTGCGTCGATCAGCCCGAGCACATCGTGCAGTGGGTAGAAGGGGCGATCGAGCACACTTACACCACCGATAGAAATCCGGCAAATCCGGTGGGTCAACGGTTTCGGCAGAAGCTGCGCATGGGCAAATCCATCAAAGAATTCCAGGGAGAGATCATTGCCTGGAAGTCCCCAACGCATTTCGGTCTGCACATTCCTGCGCCCGCGTATTCCAGCGAAGCACATTTCCGTATCACGCCGGACGGCCCGGCGCAATCCACCGTCGACTATTTGATAGACGTCACGCTGCACAAGACGTTCGTTCGGCTCTTGAGCCCGCTGCTGCGATTGCCACTAACACTATTTGTTCGCAAACAAATCGGGAGACTGAAAGCTTGCGCGGAAAAATTGCAGGCGGAGCAGGGAGCGCACTGAGCATGCCGGACAGGAACGGAGAAACGTCTCAACTGTCGCCCGCGACTTCGCTACGTCTTTTACAGCGCGGTGATCAATGGACTTACCAAGCGATCGGCACTCTGACGCCGCCGGGGAGCAATCCGCTCGAACTGTCCGGAGAAATTACGGTTTCGATTGAGCCGGACCGCCGCTTAGGACGCTCCGAGTGGTCGACGATCGTGTTCTCGCAGCAATTCGAGATCACGCAAGCCGACGGTTCGAGGCAAGCCATGCCCGCGCCTGCTTGGATGTTCTGGTTTGTGCAGGACGAACAAAGCCGCGATGTTGCCATTGCCGCGGATAACATGACCCGCGACGGCAGTCCTCGGATTGCCAGAACCCCGCAAGTTTTCTATCCCGGAAGCTGGTCCGCGCAGACGGCCTATCACAACCGGCTGGAGTTTGAGAACGGCGATGTCGTGGAGAATATGTTGACCGTCTATGACCAGGAACGCGTCGAAACGAAACAAGGCTCGTTTGCTTCCTGGAAAGCGACGATCAGCAGCCACAGTGCCGCTACGGGAATGATTGAGGGTATGGACTGGTGGACGCCGGAACTGGGCGCGCCCGCCAAGTTTTCAACGGTTTCGAAGATGCCGGACGGAGCGGAGATCCGCTTCGTGGCCACGCTCGAGACCAGCAATGTGTTGTAGCAGTGCAAGGCGGATCATCGGTCGAACTTTCGAACACAAGACTCCCGCGCCGACGATGGGGGGTAAGCGCTGGGTTGCTGCTGTGCATGATTGTTGGAGCATTGTGGTGGCGTGTGAGCCAATCCCCGAGGAACCGGTCTTACCATCCGCCCAACGACATAGTTCTTATTCCAACTGATCAGCCATCCATCGCGCGCGGCAAGCACCTGGTGGAAGCAGTCGCGGTATGCACCATCTGCCATGGCACAAATCTCGGCGGCAAACTCGCTTTCCAGGACGCATTTTTGGGCCGCGGTTTTACCACCAATCTGACCGCCGGGCGCGGAGGCGTGGGCAGAACCTACACCGACTCCGACTGGATCCGCAGCATCCGATATGGTGTGCGGCCAGATGGGCACGGAATTCCGTTCATGCCGTCGGATTACTTCAACAAAATCTCGGATGCAGACCTCGGCGACATCATCGCTTACCTGAAAAGCCTTCCACCGGTGAATAACGAGCGAACCAGGGTCGAAATCAATCTGCCGGCCCGTCTTCTTATCGAGCTTGGAGTCTTCGGCGATCTTGTGCGCGCCGCCAGAATTGATTTTCGCGCGAAGCGGTCACAGCCGCCGAGCGATGAAGGATTATATCTGATCGAAGTCGGCGGCTGTACGTTTTGCCATGGAGCCGGCCTGCGCGGCGGCCAGGGACCGGAGCCGGGCGCCCCGCGCGGAACCGACTTGACCAGTGGCGGGCCGTTATCCCGCTGGTCGTTTGCAGAGTTCCGGGACACCATGCGAAATGGCGTGGACCCGCATGGCCACGCCATGAATCCGAAATACATGCCGTGGCTTGCCTACCGAAACATGACCGATGCCGAGCTTGAATCGATCTGGCATACTCTTCGGTCGTTTTCAACAGAGCAAAGGGCGGCGAACGCGAGGAAGGGAACATGAACCGTAAAGATGTGAGCGCCGCCTTCCCGGCCCCGAGCCAGCGGACAAGCGAGATGCCTCACTACGTGCGCTCAGAGATCTCACTCAACCCAGGCGTCGAACTCATACAGCTATCCAGAAATGAGAGTGCAATCGCGATGCAACCGGCGTGGATGGATGCCGCTATGGAAGCGGCAAGGTCCAGCGGTGCTTATCCGGATCCGGAATGTAACCTTCTGCGGAAAGCTATCGCAGAAACGTTCTGCCTCGACGGCCAGAGAATCGTTTGCAGTGCTGGTTTGATGGAGTGCCTTCAAACTATCGCGCTCGCTTATCTTGGTCCGGGAGACAAGGTTGTGATTCCGGAGCATGCGTTTGTGTTCTTCCGGCAAGTCGCAAAATTGGCCGGCGCGGAAGTGAACCTGGTTGACGAGCATAACCTGCGCATAGATATAAGTCAAATCTTGGACGCTGTAGACGAATCGACGAAAATGGTGATCTTCGCCAATCCAGGGAACCCGACCGGAACCTATCTTTGCAGGCCCTGCATCGCACAGCTTCGTTCGCGATTACCCTCGAACACGCTCCTTGTAATCGACGAAGCCTATGCCGAGTTCGTTCAAGAGGACCGCTACCAGCCGCTTTTCGATCTGACGGATGCAGGCAATGTCATCGTCCTGCGCAGCTTCTCCAAAATGTATGGCCTGGCGGGACTGCGCGTCGGATGGGCGTATTGTCCCCCCGACGCCGTAGATTTCGTGCGCCGGATTCAAGTCCCCGCCATCGTCGGTTCAGTTGCACAGGCGGTCGCGGCTGTCGCCGTCAGGGATCAAGCATTGGTGCATTCGTTTAAGCAGGAGATGCTTTTAATCAAACGCCATTTCATCGAGCGGCTAAAGGGGCTCCCTCGCATTTCGGCTGTGGAGAGCGAGACCAATTTCGTTCTATTACGGACGAAATCGGAAATGGAAGCGCTAAACCTCGATGAATTCCTGCGGCAGCGTGGAATAATCTTGCGCCGTCAAATGGCAGTTGGTCTCGGAGAATGCCTCCGTGCGACCATTGGGACGAAGGAGCAAATGAATTTCGTTGCCTCTGTCATAGTTGAGTGGTGTAGGACCGGCGAAGCCTGAAAAGCCGCCTGGCAAGTCCTCGGCTTGTAGTTAATGCCGTAACGTTACCCGGATAGTGACTCGTCTCATACCGTCTAACACAAGTGAAGAAGGATTTCTCACCCCTCACTTTTTGGTTCGCAATTATTGTGATTGCATTGGTTCGTCCTCCAACTCGGGCCCAGGGCGCCGAGAAAACGGCAGCTTCTGAATCCGAAAAGGTTTCTATTCAATGGAAATCTCTGCTTTTCCAGGCATTTGAGTTCGACGCGCTGGAAAATGGTTTTCGGGTAGCCACGCAACCCGAGACGCGCGCCACAATGGGCGGTCCATTCTTTCACGGCTACGCCGCTTCGCTCGATAACCTGCATGGCTGGGCAGATGGCGACCCGTTCCTGGTGAACTACGTCGGCCATCCTATGCAGGGCGCCGTCTCCGGTTACATTTTCGTTCAGAACGACCCGCGTTTTCGAAAGACGGAGTTCGGCAGGAACAGCGCGTATTGGAAAAGCAGGCTACGCGCCACGGCCTTCTCGTTCGTGTACAGCGAGCAGTTTGAACTGGGCCCGCTCAGCGAAGCGACCATCGGTCATACGCAGGCTTATTTTCCGCAGCAGGGGTTTGTCGACCAGGTGATTACCCCCGCCGTCGGATTAGCATGGATGCTGGCCGAGGATTCGCTTGATCGCTACGTGATTAGTTGGGTTGAGCAAAAGACTTCCAACCCGTGGGTCAAGATGTTAGCCCGCGGCACCTTAAATCCGTCGCGTTCGCTCGCAAACGTCATGCGCGGTGAACTGCCTTGGCACCGTGACACCAGACCGCCTCTTTTCAAGGGACGTCAGACTTTGCTGGCGGCATCGAATCTTCGCAGCACCACCTCCATTGTGGCGGAAAGTGCCTCCGAATCCATGCCCGCGATCGACAGCTTCTCACGGACTCGGTCGGGGATCGAGGAGGCCCCG
>DATBDT010000013.1:0-1559 GCA_036269815.1 Bryobacteraceae bacterium
TCGAATCGATCACAATCCGCCTTCCGACTGAGTTTCTAACACTTGTGCGGCACTCTTCGCTTTTTCAGGCGGCACATATTTTTGCCAATTAAGGATCGTGAAATGCCACCATTCGGTGCGTAAGCCGCAAAAACCAGCCACGTGCATAGCGTACCGCAGCAAACGCAGGTTTCGGCGTACCTCTAAAGACGAACCCATGTAGGGCAACATTGCTGCGGGAGTAAAATCGTCAAAGTCCGTTGGCATCCGCACGTCGCGAATCCGCGAGTCGACCAGGGTGGCATCGACGGCGATGCCCCAGGTATGCAGCGAACCCGCGCCGACCGCCGGATTGGCAACATAATCACTGTTGTGTGACGCCTCCCACAGCATGGTCTGGACTCCTACGGGCCGATACGCATCCCAGATCTTGAGGCCGTATTGGTAACGCCGCAGAAAGCTCTGGGCTACGGCCAAGGCTGACGCGATTTCGGGCCGGGCGAGTGCATGTGTTCCATGCGGATAAAGCGAATGTCGAAGGAAATTGTTTCGGCCTGCATAACGTAAGTCGACCGTGATCGTCGGATCAACTGAGCGGACATCAACCAAAACTGCGTCGGCTTTTGCGGTCAACGAAATCAGCGCCATCGCGATTACACCAAACCCGCAAACGTAAACGTTGGACTTTTGCATTCGCCTTGGATCAATACGCTGCTACTGCTGCGGGAGTATCCGTTTTTGCCAGACGTTCGAGGAGAAGACGTGCGCTGTCTTCGGGCATCGTGAAACGCAACTCGAGATTGGAGTTGCCCTGTGTTTGGATCTCCGGCGCCTGAGAGTACAGCAACAGCGGTGAATCAGGCAGGCGAAGCCATTGGTCTGGATTGGTGCGCAAATCGCGCGCGACGTTGGCGGCATTTTTCGGAGCATTCACCTTGATGAGAATTCTGGCTTTTACTGGATTCTGCAGGTTCACTGCAAGGCCGATCAGTTGCGAGACATCGATTAATTCGCGCGAAAAGATGGGATGGAAAATGCGGGGAAGATCCTGCGGATCGCGCGAGATGAGTCGCAGCGCGCTTTCGTGATCCAGAGCCTGGAAACGATCGAACAGTTGGCCGGTGATTTTCAGGTCCGGCTTCATCCCTATCCTCACGAGTACCAGTTCATCCACTTCTTCTGGCGCGCCAACGGCGAGCGTTGCCGGTCCGACGCGGGCCAGGGCAAAGTCCGGCTTGGCGATTGTACCATCGGCGGAGCTGGACTGGCGCTCCCAAACGGGCAACCCATTGATCGTCTGAGGGCGCCTTCGGAAATTCTTGTCGTCCGCGACGGTTCGAATCACCCTCGCGAGGCCGCGACGGCTTTGGACGAGGTTGAACTCCTTGGTCTGGCCGGTTTCATCCGTTGTGAGTGCCCGGGTGATCCGCGCTGTATCGCGTGATGGATTCAATCCCGGAACGGAAGCAGCGGGGCCGATCAATGCCGGCCAGAATTTGGGCTTCTCATCGCGCCAGCGCTTTGCGAGGTTTGCGCGTTCGAATTGATCCGCATTGATTGACAGGATCGTATCGGTCGCC
>DATBDT010000020.1:0-2644 GCA_036269815.1 Bryobacteraceae bacterium
GCTTGGGAATCGCAACTGGAATGTGACATGTTCTTCGACTTCCTTGAAGCGAGGATCGTTCGGCGTGGTGTAGATCATCGCATTAATTTCGGTTGGCTCTTCTCCAGACAAATATCGTGAGGCGTTCAGCGCGTAGATACCAATGTCCATCATGGATCCGCCGCCCCCAAGCTTCTTAGTGAGCCGCCATTGATTGGGATCCCCCATGGCGAAACCGGCATCGGCGAAAATCATCTGCGTCGGCCCCATTTCGCCGGAACGCGCAATGCGGATCGCCTCGCGATTGTAGGGTTCATACCGGGAGCGATAGGCGACCATCAGTTTGCGGTTGGCTTTTTTCGCCGCGTCAATCATCTGCTCGCATTCGGCCGGAGTGTTCGCCATCGGCTTTTCACTCAGCACATGCTTACCTGCCTGATGTCCGCGCACCGTGTATTCGGCATGCATCCCATTCGGAAGCACGATGTAAATGATGTCAACTTCCGGATTGTCTTTGATCGAATCGTAATTCTCATAGTTGTAAATGCTCTTCGGATTCACGCCATAGCGAAGCGCCAGTTTATTTGCCTTATCAGGATGCCCGCTGACCAGCGCAACAACTTTGGATTTCTCGCACTTTGCGAACGCCGGCAGAATCTGATTGATCGCCAGGCTGCCCAGTCCGACGACAGCCCAGCCCAATTTCTTTCCCGGGGGATCCGGGACAACAAGTTCGGCCTGCGCATCTTTGAGCAGCACTCCGGCAACATTGGCGGCCAGGAAGCCTCCGCCCGCTTTCGAAATAAAACCTCTGCGCGTGATTTCTTTTCCTGCTCGCTCAGCCATGATTACCTCCGGCAATTTGTACTTGGTAATTAGCACTTAGCCGGACACTAAATGCTAAGTGCTAGGTGCTAAACGCCAATTGCCAACTGCCAACTGCTTATCTCTCTCCCCGCTGCTTGTGGATCTCATCCAACCGCTTCTTCAAATACTCCTCGTACTCCTGCTTCAGCTTCGGATCGCTTGGTGAACCGTAAATCTCGCTGGACTTATACTTCCCTTCCGCAAATTTTTTCCTGGTCCATTCGTCATGAATGTGGGTGTCATCGGCTTTGTCCAGCACCTCCTGCACGAACTGCGGTGGTATGAAATAAACGCCTTCGCGGTCGCCGACCACCAGGTCTCCCGGCATCACAGTGACGCCACCGATCCGCACAGGTACATTAATTCCCGTCAACATGACTTGGCCAATCGGCGTCGGATCAACCGACTTGAAATATGCCGGCATATCGATCTCGGAAATTCCGTTGAGATCGCGCACGCCGCCATCCACAACTAGTCCACCGCCATGCGTTGCCTGATTGACGTAGAAGAACAAATTGTCGCCCACGATCGTCCCGTTGACCTTCTTGCCGAACAGATCTACGACCAGCACGTCACCCGGTTGCAGCATGTCAATAGCGGTCTGATTGTGAAGATGATTTCCGGTCGCCTGTTTGGACTTTTCCTGCACGATCTTGTCAACGTCCTCGCGTACTGGCATGAACTGCACCGTGAAAGCGCGGCCCACCATCGTCTTTCCTGGGTGCAGGACTTGAAACCCGTCGGCATATTGGTTGTTGTACCCCTTGTCCTGCATCACCGACCATACTTCTTCGGAAGAAAGATCGCGGGCGCGATCGATGAGAGCGTCCGGAACCTTGGGACGGCCATCGGGCAGGCGATCGAAGGGGTTCTGTGTCGTGTACTCGATGAGCTGCTGTTTGGGAAAACTAATCAGCTGGGCTGAAGCGCGTGGAACGAGACTCGCTAAGCACACCGCGGTGAATGCAAGCGAAAAAATGCGCATGTTCGAAAGTTCCTCCGTCAAGGTGCGCTCCCGAAACTCTCAAATGGATCAAGATTTGTCAATCGCAAAACGTTATTCTCGGCTTACAATCCTTGTTTCGCTTTCGCAATCCTCCAACCAATGCGCTGGGTTCTCATCTTCTGGATGTTCGTTATCAGCGCGATCGCCTACCTCGATCGCGTCAACATTTCCATTGCCGGTGGCATGATCGAAAAAGAATTCGGCTTCGATCACGTTCATCTCGGATGGGCCTTAAGCGCCTTCCTGCTCGGATACGCATTCTTTCAAGCGCCCGGTGGACGACTTGCCGACCGCTTCGGCCCACGCCGTATTCTGGCCTTGGGCACGATCTGGTGGGCCGTGTTCACCTCTTTGACCGCGGCCGTGCCCGCAAAATTAGCGGGCGCTCTCTTCATTCTGATGGCAGTGCGGTTCCTTCTTGGCGTGGGCGAAGCCGTCGTTTATCCGTCAAGCAATCGCCTGGTCGCCAGTTGGATTCCCTCTCAGGAGCGCGGGATTGCGAACGGGCTGATTTTTGCCGGCGTCGGGGCAGGCGCCGGTGTTACTCCGCCGCTGATTACCTATATCTTGCTCCACTACGGGTGGCGCTGGTCCTTCTGGACAAGCGCGCTGATCGGGCTCGCTGCCGGCGTGGTCTGGTTTCTCATCGCACGCGATAAGCCGGAGGAACATCCACTGGTGAAGCCTGAGGAAGCGGCGTACATTCGGTCGGGTCTTCCCAGCGCGGTTGCAGAGAAAAAGCCGCTAGGCTGGGGAAAGATTTTTTCCAGCCGAGATGTGCTCGCCATCACC
>DATBDT010000035.1:0-192804 GCA_036269815.1 Bryobacteraceae bacterium
GCTCGCCGCATGCAGCACCTTCAGCCGATCCCGCTCTTTCTGCCCCATCTCGAACCTGTCCTCTTCCATCCAGGCCCGAGTCTGTCAATAGGACTTTTCTACTTCGCTCGCTTAGGACATTTTTACTTCGCTGCGACAGGCTGGAGCGCGTCACGATTTGACACAAACCACATCTGATACGATTTGAGGCGGTTCTATGCAAAAACTGGTACTTGCCCTTTGTGCGGCAGCATTTCTTTCGGCCGCAACTCTGACCGCCGCCGATACTCAGCCGTCAACCGTCATTCACGTCATTACGGTGAAATGGAAAGCAGACGCAACTCCTGCCCAAATCAGCAAGGCGCTTCAGATGGCCGCATCCCTTCCGTCTGAATACCCTGGCATCAAACATGTTTGGGTAAAAGCAATCAAGAAGCAGATTCCGGAAGGCTATAACGATGTCATTGTGATGGAGTTCGCCAGCCAGGACGCGCTGCAAAAATATGCCGGCAGCGCTGCTCAGAAAAAGTGGTACGACGCCTACATGGCCGTCCGCGAAGAGAGCCGAACCAGCGACGTTACGAACTAATCGCGTCTGATAATCGCACGGTTGGATTCAGGAGTCATCGGTACGTGCGCTATGGCGGAGAGCACAATCAGTTCGTTGCCATCTTCGCCGATGGCTGGCACGATGAACGCCGCTGGTGATCTGACAATCACCCGCACCGCTTTGACGCACGCTACTGTAACTGCTTACCGCTCGTATCGAACACCAGCGTCTGGCGCTTGCCGCGAATAGTAATGTTTTTCAGCGTGAGCCTCTGTATACCGGGCGGAAGTGCAGGCTGGAACCTCTTCTCCAATCCGTTCTCACCCAACCTGAGGCCGGTGTATCCGAAAACAAACTGTTGCAGGAATGCGCCCGCGCCCGTAATAAAGTTCGTGTTCTGACTGTCCGGCGTTTCGGCGATTACTTGGAACGGAGGCCGAAGGTACGGCAAGACCAGAGGTTCCAAAAGCGGTCCGATGAGCCCGCGTTCCCCCATTTGCGCGGCGAGTATGGGATAAAACTCCGTACCCATCATCGCGCCGGTGTGGCCTCCGTCCAAGTGCCGCAACACAGCGCTGAGCGCATCGCGAACCTGCTGTGGCGAGGATGGAAGATCAAGCGAGTACCACAACATCGGAGAGTCGCTTTCCGGTACATACATCTTCTCCGCGATCTTGTGCCATTCGGGATGTGGTTCTACTTTCATCTCGTGAGCGGCCGCGATCGCCAC
Source organism: Bryobacteraceae bacterium (assembly GCA_036269815.1). Taxonomy (GTDB): domain Bacteria; phylum Acidobacteriota; class Terriglobia; order Bryobacterales; family Bryobacteraceae; genus Bog-105. Next base: position 1,260 of record DATBDT010000035.1, read on the forward strand.
CTCCAGATTTTTCTTCGCTACCGCGTTGGTGTAAGCGTCGTTGCTCACGCCGATGTCCGACTCCTTCACGGCAACAACATTTCCAATTTCGTATCGGCCCTGTTTGGCGTCGTAATTGACACGGCTCGCCCAAAAATCCGCGGTATCGCGCAGGATCGGCCACGCATCCTTCTCGAGCCATTTCCGGTCGCCGGTCGCCTGCCAGTATTGCCACGCCGCGAGTGCGACATCACCGTTGACATGGTTTTCGGAGGTCGCGTTCTGGAACGCGAAGCGCGGCGTGCATTCCGCTCCATGGGGGTCGGCTTCCCACGGATACATGGCGCCTCTATAGCCGTTTCGCTTCGCATTTTGCAGCGCAGCCTCGCGCGTTCTAGAGCGGAAGGCAACCATGGGCAGGGCCAATTCCGGGTGCAGCACGACCAAAGGTGGAAACATAAACGTGTCCGCATCCCAGAAAATGTGGCCGTAATATCCGGCAGAACTTAGCCCCATCGGCGGGATGCTGACATCAAGGCCCTCGCGCGTGCTTCCCAGCAGATAGAAAAGCATGGAGTGGATAATGCGCTGGAGGTTCGGATTTCCGTCGATGATCAGGTCGGATTCCCACAGCCTGTGCCATGCCGCTTCGCTCGCGCCTCGCATTGCCTCCCAGCCCTCCTGGCGCGCAGCAGCAGCCCCACTTTTAGTCGCCGTGCCGGGGTCGGCCGCCGAAGTTAACAGTGACGCAAATTTGCTGAAGGTATAGCTTTGGCCACGCTTTACGTTCAGTTGTATTGCGACATCGGCCGACTTGGTTTCGTGGTGCGCTTCAACACGCGCGCCCGTGGGCCAGTCGATCGCGACCGCTTCGCCGAACTTCGACTCGGCGCCGGGAATATCCGCGCTGAGCGACAACAGGGCTCCGCGCGACGACTGTTCCACGTCTGCCTTCGTGATATCGAGCTGACCCGGGTACCAGATTGTCCACTGATTCGTGACAGCGTCGCCCTCTAGCTTCTGAATCTTCTCCAAAGCGTACCGATGCGGCGGTGGCCAATTGCGCAGCGGGAATCGAATCTTTACGGGTCCTGCGAACTCCGGTGTGATCGTTACGCGGTTGCCTGCGAGTTGTGCACGATCGCGCGAGACGAACTCCTCCGCTTCGATGCGGATTCTCTTATCGCGGTCAGCCCATACGTAGCTGGTGCGCAGAACACCATTGAACATGTCGAGCGTTTGGTGGTACTGCTCGACGGCGGTCAACGAGCCACCTGCGTTCAGCCAGTGGGAGCCGTTATAGACATCGACTTCGTTCCACGCGGGTGCAGAGACGATGCGCGGAACATCTCCTGCTGTGTGATCGTACACGCCGGCAAGGAAACTTCGGGCGGGCTCAGTGCCCAGTGGTGTCGTTACGAGGCTAATCGCGCCGTTTCCCACGTATGCGGCGGTGTACGGTTGCGGGCCGGTTGCTTCGAGCAAAAACGACCCGCTGTCATCCGCCCAAACCACGCGCCCGTACGCGGCCGTCAGCACGGTACAGAACAGGTACCATCTAAAGCGGCCGCTGCGCATCGAACTTCTTCAAAAAGTAATGTGCGCGCCGAATTGCATATTACGCATCCCGTTTCCACACGTTGAGCAGATCTGAAGATCCGTAATAAGGCCGCCGGCAGGTGAATCCACCTGCGTATTCGGCAATGCAAGGTTCTGACGATTGATAACGTTGAACACGTCCCAGCGGAACTCGATGCCTACTCGCTCCGTCACCGTGAACTTCTTGGCAAGTTGCCAGTCGAGTTCCACGAAATTCGGACCGCGCATTGAGTTCCGTCCTGCATTGCCGAAAGTGTAAAGCGACGGTACACCGTAAGCCGCGGGATTGAACCACAGGTTGGCGCTTTGGTTCGACACCTGTGGATTTCCTACCAGTTCTGGACGGCTCGTCATGTCGGGCGAGTTCAAAAAGCCCTGGTTTCCGATGCTGGGCGAGAAAGGAAGCCCCGAGTAATAGGAGCTGATGCCTCGAAACGACCAGTTCGAAATGATCCCATTTACAATGCGGGGCGTATCCGATGCAAACTTGCGGCCATGTCCAAACGGAAGCTCTAGTGTATGCGCGAGCGTGAAAACGAACTCGCGATCGAAATCAGCCGGCCCATAATCTTCCCGGGCATTGTACTGATTCGTGGGGGTACCAAACTCGCCATAATCGAGAGCCTTTTGCCAACTAAAATTTCCGAGCAGCGAATACGCGGTGCTGAAGCGTTTGTTCAGCTGCACCTGAAACGCGTTGTAATTGCTGCTTGTGCAGTCGCACTTGTCGAAGATACCCTGCGTCAGGCCGTATTTAACGAATAGCGGCCTGCGCAGGTTCGCATTTGCCCCCGGACCGGGTATGGCGGCGTTCAGCCCAAACCCGCCGTTTTCATGCCGGCCCGTATTGCCAACGTAGCCAAGAGAGATGCTGAGCTGCGGCGCGATTTCCCGTTCCACCGTGAAGTTCCACATGTCCACATACGGGATCTTCTGATTCGCGGGAATATAGGCAGCGCCAATTCCATTGGGAAGCGGGAGCATACCGTTGGACGGAATAGTCGGAAACACGACTGGCGGAGGCGCGGTTGTCAACGGGAACACAGGAAAGAACGAGGAAGTTGCGGTGACGCTCTGATTCACGATGGACGGGTAGACGTCTGCGGCCAGATTATTGAACGTCCATCCAAAGGTGCCAAGCGTAAAGCCCCGGCCATAGCCGGTTCGGATAACCGTCTTCTCATTCGGCGCGTAGGCAATACCGAAGCGCGGCGAAAAATTGTGCCACTGTGTTTGAGAATTAGCAGACATCGAGACGCCGCCCACACCGGGAATGTAGACGATGTTATTCGCTACTTCATAGCGGCCTCCCTGACCGGCATTGAGTGACGAATCGGGGAACCAGACGTCCCAGCGCATTCCTAATGTCACTGTCAACTTCGGTGTCACGCGCCACGTATCCTGCGCGTAATAGAACATCCGGTTTTGACGGTCTTCTTGATCGGTTGAGACCTGTGCGAAGCGGTTGAAGCTGGAGGGATCGCCCAGCAGGAATGATGCAAGACCCAAACCGCTGGCGGCATTGGCGGCGTCTGCCGTAACCGAATCGTTGAACTGATACACGCCCGCGCGATGCTGGTCGCTTGGCAGGCGAAGATTCCACGCCATTTCGAACGTGCCGCCGAAGCGTAGGGTGTGGTTGCCGCTGATCTTCGTCCAATTGTTTACGTAATCGATAAGCGTCTCGCGCTCATGCAGCGGACAGTTGCAGCTGTATCCCATGCTGAATCCGCCTGCGCCATTGATGGTCAGATCGGGTAATCCGTTAGTGTCGGGCTTGCCTGGGATGTTCAACCCGGGAATACCCACGGTATCCGCCAGCTGCGTGGTTTGGTCTTGAGCCGCCACTGTTACTCGATAGCGTGAGAACCCAAAACGGAACTCGGTCAGCAGGCTCGGGCTCAGTGTGTAGGTTACGCCCGTGGCGACGTTTTGATTCAGCGCATCGGACAGCCCGGAAAATCCCCACTGTGAAAACGCCGGACCGCCATAAAGGCCAAACGGGCCAGGCGCGTTAAGGTTGGCCGAGAGGTAACTATACCGGCCAAACACCCGAAGTTTATCGCCGGCGAAATAATCGCCACGGACATCGAATTGGTTCGTGTTGTATTGTTCCACCGCGGAGGTGGCGAAATTAGGTGCCGCCGGATCCGAGGCCGCAATGTTGGGCAGCGGAAGCGCCGCAACAAGAGCAGCGGAAGGTGGTGAAATACGACCGGCGATGTTGTTCCCGGGGAATGGCGTACGCCCTGTTCCATCGGGGTTTCCAGTAGCCGGATCATAGATCGGAACGCCTAAATCGCTGAGATCGCCGGTTCGTTCGGCAGCCGTGGGAACACGAAGCGATTGAGAAGCGCCAATCCTTCTCTGCGTGCCTTGGTAATCACCAAAAAAGAAAACTTTGTCTTTTATAACCGGACCGCCTACTGAGCCTCCGAACTGATTCCAGCGCAGCGGAGGAACGCCCCGGTCGTGCGGCTCGGGAGTGCCGGGCGCATGTAAACCTTGCGTGAACGGGTCTCGCGCCTGAAAGATGTTGTTCTGCAAAAACTCGAACGCTGAGCCGTGGAACTGATTAGTTCCCGATTTCGTTTCCACCTGAATGACGTTGCCTGTCGCCTGATACTCGGCATCATAGTTATTGCTCTGCGCAGTGAACGCCCCAACGGAATCCACCGCCGGATTCACCATCGTGATACCCAGCACAGTATCGTTATTGTTCATGCCATCCAGCTGATAATTCGTCCCAGCGAATTCCTGGCCGTTCGTGTTCACAAGTGTCGATTGCTGCGGGTTTTCGCTCGGAGCGTGCTGATATGTGTTGACAACCGCACCTGGCGTCAGCAGGGCGAGATTGGTGAAATTCCGATTGGAAATAGGCAGCGTCGAGATCTGTTCACTGCTGAGCTGCGTTTGCACGACTGCACGATCCGTTTCAATGCCCGGAGGCGCCGCCGTGACAGTGACTTCCTGTGTCGCCTCGCCGACTTGCAGTGAAGCGTCCACGCGGACTGACTGCGTGACATCGACGCGAACGTTCTGCTGCACGAATTTTTGGAATCCCGGCTGAGTGATCGTTACGGTGTAAATACCAGCCGGCAAATTAGCCGCCGTATAGTTCCCGGATTCGTTGCTGGTGGTCTGAATGGAAACAGTAGTTCCGGTGTTTGTGACAGTGATTTGCGCACCGCCAACAGCGGCGCCGCTGGCATCCGTGATGGTGCCAATAACATTTCCGGAAATCGCCTGGCCAAACGAGGTGCTCCCAAACAATGCGGCAAAAAAGAGACTCGCAAATAGACGTATGTATGGACGGACGTAGTCACTCATAGTAACCCCCTCTTGTTAGCCCGATTCTCCATCAGCCAACAGGTAAGAATCAAGTCAATTCTTTGTCAGTAATTTGTTCAGGTTAGATTCCTGAAACGCTTCTCTTCTATTTCCGCAGCGGTCGCAATCGTTTGCGGGCCAGGTAAGATTACGATGAACTCGTCGGCGCGTTGCGACACCAGCGCGGGCATCAGCATAAATACTTACGTCTTCGCTTGCGTGGTATCCAGCGTCAACCAGGAGTGACAAATAACAAGACGAACACTTATCTTCTGCTGGGCGTTGGTGCCGCTGGCGGATTATTGCTGGGCCGCTTCCTGCCCGTGCTTATCGCTAATGCAACCGGATTGGCGCAGGGCTCGCTCGGACGTGACCCTTTTGCCGGATTAATTCGGGAACATCGGCTATTGCTCTCGCTTTTAAATAGAATGGAGCACTTGTCCACCTCCGAATGGACCAAACGCAAGTTCCTGTTTCTTGCGTTCAAGCGCACCATCGGTAAGCATGCAATGGCGGAAGAGGATATCATCTACCCGCTGCTCAAAACAGACGCTGAGCGGCACGAGGCGACCCAAAAGCTCTATCGTGAGCACGCCAGCATGAAAATTCACCTGTTCGAATTGGAACAGGCGATTCACCAGGACGAGCCGTGGCGTGAGGCGGTGCGCGCCCTTCACAGCGAAATCGAACCGCACGCGAGAGAGGAAGAAGAAAGCGAGTTTCCACGTTTGCGCGAGTTGCTGGACAAGGCACGAACGGTTCAATTGAGCCGAAAGATCCGTCAGGAAGAAGCACTGGTCGTCTAATGCTCGCTGTTCGCCATCTTCGCGCGCATGGCTAAGCAGCTAACTAAGCTTTGCGGCTATAAGCGTAATATCATCCTGTTGTTCGTTCGGGGCGAAACGGCGCACTTCGTTGACAAGCTCTGCTACCAGCGCTTCGGAGCCTAAATGGCGATGCCGGTGCACGCTTTCGACCAGGCGCTCGTCCCCGAACTCCTCTCCGCTTACGTCGCATGCTTCCGATACTCCGTCAGTATGGACAATCAGCAGGTCGCCAGGCAGGAAGGAAACGTCTTCAATGACACAGCTCCATTCTGGAAACAAACCAAGAACGGTACAAGTGGATTCCAGCCGCTCCAACGTGCCGTTACGGCGTAACAGCAGCGCAGCGGGGTGGCCGCAATTTGCGTACGTCAGCCGCTGCTGCTGAGCGTTGTATTCGGCGAAGAAGAGCGTCGCATACGCGCTGTCGCCTGTGTTCTCGTAAAAAAGCCGATTTACAGACGGCAGCAGCGTAAGTGGCTTGTCAATCGTATTCGCGCATTGGCTGCGCAGATGCGCTTGCAGGCTAGCCATCAGCAGCGCTCCCGCGATTCCCTTTCCCGCAATGTCGCCAATCACCAGTCCCACCCGGTCGGGACCAAGCGCAAGAAAATCGTAGTAGTCGCCCCCGACCTGCTGAGCCTGAATGCAAATCCCGCTATAGTCGAGCGAGCCGGCGCGCGGCTCGGTTTGCGGAAAAAGCCGCCTCTGTACTTGCTTCGCGATTTCTAGTTCTTGAGCGGAACGCCGCTCTGCCTCGAGCTTTGCGCTGGCCACTCTGCGCGCCTCTTCGATTTGTCTGGTTGCAGCATCGTAGCCGACCACTGCAAACGTGTTTCCATCTAAATCCTCGAACATCGCGAAAACACCGGCGATCCAGTCGGCGCCGAGAGGAACCTCATGGAAACGAATTCCGTTCCTGCTCCATTCCGCGAGTTTGGCATGCACATCTTCCGCCAGAAAGATGACTTGCGTCTGCCGGCCGATTAGCTGATAACTCTCCGAACCAACTTGCGGTGCGATCAGGCCAAGCATTGCGGAACCTTCGGACGGGGCCAGAGCGATCCACCTGGTCCCGTCCGGCAATTCCGCATCGACGATCAGTGTGAATCCGAGCTTGTCCACATAGAATTGCAAGCTGAGATCCTGGTCACGCACATAAACCATAACGGTCTGAAGGCGGAGGAAGCTGCTCATTGGGGCGATTATACGTGGGCGCCGCGGTGGAGTGTCGAGTTCAGGCGCGAGCCAAGTCTGACCTTGTGGTACATACAGATCCGGGACTCTAAAGTGGTTTCTCCCCAACAAATACGGATAGAACACCTTGTTGTGCTCGCTCTTGTGGCAGCGGGCGTTCCGCCGGCGGATAGAATCTGAAGACAGCCGCATGAACCCGCCACCCACCAGCCACAGTGCAGCGTCGCAGTCCCACTCGGCGCCCTTATTTCCGCGGAATCAGATTGTGCCCTTCATTCTGGTAACCGCGTTGTTCTTCCTTTGGGGAATTCCGAACAATTTGAACGATGTCCTGATTCGCCAGTTCATCAAATCGTTCGAGATGACGCGCCTCGGCGCCGGCCTGATTCAATTTGCCTTTTATCTGGGATACTTCTTCCTGTCGATGCCGGCGGCGCTTCTGATGCAGCGCTATGGATACAAGACGGGATTGGTAACCGGCCTCTTCCTGTATGGCGTTGGCACAATTCTATTCTGGCCGGCCGCCATCGTTCAGAGTTATGCGTTTTTTCTCTTCGCTCTCTTCGTGATTGCCAGCGGCCTCGCATTTCTCGAAAGCGGATCGAGTCCCTTCATCGCGGAACTGGGTGATCCCCACTCGTCCGAGCGGCGGCTGAACTTCTCCCAGTCCTTCAATACGCTCGGCTCGATCACCGGAGCCATGGTCGGCACAACATTTATCTTTTCCGGAGTCGAACTGAACCAGCATCAGACTGAGGCGATGAAAGCAGCCGGCACCTACAAGGCCTACCTGCAGCAGGAAACCATGCGAGTTGTCGTGCCCTATCTGGTGCTGGCGTGTGTGGTCCTGTTTTGGGCCGTGCTGATTATCAGAACCAAATTCCCCAAGCTAGGAAGTGAGGAGGAGGGAAGTCAGGAATCCCGCCGCGGTGATTTCGGCGCTCTCGTTAGGTCGCCGCACTTTGTCTTGGCCGTGCTGGCGCAGTTCTTCTATGTCGGAGCACAGGTAGGAACCTGGAGCTACTTCATTCAATACGCTCAGGACTACGCGCACGTGTCGGAAAAGACGGCCGGCTATCTGCTGTCCGGGAATCTGGTAGCCTTTGCCGTAGGCCGGTTCACCTCCACTTACTTCATGCGCTTTGTCTCCCCGCATAAGCTGATGGGAGCCTATAGCTGCTGCAACGTCGCGCTATTGGTCCTTGCAGTGCTCTTTCCAAGCTGGCTGGGAGTTTGGGCGGTTCTCCTCACCAGTTTCTTTATGTCGCTGATGTTTCCCACCATCTTCGCCTTGGGCATTAAAGGCTTGGGATCGAATACGAAACTCGGCGGATCGCTCATCGTCATGGCCATTGTCGGTGGCGCACTGTTCCCGCTGCTGATGGGTTTCGTCGCCACCGCGTCCAATATGGCCCGCGCAATGCTAGTCCCGCTGGCTTGCTACATCTTCGTCGCGTACTACGCATTCGCCGGCTCGCAGCGGGTCGGCTCGTCGGAAAGCTCGGAATTCCTGCTCCAGCAGGGCTAATGGACGGGCGCTATACCAGCATTCCCTTCAACATCGTGTAGGAGTGCGGAGGGAACTCATAGCGCAGGCGCGTTCCCTTGGCGTCGGCGCTCTTAGTTGTTGTTTTCACTAGGCTGGTTCCAAACGTATTCTGGGCTTTTATGTCCGGACCGTTGACTTCGGATACCTGGAAAGCACCGCCGTATTGCTTATCTTCTAACTCGAACGTGACCGGCAACGCCTCGGTCAGGTGACGGTTCACAACATTCAGAACCAGGCTGTTGTTTTGCAGGGTGGCGGAAATATCTAGGTAAGGCGTAGCACTCGATCGCTTGCTGTCATAGGTCGGACCGTCGATAAACAATTCAAGCGCCTGGCCGTAGGAATTTGTTGCGAAGAGTTGCAGCGGATAGTAAATCGTTTGCAGGAACAAGCCATCTTTGTTCGTAAAGATGGGCGCAATCACGTTCACCAGTTGCGCCATGTTGGCGATCTTTACGATGTGCGCGTTGTTAATAAACGCGTTGAGAAATGTCGCCACAACCAGTGCGTCTTCCAGATTATATTGTTCTTCCAAAATCCGCCGGCCGCGTTCTTTATCCCCGCGAGCCCGGTACCAGACATTCCACTCATCCCATGCAATGTAGATGTTCCGGTTCTTGGTGTAAGCAAGTGACGAACGGATGATTCCTTCCGCAATTTTAGTCCGGTTTAGTAAGTCGAGAGAACTCGCCAGAAACTCGTAATAATTGTTCTCCGGGTTGCCGACATAAGTGTGAAGGGACAGATAATCCGCATGGTCGCGCAGGTATTCCAGAATCGTCCGGTTCCATGCTGTCCAATCCACCCCCGGTCCGAAATTGGACGAACCCGCCATGACAAGTTTGATGCTGGGGTCCGTCCACTTCATCAACTTGGCCCCTTCCAGGGCAAACTTGCCGTAGTCCTCTGCCGTACGGTGACCCATCTGCCATGGCCCGTCCATTTCGTTTCCGAGGCCCCAGAGTTTCACCCCCCATGGTTTGTCGCGGCCGTTCTTCTGGCGTAACTTAGACGTAGCCGTGCCATCCGGGACGTTGCAGTATTCCACCCACTGCTGGGCTTCATCCCAGGAGCCGGTGCCGAAATTTGCGCAGAGGTATGGGTGCGTGTTGATCATCTCGCAATACTGCAGAAACTCATGCGTGCCGAAACGGTTGTCCTCAATCGTGCCCCATGCCATTTCGAGCCGCGCCGGCCGCTGATCGCGAGGGCCGATTCCATCGCGCCAGTTGTAGTTCGAAGAAAAGTTGCCACCCGGCCACCGCAGCAGGCTGACGTGGAGCGCTTTCGCCGCTTCCATTACGTCCTTCCGATAGCCTGCGCTGTCCGATAACGGCGAGTTCTCCTCGAAAATTCCGCCCTCGATGCAACGCCCCAGATGCTCGGCAAAATTGCCATAGATCCGAGGATCGATTTCGCCAATAACACGTTCTGTGTCAATCTTCACCCGAGCCTCGTTGGACGCGGGCTTTGCTTTCAGAAGCGCTGGCGCGGACAGTAAGCTAGCCGTAAAGGCACGGCGCGAAGGCCGATAGTTATTCATAGTTCTGTTTTATTAGACACGGAGCCGGAAGCGTAAGGCCCTCAATGAATCAACTTCCTTAATCCTTTGCCCCGACTCTACGGGGTGACAAGAAAGGACTCCGCCCTTTTTGGAACGGGGTCCTCACCAGCGTTTCCTAGAACATATATTTCAACGAAAGTTCAATAACTCGTGGATCGTAAGTATCGGTAACTTTCCCGAACGCCGACGAGCCAAAAGACGTGTTCACGTCGTGGAACTGCGTGTGGTTAAAGGCGTTGAAAAATTCAGCGCCGAACCGCAAACGCGATCCTTCTGTTCCGGGGAAGGGCATCGTGAAGTTCTTAAACATCGACAGGTTGAAATTGACACGGCCCGGGCCGCGAACAGCGCCTTCCTGTGCATTTCCCCATGCCAACTCTGCCGGTGCTCCGAAGTCTGTCGTATTGAACCATTCGCCTACTTTCTGGGGATAGTTCAGCGAGGAGACGAGGTTCGGGCGATTAGTGGCGTTTCCACCCAGCCCGAGATTGTCATAACTCAGCGTCGGGTTCAGCGGTAGGCCGGTTTGGATCAAGGTAATGCCCGACAGTTCCCAACCTCCGAGCAGCGATCCCTTCAATCCTTTTGCGTCCCGCAGGAACGGCAGGGCGTAAATATAGTTCAACGTCAGATTCTGGCGCCGGTCTAAACCGGTCGGGCCATAATCGTAATACCGGTCGAACGGATTGGAAAGAGTATTGAAGTCGCCGCCGCCGCCCGGCGCAATTCCGATGCTGTGTGCCCAGGTGTAGGAAGCTTCAAAGCTCAAACCATGCCAGTTTTGTGTTTGAAAGTTCACCTGTAGCGAGTTGTAATGCGTGTTGCTTGCATCCTCGCCGAGGGGAATATTGCCGTATCCGAGAAATGGCCGGTCGAAATTGGCGATGTACTTTCCCTTGCTGATAGCGAGCCGATTCGGATCAGTTAATCCTACCGGGTTAATCTCGCGTTGGTCGCGCTGATGGTAGTCCTGGTTTCCAACGTAGGCGACGCTCACCACCGCTCCTTGAAACACCTGGTGTTGAATGCCGAAGTTCCATTGCATGGAGACAGGCAGCTTGTAGTCGTCATAGGCGAGCGCGGTGATACCGGCCGGGTAAATCGGTACTCCGGCAGCAAGTCCATTCAAAGCGCTGATGTTCGGATTGGAGAAAAATACGCTGCTTAGGTTGGGTTGGAACCCGAATGGTGGGTTCGGGCCCATGTTGTATACGTCGTTGCCCTGGATTCGTTCAAAGAACATTCCAAAGCCGCCGCGTACGACAGTTTTTCCCTGTCCCGTTAGATCGTAAGCAAAGCCAACCCGTGGACCAATGGTGCCGTATTGATTTTTCACCATGCCTCGCGGTGTGCCATCCTGCCCGGCGATGATCTCGCCGTTCAGATAAAACGGAAATTGGCCAAGCACGCCAGGCGAGCCGGTAACGAATCCGGGACCGTTCGGGTCCAGACTTCCATCGGCGTTGAAGATGGGCTTCTGCGAAGGATCATATTTATTCGGATAAAAGTTCGCCAATCGATTTTGCACGTCGTAGGCGTGCGGAACGATTTCCCAGCGCGCCCCTAAATTCAAAGTCAACCGTTTGGTAACCCGCCAGTTATCCGTGAAATAGTACGACATCGTTGTCGTCCGCGTGTGCGTACGGTCTTGCAGCGCCAGCTGCGTGTAAGTCTTCGAATAGCCGAGAATAAAATCGGCGACCGCATTTCCAGTGAAACTGCCGTCAAAGTTGTAGCTTCCCTGGGTAGGGCCAAAAATGTCCTGGTTTTTTCCGTAGCGCATGAATTGGCCGCCCATCTTCATGTTGTGCGCGCCTTTCGTCCAGGACACATCGTCGCGAACTTGTTTGTCCCAGGCCGCGTTCTTCCAGGGCCAGGAGGCCGGGTCGTAGTTTACGCCGTAGCTGCCGCCCAATTGGATCGTAGGCATGCGATCCAGTGCGTTGTTGTTAAACAGAGAAGTAGCCGACCAGCCGGCGGGCTTCTGGTAAATGCCAATCGGCGTAAGGGCGATCCAGTTGCCATTGAAATTGAAAGCTGCCTCGTTAACCAGCGTCGGGCTGATCGTCCATGTAGCGTGTACAACGGCGCCCCAGGAAGGATTCTTGAAATCTGTTCCCAGAGTGGGGTACGTGTCACTGCTCCACAGCGACGTCGCTAACTGTTGATCGGTATTGTCGTGAATATAATGCGCCATCAACGAGAGCTTTTCGTTGAAATAATGATCGAAGCGCAACACGGTTTCGGGCACCGTTGTAGGTGCGCCTTTCGATCCTGAGTAAAAATCGTTCGGGGCATTGGGCAGCGGCATTGCGCCGGACCCGAAAAAGAGCGCCGCGTTTGGATCAAGCAGCGACGAGGGGATCTTGTTTCCCGGAAACGGCTTGCCGGGAATTAGCCCTAAAGCCGCAAACCTTGCGTTCTGCGCCGGGTCGTTGGTACTCGGCACCGTTATGGGCGTCGAGAGCGCACTGAAATCACCATTGCGTTGCGCTTGCGGCACTGCCGGGGCATAAACCTGCGAACCAACAACGAACTTCCGCCACTCCTGGTTCCAGAAAAAGAAGGTCCTGGTGCGAGCGGTGTTATAGATCTTTGGAATGAAAACGGGACCGCCGAGATTCCACCCGTAAATGTTGTAGCGCAATTCCGGCGGAGGAGTACCAGCAAGGTTGGCGAAGAAGTTATTCGCATCCATGGCGTCGTTTCGGAAAAACTCGTACGCTTCGCCGTGAAAATCGTGCGTCCCGGATTTGATCGCCATGTTAATCGTTCCACCGGAGCCGATGCCGAAATCGCCCGGCGCGTTGCTGGTCAGCGTTTTGAATTCCGCAATCGCATCCACGGAGGGCATCATCGTCACACAACCTCCGCAGCCGCGGTCATAGTTCTCGCCGCCATCTACCATCCAGACGTTGTGCTCCGCACGCTGCCCGTTAAAGCTGATGTTGGTACTGGCGCCTACCGAAACCGGCAAATTGAAATCGGGGAGGTCCGAAGCCGCTCCCGGTGCCAGAATGGCCAGCGCAGCCATATGCCTGCCGTTGATTGCTAATTCAGAGACTTGACTACCGGAAATCAGGTTACTGATTTCACTGGAGTCCGATTCCACTTGTACAGCCGAGGCCTCCACAGTAACGCTTTCGTTAATCTGCCCGACCTCCAGGTTGGCATCGACGCGAGCAACGTCGTTAATATCTAACTTCAGTCCGGTCCGTTCATAGCGCTTGAACCCGGCTGCTTCCGCGATGACGGAATATAAACCGATTGGAAGCTCCGGAGCCAGATAGCTCCCGGAACTGTTTGTCTGGACAACCCTTTTGGCGTTCGTCCCTGTATTAACGATGGTGACAGTCGCTGTCGGCACAACGGAGCCGCTCGTGTCGGTGACAGTGCCTACGATCGTGGCCGTTTGGGAGAAGGCGCTGCTGCTCCACACGACGGCCAAAAGAAAAACGAGACATAGTTTTCCCATATACCCCCGCTGACAATGTGAAGAATACAGGAAAAAGGTTATATCAGGTTGCAAACGCTTGCAAGAGAAAAAATATACGAACTTATTGGAGGTTGGGAACCGGCAGCCACGTTCCGGGCGTGATCATCCGCCTCGGCAGAACGCCGCTTAAAACATGAAAATGCGGTGTCAGTGAAAACGATTACAGGAAATCAAGGCAATCGGAAAGCTCGTCGGCTTGCGCTAGCCGATACTCCCGAGTTCGGCCCGAATAGCGTTCGCGATGCGGCCCGTCCACTTCTCCACCTGCTCTTCCGTGCCGGCTTCGATCATCACTCGCGCCAGGGGCTCGGTCCCCGAAAACCGCACAAGGACGCGTCCTGCCCCGGCAAATTCGCGTTCGGCAGCTGCGATCTCGGCCTGAACCGTTTCCAGATCCGCAAGCGGACGCTTCTGCTTCACGCGAACGTTCACCAGTTTTTGCGGAAACGTCCGCACCGCGTCCGCCAGATCATCCAAAGACTTCGCCGAATCGCGCAGAATTTCAAGCACGCGCAGAGCAGTTAAAATCCCGTCCCCCGTAGTCGCATATTCCGAGAAAATCACGTGGCCCGACTGCTCGCCGCCCAGAACTGCGCCTTGCTTCAGCATCTCCTCCAACACATACTTGTCGCCCACAGGTGTCCGCAGCATGACAATGCCTTCGCTATCGAACGCTTTTTCAAGCCCCAGGTTGGACATCACGGTCGCGACCACCATGCTCTTATTCAGGCGGCCCGCCCGCTTTAGCGCTGATCCCGCCAGAAACAGCACCGAATCTCCATCCACAATGCGCCCGCTGCTCGAGACGAACAGTGCCCGGTCGGCATCGCCGTCAAACGCAACGCCCAGATCGGCTCGTGACTCCAGCACCCGCTTTTGCAACTGTTCCAAATGGAGCGAGCCGCAATCGAGATTGATATTCCTTCCGTTTGGTGACACGCCGAGCCATTCAACCGTGGCCCCGAGCTTTTCGAAAATCGGCGGCGCCACCTGCGCGGCCGAGCCATTTGCGCAGTCGATTGCGAGGTGAAAGGGAATTTTTCCTGAGAGCGTGCTCAGCAGGTACTCCGAATACAAATCATCCAGAGCCGTGTCGACTTTGAGCCTAACCGGCGCCGAAGCTTCCGCGCTCGCCAGCCGGGATTGCATCAGCGTTTCCAATTCCATCTCGACGGCGTCGGGCAGCTTGTATCCGGAATGTCCGATTACTTTCAGTCCGTTGTCGATATACGGATTGTGTGAAGCCGAAATCATTACTCCGGCAACAAAGGGACCTGTCCGTGTGAGATAAGCCACGCCGGGCGTCGTAATCACCCCGGCGAATCGAGCTTTTACTCCCGCGCTGGAAAGGCCTCCCGCGGCTTCTTCGGCTAACCACGGCCCGCTCTCGCGAGTATCCATGCCGATAACCACTTCCGGTTCCCCGGCCCCGATTGGCGACCGCCCCTTCGTCTGCTTTTCAGCGCGCGCCCACATTCCCAACGAGAATCCCAAGGCATTGGCTGTTTTGGCGTCTAGCGGCGGTTCGCCCGCGACCCCACGGATGCCATCTGTTCCAAAAAGCTGTCTCGACACAGTTCTCCTGCTGTTTGTAGTACCAGTTCACATCTTACCGGCTCAGGAAATCTTTGGGACTCATTGCCGCGCCCGTTTTGCGTACCGCCTTCGAAAAGCCGACAAGCGGCCATATTGCTCAAAAGAATAAGCATTCTGCCATTAGATTTCCATCGGGGGAGTAGAATCGGAAGGGACCAACGGATGAACATCTCGGTCAAGAGCGAATATGCGCTCAAGGCTGTCTTCGACTTGGCAACGCAGTCTTTGGAATTTCGGCAGGCCGGCCCCATGCCGCCGGTCAAAATCGCCGATATCGCCCGCCGTCAGAAGATTCCCCAAAAATTTCTGGAGCTGATCCTTGCCGGTCTAAAGCAGAGCGGTTTTGTGGATTCCCGCCGCGGCGCCGAGGGCGGTTACCTCCTGGGGCGTCCGCCCGACCAGATCACCGTCGGAGAAGTTCTCCGGTCCGTCGAGAACGTAAAGAATTCCGCGCGTCCTCATCCGGAAGATCCCTTTTCCGACATCTGGAGCCGTGTCGATCTCGCGGTTTCCGAGGTCCTCGACCAAACCACTTTTGCCGATCTCTCACGAGCCTGGCAAGAACGTAAAGCACAATACATCCCAAACTGGGACATTTAAGACCAACTGCAAATTTGAAAGGCAGCGCTTGATCTACCAAGATAATTCGTTCAGTATCGGACGCACCCCGCTCGTAAAATTAAATCGTGTCGTAGACGGTGCGAAAGCAACCGTGTTCGCCAAAATCGAAGGCCGCAACCCGGCATATTCCGTCAAGTGCCGGATCGGAGCCTCCATGATTTGGGACGCCGAGGAGCGAGGCGTCCTGAAGCCGGGAAAAGAGATCGTCGAGGCCACCAGCGGAAATACCGGCATCGCCTTGGCTTTCGTCGGCGCGGCCCGCGGCTACCGCGTCACGTTGATGATGCCCGATACCATGTCGCTCGAGCGTCGAAAGGTTCTGAAGGCTCTGGGCGCAACCCTCATCCTCACCGAAGGGGCGAAGGGTATGGGGGGCGCATTAACCAAGGCCGACGAACTTGTCGCATCCGACCCCGAGCGATACTTCACGCCATTGCAATTCCAGAATCCCGCCAATCCGCGGATTCACTTCGAGACCACCGGACCCGAGATCTGGGAGGATACCGAAGGGCAGATCGATGTTCTCGTTTCCGGCGTCGGAACGGGCGGCACAATTACCGGCGTCTCCAGGTATTTGAAGAACGAAAAGCGGCGTCCTCTGATTTCCGTCGCGGTAGAGCCCACCAACAGCCCGGTGATTACGCAGACCCTGCGCCACGAAGAAGTCCGGCCCGGTCCGCACAAAATCCAGGGAATCGGCGCCGGCTTTATCCCGGGAACACTCGATATCAGCATGGTTGACCGTGTGGAGCAGGTAACGAACGAAGCTTCTATCGAGATGGCTCGCCGCCTGGCGCGCGAAGAAGGTCTGCTCAGCGGCATCTCCTGCGGCGCCGCAGCCATTGCGGCCGTCCGCATTGCTCACGAGCCAGAAATGGCCGGCAAGACCATCGTGGTCGTTCTTCCCGACGCGGGCGAACGCTACCTCAGCTCACCGCTTTTCGAAGGCATGTTCGAATAGCGCGCGGAAGTCCCACTTGTCGGATGGCCTCAGTGGCGCCCGCTGCTAAGAAGTCGCGCCACGCGCCATTGGCTTGTCCGAACGCGCGTAGTCTGCTTTGGCTTCCTCGGCTGCGGCAATATCTTCGGCGCCGCTATCCCGGAGCAGATCCTTGGCTTTGCCCACCCATTCTTTGTCGTCACAATGGACCGAAAGAAGAATGCCGCCATTCTTAATGCGTCCTTCGTAGCGTTTCGCTTCGTACTCTGGGATTCCCATTCCGGCTAAGGCGCCAATCAAACCGCCGAACACGCTGCCCGAACCTATTCCCGTCAAGGCCGCAATCACAGGACCGGCCGCGATTAGCGGTCCGAGCCCGGGAATCGCGAGAACCCCGATTCCGGCAAGCAGGCCGATGGTCCCACCGATCAGGCCGCCAGCCAATACTCCCGTGGCAGTCCCCTCCGGAGCCTTCGTGTGCTTCTCCACCGCGAAGTCTTTCGTTCCGACGTTATCCTGCAGCAGGACAGAGATGTCCTCGTTTCTAAAACCTTTTGCAATCAAACGATCCACCGCCTCCTCGGCCAGCGCGCGAGTGGTGAATATTCCAAAGACAGCTATTTTTGTTCCTGCCATAGTTCTTTTTTATCAGACGCCTATGAGACTGGAGCAATTCATGCCCGTTTCCAAAAACTTCTAGCCGCAGTAGACTGGTTTAAACTAGTTGCATTAGACGTGGCAACTGTAGGCTCATTTGAAGCAAAAACCCACTTGGCGGCATTGCTCGACCGTGTCGCTAAAGGCGAGAAGATTACAATCACCCGCCATGGGATTCCGATCGCTGTTCTGGTGCCGATGGCCGAAGCCGAAACGAAGCTGTCACATAAAGAAATCGTCGAAGGGATGCGAGCCCTACGCCGCCGCATTAAGCCCGACGTCATGAGCGTCAAGGACATGATCAACGAAGGCCGCCGGCATTGAGCCAGGTCGTTGTCGATGCTTCTCTGGCGCTCGCCTGGTGCTTTCCCGACGAAGCGAGCGACTACGCTGATGCCGTGCTAGTCGCACTAGAAGGTAAGACCATGCTTGTGCCCTGCGTCTGGAGCCTTGAGATCGCGAACGCGCTCTTGGTCGGTGAACGCCGGCAACGGCTGAACGAGGCGGAGATCAAGCAATTCACCACGCTTCTGGAAAGCCTGTCGCTCGTGCAGGACACCCGGGCGGTGGCAAAGCATGTGCATGATGTCTTACCGCTCGCGCGCACCCATGGCCTCTCTGCATACGATGCTGCCTATCTGGAACTCTCCATCCGCCACAGCGCTCCGCTGGCGACGCTTGATGCGAAGTTGCAGAACGCGGCAAAATTCGCCGGCGTAACGCTGTTCGAGGAGCAGCCTCGTAAATGAAACCGATGATATTTTCGTGTCCGGGAACGACCGTTTTGCAGGCCAACGCGGTTCTTCCGAACGCGCGTCACGTAACCTTTTCACTTGCGGGCAAAGAGAAGAAGAACGTGGATCCCACTCCAGGAGAAGAAGTGGCCCATAATCTCCCCCCGTGCTGTTCAATAATGCGGCGGCAGATAGCAAGCCCTATGCCCGTACCTGGATATTTCCCGATGCCATGCAGCCGTTGAAACATCTGAAAAATGCGTTCGGTATATTCCTCGTCGAATCCGATGCCGTTGTCCTTCACCGCGAAGATCCACTCCGCGCTGTCCCTTTTGCTCGCGGTAATGCAGATTTCGGGGGCCTCATCCGGTTTGTGAAACTTGATCGCATTACCAATCAGGTTCTGGAAAACTTGAATTAGTTGCTTCTCGTCGACTGCAATGGCGGGAAGCGCTTCGACGGCGATTTGCGCTCCGGTCTGCTCCCGGCTGGCCGCTAGATTCTCTAACACTACGTTCACCACTGCATTCATTGAAACCGGGCGCCGTTCCAACTCTTGCGTGCCGGCTTTCGAATAAGTAAGCAAGTCGCCGATCAGTGTTTGCATCCGGTCCGCCCCGGAAATCGCGAACTCAATATACTTTTCGGCGGACTCGTCGAGCTTACCGTTATAACGATGGCCAAGCAAACCGACATAGCTGGCGATGGTTCGAAGCGGCTCTTGCAGATCATGGCTCGCAACATACGCAAACTGCAGCAAGTCCGCGTTCGAGCGCTGTAAATCAATAGATCGTCGCTCGAGTTCGCGTGTACGTTCTTCAAGTTCTGCGGTCCGGTCGCGTACGATCTGGCGGATCTCTTGCTCCAACCGATTTCGCCGGTCTTCATAGCGCGCGCTAAAACGGTACGCCAAAAACAGAAGGACCACGCTTCCAACCACGCCCAGCGCAAGTGTCGTGTTCAAAATCCTCTGCCGGTGTTGCCCCACGATGATCGTCGCTGCTAGCGCCGTCTGACGTTCGGATCGGATCTCCTGAATTTCCGCCCGCAGTTGCGTCATGTAGATTCGACCCTGGCCGGTATTGATCACGTCTAATGCGGCCTGAAAACCCGAGTCTTCACGCAAGCGAACTGTTGATGCCAATTCGTCCAGTTTCTCCGTGATCAAGGCTCGAATGCGGGCGAGCTTAGTCTCCGTCACTCCTTCTCGCTTGCCTTCCGAAAGCACGTGCTCCCAGCGCACCGGAAGATCCCGTCGCGCCGCGAAATAGGGCTCGAGGTATTTCGGCTGTCCGGTCAGAATGAACCCACGCTGGCCGGTCTCCGCATCTGTCAACGTGGAAAGCAGGTGCATCGAGATCGCGCAGAAACTCCGTCGTCTGCACAGTCGATTGAACACTCTGAATATGCAGCGAGCTGGTGAAATAGGCGAATACCGCTAACACGGTAGGTATAAGTCCCAGCAGCAAAATGACTCGCTGGCTTTTTCGGTAAGGGGCTTGCGGCATCTAGGCGGCTGAACAACAAACCCCATTTTTACAAACATGGCCGTTTAGTAAAATTCCCGGCGCAAACCATCGAATCGCGCCATGGAATTAAAATTGAAGAGAGGAATCCCTCGGGAGCAATGAACTGAACGCCACTTTTCAAACCACAACTGCGCCGGAAACCGCGGACGGAGCGTTACTTTCCGTTCGCCTGAAGAAGCGGCTGGAAGTTGAGGCATATTTCGCGCGAACCGGCCGTACGCTGCGAAAAGGACGTTTTCGGCTTTGGTTTAACGAAGAAGTCAAACCCAAATTACTGCACGGCGTACTCCGTCTTCTTGGCTTGTACAATCGCGGCCGGCGAAATGCCGTCGCAGTTGTTCGCCGCGAGCTGGAGTTTTCTTTTCAGAATCTTCCCAAAGCCTTCGACGGCTTTACGATCTTGCATATTTCCGATCTTCACATTGATAAGGTCGATGGTCTTGCTGAATCGGTCGCCGCTGTTCTTTCCCCAATTCAGCCGGATTTGTGCGTATTGACTGGCGACTACCGTTACGAAATACGTGGCAGCTGCGCCGAAGTTTATCCGCGCATGCGGACGGTACTCGCGAATATCCGAAGCCGTCTCGGCACGTACGCCATCCTCGGAAACCACGACGCGGCGGAAATTGCGTATTGGCTCGCCGCGCAAAACGTTAATGTACTGGTGAACAATGCGGCTGCCATCGAGCGCGATGGAGCGCGCCTTTGGATTCTCGGCACAGACGATCCCTTCGACTATCGCTGCGACGATCTGCCGGCAGCCATGTCCGGCGTCCCCGCCGATGAATTCAAAATCCTATTGACCCACACGCCGGGGCTCTATAGACAGGCCGCGGATGCCGGCATTCACCTTTATCTGTGCGGCCATACGCACGCCGGTCAAATTCGATTGCCCTATATCGGCGCGATCAAAAAGAACGGCGCGTTTCCAAAACAATTCGCGCAAGGCAAATGGCAATATCGCGACATGCTCGCCTACACTTCTTGGGGCGCAGGCTGCTCGACAGTCCCCGTGCGTTTCAACTGCCCGCCTGAAGTCACGCTCATTCGTCTTCGCGCCGCCTGAGAGTTAGTATGCGAACAGTGGCTTTGCCGTGAACTGCAAAGGGCAGCTTTAATGGGTTTGAAGTTTTTGGCGTGCGTCCTCGTGCTAACCGCAACCTGCGTTAGCGCAGACAGCTTCGAGGATCTCAGTCAAAAGGCCAACACCGCGCGTTCGGAAAATCGATTGCCGGAGGCAATTGGCTTATATAAAGAAGCCCTTACTGCCAATCCGGCGTGGGCCGAAGGCTGGTGGTCTCTTGGCGGCTGCCTGTACGCCACGCATCAATATGCGGATGCGGTGACCGCGTTTGCAAAGCTCGCCGAGTTGCAGCCCTCGGCAGCGCCTGCATGGGCGCTGAAAGGCCTATCCGAACTTCAGCTGGGCGACAATACCGCGGCGCTTGCTGACATCGAAAAAAGTATTTCGCTTGGCGGTGAAAAGCTGCCGCAGTTTGGCGATACTCTGCGCACCAATCAAGCACTTCTGCTGAATGTCGCCGGAAAATACGAGCAGTCCCTTCGCATCTTAAGCAGCTTTGTTCAAGGTGGCCCGAATCCCGCCCTTGTTGATGCTTTAGGGATAGCCGGGCTTCGCCGTCCGCTTCTCCCGGCGCAAATTCCAGTCCAGGATCATGAGCTCGTCTCGAGCGCTGGCCAGGCCGTTTTCTGGATGCTGTCGAAACGCCCTGATGAAGCGGACAAGCAGTTTCAAAGGCTCATAAATGATTTTCCGGCAGCTCCGGGAGTGCATTACTTGTACGGTTACTACCTGTTCGGATCCAACCCCGTTCGCGCCTCGGAAGAGTTCCGTCGCGAGTTGCAGATTTCCTCAGACAACTCGGCAGCCGCTTCGATGCTGGCGTACACACTCCTTTTGAGCGGCGATACCAAAGCTGCTTTGCCGCTGGCGCAAGCAGCTGTGAGCCACGATCCGGCATCCGCCAGTGCGCAGTACGTCCTGGGGCGTGTCCTAGTGAAGACCGGCGACTACAATGCGGGCGTATCCGCGCTAGAAAAGTCGGTTCAATTGGATCCCGAAAACCTCGAGTCGCGAATCTCTCTTGCAACCGCGTATGCTCTCGCCAAACGTTATCAGGAAGCACGCCGCGCTCGCCAGGAAGCCCTTCGCCTGGATTCCGATAACGTCGCCGTAAGCTCCGGCAATACCTCGAACGGCTCCATTAACGCCGCCGGAGGCTCGAATAATTGATTCGCGCGCAATCAATCCACGCGGTCGCCGGATTTGTGCTTTCTTTGGCGCTCGCAGCCGGCTCTCTTGCGGGCGCAGATCTCCAATGTGGCACGTGCCACCTCGCGCAGGCTCACGAACAACCCAAGACCGCAATGGGCCGCGCCCTTCAGCTTCCCGGCAGCAACAGCGTCTTGAACAATCACCCGCTGCTGACCACCACGAAGGGAGTGTACACGTACCGGGTCGAAACGCATAACGGCCTAACCACGTACGCTGTGTCCGACGCCACCGGCGAGATCAAGGTTCCCATCCGCTACTCTTTCGGCTTTCGCAGCCAAACCTACGTGCTCGAATATCAAGGGCGCATCTATGAGAGCCTGGTCAGCTACTTCGCCGAGCCCGATGCGTTGGACACCACCATTGGAGATGATGCTCTACACCCGCAAACCTTGTTGCAGGCATTTGGTCGGGAACTGGATAGCGCGACAGTGGCCGATTGCTTCGGCTGCCACTCCACTGGATCGGGCGATGCCAAAACGCTGCATCTCGCGGCCCTGAGACCGGGCGTCACCTGCGACCACTGCCACGAAGATGCACTGCTCCATCAGAACGCGGCGCTGAAGGGCAAAAGAGATTTCCTGCCAAAAGACTTGAAGCAGAACACGCCGTATGAGATCTCGGAGCTATGCGGCAAATGTCATCGCACCTGGGAAACCGTCATGCGCCTCCCCATAAGGGGGCCGGTAGACGTTCGCTTTCAACCCTATCGCCTCGCCAACAGCAAGTGTTTCGATGGCCAGGATAGCCGCCTGAGTTGCATCACCTGCCATGATCCTCACCAGAAACTTCTGCCGGAAGCGGCGTTTGTCGATACGAAGTGTCTCGCCTGCCACGCCGGTTCTGCGGTGAGCGCCGCGTTCGCGTCGGCGGCGCCGGTGAAGGTCTGTCCGGTGGCTAAATCGAATTGCGCCAGCTGTCACATGCCGAAAATTCCGGTGCCGGGCAGCCATCGACAATTCACCGATCACCAGATTCGGGTGGTGAAGGCAGGAAGCACTTTTCCGAACTAGCGGCGCATGCTGTGGGGCTCAGCGCCGCTTGCGCGGCTTCTGCTCTTCTTCTTCTTCGTAAACGGGAACCGTGTCCAAATCCTCTGCTTCAAACACCTGCCCACAATCCAGGCATCGTACATATTCAATACCGTCGCGCCGATAGAGGAACTCGGTTCGCTCGTGCTGACAACCTTGCATAGCGAAATACTTATTCTAGACTGCGCTTTCTTCCTGTCAAGCTGACTGAAGCGTCCCGTGCTAAATCGTCGGTACAATTCTAGGGGAACGCCGCCGTGCGGGCGAGTGCGCCCGCTCTTGTGACTATACCGCCGTCCATCACGTTCTACCCCGGCGCCGCCGCCGCCGGCTCTAAAATGGCCGGACTACCCGCCACGGGTGGTGTGTATCGGATCGTTCCTCCGTCGGGCGAAAGCCACATCAGTTCGTCCCGGAATCTCCCCCGGCGCGTTCAGCGTCTATTGCGCACCTTTCAATCCTCTATCTCCCACATCGAGTGTTGGCCGGCCGTTTCACGGCTTGAGATGCTTCTCACGCTGTACGCGGTGACACGTTCTTGCTTTCCTGCGGATTACGCACAGCGCCTGCGGCTGAAAATGCCGTGGTTTGTCCGGCTCTCGGAAAGTGATTCGTTTCCTCAACTTCTGTTAACCAACCGCATTCCTTCGAATAACGACTGCGTGCTGGGCCCTTTTGCCGGCCGGGATTTCGCACAAGCGTTTCAGGAGAAAGTAGAAGCTCTTTTCCAGTTGCGCCGCTGCCCCGGCAAGCTCGTTCCGGCTCCCGATCATCCCGGCTGCATCTATGGCGAAATGAACCAGTGTTTGCGCCCGTGCCAGGGTGCTGTCAGCGCGGAAGAATATGCCACTGAGGTGAAAAGAACCCTCGAATTCCTGGTGGCCGAAGGCCGCACTACCCTCAGCGCGTTGACCGTCGCACGCGAGCGCGCCAGTTCCAAAATGGACTTCGAAGAGGCTTCGCAAATTCATCGCCGGCTGGAAAAAGTGAAGGAGGCCATCTCCCTGCGCGATGCTATCGTTTCGGAAGTGCACGGGTTCTCGGGTGTCGCCCTCACGCCCGCCTTCGAACCCGGTTCGTGTTTCCTGCGCCCGATGTTCCGCGGTTGTTGGCAGCAGCCGATTTTGTTAGATGTTTCGGCCCGCGCCGAATCCCGGCAATCGATGGACGTCATCGTGCGTGAGGAACTCGAGAAGGTACTTTCCCATCCGGAAACGATCACCGATCCGCTGGAACACCTGGCTCTCTTCTCGCGTTGGTACCGCTCCAGCTGGTGCGACGGCGAATGGTTTCCTTTCAAGACTCTGCAGTCGCTCGACTACCGGAAGCTGGTGCGCCGTATCTCCAAATTGACCAGGCCTGAACCACGACCGGCTGATCAAACGTCGGCGTGATACGGTGACTCAGTACAGGTAACCATGTCCGCTCACGAAGAAGTTGAAGAACACATACAGCACGCCCAGAATCCGTTCGATAAGGCCGTGGCTGGAACGATGGCAATTATCGCCGCCTGTCTTGCCATCGTTTCGGTCCTGGGCCAGCACTTCAACACAGAAAAACTCTTGGAGCAGCAAAAGGCTTCCGACCAGTGGGCTTACTATCAGGCCAAAGACATCCGGCGCTATACCGCGCAAGTTGCCGGAGATGTCTTATTACAGATGAAGGCGGATCCGGCTGCTGCAAAAAAATACTCAAGCGATGCGTCCAAGTACCGGCAGCAGACCACCGACATTCAGGATCAGGCGCGTGAGTTCGAGCGTGAGCGCGACAAAATGGGCCGCCAGGCCGACAGCTTCCACCTCGGTGAAGTGTTCCTCGAAGTGGCCATTGTGTTTTCTTCGTTGTCGATTCTCGCCAAACGAAAGCTTCTGTTCTACGGCGGCTTGATATCAGCCGTTATCGGCTTCATTATTTCGATCAGCGGCTATCTGTTGTATGGGGTTTTCGGAAAACTCTAAATACGAGTTAGCTCAGTGATAAGTTGCCGGTGCTGTGGATAGATGGCAATCAGCTCATCGCGCTTCGCCATTTCAAAATCGGCAAAGTCGAACCCTGGCGCGACCGTGCATCCCACCAGGGCGAACGATGTCCGATCCGCCAATCTCGAGCCGAACCAGCAGCCCGCCTTTACAACAGCCTGAAAAGCTTCGCCTGCCTCGGCATTACTCCCCAACAGAATCTCCGAATACTCACCATCCGGAGAAATGACGTGGACTTCCAACCGGCTACCGGCATAGAAATGCCAGACTTCATCTGATCGCAGTCTGTGAAGCGCCGAGAAATCCCCGTCCGCGAGCAAAAAGTAGATTGCAGTCGAGGCCGGACGCCTGCCGGAAAACTGTGATGGCAGCTTGTCGAGGATCAGATCCGCGCAATAGGTTTGCCGGTAGAAACCGCCCTCGGGATGACGCGTTAACTTCAGCCGCTCAATCCAGAACGCTCCGTCTTCGCGTATCACTGTCGTTGCGTCAGCGGCTTCTTTCCGGATTGCATCAGCTGTTCCATCTGCTGTTCGGTCACGTTCAGCGAAGCGTGCACGGTCGATCCTTCCGTCTGCAATTCAAGGTTGCTGAGCGCCGCAGCTGCCGCCGTGCCTTGCGGATTGTTCTGCATCTGTGCCAGGTTTCCCGCAAACCGGAGAAGTTCCGTTACTGAACGCGCATCGTCGGCTGAACGCGTAAACAAGTCAAGCGACATCGCAACGTTAGTACCGAACTGCATTCCGCCAGACGATCGGAGAATCGATTTCAAAGCTCCGGAATTCACGACGTTGGGTGGCGCTCCGTCAGCCAGTTGGTGCCCCAGGAAGGAACCCGACATGAGCGTTGCAAACCAGATGTCGTTTTCCGATCCCACATGATTCACCTGATCGACCAAAAGAGCATCAAGATTTTGATTCGACGCCCTCGGCGAAAGAACCTCCTGTAGGGTTTTCACGTCGCCCAGAACCGCCAGACCGGGCTTTGGGAACGCCAGACCAACTACCCCGTTTTCCCGCTGTTCATTCTGACGATGTTTAGGAATCAGCAGTGTCTCCAGGCCGTTGATCGTTGAAACTGAGCCGCCGTTTGCGAGTACGGCTGTCCGAATCCGCGCCTCGTCAAAGGTCCCTCGCGCCAAAATGGCAAAACGCGAATTCGGTCCGCTCTTCCCCGCAACTCCGGCAAGCAGAACTTGCTGCAGATCGCGTCGCGGGTCGAAGCCTGTTGCTGCCATGAACTCCGGAAGATGGCCATTCCCCCGGCTCATCTCGTTCAGCAGATAGGCGCCGAATGGCGAAGCCTTCGTGCGCGCGACGTCGATTCCGCTCAGCAGAGTCGTTTCAGCCGGCGCCATCGCCATCAGATCGCTTTCCACGGACCCGAAAGCCGCCGTGCCGCCGCAAAGAATCAAAACAAAAAACGCTTCGGTAAGACGTCGCATAGTCCTGCTACTAGTTACGTGCGGCGGGCGTATCCCGTTCCGCAACACAATTCGATTCTACGGCGCAGTCCCGGAGGTTCGGAAAAAATAAATAGCGAGGCCGATTTCGCCCACGTTACCCTGAAAAGACGGAATTATCATCTTGGCGACCGCACCGAAGACACCCCCGCGCCCCCAATTGCCGCCGCTCCAAGGCAGGCTGGTTCGAGACTTGTCTCTCCGCCCGGAGATTTCTGAAGCCCTGCAATGGTTTGCACGGGAACGTCTTTGGATAAATGAGCGTCACCTGGAGCTCTGCCGCGTCGTCGCCCCGACCTTCTTCGAACGTCCCCGTGCCGAGTGGTTCTGTGCGCAACTCACTGCGATGGGATGGAACGCCGCTTTGGACCGGGCCGGAAATGTAATTGCCGCCCTCGGCGACCATCCGGGCGACGCCGTCTGTGTCATCTCTGCCCACCTGGATACCGTCTTTGCGCCCGATCGTCCGGAGGATATTCACTATGGGCCGGACGGCCGCATACTGGGGCCCGGAACATCCGATAACGGATCCGGTCTGAGCGGATTGCTGGCCATTGCCAAAGTACTGCGAAGCAGCGACAAGCTTCGCAATCTTGCAAAATCGGTTTTACTCGTCGCTAATGTTGGTGAGGAAGGCGAAGGCAACCTGAATGGCATGCGCTACCTTTGCAGCCATTTGGATGATTACTGCTCAGCCCCCGATCGCCTTCGGGCGTTCCTCGTATTGGACGGTCCGTCCATCGAACACATAACCAGTCAGGCGCTTGCCAGCCGGCGTTTCGAACTCACGTTTTCCGGCCCCGGCGGACATAGCTGGAACGACCACGGCACGCCCAATCCGGTGCACATAGTTGCCGAAGCCATCACCTCATACGTGCAACACGCCGAATCGGAGATCGTCAGCCGGAACCGCGGCATCTGCTCCTACAACTTCGGCATCATTGAGGGGGGCACTAGCGTCAACTCCATCCCATCCAGTGTCCGGACGAAGCTGGATATCCGCTCGGAAGACGCGCCCGTTCTCACCGCGCTTTCAACCCTTCTTACTTCCGTCGTCGAACGATCGCTCGAACAGGCGAACCGCGGTGCGCGGAGCGGCCGCTTGACGGCGAGGATCAAAGATTTGGGTGCTCGTCCCGGCGGCAAACTGCCGGAAGATGCGCCCTTGCTGAAAGCGGTTCACGCTGTCGATGCTCATCTGAATATACGGTCGCGCCTCGATTGCGCATCGACCGATGCCAACGTTCCTCTCTCGCTCGGCCTTCCTGCGATTTCCATCGGTGCAGGTGGACAGGGCGGCGGCGCGCACACCCATAGCGAGTGGTACCAACCCGAGGGCCGCGAACTCGGCCTGAAGCGCATCCTTCTTCTCCTTACGCTGTTGAACGCGGACGCTTCCGTGTGAGTGCGGCAGCCACTCCCAGCCAAATAGAGTCACCCGCCCGCTGGAAAGCCGATCTCGCGCTTGCCGCCACTGCGCTCATTTGGGGAACTACCTTTGTTGTGGTTAAGCATGCGGTCGCAAGCATGTCCACCATGTACTTTCTTGCGCTCCGCTTTGGCTTCGCCAGCCTCTGCACGGCCATACTGTTTCGGCCTGCTTTCCGGCGCGCTGCGTCGCATCCGGATCAACGGCGGCAGCTCGCAGCGGGCTTGGGCTATGGGGCGTTGACCGGTGTCCTGCTCTGGGGCGGCTACGCTTTCCAGACCGACGGCTTGAAATATACAAGCGCAGGCAACTCGGGCTTTCTCACCGGCTTTTACATTGTGCTGGTGCCGCTGCTCAGCGCGGCGATCTATCGCCGTTGGCCGCGTCTCATCGAATTCACTGGAGTTCTGATTGCCACCGGCGGCATGGTCGTCTTAACTCTTCCATCGATCTCAACTGGATTCCGCATGAATCGCGGCGATGTGCTCACGATTGCTTGTGCCGTGTGTTACTCGTTCCACCTGTTGACGCTCGGGCACTTTTCGAAACGCTATTCCTTCGAACCGTTGGCGCTGGGTCAGCTGGCAGCAACCGCCGTTTTATCGGCGCTGGCGCTTTTTGTAGAACCTCCCGTCGCACACTGGAATCCATCGCTGCTGGCGGCTATTCTCGGTACCGGCTTCTTCGCCACGACGTTGACCTTCGCATTGCAAACCTGGGGCCAACGCTACACGACCGCCACCCGCGCGGCGCTCATCTTCTCGCTCGAGCCGGTGTTTGCACTCGCCACCGCCGTTCTCATCGGCGGCGAGATGCTGACACGATATTCCGTCATCGGTGGATGCCTGATCCTCAGCGGCATCCTGCTCGTCGAGCTGAAAACTCCAGCGGCAGGCGAACGCCCGGAACCCGCCGAGTGAATCTACTTCCACGGGGCGGTTAAGCGCATCTCCGCGGGTGTGTAAGAATGCGATGCAAATGAGTGAAACTGCGGACGAACTCACACCAAGCGACGATGCGCTGAACGAAATCTACCCAGATGAGTTGGTTTTCGCATTTGTTCATCCTGTTGGTACATCCGTCGAACCCATCCAATCATATTTGGAGCGGCTGCTCTCGCAGTTCGGGTACAGACTTGAATTGATAAAACTAACGGACTATTTTCAGAAGCACATTGAAAGCTTCGCTTTGAAGATTGAGCTTAACGACTCGACTTACTATAACCGCGTTCGTACACGGATAGATGCTGGCAACGAGCTATGCCGATCTGCGAATAGAAAGGATTTCATCGGCCTCATTGGCTTGGCGGAAATTAGCCGGCGTCGAACGGACAACAATCCTCGCACGAAAACTGCGTATCTAATCAGCTCGCTCAAACGCCCGGAGGAAGTCGAGCTTCTTCGACAAGTGTATGGTCCTGGGTTTTTTCTCATCGCCATCTACACACCAGAACAAGAGCGCATCATGCACCTGGAGACGCATCGCGATATGCAGGAGGCCGACGCGCGCGAATTGATTGCCAGAGACAAGAAGGAGCGTGATGCCTTCGGGCAAAACACCAGCAACGCATTCGCGCAAGCTGATGTTTTCATCGCCCAAGATCCCAATGTTTTTAAGGACCAACTCGGAAGATTCGTTGATCTAGTTTTCGGATATCCGTTTGCGACCCCTGCTCAGGACGAACACAATATGTTCCTCGCGTTCGCAGCGTCTCTGCGTTCAGGAGATTTAGCGAGACAGGTGGGGGCAGCGATCAGCACACCAGAAGGCGATGTGCTCGCCGTGGGCTGCAATGATGTGCCGGCTTTCGGAGGAGGACTCTACTGGCCCGGGCCGGAAGACCAACGGGATCATGTGAGGCGATCCGACAGCAACGAAAAGCAAAGAGACAAAATAATCCAGGAGTTGTTGGGCTTGCTTAAGAACGACTCCTTTTTAACAGAGCATGATCTCGAGAGCGCATTGCGGTCTGCTTCAGAGCTGAACGGCGAGATCGTTGATCGGCTGCTTGGAGATAAGGAGCTGATTGCAGCATTAGTTCGCGTTGTTTGCAATCCAGCGCCCATCTCGCTGAACGAAGGAAAGGAACTTCTGAGGAGCACATCGCTATTTAGCCTGACGGAATTCGGTCGGGCAGTTCATGCGGAGATGGATGCGCTTCTAACGTGTGGCAGAACTGGACGGTCAACCTCGGGCACGACCCTGTATACAACCACGTTTCCTTGTCACAACTGTACCCGGCACATAATCGCGTCTGGGATTAGACGAGTTGTTTACGTTGAGCCCTACCCAAAGAGTCAAGCACTCCAATTGCATCATGACGCGATAAGCATCGAGGAGCGTGGATGGGCGAACAGATCAACGTGCCAGTCGAGGGTTATTTTCGAGCCATTTTTAGGGATCGGTCCGAGAAGATACTTCGATCTATTCTCGTTGAAGCTTGGGGGAGGTCGGAAGGTCCACCGCAAAGAAGAAAAAGGATCTGGCGATGTGCTCCCGTGGCATAGGGGTGTCGAACATCGGCCGCGCACTCCTATGGATCCAACATCTTATCTCGATCGAGAATTGAAGGCGGCATCCCAGGTAGAAGATTCTGAGGATTCTTAAGATCTTTATTGAAACCTTGCATCATAAACATTAGAATCAAAGTCAAGTAATTATGGAGAGCAAATCCACAACTGTGCAAAACGACTATAGAGAGCACATTCGAAAGGCAGCGGATCAGATCAAGAGCTGGCCCAAGTGGAAGCAAGGTGAGGTCGGCGTGACTACACCCAGTACTATCAAACGTTCGGAAACAACAGATAGGTTTAGGACCAAAGGGTAGATTCTATCTCCACTCGATAGGCAATTGAGCGCAGCTCTGGCCGTCACTCATCTCCAGATAATCCTCGAAATCAGTTTTAAAACGTTTGTATGTCCTCACGCAGAGTGATGCGTGCCTTCGAGGATCAAAGCTAATTCCATGGCAAGTCTTTTGAAGGCGCGAACAACTATACCGAGAAGAGTACCGGTCGAGAGCGCTGCTGAACGAAATTCGCCCCTCAGTTGCAGCGCAAACTGAGTTTCAGGAATTCCTCCGCTGCCGATCGTTTAAAATCCAATCCGAGCCCCGGACGCGCCGCATCCGGTTTCAACAGCCCATCTGATGGCTTCGCTGCGCCATCGAAGAACATGTCTTCGATTCGCGCATGGTCGTGGAAGTATTCGACATTGATAGCAGCTTCAAACGCGCAGCATAAGGAACTGTGGATCGATGGCGAGGTATGGGCTGAGAGCGGAACGTGGTTCATCTCGCACACGCCCGCGATCTTTTCAAAATTGCTAACGCCCCCGCATCGCGTCACGTCCGCCTGCAGAACATCGACCGCATTGGCGTGAAGAAGCGTCTTCGCATCGTCAAGAACGTAGATGTATTCTCCCGCCGCAACGCGCATGCCGGGTGGCGCTTCCTGAACCATCACTCTGAGGCCGGCCAGATCGTCGGAACTGACCGGTTCTTCAAACCACGTGACCCCGAGCGGCGCGAAGGCGTTTGCTTTCGCCAATGCTTGCTTCCGCTTGTAAGCGCCGTTCGCATCCACGAATAATTCGCAATTGCCTGCAAGCTCCTCGGCCACCTGCTTGACGCGCGTGATGTCCTTCTCCGGCTCACGCCCGATCTTCATCTTCACGGCTTTAAACCCGTTTGCCGCCCAGCCACCGAGTTGATCCCGCAGTTGCCGGTACGTATATGAAGTGAAC
Organism: Bryobacteraceae bacterium; assembly: GCA_036269815.1. Lineage (GTDB taxonomy): Bacteria > Acidobacteriota > Terriglobia > Bryobacterales > Bryobacteraceae > Bog-105. Next base: position 32,813 of record DATBDT010000035.1, read on the forward strand.
CCGCCGCTGCCGTACGCCGGAATGGACTGGCGCGCCTGTCCCAACAGCTTGACAAGTGAGACGTTCAGCAGCCGCGCCTTCAAGTCCCAAAGGCAGATATCGATTGCCGAGATTGCAGTCGAAACCAGGCCTGGCCGGCCCATGTTGCGGGTGAAACGATCCATCGCCGCGTGAAGCGTCGGGATGTCGAAAGCGTTTCCGCCTAGAACTTTCTTTTCAATAAGCTCTTTGGCTATATGCGCAGCCGCTTCATCGCTATAAGTAAACCCGAGGCCGGTCTGGTCACCGCAGCGAAGCTCCACCAAAACCAGCGTGGTTGCATCCCATACTGCTGTGCCGTCAGACTCTTCCGGCTGATCCGTCGGTATGCGGTAAACAGAAACCTCGCCGGACGTAATGCAAAACGTCTCGTCGCCCATCGACCGTGTCACACCAGCTCGCGGATCTTGTCCTTCGCCACCGTCTTCGCAATCTTTTCCCAGTCCTTCGTTCCCCGGGCAAGCGACTCTGCGAAGTGCACCGCTTGCGTAGGCTTCACCCTTGCCGGCAATGGCGGCTCATTCGGATCGACGATCGCTTCCACCAAAACAGGCCCGCGCGTAGCCAGTGCGCTCTCGATCACATGCCCGCATTCGCTGGGCGTCCTGATCGTAAAGCTCGCCACCCCAAAGCCCTTCGCGACAGCTGCGAAATCGATGCCCTGCAGCCCGGTTACATACTCGGGATTGCCCAGGAACACCATCTGCTCCCACTTGATCTGGCCGAGTTCATCGTTGCGAATGATGAAAATCTTGATCGGCAGCTTGTATTTCACGCATGTGGCCAACTCGCCCATCAACATGGTGAAGCCGCCATCGCCGACGAACGCAATTACCGGACGTTCCGGAAAAGCCACCTGCGCGCCAATTGCATAAGGAAATCCGCACGCCATCGTCGCCAGATTGCCGGAGCACGTATGCATTGCTCCGCGCAGCGACGGCACGTAGCGCGCAAACCAGGTCGTGTTCGTCCCCGAATCGCTCGTCACAATGGCATTCGGCGGGATGCGTTTGCCCAATTCATAGCCCACCACCTGGGGCTTCATCGGAATCTCCGTCGCCGTCCCGCGCGTCTTCAGCAGCTCGCGCCAATCTTCCATGCCCGCCTGCGCTTTTTTCAGGAACGATTTGTTTTTCGATTTCAACAGCGGGATCAGTGCATTCAGCGTCTCCACGCTGTCGCCGACAAGCCCGACGTCGGCCGGATATCGAAGCGCAATGCGCGTGGGATCAATGTCGATTTGCACGCACTTCGCCTGATCGGGCTTCGGATAAAACTCGATATACGGCAATGCCGAGCCCACAATCAGCAGCGTGTCGCATTCTTCCATCGCCTCTTCCGATGGAAGCGTCCCCAGCAGGCCAAGGCCGCCTGTCGTATAAGGGCTGTCGTCAGGCACGCACGATTTGCCCAGCAGCGCTTTGATGATGGGCGCGCCGAGAGTTTCCGCGATGTACTCCAGTTGACTTCCGGCGTGCAGTGCTCCGCGCCCGGCCAGAATGGCAACCTTTTTTCCGCTGTTCAGAATCTCCGCGGCTTCATTCAGTTCTGCTGTTGTAGGACGGCGCGCTCCAACGACAAACTCATTTGAAACATGGTTTGGCCTGTTGCGCTTTGAGCGCATGTCGTCGCTCACTTCCTGATCCTGAAAATCGACCGGTGTCGTGATATGCGCAACACCCTTTCGCGCCAGCGCCGTTCGACATGCCAGTTCCGTTACATTCTGCGCATGTGCCGCTCCCATAATGCGTTCGTTGTATACCGAGACATCCATGAACAGCTTGTCCAGCGCTACGTCCTGTTGTGTGTGCGTGCCGATAAGGTCGTGAAACTGTAATCCCGTTATCGCTAATACCGGTACGCCGTCCAGTTTTGCGTCGTACAGACCGTTTAACAGATGGATCGCTCCTGGGCCAGACGTAGCAAGACAAACGCCCAACCGGTTCGTCACCTTCGCATAGCCGCACGCCGCGAACGCCGCCGCCTCTTCGTGCCGTGTCTGGATAAATTTGATCTTGTCCTGGTTCTTGCGCAACGATTCGATGACGCCGTTGATACCATCTCCCGGTATGCCAAAAATAGTGTCGACACCCCAGTCGAGCAAGGTCTCAACGATTACATCGCCTGCTGTCTTCGCCATGGCTGTTTTTGTTTCCCTTATGTATGACCCGCTTCGCGCATAATCGTCTACCTGCGAAATGTCCGGGCTTCTGTTTCCGCGGCGTCACTCAATGAATGTTCGCGCGTCTACTTTGTTGCGGTGAAAAGTTCTCTCAACTTCCAAAGCTCGGTGACGAAAACGATTGCGAAGGCAGCGGCCGTCGCGGTAACTCATCTGCGCGACGGCCGCTTTCAACGATCGATGTCGCTGCTCGCCGCCATCTCCAGCTTTGTTAGCGGCCTCGAAGTCAGTTACGAGCACTACAAAGGCAGCTACAGCAATCCTGTTATGTATTCGCCGGTGCTGCTCAGTGGCGCACTCACCGTCGCCGGCGTCTCCGCTGCCTTCTCCCGGCGAGCCGCCGTTACCGTGCTTCGCTGGACAGCGGCCATTACGCTCGCCGATGGCGTAATCGGATTCGGATTTCACATTCGCGGCGTCGCCCGCAAACCGGGAGGCTGGCGCATTCCGATTGTCAACATCGTCATGGGACCGCCCATCTTCGCTCCGTTGCTCTTCGGAACGGCCGCCTATCTCGGTTTGCTCGCCTCCTACCTGCGCCGGGAAGAGGCCCCTGCACTCGAACCGGGCACCGCCGTCCGCAGCCCGTACCCGAAGGGCTGGCGCACCGATATCCACTATGGGAAGTTTCAGAAGCAGCTCTGCGTTATCTCAGCGCTGTGGGCTGTGTTCTCCGGCTTCGAAGCCTGGTATTCGCATTACAAAAGCCGCTTCCGCATTTGGGCGCAATGGACTCCCGTGCTGCTTGCGCCGGTTCAAACCGCTGCTTGCATAGCGGCCGTCGTGCACAAGGGTTCCGCCCGCACCATACTCCCGGCCGCCTCAGCGCTGACTGCAATCGATGGCGCGATCGGCTTTGGGTATCACGCGCGTGGAATCATGCGCCGCCCCGGAGGGCGAAAGACGTGGCTCTACAACATACTGTATGGGCCGCCCATCTTCGCTCCTCTTTTGTTCTCGGCCTGCGGCATGCTGGGCCTGCTCGCCTCCGTGCTGCGAAGGGAAAAATCATGAGCTCCGCCATTACCAAACCCGTTCATCAGCCGCTCACCGATCCGGCTACGGATAAGCCTCTGCCGCCGCGCAAGCAGCCGGGTTACTATCCCGGCTACAGCACGCTCGGCCAGCAGCAGTGGTGGGATGCCACCACCAGACAAACCGTTCTCGACCGTGTCAACAACGTTCCTCCCATCCGCTTCTTCTCCCCCGAGGAGTTGCCGGTCATCGGAGCCGTCGTCGAGCGCATCATCCCGCAAGACGACCGCACCCCCGAGCGAAAGATTCCTGTGTTGCATTACATTGATCAGCGTCTGCATGAGGACAAAATCGATGGCTATCGTTATGAAGACATGCCTTCCGACCAGGACGCATATCGCCTCGCCATTCGCATCATTGATACAACCGCGCAGGAAATCCACGGACAGCCATTCTTCGAGCTCGATCGCTTGAAGCAGGACTTCTTGGTGAAATCGATTCACGATGGTAAGAAACTCGCCGCCTTTGACCTCTGGGACAAGTTGTCGATTCATCACTTCTGGGCGATGCTCGTCAGCGATTGCGTGAAGGCCTACTATTCCCACCCTTGGGCTTGGGATGAAGTCGGCTTCGGCGGCCCCGCGTATCCTCGGGCTTATATGCGCCTGGAGGGCGGCCAGCCCGAACCCTGGGAAGTAGACGAACAGCGGTACGAATGGTCCGCGCCCACCGATACCATCTCGGACAACACGGAGCCCGCTTCGGTGTCTTCCCATTCCAGCCATCCCGGCCAGGGAGGCACGCATTGAAACGTCCCCTATTCGGCGCGTTTCGTCAGACCAACTCGCCCGAGCGAATACTCGGACCGCTGCAGCAGATCGGCCGCAACACCAACACCTACCCCGAAACGGAAGCCGTGGACTTCGTCGTTGTGGGCGTCGGCTCTGCCGGTGGCGTGCTCCTGCAGCGTTTAGCGAAAGCCGGTTGCAAAGTGGTCGGTCTGGAGGCTGGTCCCTTCTGGGATACCGAACGCGACTGGGTTAGCGATGAGGCGGGTTCTCATAAGCTCTACTGGACTGATCTGCGTATCACCGGAGGCGAGGATCCGCTTGCCTTGGGAGAGAACAACAGCGGCCGCGGCGTCGGCGGCGGCTCCGTTCACTGGGCCGCGTTCGCACCGCGCTTTCATCCATCGGATTTCCGCGTCTACACCGAAGATGGCGTCGGCGCCGATTGGCCTATCAGCTACGAAGATCTCAAGCCCTACTACGAACTGCTGGAACGCGAAATCCCGGTCGCCGGTCCTGCTCACTTTCCCTGGGGTGATCCGCACGGCTATCCATACGGGCCGCATCCGCTCGGGGGCGTGGGCGATGTCCTCGTGCGCGGCTGCACAAAATTAGGCATTCGCGTTTGCGCCGGCGGTCCGGTTGCAATTCTTTCCGCATCTCGCGGCGATCGTCCGCATTGCATCTATCGCGGGTTTTGCATTCAAGGCTGCAAAGTAGGTGCGAAGGCCAGCACCCTCGTTACCCACGTCCCTGAAGCGCTTCGTTATGGCGCCGAAATTCGCGATCACTCTATGGTCTTTCGTGTCTCGACCGCCGCGCCGGACCGCGTCGACGGCGTGCACTACTACGATCGCGAAGGCCGTGCCCATTTTCAGCGCGCCAAAGCCGTCATCGTCTCCGGCTATGCCATAGAAACCCCGCGCCTGCTGCTCAACTCGTCTTGTCAGGGCCACGACCATGGCTTGGCAAACTCCAGCGGAACGTTGGGTCGTTACTTGATGGCCCAGGCCGGAAACGTCGTGCTCGGCCGCTTCGCGGATCTCGTCCGAATGTATAAGGCGCCTCCGGCCCACGCGCTCACCGAAGAGTTCTACGAAACGGACTGGCGCCGCGGATTCGCGCGCGGCTTTGCCATTCAAACCGTCGGTCCTCTGCCCATCGCATTTGCAAAACAGATGATGGCTGCCAAAGGCGCGTGGGGATGGGGAATGCGCCGCGCCATGATGGACTACAATCACTGGGCTGCCTTGGGCGTTCTGGGTGAGATCTTGCCCTGGGAAGATAACCGCGTCGAACTGTCAACCAAATACCGGGACCAGTTTGGAATTCCGGTCGCGCATGTCACCTTCAATCTGCATGACAACGACAAAAAGTTGATCGAGTATGGCAAGCAGACAGTGATGAACGTAATGCAGGCGGCCGGTGCCGAAGAGGTGATTCAGGAATCGCGCTATGCGCATCTCGTCGGAGCGTGCCGCATGGGCGCGAACCCCGAAACGTCCGTCACCGACCGGTATGGCCGCACCTGGGACATTCCAAATCTATTCGTTTGCGACGGCAGTCTCCTGCCGACGCAAGGCTCGGCGAATCCGGGGCTGACCATTCAGTCACTCGCCGCCCGCACAGCGGACTACCTGATCTCGCAAGGACCGCGAGTCTTCAGTTCAGCCAAGCGCGACCTGTCTCCGCCGCCCATCAGGCGCGAGCTTGCAGTCTCAGGCACGTTCAGCAAAGGTGTTCCGACTGTTCTAAGTAAATAGCCGGCCGCCTTTAGCCGAGCGTACGAATGAACACCGGAACGCTTTGCGTCCCAGCAGTGCTGTAGGTCACGCGTACCCGATGCCCTTTATGCGGCTCGTATTTTTTACCCGTATCGACGCCGTCCCACATATCTACGATCACCTGATCGTTCAATGCAAACGTATGTGATGCGCCAGATTTATCTCGTACCGTTAGCACGTCGTCCTGTTTGTTAAAACTGACGACAGTTCCTGTCACCTTTTGCAGCGGACGCTGGCCCAGGTCCTTGATCGCGACTGCTGTTCGGTCATCTCCGAAGCCATAGTAATAGACGATCACAAAATTCCCTACACCGTGAAACTTACCCGCATCGACGGTTGCAGATCGAAGATCATGATCGAAATCCATGTCTGCCTTCGACCCGGACGCTATCTTGAATTGCATAGCGGAGCCGCCGTCGGTCGCAACATCGATCGTTTTTGAATTGTCGTTGATGGCCTTCACGGTCCCGCTTACCGCGTGGACTGCCATTTGCGCGAACGCGCTCGTGCAGAACAGAAATGGGACTGCAACGAGAATAGCTTTTAAATTTAGGTTTTTCTGCATAAGGCACCTTTTCTATAGAAACGACGAGGCTTGGCTAGGCGAATTCATGCCCGGCTAACTCTTGGATTTCTCCAGATCCTGCGCATGGTGCAGATGCGACTCAAGGACGGGTAAAGCTGTATTGGCGTAAGCCTTGACGTCGGGATTGGTTCCATGCTCAGCTTCTTGCTTGAAAGCGTGAATCAGCTTTTCGTGTTCGCTTGTTTCGTGAACTAGAAATTTGTGATCGAAAGTCTTGCCTTTCGCGCGATCCAGGCTTGCAATTTCACGGTCATCCCGGCTATCGATTGCCTTCGGGATGCTTTGTCCGGTCTTCGCCGCCAGTTCACAAAGTTGCTCGTAGTCCTTTGTGTGATCCGTCGCAAGCTGTTTGCCGAAATCTTTCACCTGCGGATTTGCCGCTCGATCCTGCGCGGTTTGTCCCAGGTTCGCTGCGGTCATATCGGCCTGGGCCGCTGTCCGCAGGAATTCGGCGTCATTTGCAGTGACGGTATTTTGAGCTGTCAACGAAAGCGCAGCAAACCCGGCCACGCTTAGCATCGAAATGATTGTGGTCTTAAGCATGTAATGTCTCCGGCCCTCCTGTCATCAAGTTAGTCGAGAATCCAAAGACAAGCTATCGCGTCGACGAAGTATTCTTATGGCCGCGAAATACCGTCCCAAAGGGATATCTTCGGCCTTAGTAACGGCCTAACATGGGGAGACGTGGCTACGAATGTCAGTACGCGGCGCCCTTGGCTCGCACTGGCCGGCGGGTTCGGCGGCCTGCTTCTGCTAATGGCCGCCGCGGAAGTCGCGGCGCTACTGATGATTATCAGTTTGCGGACAACCAATACGGAACTGGAGCATCGGTTTCTGCAACGAAGCCGCATCCTGGAGGAGATTCGATCCTCTATTTACTTGTCCGGTACAGTCGCACGTGACTTTCTGCTCGCGCCCGAGCCGGGCAGCCGTGTTCAACTCTCAGATTTGCACGATCTGCAGCGCAAAACGGACTCGGCCTTGGAGCGTTATGCGCAATCCCTGGAGCCCGAAGAGGCGCGCGCGTTCGGCTCCTTGAAGTCAGAAGTTCATGACTATTGGAACGTATTGAACAACACGTTTGCGTGGACTCCTGCAGAGCGGGAACAATATCGATATCAATTCTTTTACACCGAGCTGATTCCGCGGCGAACCTCAATGCTCCAGATTGCCGATCGGGTGGCGCGTTTGAATGAACAGGGGCTCCAGCGGGGTGACGAGCAGTTAGCCGCTTTGTTCGCCCGCTTGCAGCTGGGACTAACCGGCATGATTGCGGTTACGCTGGTCGGCGGCGCCGGATTGGCCCTGTACACCAGCTTTGTCGTTCTGCGCCTGCAATCCGAACTGCGGCGCACTCTGGACGAAAACGTGGAAGCTCGCGCGGGCCTTCAGAAGCTGTCTGCAAAGCTGGTGCGCGCACAGGAAGACGAGCGCCGTGCCATATCACGGGAGCTCCACGATGAGGCCGGCCAGACCTTCTCCGCAATCTTAATGGAAGCGGAAAACCTGGTCGATATGAATGCCCAGGCCAATCTGCTGTCTCACCTGGATTCGATATGTAAACTGGCACAGCGCGGGATGACGGAAGCCCGCAATCTCGCGCTATTACTCCGGCCGTCTATGCTGGACGATTTTGGTTTGGTCCCGGCATTGAACTGGCAGGCGAGAGAATGTGCAAAGCGCACCGGCTTACGCGTTCAGGTTGCCTCTGACGACCTGCCGGACGATTTGCCCGAAGAGCACAAGACTTGCATATATCGTATTGTTCAGGAAGCATTGAACAATGCGGCTCGTCACGCTCAGGCAAGCGCAGTTCAGGTCAATTTGCAAAGGCGTGGAGTTCAAATCGATTTGACGGTCCGGGATGACGGGACGGGTTTCGACGCCCGCCGAGTGCGCGGACTTGGGCTGCTTGGAATGGAAGAGCGTGTCCATCATCTCGGCGGCAGATTTGATATCAGTTCACAGCCGGGCCGCGGCACTTTGCTAAGCATCACGCTTCCACTGACCGAACTTTGTCAAACCGATTCACATGAAGCAAATACGAATCCTGTTAGCAGACGATCATAATGTTCTGCGCGACGGCCTTCGCTTGCTTCTCGAACGCCAGGCGGACTTTCAGGTCGTGGCAGAAGCGAGCGATGGCCGCCGTGCTTTGGCCTTGGCGCAGGAGCACGCACCTGACGTCGCCGTAGTTGATATTGCAATGCCAGAAATGAATGGCATTGAATTAACCCGCCGGCTCGCCGAGTGTCCAAAGCCGGTGCCGGTTGTCATCCTGAGCATGCATGAGGACGAGAGCTATATTCTGGGCGCTCTGAACGCCGGTGCACGAGGATATTTGCTGAAGGATTCTGTAAAGGCGGAGGTAGTGGCGGCCATTCGCGCCGCGGTGCAAGGACACTCGTATTTCAGCCAGAAGATCAGCCGTTTGTTATCAGAAGATTACTTCCGTGATTTGAGCGACAAACACAAGCAGGATAGCCTGGAACTGCTGACCGATCGCGAGCGCGAAATTCTCCAACTGATCGCAGAAGGCAAGAGCAACAAAGAAATTGCCAATATGTTAAATGTGAGCGCCTACACAGTAGAGACGCACCGCTCGCACATCTTGCACAAGCTGAATTTGCACACCGTCCCGGAGCTTATCCTATATGCGGTGCGCAAAGGGATTATCCGTTGACCGCATTTTGCTGACCTAAACTATTCTGAAATCCACGGGTAACCATGCGCTGCCTCGTCCGTATTTAGAACAGCGCGGGAACTGCGGGTGGCCCGTTGTCGTATTTGTAACTTAGCGGTTCACTACATCAGAAGTTTATTCGGAGGATGAGTGCAAGGAGACTTAAGAGACGCGCTGCGGCAATTGCGCAAATCACCCGGATTCACCACCACGGCAATCGTTACGCTGGCGCTCGGCATCGGAGCCACGACAGCGATCTTTACGCTTGTCCACCAGGTGATGCTCAAATCCCTGCCGGTCACAAAACCGGACGAACTGTGGCGAATCGGCGATAAAATCCGCTGCTGCAACTGGGGCGGGTATACCCAGGGCGAGGATGGCGACTTCTCGCTGTTCTCGTGGGAAGCATACAAGATGTTTCGAACCGGCACCGCCGAGTTCATCGACCTCGCCGCGCTACAGGCCGGCAATGCGCCGCTCGGTGTCCGGAGAGCCGGCGCACGCGCGCAGGCCGACACCCGCAATGGAGAGTATGTCTCCGGAAATTTCTTTCGCACTCTGGGCGTGCGTCCGTGGGTCGGCCGCCTCATGACAGATGCGGACGATCAGGAAGGCGCCTCGCCGGTGGCCGTCATGAGCTTTCGTATCTGGCAGGACAAATACGGCTCGGACCCATCTGTAGTGGGCGCCAGCTACTCCATCAATGGCCACCCGTTTACCGTCGTCGGAATCGCGCCGCCCGGTTTCTTTGGCGCGAAGCTTTCGGGATGGGGCATGCCGGATTTTTGGCTGCCATTAACGGCGGAACTGCTGATCGATGGCGACACGGCGCGGCTGAAAAGGCCAAATGGCAACTTCCTCGATCTCCTCGGAAGAGTGCGTCCAGGCGTGAACCCGAAGTCCCTCGAGGCAAAGCTGCGCGTGGAATTCCACGACTGGCTCGCGAGCCACGTGCCGGACATGGAACCAGGCGAGAAGCAGCTCTGGCGCCAACAGACGCTGCACCTGATTCCGGGCGCCGCCGGAGTTGAGGTCATGCGGGATCAGTATGAAAAGGGATTGAGGCTGCTCCTGATCGCCTCCGGTTGCGTGCTGCTGGTCGCATGCGCCAACTTGGCCAATCTGATGCTTGCGCGTGGCTTGAAGGATCGTGCGCAAACCTCGGTACGCGTTGCGCTGGGCGCTTCCCGTGGCCGCCTCATCCGTAAGGCGCTGGTCGAGTCTGTGACCCTGTCCATCCTGGGAGGAGTTTTAGGCATTGCCGTCGCTTATGCCGGAACAAGACTCATCCTTTATCTTGCCTTTCGGATCGGCGGCCCCAATAACTACGTTCCGATTGATGCCACACCCTCGTGGCCCGTGCTGCTCTTCACATTCGGCGTGTCGGTGTTGACCGGAATCGTATTCGGCATTGCGCCGGCGTGGATGACGTCGCGTGCCGATCCCGTGGAGGCGCTCCGCGGCGCCAATCGCTCCGTGGGCGGTGGCGGCACGTTAGCTCAAAAGTCGCTGGTCGTCGCGCAGGCGGCCATATCGCTTGTACTGCTCTCCGCAGCCGCACTGTTGGGCCAGAGCTTGCGCAACCTCGAGCATCAGAATTTTGGATTCGAAACACAGAACCGCTATATCGCGTGGATCAATCCCATGCTCGGCAACTATAAGCCGGAAGTGCTCGAGCCGATGTTCCGCCAAATCGACGAGCGCCTGATGCACATTCCTGGTGTGCGGATGGTTGCGCCCGCGCTCTATGCTCCAATGACCGGTGACAATTGGGGCGAGGCGATTCGCGTCGAGGGAAGGCCCGAGCCCCGGCCAAAAGAAGATACAGGTGCTTCCTGGGCTCGCGTGATGCCAGGATTCTTTGAGACGCTCGGCGCAAAAATCGTGCGCGGCCGGTCCATCCAGGAGCAAGATACCGCTGCATCCCGGCACATCGCCGTCATCAACGAGGCTTTCGCAAAACGATTCTTCAAAGGCCAGAACCCCGTCGGCCAGCACTTCGGCATCGACAGAATCAAGTACTCCTCCACGTATGAGATTGTCGGCGTTGTCCGCGACATGCGCTACCAGGCGTGGGACTACAAAGATCCGATCCGGCCCATGTTTTGGGTGCCCGAAGCGCAAACCGTGCAATACGATGACCCGCCGTTTCGCAGCGGCGAAATCTGGTCGCATTATCTCTACAACATCGTCATCCTGGCGCCCGGTAATCCCCCCGCGATGGAGGAGCACGTACGTAAGGCGTTAGCAAGCGTCGATCCCCACCTCGTGCTGTACGGCGTTGACCCATACCCTAGAGTCGTGAGCGCAGACTTCCAGCAGGAAAACATGATCGCCAAACTGACCATGCTGTTTGGCTTGCTTGGGCTCGTCTTGTCCGCAGTCGGGCTCTACGGAGTCATGGCCTATATGGTCGAACAGCGCACCAGCGAGATCGGTCTGCGGATGGCCCTGGGCGCGGATCGCCGGGGCGTCGTCCGAATGGTGCTGCGCGGCGCTTTCTTGCAGGTATTTGTCGGGCTGGCGATCGGAATTCCGGCGGCTATCGGAGCCGGCAGGCTGATGACCGATCAATTGTTCGGCGTCGCGCCGTGGGACCCGATGATGCTGGCAATCGCCACCGTATTGCTCTGCATCGCGGCGCTGCTGGCTTCGCTAATTCCTGCCTCGCGCGCGGCAAGCGTTGAACCCATGCTGGCGCTTCGAAACGAGTAATCCGACAGCCGCATTCGTTACACAGATCAGGTCTACTCGGCCCCCCTCACACTCCCTCAACGATGCGGAGGTCGCGGTCTGCTGCGGATCCTAGAACTTTCAAAGCGGCTTGATACGCAGCACTAGCGTAAGTCGCTTTAGCCTTTTCGACGCTTTCAAACTCAATGACCACCACGCGCTGCTGCAAGCCCGATTCACGGGCTTCAACATCAGACGTCCGTATCAACGCTTTGCCGCCGCCGGCCTCAATCGCCGGCACGGCAAGCTTTCCATATTCCTTTAGTGCAGATTCATCCGAAATCGATCGGTATGCGACAACCCAATAGCCTTTTTTCATTCGCTCTCCTGCCTAAGCCAATATAAATCGTTGCTCGTTGCAAGCGGTTAGAATGGACGCCAGATTCATGTTCCAAATGAAACGGCGCGCCCTTCTCTCACCGATTGTCGCTCTCGTACTTTCCGCAGCGGTAGTTGCGCAAGGCCCGCAAAGCCCGGCCGTGATCACCGTCGATGCCGCTCATCCCGGACCGGCAATGTCTCCCAAGATGTTCGGCATCTTCTTCGAGGACATCAACTTCGCCGCCGATGGAGGTCTCTACCCCGAGCGCGTCAAGAACCGTTCCTTCGAATTCCTCGAGCCGCTGACAGGATGGCACGACATCTTGCCCGTGACTTCTACCGGCATCAATAGTCTCAAGGGCGAATCGGATGTCCGCACCGAAGACCCGTTGAATTCCAGTAATCCGCACTACCTTACGCTCCGTGCTTACGAACCCGGCTTCGGAGTGTCCAACTCCGGATTTCGTGGCATCGGCGTCGAAAGCGGTGCAGAGTATCGCTTCTCCGTTTATGTGCGCAGCGCCGCGGTGAAATCCATCCGCGCCACCATTACCGATACTGCTGGGCATCAGCTTGGTATGGGAACGCTCACCGGGTTCGATTCGCATTGGAAGCACTACCAGACAATCATTCGCGCATCTGCTACCGAACAGCACGCACAACTGAACATATTCGTCGATGAGAAGGGCTCTGTCGATCTGGATATGGTCTCGTTGTTTCCCGTGGACACCTGGAACAATCGTCCAAACGGATTGCGCAAAGATCTCGTGCAGCTGCTCTACGATATGCATCCCGGCTTCATTCGCTTTCCCGGCGGTTGCATCGTGGAGGGGCGGCGGCTGGCAACCCGGTATCGCTGGAAAACCACCATCGGCGATATCGCTCAACGCGAAACCATCATCAATCGCTGGAACAACGAATTCGACTATCGGCCGGCGCCGGATTACTTTCAGTCATTCGGCTTGGGCTTCTACGAATACTTCCAGCTCGCCGAAGATGTCGGTGCGAACCCCTTGCCAATCTTGAACTGTGGCATGGCGTGCGAGTTCAACTCGGGCGAGACCGCTCCACTGAATCAAATCGATGAATACGTGCAGGACGCGCTCGATCTCATCGAATTTGCAAATGGCCCGGTGACGTCTCCATGGGGTAAGCTGCGCGCCCAGATGGGCCACCCGGCGGCGTTTCACTTGACCATGATCGGCGTTGGTAACGAGCAGTGGGGGCCGCAATACTTGGAGCGCTACAAGATATTCGCCGCCACCTTGAAAACCAAACATCCGGAGATCCAACTGGTGGTGGCCGCCGGACCATCCCCATCCGGAGAACAGTTCGATTACCTCTGGTCGAACTGGCGCAAGATGAAAGCCGATATCGTAGACGAGCACTACTACATGAGCCCCGAGTGGTTCCTCGCGAACGCAGGCCGCTACGATCACTACGACAGGTCAGGGCCGAAGGTCTTCGCAGGCGAGTACGCAGCGCAAACCTCCGGGGTAGGGAAGTCCGACAACCGAAACAACTGGAATGCCGCGCTTGCCGAAGCTGCCTTCATGACCGGGCTTGAGCGCAACGCCGATGTGGTGCGCATGGCCTCCTATGCACCGCTGTTGGCGCATATTGATGCCTGGCAGTGGACTCCGGACGCCATCTGGTTCGACAATCTTCGTTCCTATGGCACGCCCAACTACTACGTCCAGCGAGTGTTCGCGAGCAACGTAGGAACGAAAATCATTCCCGTGACAACATCCGCCCAGGCCGGCCTCTACACCAGCGCGTCGCTCGACGAAAATGCGCACGTGCTGATCGTGAAGGCAATAAACTCCGCGCCCACAGCAACCGCAGCCGAGATTCGCGTGAACGGCGGCAATCCATCCGGTGCCGCCAAGGTGATCACGCTGGCAAGCGCCGACCTGAAAGCGGAAAACAGTTTCGAACATCCGGTGAACATCGCGCCCCAGGAGTCCGATCTCGAAATAAAATCAGCCGACACCGCAGTCACGTTAAGCCCGTATTCCGTGACTATCTACCGCATACCGGTTCACTAGCAACCTGAAGAAACAATTGACACACACTCGCAAAAGCACCAGACTAAGGCATGCGTCTGAAAATCGCCTGCCTTGTTACTGCTGCGGTGCTGCCATCGCTCGCGCATGCTCAGGTCCCGGTCTTTAAGATTACCCAGGATGACAGTACCATTAATTTCAGCGTCAAGGCTTCAGTGGCGCTCGAAGGGCATTTTGACAAATGGAGTGCAACTCTGACCTTCACCTCCCCCGACGTCACCACAGGCGTACTGGATGTGAAGATTCAGGCCGACTCCGTAAACACAGGCAGCGGCATGAAAGACGGCAAACTGAAGAGCAAGGATTTTTTCGACGTCAAGGAGAATCCCTACATCACGTTCAAATCCACGAAAGTCGTAGTGACGGGCCCGAATGCCGCTGATGTACAGGGCGTGTTTACCATTCGCGGCGTATCTAAACCCGAGAGCTTAAAGCTGACGGGTGAGCGAAACGCGACGAACACCGGAGGCACCATCGACGGAATAATGGCGTTCGACCGGAAGGAGTACGGTATGACCAGTGGCATTCCGTTCATCAAAATCGCCGACCGCGTTGAGGTGACTGTTCACCTGATAGCTCACCGGACCAGTGGTCCGCCAGTGGTTATCAAATAGCGCTCGTGGGGCAGGCGCGAGCCTGCGGCGGCCGCAAGGCCGCCCAAATTCAATGCTCCCAACAAAGGTGAACGTTTACTTCGATCGGCTGCTAGTATACTTCTCCTACAAGCGACTCGCACGTATCAAGGAGTAAAGGTGTCAAAAATTCTCGCGGGTAGCCTTCTGGCTATATTGTTCACAACTTCGCTTTGGGCTCAAAGTGAAGCGGTCAGTGCCCAGCTAAACGGCACGGTACAAGATGAAAACGGTGCTACCATCCCCGACGCAAAAGTAACGCTCTCGAATCCGAGCACGTCCTTTGCCCGAGAGATAACAACCCGTGATAACGGTCTCTATAACTTCACGCTGATTCCACCGGGCAACTATCAACTAAAAGTGGAAAAGGCCGGCTTCAATGCCTTCCTGCAAACCAACATCACATTAGCCGTCGGTCAGTCATCCACGTTGGACGCGCGTCTCAGTGTGGGCGACGTACAACAAACAGTGGAAGTGACGGCTCAGGCGCCTGTCCTGAATACCGGAAACGCCGACGTGGGCTCTGAAGTAAGCAGTAAGCAAGCCGTTGAACTTCCTTTGAATATTCGAAACGTTTACGGCCTGGTGGCGCTCGACTCGAGCGTCAACAACAGCCAGCAGAACCAGGGTTTGAATCCGCCCGGATCTCAAGGCAACGTCGACCAGGACATTGCTTTTTTCAACTTCGGCGGTGGCCGCTTTGGCACCACTGCTTTCCTTCTTGATGGAGCCTGGGACGGAGCTGGCGATTGGGATGGTGTCATCTATGTCCCGTCCGTAGACGAACTACAGGAGTTCCGCATTCAGACGAATTCGTTCTCGCCCCAATACGGCTTGAGCATGGGCAACGTCGTAAACGCCGTCACCAAGTCCGGGACGCGCAGCTTTCACGGGGGCGCCTTCGAGTTCCTTCGCAACAATAATCTCGATGCCAACAACTTTTTCAATAACCTGAACGGGCTGGACCGGCCGCAATTCAAGCGCAATCAATTCGGCTTCACGGCCGGCGGTCCGGTCTATATCCCAAAAATCTACCGGCAGCGCGATAAGACATTCATCTTTGGAACCTACGAAGGCCTTCGCCAACAGACCCCAACGACTTTAATCACCACCGTTCCGACGGAAGCCCAGAGGGCCGGCGACTTCTCGCAAACTTTCAATCAGGACGGATCGCTCGCGGTGATCTATAACCCGTTCACCACACGATCGGTAAACGGCCAATTCGTGCGCGTGCCATTTGCAGGCAACAAAATTCCCGCCAGCTTACTCGATCCCGTGGCCATGAAGCTGATGAACTACTATCCGGCTCCGAACCGCCCCGGGGACGCCAGGACAGGAGCAAACAATTTCGCCGGTACAGCCGGACTTCCGACAAATAGCGATCAATACACCATCAAAGTGGACCACAACATAAATGAGAAGCAGAACTTCTATGCGCGTTGGTCCCAGAAGCGGCAGTTCAAACAACTCGAAGGGGAATTCTTCGGAGCGGATAACCCGGGCGGCAATGGCACCATTGCGCCCGACAACCGATTTGAAGGCGGCGCCGGATACACCTACGTGTTCTCTCCTACTTTCGTGATGTCGGCCACTGCTGGATGGGGCCGCTGGGTCGAAGGACGGGTACCGCAGGGTGTACCGTTCGATGTCACAACGGTGGGCTTGCCGGCTTCGCTCAACACGTATTCGGGCCCCGGCGCGTTCCCGGGCATTAATTTAACCGGATATCAAAACCTGGGATCCGGAGTCCTCAATTCAACACCAAGAGAAGCCCGCACCTATGCCGTTGATTTCACCAAGACGCGCGGATCACATGGATTTTCTATGGGCTTCATGGGAATTAACTTTTACCTGAATACCTTCAACTCCGCCCAGGCACAGTTCAACTTCTCACCGACGTTCACCCAGGGCCCGTTCCCCACGGCTGCTACTGCCGATACGGGTTCTTCCGTAGCCTCATTCCTGCTTGGGACTGGTGACAACAGTAGCCCCGGCACCACCTATTCCGCCGAGGCAGCATACAGCAAGAAAGACTTCGGCTGGTATTTCAATGACGATTGGAAGGTCAGCAGAAAGTTAACTCTGAACCTTGGCGTCCGCTACGATATACAAACCGCGCCAACCGATCGTTTCAATCGGCTCTCTTACTTCACCTTTGCGCCGAATCCGATCAGCAGTTCGGTACCGGGCCTGAATTTGCCGGGCAATCTCCAGTACGTAAATAGCGATAAGCGCGGCGTTTATGACCCCAGCTACACGAACTTTGCCCCGCGCGTTGGTCTGGCCTACTCGCCGATGCCACGGGTTGTTGTGCGTGCAGGCTATGGAATCTTCTATACGCCCGCCATGGAGTTCGGCGATTACCAGGGCCTCTCGCTGAATGGCTTCTCGCAGACGACTCCGTATATCGGAACTCTGGACAACGTCACACCCCAGAACCTGCTCAGTAATCCATTTCCGCAGGGCCTGCTCTATCCGATCGGTGAAGCGAACGACGGTGCGACCAACGTTGGCCAAAACATTAACGCTGTACTGCGCGACCGGCCCACGCCGTATATCCAGCAGTGGACAACGAATGTTCAATATCAAGCGGGCAACACTGTGTTCCAGGCCGCCTATATCGGCAACCACGGCGTCAAGCTTCTGTTTGGTAATTCGACGTTCGAACTCAATCAGCTTCCTCCACAGTTTCTGTCGCTCGGAAATCAACTGCTGCAGCCCGTGGCAAACCCTTTCCAGGGCGTCATCACCAGCGGAGCGCTTTCCGGGCCGACTATTCCGTATGGGCAGCTTCTGCGACCATTTCCGGAGTACACCGGAGTCGAGCAGGTCCAGCAGACGTCTTCCACCAGCAGCTACCAGGCATTGGGGCTTTCCGCGAATCACCGATTCTCGAATGGCTTGCAATTCCTGGTCTCCTACACCTGGTCGAAGTATTTGACCAACAGTGAGGGACCGGAGGGTTGGACCAATGGGAACGCCCAGGCCGTGCGCAACTGGTACAACACTGCGGCTGAAAAATCAGTGATGCTGGACGACATCCCTCGCGCCCTCGTCGCCAGCTATGTCTACGAATTGCCGGTCGGGAAAGGTAAGGCATACGCGCCGTCCAGTAAAGTTCTCGATGCCGTAATCGGAGGCTGGCAGGTGGCGGGAGTTTCTAGTTTCAAAGACGGCTTCCCTCTGTCCGTTAACGATGCAACCAACAACACCAACTCTTTCGGCGGCAACCAGCGACCGAATATCGTGGCGGATCCATCCCTCTCTCATCAGACGATCTATCAATGGTTTAATACTCAGGCGTTCGTCCAACCGCCGCCTTTCACCTTCGGCAACGTACCCCGAACTTTGAACTATTTGCGCGCTCAGGGTACCATCAACTCCGACATTACTCTTCAAAAGTATTTCGGACTGTGGAATGAAGCGTCGCGCTTCCAGATTCGGGCTGAGTTCTACAACATTTTCAATCGAACTCAATTTTACGCACCGGGCACAACGTTTGGTACATCGACGTTCGGCGTCGTCCCCGGCGCTCTGCCCGCCCGCTCCATACAGTTCGGTGCAAAATTGTATTGGTGATCTGCCTCGCGAAAAAATTTGCTTTTTTCCTAGGCGTCTGTTCCCTACTGTTCCTGAGCGTTCCCACGAACGCTCAGGAACAGCTGGCGGATCAGATTCGCTCGGCGCAATCCTCCGGCGATTATGCTCGTGCCGCCGCCCTCTATGCACAACTCATCAAATCCGGAACGGATACACCCGAGGTGCGCAGCAATTACGGCATCATGCTCCATCTTGCCGGTAAAAACCACGAAGCCATGGAGCAGTTTCGAATCGCTCTGAAAGCCAGGCCTGCTCTGAGTTCGGCGAATTTGTTCGCCGGCTTGACCTTGATCGATCTCGGCGAAATGAAAGAAGCCGTCCCGTATTTGAAGCGTGCGCGCGAGCTCGATCCGGATCGTCCCACTCCCGTGCTGGCACTAGGAAAAGCGTATGTCGGCCTACGCCAATACGATGCCGCAAACGAGTGCTATCAGCGCGCCGTCAATCTGGATAACAACTCAGCCGAAGCGTGGTTCGGCCTCGGCATCACCTACAGAAGCCGTGCCGAGCAGCGCCTGAATTACGCCGCAAGGCAGGGCAAAGCGCAAAGCAATCCCGATCAGGCGGCAATCAACGACCTGCTAAACAATGCTCTGAAAGCTCTCACCCGCGCGGCCGAGCTGGATCCCAACTCTGCCCGAACCCGTCTCCTGATGGCGGAATCGCTTGCCGATCAGGGCAGCTTTGCCAACGCCATTTCCGAATATCAGACCGCCATCAAACTCGATCCCTCTCTCGACGCGGCATACCTCGGGCTCGCCACCGAATATTGGAAGCAGAGCGAATTCGACCTGGCGCTACCACTCGTGCAGAAGGTACTCGCAAAAACGCCCAACGATCCGGAAGCCAACGGCATCATGGCCGATATTCAACAACACAATGGCGACAACGCTGCTGCAAAAAAATATGCAGAGATTGCCTTGGCCGGCAACCCGAACCTAATCGAAACGCATATCGTTCTGGCGCGAGTCTATCTGCTCACCAAACAACCGCAGTCCGCCATCGCCGAACTGCAAAAGGCGCTGCCCGCCGACCCCGACGGAAGCTATCACTTCCTCCTGTACCGCGCGTACAAGATGATGGGAGACGACACCGCCGCGCAGCAAGCCATGGCCGATTTCCAACACCTCCGCCACCAACCCCCCCTCAAACCTTAATAGCCTAGCTAAGCTAAAGATCCGCCGTTTCCGGGGCTGCCTTTGGTCGGGGTGGCGCAGACTCTAAGTCTGCCGCGTCCCGACTCCTCGGGACGCATGGTCGCATTACGCTACCGACCCTCATGAAGGCGCTGCGATCGCTTCAACTGCTGTTCTCGAATCGAGACCGATTTTCGAAGTGCCTCGTCCGCTTCTTTCGCGCGTCCCAGGTTTCTCAACGAAACAGACAGCTGATAATGAATATCCCCCGTAGTGTCGATCTCCGCAGCTTTAGCCAGTTCCGGAGCCGCATCAGCAAACTGCTTCAAATGAAAATAAGCCCGCCCCAAATCGGCATGCGCCGCCAGCGCATCCGGCTGCGAGACAAGATACTTCTGAAGCAGCGGAATAGCCTGCGCATCCCGATGCTGCCGAACATCGATATTCGCCAGCTCAAAGACGGCTTGCCTGGAGCCGGGTTTTAAATGCAGCGTGCGCTGCAAATAAACAGTAGCCTTCTCAAAATCCCCAAGCTCCCAATAAGCAGTCCCCAACCCAAGCTGCGGTGCCGGGTTCTCCGGCTGCTGCTTCGCAGCAGCTTCATAATGCGCAATGGCCGCGTTGAAATCTCCGCGCTGCCGGGCCGCATCGCCGAGGAACAACTCAGCCTGCCACGAGCCCGGCGATAAATTAACCATCTGCTCAAACGCACGGCGCGACTTTTCTGCCACCTCACGCGCCCGCTCATACTGCCTGGCTGCTTCCGGAGACTCCACACTCGTCTCACTCGACTCGCCAAAAGCTTCAGCCGCCATCTTAGGATCCCCGATACTCTGTAAATAATCGGCCAGCAAACGCTTGGAATACTGCACGCCGCCTGGCATCTTGGCCAACGCGCGCGATGCGTCTTCCGCCAGGCTTTCATAACAGATCGCTGCCCCGTACCACGCCTTCACATCGTTTGGATACGCCTGCAACTCGCGCTCATACACCGCAGCCGCTTTCGGCAAATCCTTCAAACCGAAATAAGCGCTGGCCAGCGCCAGAAGTGCATCGCGATTGCTCGGATCGGCTGCCAGCAAGCTCTCGAGCGGTTCAATTGCCTCTCGAGGCCGGTTGCATTGCACGGCAGCCATACCCGCGATCAGGGCCGCGGACTTCACCTCCGGATGAGCACGCCACAATCCCGAACTAAGCGCAAGCGCCTCGGAGAACCGTCCCACCTGATACAACATCACCGCAAGATTGTTCGATGCCTCGGGAGCACCCGGTCGAATCGCAAGCGCCGCCTGATACTTAACAATCGCGCCTTGATAATCGTGCTGCTTGCTGAGCTCCGCCGCTTGCTGGCACAAACTCGCATAGCTGTCGGCCGCTTGCAACAGGAGGCCGGTCAATAAAATGCAGCACGCAAGCATCGAACACATCCTACACATCGGTAACGGTTATTACCGTTTGCCTACTTTTTGGAGCGGCCATTGTTATCATTGTAAGTGATTGATTACACAAGGAAAATAGGCAGTCAATCGAAAACGTGTGGGGTGCCCTATAGGCGGTAAAAACCCCGTGGGAATTCACGCTCCATTGAACAAACTTGCCTTTGCCCAAAAGCATATCCGCAAGCAGCTCTCGCGAATGGCAAACCGCATCACAAGCGCTATTGAGCCGCCATGCGCAATGAATTGCTGGTAAGCATCACGCCTCCTTTTAATCCCTCCGCGGCCAAAAGACTGTGATATGTTTCCCGGAGCGTGACAACCTTGAACGCAACGGCGGTGGACTATCAACTGAATTGGCGTAAGCTGCAGCAGGTCGGCTTAAATGCCTACGAAGCGCGCTCTTACCTCGTCTTGTTGGGGCACCCCCGATTCAAGGCTCTGGAACTGGCGGCGCGTGCGCATGTGCCCCGGCAAAAGATCTACGAGGTGCTCGACAGCTTGGTCGAGAAGGGGTTCACGCAGGTAGTTCAGGAGAAAACCAAACTGTTCTCCGCTATCGATCCCAGCCTGGCCATCCCCTCCTACCTCGCCCGCCGCAGCCGTCTTCTGCAGAACGAATTCAACGAACAAACCAGGCTTGCTTCCGGACTGATCGAGGATCTCCGCGTTGCCTTTCAGGAGGCGCAAGGCGGAGGCGGAACGCTTGATTTCTTGAACCTGGTAAACGATCCAACCCAGACCGCCGTTCATTACCGCCGCATGCTGAATCGCGTGCAGGAGCGCTACGACGAATTCTCCCGGCCGCCCTTCGCAGTCGATCCATTGAATGAACGCCTGGTGCGGGAAGCCGCTGGCCGCGGCGTCGCCTGCCGCCTTCTCTTGGAGGAACCCACTACCGAGGATCATCATGCCGGACTGGATGACTATAGCTTGGCCGGAGTGCAACTTCGAATTCTTCCCCGGCTTCCTTTGAAGCTCGCCTTGTTCGACGCGAAATGCGGATTGGTTGCCTTACTCGATCCAGTGTTAACCCGCCCATCCTGGACGGCCGTTATCTTCGAACACGAAGGCTTCGCCGAAGCCATGTCTGGCCTTTTCGAAAGCTATTGGTGCCGCGCGGCGCCGCGCTCCTAGAACAGACGTTGTAAGCCGCCCGTCACATGCCGGCAGGCTGCAGCCATACACGGTAATCGGTGGCATCGGAGAAGGGAATGAGTAGAAGCTTTACCGTTTTCCCGGATTCGTTGCCGACAATGCTATAGGTTTGCAACCCAGTCGGCATGGTCGTGCTCTCTTCCTGTTTCAGCGTGGCGGCCGCGCTTTTATCGAGTGAAACTGAGGCGAGGTCCCCAAGCCGCGCGTTTAACGAGGAAGAAAGCGCCAGCAATTGAGGACCTCGCCGCACCGCCAGCCGTTTACCTGTCGCGGGATCGGAAACAATCGACGGCGTCATATCGATTGCAATCTTTACCGTGTCGCCGCGTCTCCACTCGCGATCGATGATCAGAAATTTACCGGGCGATCCGATCTGGTGCGTTTCCCCCACATCGGCGGTGAACTTCTTCGTCCAACTGGGAACGTAGAATCGGAGCGGAAATCGAATGTCATGACTTGGCTCCACATGCAACAAAATCGCTCCCGACGCCGGATAATTGCCCTCGGCATAGAGTTGGACCGAAGCGCGCCGCCTCAGCCGCACCGAGGTTCGGCCTGGAACGTATCCCATAATGGCAATTCCATAACCGTAGCGGCCCCAAACTACGCCGGGAAGTTCCGCTATCCCGACCGCAGCCGCCGCTGTGCACACAT
Organism: Bryobacteraceae bacterium; assembly: GCA_036269815.1. Classification (GTDB taxonomy): domain Bacteria; phylum Acidobacteriota; class Terriglobia; order Bryobacterales; family Bryobacteraceae; genus Bog-105. Next base: position 55,586 of record DATBDT010000035.1, read on the forward strand.
CCGTTCCGTGCCCGAACTTCTTTTTGCCGGTAAATGGAACGGCCGCGTCAATACCGCCCGTATTCTTTTCCTGCGCAGCAAACAAGCCGTTATAAATAGTTGCTTCAAGCGCCGACGCGTACTCCACCTGTCCCGTCAAGCGCAATAAGTCAAGCGTGAGCTGAAACCAGGCCAGTGTCAGGCAGGAATCGAGACTTTCCGATGATGCGGGAAGACCGGCTACCGAGCGATGTTCCTGCTCGGTCTTCTGCCAAATCTGTCTGGCCGCGTTCAAATACGAATCGTTGCCCGTGATGCGATACAGTTCCACCAGACCGAATCCGCGCAAAGCCATCACCAGAGCGCCGTCCCCGGTAGATGTCACCGCGGCAGCAAGCGATTTGCAGAAGTTCAGATACCGAACATCCCCGCTAGAACGGTAGAGTTCCGCCATCCCGGGCAGCAGTGCCACCGCGTCCGCGGGTGCTTTCTTTTGCCCAAACGTGGAAAGAAACAAGTCGGCCATCTTATGTGCTGCGGTTTCCGACGCATCGTCTCCCGTGCTGCGCCAATAGGCCATGAGCCCCATCAGGACGCTGGCCTGCGTAAGAACATCACCCGGTCCCCACCGAGCCTCGCCTTTGTACACGCCCGCATATCCGTCGGGCTCCTGTGCCGCTATCAGACCGCGTGCGACACGGTCCATCACCGCTTTCAGCTCTGGATCGTCACTGTAGTCATATGATTCCGCTGCTGCCATCAGAAACAGTCCGGCGCCCTCTGTAGACAGCGGGTCCAGAGCGGAACTCGACCGCTCGCGAAATGGTTTCTCGAGTTTCGCTGTATCTACGCGTTGCAAATACCCCTCGATATTCGCGCGCAGGCGTTCCGCAAACAAACCGGCAACCCGCTCCTCATCGAAAGCCGCGGGGGTGTAAACATCCAGCGCCGCTTCCGGAACCGGCTTTTGCGCCCACAACTGCACTGATGCTAGTAGGAAAATGCTGTATCGGAGGAAACGATCTGACATCGAAAACGCCCGTCAATTCGCCGTCGCAGTCAGTGTATCCTGCCTCTCGCCAAACAGCGCGATTTAAGGCATACTTCTCGCTTGGGCTCTTTTCTTCCGTTATGAGGGTTCGTTCGTTGAGGGCGCGGCTTCAGCCGGTGACGCAGCTTGCGGTAATCGTGTGCTTTATTCCTTTCGCCCATGCGCAGGTTTTGCCCGTATCTCCCGAGCCGGTCGTCGGATCTCCCAACATCGCGTCCGCCGACCCTCCGGTGCCGCGTCCGCCCACTACTCATTGTTCGGTCCCCCTTTTCCGGAACGAAGAATTTTCGGATTCCAATATCAAGACATTCACCTACAAGCCGCCAGCCGCTTGCCCGGGTCCCTGGGCCAAAGTTGTGTTCACGGCGGACTTCACCGTCAGCGAAGGCCGCCAGTACGACCGAAACGCTGCTTTCTATCTAGGTCACGCCAACATCTACTACGGAACTACCGCCGAACCCAGCGCTAATGTCAGTCCCTCTTGGCACGTCGAACGCGATGTTACAGACCTCAGCGCGATTTTCAAAACAGCACAAAGCGGGGAGGCCAATATCGGAAACTTTGTTGGAGTGCATGGCGGCGTAACCTACAACGGCATCATTTACGCGAATGCTTCTCTTGATTTCTATAAGGCGTCTCCGTCCGCTCCAGCCGCAACGGTCCCCGACATAGTGGTGCCGCTGCCTGATTCCGATGGGGGGGCCGTTCCCGTGAACACCAGTGCGGATCAACTGACCCAAACCGTCCAGTTACCGCGCAACGTCGAACGCTTGTACCTGGATGTGATCGCGCAAAGCCAAAGCCGTGATGAATTCTGGTACTTCTGCGCTCCAAACCAGCTTGCGAAGAAGTTATTCACGTGCGGGAACACGGCGTTTCGCGAGGTGGAGGTTACTCTCGATGGACAACCGGCCGGTGTTGCACCCGTTTATCCGTGGATCTTTAGCGGCGGGATCGATCCGGATCTGTGGCGGCCGATCCCCGCGGTGCAGACCTTGAGTTTCAAGCCGTATCGAGTCGATCTGTCGCCGTTCGCAGGTTTGCTGTCGGATGGCGCGGAGCATACCGTCGCGCTTAGAGTTTTCAACGCCAACCGTTACTTTTTTGCGGCCGCGAATTTGCTCGTCTTTACTGATCACAATTCGAAAGCAAATAGCGGCGGGATTCTATCCAACACTCTGTCGGAAGAACCGGTTCCGGCCGTGAAAGAAAATGTTGTTACTGCCTCCAACGAAGATGTTAAAGGCGACGTCACCATTACGGCGAAACGAACCTACGAAATCACTGGATTTTTGAATACGTCGCACGGTCGCGTGGAAACCAGCGTCTCCGGCGATGTGTCCTTCCGTAATCTGCAGCGGTATTCGATTAACTCAGTAACTTACCGGCAGGATGTGACTCAACTGACCAATGTGAGCCAAAAGACGACGGTGCGGAGTCCGTTCATGATCCAGCAGACGGAAAGGTACTTTGAATTTCCGCTTACCGTCAGTTATCTGCAAGGTGCAAACGCAGACGGCACGCTATTTGTTACCACGAACGTCGATCAAGCCCACAACGCGAGACGAATCGAAGGCCGAAACAATTCAACTATCTTCGCCGAGAGCGCCGAAAATCATGTTATCTCTTCCGATACAGTGAATCTCGATGCCGCCGGCAAATTCTTAAGCAACACCGGACGTGCCAGTTGGCAGGAAGTGAAAGCATCTGACTCCATGGGCGGCTGCTTCGACAAAATTATCCAAGCTTCCGCCGGTCTCGTAAGCGCTGCCGGAAACGGTTCTTCCTGCTTTCTGCTCTAAAGCGGCGGCCGGTGCCGCGCGTTATTGCCCGGGTCTCGTTCCCAGGCGCGCTCACCGGCTCTGCTGGATTCTAACTGCGTGACTTCGCGAACGCCGGCTCGGTGATTCCATACGCCCGGTGCACGTCTTCGAGCGTCAGGTCTCCAATCACCTGGTCGGGATGAACCCGGCTGGTCACCTGCACATGGCTCTGAAGAGATAGCAATCGTAGCGCCGCATCGAGCGGTTCGTCGGGATATAACTTCATGCCCGGCTCCAAAACCGTTCCCGGTTCGACAGCCTGCATCGCATTCTCCACCCGCAGTGGCTGGAATGTTCTCTTCTCCTCCGCCGTCGGCAGGTTCACTCCTTCCAACTGCGCGAGCATTTTAAAAAACGGCGTCGCATGCAGATGTCGCGACACCAGATACGCAGCCGTGTTCGCCACCATCACGGGCAGAATGATTACATAGCTGGCGCTCAGCTCAAAGATCATGAAGATGGATGTCATGGGCGCGCGAAACATGCCCGCGAAAAACGCGCCCATCCCCACCAACATGTATGACTCGGCAGGGGCTGCTCCGCGCGGCCATACATGATGTGCCAGGCCGCCCAAACCGCCTCCCAGCATGCCGCCAATGAAAAGAGCTGGAGCAAACATTCCTCCTGGTGTTTCTGCGCTAAAGCAAAGGAGCGTGACGATCAGCTTAGCCACGCCCAGGTACAGAAGAAACTGCCAGGTAAACTGTCCGTGCAGCGCGCTGTTCAACGCGTCATAGCCGGCGCCCATCACTTCCGGAAACCACAGACCAACCACACCCGTAAAGAATCCGCAAACCCCTGGTAAAACATAGTGGCGCCAATGCGGGATATTTTCGATGCGGCGCTTGGCAGCCTCCACCAGGGACATGAACAAAGCCGAGAGAGCGCCGCCGGCTATCCCGATAACCGCATAGATCAACAGCTCCGAAGCACTAGTCAATTCGAAGGACGGAATGGCAAAAAGCGGATCGTTTCCCAAAAACGCGCGCGTCGTTACGACCGCCGATACCGCGGCCAGTACAATGGATCCCACCGCCGTCGCGCTCCAGTCCGCCAGCACTTCCTCCATGACAAACAGCACACCGGTGATGGGAGTATCGAACGCTGCAGCGATTCCGGCGGCTGCTCCAACCGGCGCAATCATCCGCATATTACCCCGGGGCAGCGCGAACAGGCGTCCTAATCGCGACGCTATCCCCGCGCCCATCTGGAGCGACGGATCTTCCGGACCAAGTGAGTTTCCGGTTCCAATCGAAACGGCACAGGCGAGAAACTTGCCGGCGATCGTGCTGGTTGCGATGTAACCGTCTGATTCGTAGATGGCAACCTTCGTCTGATTGACTCCGCTGCCGCGAGCCAATGGAAACAGTTTCCGGACGACATACACGGCCCCAACCGCCCCCAAAGCGGGCGTCAACAACCGCACGAAGTGGTAACGCCCGGACAATGCTCCGAGTGACATCCAACTGACCAGGTCGATCGAGATGTGAAAAAGAACGACCAGCAGCCCGGAGAAGATTCCAATCAAAAGGGACAGCAGCAGAAACCACTGCGTGTCGGTCAGGCGCACGCGTGCAAATCGCGACTGCAAATCCCGCCAGAGCTGTTGCCGGCGTTCCCGGCGCGACGTATTACTCACTTGCGTTCCTCGCCATCGCCATTTCAATTACTTTGTCCGCCGGTATCGTGCCGGCGCACACGCTAGATCTCTGCTGCCATAGCTCCTGCGCAGCCTGCTGCATCTGCAGGCTTAAATCATCATTTCCTTTCGGGCGCTTCGCCAGCAGCGCTTCCCCTGTCGCGACTTCCTGCGAGAACTCAGCACCACCCGTGCAGCCGGATAGTTCCTTCAGCACACGCCGCAGCAGGTTCGTGCTGCGCCTCAGACGCTCTCCGCTGCTGATGTTCGGGAGTGCCGGGGCGACATCGATGACGGCATTAATCACCTGCAATTGCGAAGCGCTCTCATGATCGTTGGGATCTAATCGGAGCGCTCGTTGAAAAGAGTGGCGCGCCGCGACATAGTCGCCGAAGGCCGATGCAACCTCCGCCTGTCCGCGCCACGCCGCCGCCTCCTGCGGGAACATCCGCACCAGTTCAGAAAAGACATGGCTTGCGTCGGATGTCGCGCCAAGTTGCAACAGAAGAAATCCGACTCGTTCCCGTTCGTGCGGCTCGTTCGGTGCGCTGCTGTAAAGCAGCATCAACTCCCCGATCGCCTCATTTTTGCGCCGGCTCGATATCAGGAGGTTCACCAGCTCCCAGCGCGCCGCTCGCCGCAACGGAATCTCCGCTGGCGGCCAGTATTCATAAACGCCGCGCCGGTAATCCGCGATCGCGGTGTTCGTGCGGTGCAGTCGCGCGGCGATTTCCGCCATACCGACGTAGATCCGCGGATTCGTGGGCTCGTCCTCGGCCAGCTGCTCCAGGTGCGACTGGGCTTCATCGAGCCGGCCTGCTTCGATCAAAGCCGTTGCCAGCGATAACCGATAGTCCCCGTTATCGGGTGAAAAGAAAAGAGCCCGCCGGTATTCCTCGGCAGCGGTTTCAGCGTCGCCTTTCTGGCGCAATTGCTCCGCCATGGCAAAATGCGTCGCACCCAGGGAGGCTCGTTCCCGCTTATAAGCCGAGCTTGCCGCTCCCGTTAATGTGATTGTGAGTACAAGTACGATGCTGACTAGAACGACTGCGCGCCAGCTTCCTTCTAGTTGAGTCAAGCGCATTGCGATCAATCTTCAGCATAGGGGGTGGTTAAACCACGCCAAAGAGTGCCGCGGCACTCATCCGTCAGTCGCCCGGTGATACTGTCTTGAGTGGGTCCGCTTCACTCGGGCGGCCCCGGCCTGGTTTTCAGGCGATTGCGTTAGAGAAAGGAATGTTCCATGGCATCCGTATTGTCATCCCCCGTAGAGAACCAAGTCACCGTCTCCGCAACCAAACTTCTGATCAACAATCGTTGGGTAAATAGCGAATCCGGCAAGACCTTTTCCACCGTTAATCCGGCCACCGGCGAAGAAATCTGCCAGGTCGCTGAAGCTGATGCCGCCGACGTCGATAAGGCGGTCAAAGCCGCCCGTCACGCCTTTGAGCGCGGTCCCTGGCGGCGCATGCCGGTTTCTGAACGTGGGCGTTTGCTGAATCGCCTCGCGGATCTGATTGAAAAGCACGCAGATGAACTCGCCCATCTCGAGTCTCTGGACAACGGCAAGCCATACTCGGTTGCCAAAGCCGCCGATCTGTCGCTGACCGTCGCCTGCTACCGTTACTACGCTGGCTGGGCCGACAAAATCCAGGGCAAGACCATCCCGATCAATGGCGATTATTTCTGTTACACCCGCCACGAGCCGGTCGGCGTCGTCGGACAGATTATTCCGTGGAACTTTCCGCTGTTGATGCAGGCCTGGAAGCTGGGTCCGGCCTTGGCAACCGGCAACACCGTTATCATGAAGCCCGCCGAGCAGACGCCGCTCACCGCTCTGCGCGTTGGGGAGTTGATCGTCGAAGCCGGATTCCCCGAGGGTGTCGTCAATCTGTTGCCCGGTTATGGCCCGACCGCTGGAGGCGCTATCGCCAACCACATGGACGTCGACAAAGTCGCGTTCACCGGTTCGACCGAAGTCGGCCATCTCATCATGGAGGCTTCTGCTAAATCGAACCTGAAGCGCGTCACGCTTGAGCTGGGCGGGAAGAGTCCAAACATTGTGTTTGCCGACGCCGATATGGACCAGGCCATCGAGGGTGCACACTTCGCGCTTTTCTTCAATCAAGGTCAATGCTGTTGCGCCGGATCGCGTCTTTTTGTGGAAGAAAAAGCGTATGACGAGTTCGTGGAACGCAGCACCGCGCGCGCCCGCAAGCGCAAGGTCGGCAATCCATTCGATCCGCAAACCGAACAGGGTCCGCAAGTGGACCAAACTCAATTCGACAAAGTCATGAGTTACATCGAATCCGGTAAAGCCGAAGGAGCGAAGCTCGCAACAGGTGGCAACCGGGTTGGTGATCGCGGCTTTTTTATCGAGCCGACTATCTTTACCGATGTGAGAGACGGAATGAAAATCGCCGAAGAAGAAATCTTCGGACCGGTGATGAGCATTATCAAGTTTAAAGACATCGATGAAGTAGTCGAGCGCGCCAATCGCACCATCTACGGCTTGGCGGCTGCTGTCTGGACGCGCGACATCGGCAAAGCCCATGCCATCGCGAACAGCGTTCGGGCCGGGACGGTATGGGTCAACTGCTACGACGTCTTCGACGCCGCCGCGCCGTTCGGCGGGTTTAAGCAATCCGGCATCGGCCGGGAACTCGGCGAGTACGGCTTGCAGCAGTACACCGAAGTAAAAACAGTAACTGTGAAGCTCGGCAACTAAAATCTAAACCTAAGTTACAGAGCTGCGTTGCGACCGGCGTTGCGCAGCTCTGGTCCGTCGTATCGGATAAACGCCGTTGCTGGATTCCGCCCCCCGGCCAGGTCAGCAGCAGTTCAGGGTTTCAAAAGGCCATACACCACAAGCTTGTTAGATAGCGTGGACATATATACTTTGCCGTTCGCAATCGTGGGCGCACAGAACTTCGCCAGATTGCCGAAATCATCGCGGCTCCGGTTCTGATAGCTGTTCCAGAGCTCGTGAGAGACATTCGAACCATCATAGGCGTGCAATATGCCCGGAACTATCATATGCTCGGCATTTACCGTGGCGCTCGTGGCCCACACGATGCCCGTGCCGGTTTGGGTCTGATTCGCGGAAACGGAGAGAATGCCTCCAGGATAGGGCGTTGTTTCTGGTCCGACGTTGGAAGGTTTGGTTTGAAATAAGCCGTTGGACCACAGATACTGCTTCAGCGAATCTGTTCCTCCCCATACATACATCCAGGTGCCGTTGTGCGATTTCCAATAAACCGGAGACCCGCTGATGAACCCAGCGCTCACCTGCCACTCCTGCATAATGTTGTCTGTCGTCCCGTATCCCCCCAGTTGATTTTCTTTCATAACGTACAGAATGCCTTGTTTCCCGCCTCCTACAAGGATTCTGTCCGTCCCCGACGGTAGTCCGGGCAGGCCTGCAATTTCGACCAGTCCTGACGATCCCAAATCAACATCGCCGGTGTCCAACTGGCTTTGATTGTGGGGCGTAAAGTAATCGGTAATAACCAGTGAAGGCGACAAATTGAGAACAGTGTCCCCAACATCGACTCCGCCACCCTGGTGGTCAAAAGTCCCATTCCCCGTCATTAGAAAAATATGATTGCTGTGGCCCTGCACCGGGCCTTGCCCCGCCTGCCATATGCCGCCATCCTCGCCATTCGCAGTCGTAAGGAACACCTTCGTCTGTTCGAGAGTGTTCGTCGTCGAATTTACCGCAAACGCAAATAACCAACCGTGAAAAGCGTTCGCATCGCAATGCGATCCGAAACCCACATAGGCGATGTCGTTGTGAATCAGCACTCCCAGCCGATTGTTCTGAATTCGAGGGTTGAATGTGAGCTTTCCATTGACGCTGCCCGTGCCTTTCCCGGGCATGGTTGCGGCCACTTCTACCGGGCCATTGAACTTTTCGTGGCCCGTTAACAGGTCGAGTGCGTGCAATCGGTGATGGACCCCGGTGCTGTCTGTTGTCTTCGCGTTGACGTAAAGCGTGGAGGTCACCGAGTCAATCGCAGGCGTTGCAGTAATTCCGATCTGGGGAACCAGGTCGGTCGTACAATTTACGGTGGTATCGGAAACCGGAGTTCCCAGATTTACTTTCCAGAGGGGATAGGCGACCGAAGAATCATCCGCATCAAACGCATAAACTGTGCTTCCCTCTGTAGCCACGTAAACTACATTGCGCACCTTGCCGCCTATAGTCAGTTGCGGAACGTAAAGTGGCTGCGCATAGATCTCCGCGTCCACCGGCCGCTCAAACAGCTTTCCGAACTGATTTACATTCACGTTCGTCGTGTTGAGGATGGTTTCGCTAAGGTTCGCGCCGGTGCGCGAATTATTGTTGTGTTGCGTAAGCACGCGGACCGTGGTCACCTGGGCGCTGCCGCTGATAGCCAGAAACACCAGCGCCCAGGTAAGATGGAAACAATTCATTCGTTGAAGCTCCCTTACAATCAGCGCTGAACTCTGCGCCAAAGCAAAAGAATACGCGAAACGCTGCACAATTGCATCAGCGATCCCGCGGACCCAGTACTAATCCACCTGTTCGATCTGTAAAAGCACCATTGACTCCGCGTTCGCCGGTGCGTAACCTGCTACTTGGCTATTTACTAAAGCGTCAGGATTGAACAATGTATGTAGCCGGATCCGGTATGTGACTTACCGCCGGCTTACATCTGTCCGCGCAGATTGGCCACGCGGTCGCTAATAACCTCGCGCAAGTAAGACGATTTAACTTACTCCGTTCGGTGTCTTCCAAAGCAGTTTCTTGCGCTCGCCGACCATTTCAGTGGTGCTGAACCGTAGCTGTTCATGATAAAACCAGCTTCGAGCACTTAGTGGTGAAGAATGTGCAAGAGGACGACCAAAGGATCGTCCTCTTCTCAGGCGAACTCGCGCTCGTTGTCTATTTGCCGTTCTTCTTCAACTTGACGGGTTGCGCATTGCTGGGAGCGGAATGAAACCCATTCGAATCGTATGCTTCGACGTAATAGGTATACATTGTTCCAGGCTGCAAACCGGTGTCGGTAAAAGTTGGAAGCGAGGTCGGCCCTAATTGCGTAGTCGTTGCGTCCCCGGCTTGTCCGTGCAGTACCGAGGGCGGTCCGACGGTCCGGTAAACATAGTAGCCGGTGTTTGACGTCGCGCCTGTCGAAGGTTTCCACGTTAAAACAACCGTTGTCCCAACTGCGTCCGCCTTCAGGCGAGTCGGTGCCTCCAGAGTGGAAAGACCGTAGACCACCAGTTTGTTGGAAAACGTGGCCATATAGACTTTCCCGTTCGCCACTGTCGGCGGGCAGAACTTCGCCAGATTACCGAAGTCATCCCGGCTCTGGTTCTGATAGCTGTTCCAGAGTTCGTTAGAGACATTCGAAGCATCGTAAGCGTGCAGGATCCCGGGGACCGTCGCATGATTGGCGCTTGCCGTCGAACTCGTCGCCCATAGGATGCCTGTGCCAGGTATGGACCCGTTTGCCGAAAGGGAGAGAATGCCGCCCGGATATGGAGCTACTTCTGGTCCAACGTACGAAGGTGTGGTCTGGAACGAGCCGTCGGACCACGTAAACTGCTTCAGCGTGTCGTGGCCACCCCATAGATACAGCCACATTCCGTTCGGTCCCTTCCAGAAAACCGGAGACCCGTTGATGATATTGACGCTCGCCTGCCACTCCTGCAGAACGTTGTCGGTCATCCCGTATCCTCCCAGGTGATCTTCGTTCATCAGATACAGGGTGCCTAACTTTCCGCCACCGACGAGTACTCTTCTCACACCTCTTGGCAGTCCAGGAAGATCCGAGATTTCCAGTAATCCGGAGGATCCTAAATCAAGATCGCCCAGCCTCATGCGGTCTTGATTGTATGGCGTAAAGTAGTCCGATACGGTCAACGAGGGCGATAAGTTCAGCACGCTGTCACCAACATTTACTCCGCCGGTGCTGACGTCAAAATTCCCGTTTCCCGACATTAGATACAGGTGGCCGTTATGGCCGATAACCGGGCCTTGCCCCGCCTGCCAAACGCCCCCTTCTGCGCCATTCGGCGTCGTGAGGAGAACGGACGTGCGTTCCAGAGTACCGGCCGAATTGACTCCGAACCCGAACAACCAACCGTGAAAGTTGTTTGCATCGCAATGTGATCCGAAACCCAGATAAACCATGCCGTTGGCTAGTGCTAATCCCGGCCGATTGTTCTGAATGCGAGGGTCGAACGTCATGTGTCCGTTAACGCTGCCCGCGCCTGTCCCGGGCACGGTTGCCGCCACTTCCACCGGACCATTGAACTTTTCGTTGCCGGTTAACAGATCCAGCGCATGCAGACGATGATGAAACCCGCTGCTGTCGGTCGACTTCGCATCGACATAAATGGTCCTCGTAGCCAAGTCGATCACCGGCGTGGAGGTAATTCCGATCTGTGGAATCAGGTCGGTGGTGCAATTCACGCTAGTGTCATAGACCGGAGTTCCCAAATTTACTGTCCACAGTGGATACGGGACCGAGGGATCGTCTGCGTCGAAGGCATAAACCGTGTTGCCCTCCGTAGCAACGTAAACCACGTTCCTGATGCTGTCTCCGATACGGAGATGCGGAACATAGAGCGGCTGGGCATAAATTTCAGCGTCCACCGGCCGCTCAAACAATTTTCCGAACTGATTTACATTCACGTTCGCCGTGTTCAGGATCGCTTCGTGAAGATTCGCCCCGCTGCGGCTCGCATCGTTGTGTTGCGTAAGCACCTGGGCGCCGCTGGTCATTGTCAAAAAGACCAGGGCCCATCTCATATTCAATCCACCCATCTATTTCCCCCTTGAACTTCGCGCTAATTTGCGCATTGAACCAAAGAATACTTGAACTAACCCGCAATTACACCGGTGATATTGCTGGCTCCAGTACCGGTACAACGGTTTAGCGCTGCGCTGTGCGCTTGCTACAATCACAACTGCGCATTTTTCCCTATTAAATGAACCATTTGAAGCAGTTGATCCGGGAAGTTCCCGATTTTCCGAAGCCCGGCGTCAATTTCTACGACATCACGACACTTCTGAAGGACAAAGCCGGCTTCCGCGAGACGATCGACCAATTGCAAGCCCACTATCGCGGGACAGCCGTAGACGTGGTGGTCGGCATTGAGGCGCGCGGATATTTTTTCGCGCCCGCTATGGCCCATGCCCTCGGCGCCGGGTTTGTGCCCGTCCGCAAGCCGAAAAAGTTGCCCCACACAGTTCGAAGCATCGCTTACGACTTGGAGTACGGAACAGATACCCTCGAGATTCATGCGGATGGGGTCGAGCCCGGGCAAAACGTCCTCATCATCGATGACGTCCTGGCAACCGGGGGAACTGCTTCCGCCGTCGCTCGGCTGATCGAAAGCCTGGGCGGGAAAGTGGTCGGACTTGGGTTTGTAATTGAGCTCTCGTTTCTCAACGGTCGAAACAGACTCGTCGGCTACGACGTGTTTTCGCTGATCAGTTACTAGCCGTGCGCTCTGTTGTTGTTCCGTCGTTCGCCAAGTTGAACCTCGATCTCCGCGTCTTACATAAACGCGCGGACGGTTACCACGAACTGCGGACGATTTTCCAGACTATTAGTTTGAAAGATACTTTGGAAATTGGGTTCAGTCCGCAAAAGCGTACTAACATCGAACTCGCAAGTTCGATTGACATCGCGGACAACCTGGTAATTCGTTCGTCAAAAATGGTTCTAGACTATTTGGAGATCACGGGCCACGTACGTCTCGTGCTGACCAAAAAGATCCCGATGGGCGCCGGCCTCGGTGGTGGTTCGAGCAACGCCGCCGCCGTGCTGTTAGCTTTGCCCCGCCTCATCCGTGCGAAGACCGGTAAGCAGATCGCTTACGCCGACCTGGTTCGTCTGGCAGAATCGCTCGGCAGCGATGTACCGTTCTTCCTTCGCGGGGGCACTGCCCTCGGTCTAGGCAAAGGAACCGAAGTATACCCGCTGCCGGATCAGCCTTCCCGGCCTGCCTTGGTCCTGACGACCGGAATTCACGTCTCTACTGCGTTGGCGTACGAAGGAATTAACCGAACGTTGACACAACCGGGTGAGTCTCCTATGCTGGGAGAGTTTCAGACGGTTGCCTGGGAGCTCGGCCCGGCTTCCTTGTCGGAGCTCCCGTTGGCAAACGACTTTGAAGAATCAGTGTTCAAAGCCCATCCTCGCTTGGCGAAACTAACGCGAAAGTTGTCTCGTCTGGGCGCTCGCCCTGCTCGTATGACAGGAAGCGGATCCGCTTTGTTCGGCATTTTCACCTCCGTCGCGGCAGTGAAATCAGCAGCCAGCCATTTTCCGGCCGACTCGGCATTGCCGGTCCGTTTCGTTACCCGGCAGCAGTACGCGAGGGCTTGGTCCCGCGCCCTTGCGGGAGAACTCACAAAGTAATGTCAGCTTCTAAGCCGATGCGCGCCCTTTTCACCGATTTCAAGGTCTTCAGCGGCACGGCTAATGCCGCCCTGACCGAAGAGATCTGCAAGTCTCTCGGCTGCCCCGTCGGCGAGGCCATGATCACCAAGTTCGCCGATGGGGAAACTCATCTGCAGATCCAGGAAAATGTCCGCGGCGCCGACGTCTTTCTGGTGCAGCCGACCTCTACCCCCGTTGACCATAACTTGATGGAACTATTGCTTCTTCTGGACGCTTTTAAGCGCGCCAGTGCGGAACGCATCACGGCAGTGTTACCCTATTATGGGTATGCGCGTCAGGACCGCAAGGATAAACCGCGCATGCCGATCTCCGCAAAACTGGTAGCCAGTCTGCTGGAAACGGCGGGGGCTAACCGGGTTCTGGCGTTGGATTTACACGCCGCGCAGATCCAGGGCTTTTTCGACATTCCCGTCGATCATCTTTTTGCCGCGCCGGTGATGGTGGAGTACTTCTTGAGGAAGTACGAAGCAGGCGATCTGATCGTCGTCTCTCCAGATGCGGGCGGTGTGGAGCGAGCACGCGCGTTTGCGAAACGTATGAATGCTCCGCTGGCGATTATCGATAAGCGCCGCGAGGAAGCAAACGTGGCGGAAGTGATGAACATCATCGGCGACGTGCGCGGCCGGCACTGTCTGGTGGTGGACGATTTGGTGGATACGGCCGGAACTTTGGTGAAGGGCGTGGAAGCGCTGCTGAGCCAGGGGGCCAAGAGTGTAACCGGGTGTGCAACCCACGCAGTGCTTTCGGGTCCGGCGGTAGAGCGGATCGCGAACTCTGCGCTAAAAGAATTGGTTGTCACGAATTCCATCCCGCTGCAGCCGCCAGCCGCTGCGTGCGGGAAAATTCGTGTGCTGTCCATCGCGTCACTATTGGCGCGGGGGATTCAATCGATCCACGAAGGTGGCTCGATCAGCACGCTGTTTATGTAGTTGTCGCCGGTCAACGGGCGTCGTCGTTAGTGGCGAGCCCCGTTTTTGCCGGCAGATTTTAACCAGGCCCCGGAGCTCGGTGAGTAGTGGCAGGCCGCCGTCCTGGTGATGAGGTGAAAAGGTGAGGAAAGATATAACTGTTGCCGCGGAGTCAAGAGACAGCCGCGGCAAGAATGAAGCACGGCGCTTACGCGCCAGCGGATCGATGCCTGCAGTTTTATATGGTGGGGCTTCAGGCCCCGAACCGGTTGCCGTGAATCCGAAAGCAGTAGGCGCGATTCTCCACAGCAAAACCGGGCACAATACCATCTTCAATTTGAGTATCGGTGGTGGTTCGAGTACCCCGGTAATGATTGTCGACTGGCAATACGAGCCCGTCCGCGGCTCGTTGCTGCACATCGACCTCAAGCGCATCGATCTGACCAAGCGCATCGTAGTGAAGGTGCCGGTCGTGACGCAGGGCGACCCCAAAGGCGTCAAGCTCCAGGGCGGTATTCACGAGATCGTCACCCGCGAAATCGAAATCGAATGCCTGCCGGAGGAGATTCCGGAACAGTTCGTCGTCAATGTCGCGGAATTAAACATCGGGCAGGGAATTCGCGCCAGTGAGATCCCGCTAGGCGGTTCCATCAAACTGCTTAGCCCGCCCGATGCCGTCATCTCGCACGTCGTCTCGCTGCGTGCGGAAGAAACCGCCGCTGAGACCACCGAAGTGGCAGCCGGAAGCGAGCCCGAAGTCATCAAGAAGGGCAAAAAGGAAGCCGAGGGCGAAGCGCCGGCGGCAAAACCCGAAGCCAAGAAGAAGTAATTGCCGGAAGAGACCCTATCCCCAGGGCCCCGCTGCATTGTGGGGCTGGGGAATCCGGGTACGCGTTATGCGGATACTCCGCACAACGTGGGTTTTCTGGTTATTGAGGAGTTGGCGCGCCGCCATAACGTCCATCTGTCCAGACAGGAGGGCGATACGCTGGTAGGCGCGGGCCGCATCGGCGAAAAGCCGGTGTTGCTGGCAAAACCTCAAACCTTTATGAATAATTCAGGTTTGGGTGTCAGTGCGGTGCTACGGTACCGCAAGCTGTCGGCTCCCGATCTGATTGTGGTGTATGACGAGCTGGATCTTCCCTGGACTTCTCTGCGGATCAAGAAGAACGGCTCAGCGGCTGGACACAACGGTGTCAAGTCAATTATCGCGGCGCTGAATACAGACGAATTTATTCGGGTTCGGGTGGGTATACGCCCGGACGCTCTGATTCAGGATGCGGCGGTTTATGTTCTCGCTCCCTGGCGGCGCGAGATGAAAAAGGACGTAGATGAGGTGGTGTCCTATACCGCGGACGCTGTCGAATCCATCGTCGCCGAAGGCGCCGACAAGGCCATGGCGAAATTCAATCGCCGCGCCCAAGGCATACAAAACGAGGAATGATGAGAATTTACGAAGAGTTGTTCGTCGTTCGACCCGATGCCACCGATGAAGAAGTGGATCCGGTGATCGAACAAGTGAAGAACGTGATCACCCATGCCGGCGGCACGCTCGATAAGACCGACAAATGGGGCATGCGGCGTCTCGCCTACCGTGTCCTCAAGTACGACGAAGGGCAATACATCCTTCTTCAGTTCACCGCCAAAGCCGATACCGTGCTCGAAATCGAGCGCCGTTTGCGAGTAAACGATGTGGTGCTGAAGTTTTTGACGGTGCGCATTGATGAGAAGCTGAAGCGAATCGAGAAGCGCAAGCGCGCTCGCGAGAAACGCGCCGCCCGCAAGCCCGCGCCACAGCCTGCCCTCGCGCCCGCCATTACGTCACCCTTGCTCCCCGCCGATTCACCTGCTCCGGTGCCCGGTGCGCCCTCTGGAGCGTCCCCCGCTGTCCCCAGTGCCCCGGCCACCCCGGCTCCAGTGGAGCAGGCTTAATTACCGGAAGGAAAGGAACTTAGAAATTCTATGCCAGAACAAAGAGGTGGCCGTCCGATCGCGGCCTCGCAGCGGCCGACCGGTGGGGATAAGGCAATCGCAACCGGTAAGAAACAATATTTCCGGCGCAAAAAAGTGTGCCGTTTCTGTGTCGAAAAAGTCGACGACATCAATTACAAAGACATGAAGCTGTTGAACAGCTTTGTGTCGGAGCGCGGCAAAATTACTCCCCGCCGGATCTCCGGCGTCTGTACGCCTCACCAGAAGCGTTTAGCAGAAGCCATCAAGCAGGCGCGCAGCATCGCGTTGTTGCCGTTCGCCTCGCGCATGTAAGCCGGAAAGGAAAACATTCGAATCATGGAAATCATCCTGAGAGAAGACGTTGAGAAAGTCGGCACGCGCGGCTCGGTAGTGAAAGTCGCAGACGGCTACGCCCGGAATTTTCTGCTGCCAAAGCGTCTCGCCGTAATCGCCAACGACGCCAATCGCAAAATCGTCGACCAGGAACGGGAAGCCTACCTGCGGCGCGAGGCGAAAGCCGAACACGATGCGCAAGATTTAGCTAAGCTGCTAAGCTCCGTCACGCTGACCTTCCGCCATCGCGTGGGCGAAAACAATCATCTGTTCGGGTCGGTAACAGCGAAGGACGTCGCCGATGCGCTCGAGACGCAGAAGTTCCACATCGACCGCCGCAAAGTGCATCTGGACGAACCGATTCGTACCGTCGGTCAGCACAGGGTAAACTTACGGCTCCACAAAGACGTAAATGTCGACATCAGCGTGAACGTCGAACCCGAAGCCTAGTTCCGCATGAGTTTCAGGGCCCCGCCCGTAAGGGTGCGGATCCCGCACAGAGCACCACGACCTGGAAGGCCGTCCTCGTTTGGGCGGCCCTTCTTCGTTTTTGGAGGAAGAACCCGTGTTCCTGGATCCAAATAAGCTTTCCGAAGCAAGCCCGGCCGAAATTCTTGAGTCCGCCGCGCAGGCGCACCTCGGCCTCGATCACCGTTTCCTCAATGCGCTGCTAAGCAGGCCCGACGAGTCCCGCGCAGCCGCCGTTGCGTTCGCCGAAAAGGATCGGAGCCGGGACCTGGTCGATCTCGCTCCCGACCTTATCGCTTTGTTCCGGCATTGGAATGCGCCCGAAGCCATTCCCTTCCTGATCGAGCAGATCAGACAGGACCCCGAGAATATTCCGGACGAAGCAACCGAACTGCTGGTCGGATTCGGATCGTCTGCGCTTGACCCTCTGCTTGCGTTGTACGAGGATCTGCCGGAAGAGGACAGCGGAGAGGTAGCGTTTATCTTGGCCAGCCTGCGGGTTCGTGATCCGCGGATTTTGAAGGCTCTTACCGGCCGCCTTGAATTCGATCTTGGCGATGCCGCCTTTCTGCTGGGCATCTACGGAGATCCGGCTGCACTCCCGGCGCTCGAGGAGGCGGCCGCGCACCTGAGTGACAGCGAAGTGGAACTGCGCCGGGAAATTGCAGACACGCGGGAAGCAATCGCGACCGGCCGCCCGCACACCGCTACTGAAGATGAGCCGTTCCGTATTCACGAGCTGTATCCGGAAACCGCGGACGTGCCGGTTGATTTGCTCGATGAAGATGAACGAACTGAGTTGCTGGCGCATCCCATCCCGGCAGTTCGGGCTGCGGCTGCCAGTTCTTTTTTTAATCGCGAACTGAACAAGGTGCAAATCCAGAGTCTTGTGCATCTCGCACAGACTGATCCCGAGCCCGCAGTGCGCGCCCGTGCCTGGGAGGCGTTGAGCCTGACAACCGAGGAAACGGAGGTTGTCAATGCAATGCTTACCGCCTTGCGCAGACCGGATCTGGACGTAGAAGAGCATGGCGGCCTCGCGGTAGGGTTGTCCGCGGAAGCCGACCGCAATGAAGTTCGCACCGCGTTTAATAAGCTCTACGAAATTCCTGCGGGGCGCGCAAAAGCGATGGAAGCGATGTGGCGATCGATGCATCCCAGTTTTCGCGATCGGTTCGCGCGCCATCTCGCTGACCCCGAACTGGAAGTCCGCCGGGCCGCGCTTTGGGGCATAGGCTACTACGGCATCCGCGCTGAACTTGAAAATATCCGCAAGCTTTTCCTCGATGAAGAGCTGCGCTCCGACGCTTTGTTCGCATACACTCTGGCTTTGCCGGGGGAGGTGTCCCGCGGGCGCATCACAGGCATGCTCACCCGGATTGAAAAGGACGCGCACGGTCTGACCGAAATGGAAGAAGAACTGGTCAAAACAGCCTTGGACGAGAAGTTGATGCTGGCGGGGAAAGAACCGTTCTTTACGCCGCAGGAGGATTGATTTTTGAAGTATTGTTCTGCTGTTGTCCTATGTTTTTCGATTGTCTGCAGCGCTCACGCGCAGAATGGCGCACGTATCAGCGCAATTCTGACGGAGCTGAATCAGACCCGCACGTTTAGCGGCGTGTCGATCTCGCCTGATGCCCACTGGGCAACCTGGACGGAGAAGATTCCCGGACAAGCTGCAACTCAAACCTGGCTGCGCGATCTTTCGGCCGGTGCTGCCGGGGGCAAGCTCTCGCCAATTGCTGCGCCTGGTCACGTATCGGTCACGAATCACTCTGTCGCCTGGTCGCCCGACGGCACGCGATTCGCATTCTTGTCCGAAGTCGGCGCCGGTTCACAACGCCAGCTATTTGTGATGAAGCCGGGTGATTCTGAAGCCATCCAAGTCACCCATGTGACCGGCTACGTCAAAAATATTCGCTGGTCGCCCGATGGCAAACAGATCGCGTTTCTCTACGCCGAAAATGGCGGCGGCGGTGGGCCGTTGGAAGCTTTAGCCGCGCCCGTCGGAGATGTCGGCGCCGAGATTCACAACCAGCAGATCACGGTGATCGAACCGGATGGCAGCGGTCTTCGTTGCGTCTCGGTTAAAAATCTAAACGTATATGAATACGACTGGTCTCCCGACGGTCGCCGGTTCGCCGCCATTGCGGCAAAAGGACCTGCCGATAACAATTGGTGGATCGCAAAGCTGTACGCGGTCGATGTTGCCTCGGGCGCGATGAAAGTTATCTATGCGCCGCCGCCCACGCGTCAGATTGCGATTCCGCGCTGGTCTCCCGACAACACGCAAATCGCCTTCATCGGCGGAGTCATGAGTGATGAGGGATTCATCGGCGGCGATATTTTCGTTCTGAATGCAACCGGCGGCGACGCCCGTAACATCACGCCCGGCATGCAGGCCTCCGCTTCGTCGCTGCGCTGGACATCTCCGGACGCTCTATTGTTCACGCGGTTCATTGGCGGCTCGGGCGGCATGGCCAGCGTAAACGCGGCTTCCGGAAAAATCCAAACGGTCATTCAGGATCCGACAGATCTGCATGACGACGGCAACTTCCCAAACCTGGCGATTTCGTCGGACGCCAAAACCTGGGTTGCGGCACGTTCAGACTGGCAGCACCCGCCTGAAGTTTGGATTCACCGTGGCAATAGCGAGTGGCAAGCCCTCACCAACGCGAACAGCGGCTTGAAGGCACATTGGGGGAAAGCCGAAAGTCTCACCTGGCAAAACGACGGTCTGAACGTGCAAGGCTGGCTGCTCTATCCCGAACACTTCGATCCGGCAAAACGCTACCCGATGATCGTATCCATCCATGGAGGTCCCGCCGGTGTGCACGACAATGACTGGCCCAGCACTCACTTCGATATGTCTGTGATGGCGGCGCTTGACTATTTTGTATTGTTTCCAAACCCGCGCGGTAGCTATGGACAAGGTGAGGCGTTCACCCGTGGAAACATCCAAGACTTCGGCGGCGGCGACTTGCGCGACATTCTGGCAGGCGTCGATGACGTGTTGAAGCGAGTGCCGGTTGACAACGATCGTCTCGGCGTAACCGGCTGGAGCTATGGCGGCTACATGACGATGTGGACCGTTACCCAGACCCAACGCTTCCGAGCTGCTGTTGCCGGGGCCGGCATCGCGAATTGGTTGAGCTACTACGGCGAGAATTCAATTGACGAATGGATGGTCCCGTATTTCGGCGATACCGTTTACAACAACCCGGCCGCTTATGCCAAAAGCTCGCCGATCGAATTCATAAAAAAGGTGAAAACTCCGACGCTGATCCTGGTGGGAGAGAACGACGCGGAATGTCCGTCGCCGCAGTCGTTCGAATTCTGGCACGCACTGAATGCGCTCGATGTGCCTACGCACCTGATCGTCTATCCAGGTGAGGGTCACTCGTTCAACAAAGACAAAGACCAAATCGACCGGATGCAGCGCACCGCCGCCTGGTTTGACCAGTTCTTATCTGCGCACTGAGACTACTCTCATCGCTCGAACACGCGAGTCTGTCTGTAAGAAATTTAACTGCCGAAGCGCCAACCTTGGGCCGGTATCATTCGTCTCTACAAGCAGGGAACATCGATTCCCAAGGAGAAAACGACGATATGAAAAACCGAGTTTTATGCCTGGCCTTGAGCTCATTTCTAGGCCTCGGGGCGGCACTTGCCGCACAGGCTCCGCAAGACCAGCCGGCATCCCCAGCCACTCAGCAGAACGGTCACCGGGCCGTCGATCCCAATCGGCAGATTCAAATGTTGGCGAAGAAGCTCAACTTGACCGCCGATCAACAAAACCAGATTCTTCCGATTCTGACAGAGCGGCAGCAACAGATGGCCGCCGTTTGGAACGACAGCTCGCTGTCAAAGGAAGACCGGCATAACAAGATCCGTTCTATTCGCGAAGACAGCAAAAACAAGGTCGAAGCTGTCCTGAGCGCGGACCAGAAGCAAAGCTACGAACAGATGCTGCAACATCAGCATCAGCATCGTAAAGCCTCCGCCTAATTCCGAATTGTCGCTACGGAGATGGTTTACGCTTCGTTACCATCTCCCAACCGGCTCTCATTTGTCTGCCATTCAGGCTTCCCCAGAATCGGGCGGGGTACGACGGAGCCGTTCCGTCCGTGACAGGGGCGCACCAAATCCCTTAGGCTCAAGATGAGGATATCGATATGGCAGCACTGGATTGGTCGCAATGCCCCGCTGTCGAAAGCGTGCCCGGGAAAGTTAGTGGGGCATGGGTTTTGAAGGGAACGCGAATGCCTGTCTCGGCGATCTTTGAAAACATCAAGGCGGGAGCAAGCATCGACGACATCATGGAATGGTTTCATGGGCTGGACCGCGATCAGGTGAAAGCCGTAATTGAGTTCGCCGCTCGCAGCTTGGATAAAGTTCCGGAATACGCGCCGTAGTCGAGCAAAGGGCGCCATCAGCGGGGACCCTCAAACGCCCACGTTTCGCCTCGGTGCCGTGGTTGTCTGCTACCGATCAGCTCCCGTGATGCTGCGGATGAAAGCCGTTTCCTCCGGCCGGTAAGGAGTTCCGTCTTCACGAAAGATATCGTGAAACCAGACCTTCGGCGGCTCCTTTACGTACGGATGCTGCCAGGAATCCCACGGTAGGTAGGTCTGCGATTTCCCGGCGACGAAACCCCAATTGATCGCTGCTACCTTGTACTTCTTGGCCACCGGCAGAATCGTCTGGAAGGTGCTGCCGCGCGGGCGCGCCATATATTCGGTGCACACGATCGGCCGCTGATATTGCAGCAACGATTTGATATGCGCCTCGAACCCGTCGGGCGGATCGTAGTTGTGGAACGAAGTGATATCGGAAGTATCCAGTTGGAGTCGCTCCATAGCGGAAAGGCGGGCTCGATCCGACCAATCCCCCTGCCAGACTCCGCTTGTCAGCGGCTGCTGCGGATCGGCCGATTGCGCCCATGCAAACGCTTTTGCCAAGAGCGCCAGCACCAGTTCCGTTTTGTTGGGTGGTTCCTGCTTGCCATAGCTGCTGGTGTTCGGATTGTCCGGCTCATTCCAAACGTCCCAGGCGAGGATTCTGTCATCATTCGCAAACGCCCCCACTACGCCCTTGACGTAGGCCTCCAGCCGTGGAACCTGGGATGGATCGGCCAGCGCCTTCTCTCCGGGACTCTGCACCCAGCGCGAATTATGAACGCCCGGCACAGGCGGCTGCTGCGGGCCGAGCTGCGGGTTTGGGTCCCAGCAGGAATCGAATAAGACAAAAACCGGCCGGATGTCGTGCCGTTTGCAAATTTCCAGAAACGTATTGATTCGCTGCTTGAAGCCATCTGCGTCCTGTTGCCATAACAAATCATGCAGAAACACGCGCATGGTCGTCATGCCTAGGCCCTGCGCCCAACCTAGCTCGGTATCGATCCGTTTCGGGTCGAATGTCTCCTTTTGCCACATCTCGAGTTCGTTCGACGCATAGGCGGGCAGGTAATTGCTGCCCACCGGCCACTTGTATTTGGCATACCAGCTATTGGCCTCCTGTTCCGTCCATCGACTGCGTGCGTAGGCAGTTACGACCGAGACCAGGGCCAACACGATCAACGCGCATTTCTTCATGAAATAATCCAGCTTTCGATTCTATCGGGGCCGAATTGAATTTATTCGTTACAATAACGTATACGTGCCGTCCATGGTACGTAGGATCCCGCCACGTCGCGCCCAATCCGGGAACGCGCCCTGACTCTAGACCTGCGTCATACTATGCTGATTCGCCTTGGTTACGATATTCAATTCCAGCTTCTGTGGCCCATTCCGATGGTCGCGCTGCTGAACGTGCACCCCTCCCGGGAAAAGGATTTGCTGGAACCCGACGAGCTGAAGATTGAGCCTTCCGTTCCCCAGGATGTTTATTTCGACAGCTTCGGCAATCGATGCGTCCGGTTCCTCGCTCAACCGGGGCCGCTGCGCCTGTTTGGCGCGACACTGATTCAGGATTCGGGCGTTCTGGACGAGGAAAATCCGTCTGCGCGCGAAGTGCCTGTACACGAACTGCCCACAGACGTGCTGCGCTACCTGCTTGCCAGCCGTTATTGCGAAGTAGATTTGCTATCGGGGATCGCGGTTGACCTGTTCGGCAACACTAAGCCGGGGTGGGAGCGTGTGCAGGCGATTTGCACCTGGATCCACGACAAGGTCCGGTTTGGATACGCCTACGCTCGTCCCACCAAGACAGCGCTCGATGTCTTCACCGAACGGCTCGGAGTTTGTCGCGATTTCCAACATCTGGCCATTACCTTTTGCCGCGCTCTGAACATCCCGGCGCGCTACGCGACCGGCTATCTGGGCGACATCGGCGTACCGCCGGCGGCCACACCGATGGACTTCAGCGCCTGGTTTGAGGTATATCTGGAGGACCGCTGGTGGACGTTTGATGCGCGCCACAATGAACGTCGCATTGGCCGCATACTGATGGCCACCGGGCGCGACGCTGCGGATGTGGCGATTACCACGTCATTCGGCAGCAGCACACTGACGGGTTTCACCGTTGTCACTGACGAAGTTGTTGAGGAGCGGCAGGCCGTTGCAGCAAGCTCGAGTACCGGGGTGGTTGCAAGTACCTGACGCAGAACCGGAAGCGTCAGCGACAAGTTCCTCGCCACAGAGCGAGCGCTTTCCAGGCGTCGCTTTTTTCGCTTGCTCCTCAAAAGCCCAAAGGGTGCGGATGCGCACCGCCAGACAACAAAGTAACTCACCAGCCCTTCCGGCGGTGCGCTCGACACCGCGCCCGTTTTGGGCGAGTTGCCCCAGCGCCCAAAGGGCAAGGATGCGCACCGCCAGACAACAAAGTAACTCGCCAGCCTTTCCGGCGGTGCGCTTGACACCGCGCCCGTTTTGGGCGAGTTTCCTGAGACATTAAGATCCGATGGCTATACAGGTAGCGCTAAACCACAGAACGCAGTATCGGTACGACAGGCCAGTTACGTTAGGACCCCAAGTGGTACGGCTTCGGCCGGCGGCTCACTGCCGGACTCCCATTCTTAGCTACTCACTAAACCTAACTCCGGCGAAGCACTTCATTCATTGGCAGCAGGATCAACACGGAAACCATCAGGCCCGTGTCGTTTTTCCCGAAAAAACGTCGGAGTTCGTCGTCGAAGTAGACCTGCGCGCCGAGATCTCTGCCATCAATCCCTTTGATTTCTTTCTGGAGCCCGGCGCCGAAGAGTACCCGTTCGAATACAGTCCGGATCTGAAGCGCGATCTGCAGCTTTATCTGACGCCGGATCTTGCGGGACCGAAAGTCAGCGGTTTTCTGAACGAAATCTCCCGCGAAAAACGCAGCACCGTCGGATTTCTGACCGGCGTCAATCAGCGTGTTTGCGATGCCGTCGGTTACGTCACACGATTCGATCCGGGAATTCAAACCTGCGAAGAGACGCTCGAGAAGGGAAGCGGTTCTTGCCGGGATTCGACTTGGCTCCTGGTGCAGATCCTGCGTCAGCTTGGCTTCGCGGCCCGTTTCGTTTCCGGATATCTGATTCAACTCGCCAGCGATGAACAAATCGCTGCTGCACCGCTTGGCACATCGGCGGATTCAACCGACCTTCATGCCTGGGCGGAAGCCTTCCTGCCCGGCGCCGGGTGGATTGGTCTCGATCCTACTTCGGGCTTGCTCACCGGCGAAGGCCATATTCCGTTAGCCTGCACGCCCGATCCCGGGTACGCTGCGCCTATCAGCGGCACTGTCGAACCTGCGAACGTAGAGTTCGGTTACTCGATGGGCATACACCGCTTCACCGATGGTGCGGCGTCGCCCTCGATTCCCATCTCGGACGAACAATGGGGACGCCTGACGCTTGTGGCCCATCAGGTGGACGCAGATTTGGCTGCCGGCGACGTGCGCCTGACGATGGGCGGTGAGCCGACGTTTGTCGGTCTTGATGAGCCCGATAGCCCGCAATGGAACGTAGCCGCAATGGGTCCGTTGAAACGGGAACGCGCGGTTGCACTAATCAAGCGCCTGCGAGACCGGATGGCGCCCGGGTCCCTGCTTCACTTCGGGCAAGGAAAATGGTACCCCGGTGAACCGCTTCCACGCTGGGCATTGAACTGTTATTGGCGCAAGGACGGCGTGCCCGTGTGGGAAAATCCGGCCCTAATCGCGGATGACGAAAAAGATTACGGTTTGAAAACACCGGACGCGTTGGCCTTTTTACAGGCGCTCACGAGACGGCTTGAAGTAAGTGCCGCCAACATCCTTCCTGCATATGAAGACGCGATCTATTACGCATGGCGCGAACGCAAGCTGCCGATTAATGTCGATATCGCGGATTCCAAATTAGACGATCCCCGTGAGCGTGAAGAACTGCTCCGCGTGTTTTCGAATGGGCTCGATAAACCGGTTGGGTATGTTCTCCCCATCCGCCGCCGCCAATACGAAGGCCGTCTGTTCTGGTCCAGCCAGTTATGGTTTTTGCGGCCGAGAAATCTCTTTCTGTTGCAAGGGGACTCGCCGATCGGGTTTCGTCTGCCTCTCGATGGGCTGCCGTGGGTTGCGCCTGATGATATTGACTACGACTACGAAGCCGATCCCTTCGCCGACCGCGAGAAACTTCCATCGCGCGGCGAAAACCGCAGCCATCTATTCGCGAATACCCCACCCGAGGACCCTTTACCCGCTGAACCAATAACCGGGGACTCTGCGAAAGAGGTCGTCCGTCCCGCGCTTTCGGTCGAAGCCCGTGAGGGTCGCCTCCATGTATTTCTCCCTTACATGACAAGGCTGGCTGATTATCTGGAGTTGCTGATCGCGGTCGAAGACACGGCCGCTCATTTAAACACGCCGGTCTGGATCGAGGGCTACGCGCCGCCGCAGGACCCGCGCTTACGCTGGTTTAGCGTCACTCCCGACCCCGGCGTCATCGAAGTGAATCTGCCGCCGGCGGAGCACTGGGACGAATTGGTGCGCATCAACACGCTGGTCTTCGAAGAGGCGCAGCAACTTCGGTTGACGGCTGAAAAATTCGCCTATGACGGTAAGCATACTGCTACCGGCGGCGGAAATCATATCGTGCTTGGCGGCGCTACCGCTGCCGATAGTCCGCTGCTGCGGCGTCCCGATCTCTTACGCAGTATGCTGGCGTTCTGGCAGAACCATCCATCTTTGTCGTACCTGTTTTCGGGAACTTTTATCGGTCCTACCAGTCAATACCCGCGCGTCGATGAAGCGCGCCTGGACAGCCTCTACGAACTGGAGATCGCTTTCAGTCAATTGCCCGCCGGCGAGGTTGCGCCATGGCTGGTGGACCGTTTGTTTCGAAACTTGCTGGTTGATATGACCGGCAATACGCATCGCGCTGAGTTTTGCATCGACAAGCTCTATCCGCCGCAGGGTTCCGGTTCGCGTCTCGGACTGCTGGAGCTGCGAGCCTTCGAAATGTCGCCGCATATTCGTATGGAACTCGCCAAGCTGCTGCTGATCCGTGCCCTTGTCGCCGTATTTTGGAAGAAGCCATATGAGGCGCGGCTGGTGCGTTGGGGCACATCGCTTCACGATCGCTTTTTGTTGCCGCACTTCGTAAGGCAGGATTTCCTGGATGTGTTAACCATGCTGCAGCGGTACGGATACGCGCTCGATCTCACGTGGTTTCAGCCGCAAATCGAATTCCGGTTTCCTAAAATCGGATCGATCGCAGTGCAGGATGTCCAATTGGAACTGCGGCAAGCTCTGGAACCTTGGCATGTCCTGGGAGAAGAAGCCAGCGCTGCCGGCACGGTACGCAGTGTAGACTCATCTCTCGATCGCGTGCAGGTAAAAGTGAACGGGCTCGAGCAGTCGCGTTATGCCGTGATGTGTAATGGCCGCCGGGTGCCACTTCATCCGACAGGCAAGCCGGGCGAGGCAGTCGCCGGTGTTCGCTTCCGCGCGTGGCATCCACCCTCCTGTCTGCACCCCACGATTCCAATACAAACGGCATTGGTCTTCGATATTCTCGACTTGTGGAGCGGACAATCGATAGGGGGATGCACGTATCACGTCGCACATCCAGGCGGACGCTGGTACAGTGCAAGACCGGTGAATGCGGCCGAAGCGGAGAGCCGGCGTGCCGAACGCTTCCAGAATTTCGGTCACACCCCGGGCGTCGCAACCGTTCCTGAGGAAGAGCTGAACCCCAGCTTCCCAATGACATTGGATCTGCGCTGGCCTGCCGCCGATCGGCAAAGTTCAGTCGGTGTGCCCGTACTCGACGCATGATTTCCGATCTGCTGCAGATCGCGTTGCGGGATGAAGGCGTCTACGATGAGTTATCTGCCGACGGTGTTGCGCCGCGCCTTCATTGGGCGCCGTTCATTCAGGCACTACAGCAAATTCATCCGGATGAACTGGCCAAACGCTGGAGCCGCGCCGAACGCCGCATCCGGGAAAACGGAATCACCTATAACATCTATAGCGATCCGCTCGGCGCGACGCGGCCCTGGCGAATCGATCTTCTGCCGCTGTTGCTCCCGGCGCCTGAGTGGCGCGTTATTGAAGCAGGTATCATTCAGCGCGCCCGGCTGCTCAACACCTTGTTAGGCGATTTATATGGACCGCAGCGGCTGCTTGCCAGCGGCTCCGTTCCCGCAGAACTATTGTTTGCGAACCCGGGCTTCCTAAGACCGCTTGCCGGCTTAATCGTTCCGAAGCAAGCTTACCTTCATCTGGTCGCCATCGATCTTGCGCGATCGCCGGACGGGCAGTGGTGGGTGTTGTCCGATCGAACGCAGGCTCCCTCGGGGGCAGGGTACGCTCTTGAAAATCGAACCATCGTTGGAGACATTCTTCCTGATCTCTTCAATGCAGAGAATGTCTCCCGGCTTGCGCCCTTCTTCCGCGCGCAGCGCGAAGCGCTCACGCATCTCGCGCAACGGGAGCAGCCGCGCATCGTATTGTTAACCCCTGGCCCTTACAACGAGACGTATTTCGAACACTCCTACCTTTCCCGCTATCTTGGATTTACTCTCGTTGAGGGAGCCGATCTTACGGTTCGTGATCGCTGCGTCTACATCAAGACAGTAGCCGGCCTCCAGCAGGTGGACGTTATCCTGCGCCGCGTGGACGACAGCTTCTGTGATCCATTGGAACTGCGCGCCGATTCCTTTCTTGGTATTCCCGGACTTGTCGATGCGATCGCCGCCGGCAATGTAGCGGTTGCAAACGCGCTGGGCAGCGGCCTCATTGAAACGGCGGCCATAATGCCGTTCCTTCCGGGGCTTTGCCGCCAGCTGCTCGGGGAGTCTCTGAAACTGCCATCCGTTGCCACCTGGTGGTGCGGCCAGAAGTACGCGCTCGACTGGGTATCGAATCATCTCGACCAGGTCGTAATAAAGCCTGCGTTTCCTGCGCGTCTGATGGAGCCGGTGTTCGGAGCCGATCTGGGGAAGATCGAAAAGCAGAAGCTGGCCGATCGCTTACGTGCGCGTCCGCTCGAATACGTGGCGCAGGAACAGGTGGCGCTCTCGACTGCTCCGGTGTGGGATAACGGCCGGGTCTTTTCCCGCAGCGTCGTCATCCGTACCTTTGTCCTGAATACCGGTACGGATTGGGTCGCCATGCCTGGCGCGTTAGTGCGCGTTGCAGGCGATGAATCCTCTGTTGTATCGATGCAGCGCGGAGGCCACAGCAAAGACGCATGGATTTTGAGCGATACTCCAGTCGATCCTTCGCAAAGTCTGTTACGCCCTCGTAACCAGCCGGTTGAAATCAGGCGCGCATCGAACGACCTGCCCAGCCGCACCGCTGATAATTTGTTCTGGCTGGGCCGTTATGCGGAGCGGGCGGAAAACCTTGCGCGCCACCTGCGAACGTTGATTACACGGGTGCGCAGGGCAAATCGAAGCGAGCTTGCCTGCCTCATCCGGCTCCATAGCTGCCTCGATTCGCGGCGTTCCAAGCTACCTAAAAAACGGCCCGCGACCGCCGACGAGCTGGAGCAGGAAATCATTTCGTTGATGACCGATCTCAAACGCGGAGACAGCCTGGCCTCCACCTTAGCCGAGGTTCAGCGCGTCGGCGGCAATGTTCGCGAACGCCTGTCCCTGGACATGACACGGCTGATCGGCCAGATGAGCGAAACCGTTCAGGTGGAAGAGTACATGCTGTTCGTAGAACATTCCGCGCTGCTGACCGGGTGTCTGGAGCTGTTGTCCGCATTCTCGGGCATGGAACGCGAAAATGTCACGCGCGGGCAGGGTTGGCTCTTTCTCAGCCTTGGGCGGCGCCTGGAACGCGCCATGCATGTCGCCCGCCAGGTCCGTGAAATTACGTCGCCGCTCCCCGAAGAGGAATGGCCGCTGCTCGATTACATGCTGGAAGTTGCCGACAGTTCGATGACCTACCGCTCCCGTTACTTCACGACCCTGCAGCCGGTTGCGGTGTTGGACGTGCTGATGATGGACGACAGCAATCCTCGCTCGTTAGACTTTCAGTTGAGTCATCTGGTAGACCTGTATCAAAAGTTGCCGCGGCACATGCCCGAAGACCTGCGCGCCGTGCGCCACGCGCTTTCACTACTCCGAAGCTTCGATCTGGAAACCGTAGAATATCCGTTGCCGGGCGCATTGCCCACGCTGTCGGGTTCCGATGAACGGGTGCGCCTCGAACGGTCATTGAAGGAATTGGAACGATTGCTTCCTTCATGGTCCAATAATTTGTCGAACACGTACTTCAGCCACGCCCGTTCTTTGCCCATCACCATTGGCGAATGATCTACAAAATCAGTCACAAGACGACATACAAGTACAAATATCCGGTGTCCTTCGGGAACCACGTGGCTTGCCTGACGCCTCGAACCGCCGGCCACCGCCGCTGCGATTGGAATGAGTTGCGGATTCGTCCATTGCCCGCCACCCGCAGTGAGCGTATTGACTACTTCGGCAATCAACTCAGCTTCTTTACCATCAAGGAACCGCATCACGAGCTCGTTGTGGAAGCGCGCAGCGAGGTTAGCATCGACGATGAGGTGAAACCATGGTCTGATGCGCCGATGCCCTGGGAAGAAGTAGCTCGCGAAGCCCCGGACGACCGCAGTCCGGAAGGTATTGAAGCCTATCAATTCGTCTTCGAGTCGCCGCGCATCCGGCCAAGCCCCGAATTTGCCCACTATGCGCAACAGGCGTTTACTCCGGGCCGCGCTTTCGGCGATGCACTCTTGGATTTGACTGCGCGCATCTATCGCGAATTTCGTTTCGACGCCAAGGCAACCACCGTTCGCACCACCACTGAGGAAGTCTTTCGCAAACGCCGCGGTGTTTGTCAGGACTTTGCTCATTTGCAAATTGCTTGTCTCCGGTCATTGAACCTTCCGGCGCGCTATGTAAGTGGCTACCTCCGCACCTATCCGCCCCCCGGCCGGCCTCGGCTTGTGGGCGCCGACGTTTCCCATGCCTGGGTGTCCGCGTACTATCCGGGGATTGGCTGGTTGGATGTCGATCCTACCAACAACCTGGTTCCTTCGCGCAGCCATGTAATCCTTGGCTGGGGGCGCGACTACGGCGATGTAAGCCCGTTACGAGGCTTAATCCTGGGAGGCCGCGATCACACGCTGAAAGTAGCCGTCGATATGGAACCGCTAGAGGGCTGAGTCGTACAACACGCAACTTGAAAAACCCGCTTTGGAGCTTCAATTGCTTGCTAGCCCTAAGTGTCCGGACAATCCTCGTCTAATCATTTGCAAACACAGTCATTGTCCGTTCCACCACCGGACGGGTATGAGAAGTTTTTACGCGCCGGCCTGGCAAGTCAGGAGCAGGACCCTGAGTCGCATACCGGACTTTCCGCGCTGAAGCGATCCTATGAATGCCGCTGCAGCCGGCCAGTGTTTTTCCGCAACAGCGAATGTCTCAGCTGCAATACGCCGCTCGGCTATGCGCCGGAGCTTGGGCACGTTTTCCCTTTGACTCCCGCCCCGTTGTCCGGCACGTGGCATCTTGTGCCCGCCGGAGTTTCGAATGCGCAAACGACAACTGTCTATCGGCGCTGCGCTAATTTCCAATCCGCTGCTGCCTGCAATTGGTTGATTGCGGTTGACCCGCAAGCTCCGCGCGAAGAGGTGTTCTGCCGCTCTTGCCGGCTGAACCGTACTATTCCGGATCTTTCTGACCCCGCGAATGGCGTTCTCTGGCAGCGGCTCGAGGCCGCCAAGCGCCGCGTCGTTTCCGCCTTAATTGCTTTGGGGCTTCCAGTTGCGTCACGAGTCAGCGAAGATATCGCGAACGGCCTTGCCTTCGATTTTCTTCGGTCGCCTGAAAACGGCCCGCGCATTCTCACCGGTCACGATAACGGCCTCATCACCATTAACATCGAAGAAGCTGACGACGTGCAGCGCGAAAAAATCCGCACCATCATGCGAGAGCCGTACCGCACCTTAGTCGGACATTTTCGACACGAAGTAGGTCATTACTATTGGGACCGTTTGATCGCGAATGGCCCGCGCCTGGACGCATTTCGTCAACTATTTGGCGATGAGCGGGCGGATTATGCCCGCGCTCTCCAGCGGAACTACGAAGCGGGTCCGCCGGCCTATTGGGCGGAACACTTTATCAGCGCGTATGCAAGCGTTCATCCATGGGAAGACTGGGCGGAAACTTGGGCGCACTACCTTCACATGGTGGATGCGCTAGGAACTGCTAACAGTTTTGGCCTGAGACCTGAAACCATTCCGCTCGCCCTCGATCCTTTCGATGCAGATGCTCTTTGCCGGCCCGAACTCTCGACCAACGATCAATTCCTCCCGCTGCTGCATGCGTGGCTAAAACTCACCGCCGTCATGAACGAGCTGTGCCGCAGCATGGGCCAGCCTGATTTCTACCCGTTTGCGCTGCCACGCGCGGCTGTTAGCAAGCTCCACTTCATTCATAAAGTTGTGCAGACGGCGAGCTTCAAAGTTGCATCCGCCGCTTCCAACTAATTAGCGAACAATCGCGCCCCCAAATCGTGCAAAACTCAAGGGGAGGCAATGCGCAGTCGTTTTCTCACGGTTCACCTCGTA
The DNA here is from genome assembly GCA_036269815.1 of Bryobacteraceae bacterium. Lineage (GTDB taxonomy): Bacteria > Acidobacteriota > Terriglobia > Bryobacterales > Bryobacteraceae > Bog-105. Next base: position 87,188 of record DATBDT010000035.1, read on the forward strand.
CTCGCATTACTGGCGCTGTTCTTTTGCGCCGGTCCGTGCGCTGTTCATTGCGCAACCGCGGCCTGCCATCAACCTCATGCGGCAAATGATACGACAGGGTGTCACCATCGGTCGAACTCCCCTTCGCCCCACGGCTTCTGCGCTCACTCTGTGGGATTGCCCGACACTCCGTTCGTTGTCTCTGAGCCGGGCGCGAGTCAACTTGTTGCCATCGTTCAGGCGATAACAACCGCACATACCTCGCCTCCGCTGATGACGGCTGAACAAACCTCGCATCATCCACCGGAACGGCGGCTTCCTCCTTCCTCTGCGTTCAACATACTCCGCATCTGATTCTTTCCTCTGCAGTGTTGTTCTGACAAGAACCGCAATTGGAAGGAAGGGTTGTCTTGAAATTTGCAGGCAGTTTGCTTCTGCTTTTAATTCCCGGCGTTCTCGCTGCACGAGCGCAAGACTCGATGCCGAATATGCCGCCAACGCAGCAGATGTCAATGGGCGGCGGAATGAATCAATCCGGCATGCTGTTGATGAATGAGTCTTCGGGAACATCCGTGCAGCCACAATCATGGCCCATGCCCATGCTGATGACCGATGCAGGCGGTTGGCAGTTGATGTGGATGGCGCAGGCATTTGTGGTGGATACGCAGCAATCATCGCCGCGTGGCGGCGACAAACTTTGGTCCACCAACTGGGGCATGCTGAGCGCCCTGCACAATGCCGGTTCCGGCAGTCTCATGCTGCGGATGATGCTCAGCTTAGAGCCCGCCACAATTAGCAACCGCCGCTACCCGCTACTGTTTCAAACCGGCGAGACAGCGTACGGCGTTCCCATCGTGGACGGCCAGCACCCGCACAATCTCTTTATGGAAATCGGATTTCAGTACGCGCATCCGCTGACGGAAAACATGCACTGGACGCTTTATTACGCGCCCGTCGGCGATCCCTCGCTTGGTCCAACCGCATATCCGCATCGCGCCAGCGCATCGGAGCTGCCGCAGGCCGCACTCGGCCATCATTGGGAAGACTCCACTCACATTGCCTACAACGTGGTGACCGCCGGCATCTCCACTAGCAAGCTGCGTCTCGAAGCATCCGGCTTTTATGGCCGCGAACCTGGTGAGAATCGTTGGACCTTGGATCTCGGACCCATCGACTCGTGGTCTGTTCGTCTGACTCTTCTTCCCGCCAAAAATTGGCAGGCCCAAGTATCTACCGGCCGCCTCACGCAGCCGGAAGCTTTGGAAGCGGGAGATGTCCTGCGCACCACTGCTTCGGTCGAATATGTAAAGCCCCGCCTACGCCAAACGTCCTGGGCGACGAGCCTGATATGGGGACAGGATCAAAAGCTGGCAGTCCACCGCACCCTCAACGCCGTCACTGCTGAGACCGTCGTGCCCGTTTCCGCACGGAACTTTTTCACCGGCCGCTACGAGTGGAGCCAGCGTGATGAACTTTTCGACGACGACCCGGCAAACGCTTTAGCCGGCCGTGTCTTTGTGGTAAATGCCTTTACGGCGGGATATACGCGGGACATCCCACTGCTTCGGAACGTAGAAACGGGGCTCGGCTGCAATGTCTCGTTTTACGCAATCGACAAAACATTGCAGGCCTACTATGGAAATCACCCGTGGGGCGCAAACATCTTTCTGCGCGTCAGGCTCCGAAAGCAGAATTAGTCAAGCCGTTGCGCTGATTGCCGGCTCCGTCTTCGCGGCACGCATTGCATCGAAGCGCGGATCTAAGGGATACCACTCGGCCAGGATGTCGCCCGCTCCCATCATCTTTTGGATGAACGCGTTTGCCGAACCGAAATCTTCGAGACCGGCATACACGAGCGCATACCAATACGGCGAGACGTATCGTTCCTTTGCGGTTGCGTCCAGGTCATCGATCAGACGCAGCGCATCTTGCGTTTGACCGGCCTTGGCAAGCGCGCAGCCAAGGCTTCCGATCGCAGCTGGATGCCCGCTCGAACAACGCCAGGCATTTTCAAATTCCGTGACCGCCTCATCCAACTGGTCCAGTTGCTGGTTCGCGAGTCCCAACGTATATTGCGCAGGCGCGAAGCTCGGTTCCAGCATCAACGTGTTCCACGACTGCGTAAGTGAGCTACGGAAATCTCGCGCTACGTAGAGCACCCAAGCCAATTCAAAGTTCCCTACCAGCGATATCGGATCCAACTGCTGTGCTTCGCGCAACTGATCGATTGCTTCAGTAAAACGGCCGCGCGCGCAAAGGAAATCACCGTACCAGACGCGCGTGTTGGCCGAAGCGTCATCAAGCTCCAGGGCCGTACGATACCTGTCCTCGACGTCCACCACTGGATCTTTCAACAGCCGCGCCGCGGTAGCCAAAGCGGCATGCGCATCGGGCAAACCGGCATCGATTTGCAGCGCGTGTTCCGCGTAAGACTTCGCTTTCATGCCCGCAATTTTCGTGGGAAGAAGAGACCAGCAACCGAGCATATTCTGAACGTCCGCCAACCCCGCATAGGGAGGGGCAAACTTCGGGTCAATACCACGAGCGGATTCAAAGTATGTCGCGGCGCGAAGCAGACTCTCCGCTGTCATTTTGTTATAAAGCAGGACGCCTTTTAAGTAGTCCGGATTGGCGGCAGACGCGGGTCTTGCCTGCGATTCACGTCTCGAAAGCACTGGCGCCGCCGATGATGCGCGCGACGATTCCGAGCCGACTGGCTCTATTGCTCCAATAAAGCGATAGCCGAGGCCCGGACGTGTTTCGATAAACCGGCATGTTCGCGAAGAATCGCCCAGCGCCTGACGAAGACAGTTAATTGCTGTGTTGAGGCTCCGCTCGAACTCGACGTGAAGACCGGGCCACAACTGCGCTGCCAATTCGCTGCGCGTTACCAACTCTCCCGGACGTTCCAGAAGAATGCGTAAGATCTGAAATGGCTTCCTCTGCAGCCTGATACGGATTCCGCGCTTTCGAATTTCCCACTCGTTGAAGTTGACTTCGAAATCTTCAAACCGTAAATTCATCCAGGAACGCTCGTGCAATAGCTTGTTCGTTTTAGGCTGCACGGCGAACTCCCTCGACTGCAAAGCTTCCATAACTGCGGAATAGGCGTGCAAACCGTTGGCCAATTGGCGGATTGCGCCTTACATTCTGCTGATGTTCTGCTGATGATCGCGTCATGTGGTTCAGCCGTATAAGGGGTACAGGACTTACAAAGTGATACGGAAAGTCCACCCAAAAGGAACCAAAAAATGCAGACCATCAACACTAAGATCGTCAAATCAATGATTTTAACCGCGGCATTCGGCCTCGTAGCCACCTGCGCCAGCGCCGCCACCCTCAAAGTGAACTTGCCGATTGAAGCGCGATGGGGGAGCGTGCTGCTGTCGCCCGGCGACTACACAATCGAGTATTCAGAGGGTTCGGCGGAGATGAAAGTGTCCGGCGTTGGGAAAGCCGTGACCGTTCTTGTCATGTCGCGGTCCCTCAACAAGCCGGATGCGCCGAGCGCGTTCACCGTGATGGATATTAATGGAACACCGACCATCCGCGCCTTCCAATCCGCCGATAGTGGTACGACTTACTACTTCCACGTCAAAAAGCCATCCCAGGTTGAACTGGCAAAAGCTCAGAAGCACGACGCTTCCCGTAGCCCGGCCGGCATGCGGTAAATCCAACTGCAGTATTCGCTGAGCCGGCGCGCGGTTTAAGTCCAATCTCCCGTGAAGCAGGAGCTAGGGACGGGATAGCGACAACAGTTGCCGCCCGTCCCCTTTTTTATCTCTGAACCGTGCTTTAAACAAAGCACAACACGACCGGAATCGGAGTGGGGGCTCTATGGTTTTCCGAGTCGCGCCAGGCGGGCGTTCGATCCTGCACTCGTTTGGCGCGAGCTTTCCAGTACTGCGGCCGACGTCGATGCGCACGGCGAAACTTTCCATCCTCGCCTGCCTGACTATTTGCAATCCGACAATCAACGCCCAAATTACCGGACTATCCTCCGCACCGGGCGGTTCTGAAATCGTCGCGTTCTTCTCCGGCACTGTGACTCTACAAGACGGAACGCGCCCCCCCGCTTCCGTTCTCATTCAACAGGTCTGCGATGGCCGCCTTACCGCAACGGCTTGGACGGATACCGGAGGTCGCTTTAGTTTTATGCTTGGCGGACGGGGTTCCGCGCCTGTCGCAACTGATACGGCCTATGACCCGGCAATGCCGGCTTACTTCGACAGATCGACGCGCGGTTCTAACCAGTACGGCAACCCGATTGCAAGTCTGGCTCATAATTGCGAGATCCAGGCAGTGCTTCCGGGCTTCCGTTCCGATCGCGTTGGAGTAGCCGTACGAACATCGCTCGACAACAATCGCATCGGCACAATTGTGTTGCACCCGGTCACCAAGGCAGAAGCGTTAACCGTCAGCGCCACTACCTTGCAAGCTCCCGTCCGCGCTCGAAAAGCTTGCGACAAAGGCATGGCGGATATGAAGGCAGGTAAATGGCGTGCCGCGGTAGCGAACTTTAATAAATCCGTCGCGATATACCCCACATACGCACTCGCCTGGTACGAACTCGGTCTCGCATTCAAAGCGCAAAGCGATGCTGCTGGTGCCGTTGATGCCTGGAAGCACTCTTTAGCCAGCGACGGCCACTACGTGACTCCGTATCAAGAGTTGTGCGCACTCGCCTACCAAAACGGTGATTGGAATGATCTGGCGGAATACTCGCACAACTGGATTCTTTTGAACGCCGAGGATTTTCCCGCAGCCTACCTCTACAACGCGTTCGCCGCCACGAACTTGCACCACCTGAGTGATGCCGAGGCAATGGCGCGCGAAGGCTTACGCATCGACAAGGACCATAAGTACCCGCGCCTGAGCTTTCTGTTGGGGTTCGTCCTGCTGAAACGCCAGCAATACGCTGAGTCCGCTAAATATCTCCGCGCGTACCTGCAAATGGTGCCCGGAGCAACCGATGCCGCTGCTGTTCGAGAGCAAATCGCGCGCTTGGATCAAGCCTCCGCAATGGCCTCATCTGCCGACGGGCCACCGAAGCCGTAAACCGCGAAAGCGACGGCTTCTACTGCTGCTTGGTGTCTTTATTGTCGCCTGTAACTTCGTTCTTCACACCCTTCGCCGCATTCTTTGCCGCATGACCGGTGCCCTCGCCCATTTTCACGACACCTTGGCCCACTCCCTTGCCCAAATCTTTTGCTCCTTCAACAGGATGGCCGTGCGCCACCTCATGCGCCATGTCCTTGCTGCCTTCGCCGATCTCCTTGGCGCCTTTGCCGTAGCCGTTCTTCAGGTTTTCGCCCGACGCTTTCATATTGGTGCTCGCCGGCGCGGGCTGCAGGCCAAGCGCGTCGCGCGTTTGCGGCCCCAACTTCCCGTCTTCCTTTAAATTTTGTTTGTCCTGAAACTGACGAAGCGCCGCACGAGTTTGCGGACCATCAAGTCCGTCGATCGGACCTGGATCGAAGCCTTTATCTTTCAACGCCTGCTGTTCCGCGCGGACATCGTCTGAGTTCCGCGCGAGCAAACTTGGAGTCACTAGCATTCCGAGCGCAAACACTGAACCAAAAAGAACTGCTCGCATTTTCGACTTCCTCTCTATAGCTACCCGGCAAAAAACCGGCCTTGGACGTTAACGGCCGCAGCCGTTTTCTCTGTCATCCAGGCTCCCGGTTTGCCGGCGATTACGTATATGGATCGATCACGGATATCTTCTGTTACGCGCTCCGTGCAGGTACCCCTCAGGTTCGAACGCAACGATGGGCTGCAAAGACATTAATTTTCCTTGACCTCAGGCTCACTGCACTTCTGAGGCGAGTATCAATTTTGAAATCGAACCCGGCTCTAGGGCCAAGTTGCGGAAATTGACGTCTGGTCGAATTCCGAACCGCTTGCTTGCGCGCGCGGCTCTGCATCGTCTTCCGAGCCGCGACCGCAAGGGAGCGGTATACGCGAACTTTCGCAACTTGGTACTAGCTCTTGGCACGCTTCAAGCCTGCCACCGAACCATTGGCGCCTAAGTGCAAAAGACGTCAGTTTTTCAAAGGTCCAAAGGCGTCTTGATTATGCGAGAGATATCATCTCCAAGCCGGCTGAAATGACGCGTGTTCCAGGTCAAAAGAATGGTCGCTCCTGCTTTGATGGCGCAACTTGCGATCAATGCATCGTAGGCCGTGTTGCCGACTACAGCTTGGGACGAAGCTACTTCCAGAGCGTAGAAATACTCCGAGTCATCCAGAGATATGAGTGTCAGCCTTTCGTTTATCTTACGAACCATTTCCATGGCCTGGGGTCCCGTAATTCTGGGGCGTAGAGGCAGGCCGCTTAAGGTTGCGTACACTTCGCACAGCGAACGTCGCGCGCAAAAATCTTCCTTTCCGGCATTAAGAAACAGCTTTTTGCTTGGAATATGATGTTCGTGGTCCGCGTAGAACACGGGCACTAAAACGGAGCTGTCAAAGAACAGCTTCAAGAACGGCTGCCCAGGATGTTCCTGGATCTCTGCTCGCGTGACCGCTCAATCGCGGTATCGATGACGTGCGCAGGTAGACGATTTTTGCTGCGATATATCGGTAGGCCGTCTTCTATCGCCACACCATCACCCTCACGCGACGGTGATTCCGCCAGTACGGCAGGAAACTCCCTTTCGATCAATTCACCCAGATACTCTTGAACGGAAAGGCCGTGAGCCGACGCCAAGGTCTCGAGCCTGCTGACCACTTCAGGACGCAACTCCAGATTCATTTGCCTCCTCCTATTTAAGGGTAGCGAAAACAGGATTGCGCATCAGTCTCCGCAGCCTATTCCGCCGCATAATTAATCTCGGTCCGCTGTAGCCTCCAGCTTCCCGCCAGCAGAAGCAGCAATGACATTGCCAGCACGCCGGTAACTGCTAAAAACGGCGCCATTGGCTCCGGATTCACAACCAGTAATTCCAAAAACTTCGGGACATCCGGCGAGATCTCGAGTGGGCAAAGCGACTTCAGGTAATAAATGATGCTGAACTTCTGAAGAACCGCAGGCAAAAACCCGTTCGCAGCTTCCCAAACCACGATGACGGCGGCGGGAATAATGGGATTCCGATACCGGATACCAGCCGCCGCGAAGACGCTTCCATAGCCAAGACAAGCCAGCGCCGTCACTGCGACATACGAGCCCAGGTGGGCAAGGCCGTTGTTGTGAAACAAGTACTCCCGCATCAGCGAGGAATCAAAATGGGCATAGAGCGCGGCGAACTGCATAATCGTGCTCGTGCAGAACACTGCAATCGCGGCAGTCAGCCCGGCGGCGAACTTCCCCGCCAGCACGATTTCGCGCCGCACCGGTGCCAGAAAATAAAAATGCAGGCTGCGGTCCAGAACCTCCCCGCGAAACAGGTTCATGAAGATGCCGACGCAGCCGAAGAACACCAGCAATCGCAGATAAAAAACCTGAAAGACGGTCGCGAAGATCGTAGTGTCCATGCCAAAATCGCAGGGCCGTCCAATCTTGATCTGAATGATTGAGTGTCCGCCATAGAGCACAATGGGCATCAGGGCCAACAAATAGATCCAAAGTCCCCGCCGCGCAAAAAACGACTTTTTCCATTCAAGACGAAAGACCGCCAGCGCCTGCGAGATCTGTGTCGTGGTCATCTTGCCGTCTCCTCAGAACCGATCAGGTATTCGTACACAGAATTTGCATCGTCATCCGCCGGAGCAACTGCCTCAATGCCCACGCCGTTCAACGCAATCTTGTTCAGCAGACGATAGAAGCTATCCGCATCGCGCGTCTTTACCAGCAGGCCGCGGCCATCACCGTGTACCCGCGCCTCAACCACCTGCTCCTGTTCGAAAAGCTTCGCGGCAACCTCGGCCGGCTTGCGGCAACGCACCACGATTTGCATCGGATGCTCGCGGATCTCACTGCGGACGCTGCGAATCTGTCCTTCGGCCACCACGTAGCCGTTGCTCAGCATGATCACCTGGTCGGAAATCGCATCCACTTCATGCAGTACATGACTGGACAGGATCACGTGCATGCCATCCTCGGCCAGCACCTTGAAAAGCGCAATCGTTTCCGCGCGAACCAGTGGATCAAGCCCATTCAGTGGCTCGTCCAGCACCAGAACCGATGGCCCGTGGCAAGTTGCCTGTGCCAGTTTGATGCGCTGCCGCATACCCTTGCTATACGCGGCGATTTTGCGATGCGCTGCCTCCACCAGATTCACCCGTTCAATCGATCGCCACGTCAACTCGTCCGCTTCCAAAGCGGTACATCCGTACAAGCGCAGAAACGAATAGACGAATTGATAGCCGGTCATGCCCCGCGGAAACGTGTCGAACTGCGTGCAATACCCGACTTCACGGAAGAAACGCTCCGGATCTGAAGAGGAAATTCCGAAGACCCGCACTGAGCCCCGCGTCGGTCGAATCAGTCCCGTCATCAGGTTCATCAGCGTAGTCTTACCCGAACCGTTCGGTCCCACCAGGCTGGTAATTCCCGGCGGGATCGACAACGTGACGCGATTCACGCCGAGAACATCGCCATAAAACTTCGAAACATCGTCGAAGCTGATCCGCCGCGAATAGGATGCGTTGTCCGTCATCGCACCACCTCGTGCGGGCGAAGCTTTTTGGCTAGCAATGCCAGGCATCCGCAGCAAATCAAAATCAGCATGATCCAGGCTTCGGTCGGAGGAAAATCGAATGCGTGGCGTTCTATGCGAAACAGATCGTGCCAAACGACCCTCATCAGATTGCCGATGTCCGTCAACGTCCCTTGCTTTGTGCGCAGAATCAAATTAATCGCTTGGCCAAACCCGGCGCCCAGAAAAAAGATACCCAGCATCAATGCCGCTGCCGCAACCTTCCACTTCACCCATGCGGAAAGCGCCAGAGCGAGCAACGACAGGATCAAAATCCAAATCAACGATCCAAGGAAAATTGCCCTTGCTAGCCAAAGGTTGTCCCATATCCAGCCGTGTCCGGCCACGCCCGCCTGCGCGGCAAACAACAGCAGACCGGGAAGCCAGGTAACAAACGACAGAAGCCCGAACAAAACCATCATTTTGCCCAGCACATAGTCCGCGCGCGAGAACGGCCGTCCCAGGTAGAGCGGCAGCGCGCCGTTCGCAAGATCCGGAGCGACCAATCCAGGCCCGATAAACGCTGCAATGAAGAACGCAAACGTGCCCTGCACCGCAATGAACACCGAAAAGAATTTATTGCCGACAACCAGGAGTTCGGAGCTCTGGTGCAGCAGCGAAAGAATGGTCGCATTCCCGTTTAAATAGATCGCTAACAAAGCCCCGAGCGGATAAAAGAAGCTGAAGACAAAAAAGGCCGTCAGCAGCCGCGATTGAAAGATCGTGCGCCAGGCATAGCGCGTCAATACCAAAAACCGCCAGCGTTCCCGTGTGAGCGGGCCTGAGTATGTTCGATACCCGCGTTTATAGATGGCCATTGGATGCCTCGACGCCAGTGTCTACTTGCGGTGCTAACGATCCGTTCATAGCTCGAAGGAAAATGTCTTCAAGCGAGTCGCGGCGGAAGTTCAACCTGCGCAACTGAACGTCCTGCTCTGCCGCAACGCGATAGATATCGGAAATCTCAATTCCATCCGACAAGACCATGCGGAAGCGGCCCCCGCCTGCCGCGGCACAATGGCAGCCCAGCGCAGCCAGCGCCGATTCAAACGCGTTCTCATTTCCGTAGGCTTCCATCTCGACAAATCGCCGGTTCGTGCTTCGTTCCTGCTCAAGGTTTGCGTAATGCACGACTTGGCCGTCTTTCAAAATTAGAACCTCGTCGCACGAATCCTCGACATCACGCAGCAGGTGCGAGCAAAGCACGACGCGCATGTTCTGCTGATCCCGCATTTCGCGCACAAGCCGCAGCATGCGTAGCCGCGCGGGCGGATCGAGCCCGTTGGTCGGCTCATCCAGGATCAGAAGCTGCGGCCCGTGGACAATCGCCTGCGCAAGCTTCGCCAGCTGCTTCATGCCGAGGGAATACGTACCCAGCTTCCGGTATCGCGCTTCTCCCAAACCGACATAGAAGAGCGACTCGTGTGCGCGTTCGAGTGCCGCATCCGGCGGCAGGCCAGACAGTTCCCCCATCAGGCGCACAAACGAAACTGCCGTCATATTCGAGACAAAGGCATCGTTCTCCGGCATATAGCCGAGCGCCGTCCGAATCTCTCGAAGATTGTGCCGGATGTCAAAACCTAAAACCCGCGCAGTGCCCCGCGCGGGTTTACAAAATCCGAGCAATGTGTTGATGAGCGTACTCTTGCCGGCGCCGTTCGGGCCCAGCAATCCAATGCTGCGGCCCGAAAGCGCACACGTCAATCCCTTCAGTATGTCGCGGCTGCCAAAGCGGACCGCAAGCCCCTCGAGTTCGATAACAGGCGTCAATTCAGTTGCGCTCCGCTCGGGAAGTTCTTGTGCATGCTCGCCGCTAAGACGGCCGGCAGAGACAACGTGTCCATGTTCAAGCCGAGGAAACCCGATTTACTCGATACCGAAATCGTATCGTTCCCGGCATACGCATACACCAGGCCCGGTTTGCTCGCCGCAGCAAAGTTACTAATCGCCTGCTTTTGCGCCGGACTTACCGTGTTCGTCGCATTCAGCCCTTCCGCCAACGTGCTCAGCGCAGGACCGGCGTTGTAGTAAAGCAATGCCGAGAAGTCGATGTTGCCGTCAGCCGGAAGCTGTTGCCGGAATTTATCGGAGCGGCTCAGCGTGTAACCTGTCGACCGGTTCTGAATCGCTTGCGTCAACAACTCTTTACTCGCCGCCGCCACAAGATAGTTGTCGACGTAGGTGTAATCGATTTCGAATGGCGCGGCAGCTGTAATTCGATAGAACGTGCCGGTGCCGGACTCTGTCTTGGTGAGCTGCAGTTTGACTTTGCTTTCCGGCTGTTGGTTGATGCCGTCAACCAATTGCTCGATCGCCCACTCGCAGTTGCCCGGATTATAAACTTCCACCGCCACTTTCCAGCTCGGCTTCGGCAGCAGTGCGCCGTCAATCGCAAACGTGAAGTCCCCGCCAAGCGAATTCGCCAGGGTATTGAACAGAGACATCCCGTGCCCTTGAGCCAGGGCGTTGATCTTTTCCGCGGCTTCCGGCTCGTTCTGTTCGATCGAGTGCAATAGGTTCCAGACAATGGCGCCGTTGCTCTTCATGACGGCGGAGGTGGCCATGCTTGCATCCGGCGAGACGAAATCGAGCGACCCTACCGGTCCCGGCGCGGCCAGCCAACCGGCGATACCTTGCCGATCTCCGGAGAACCCGAGTGCTGCCGAGCTTTGCTCCTCGCCGTTGACGTTCTTGCGCTCCAGAACGACCGTATCGAGAGTGTCGATTCCCGTCTCGATCAAATGCTTCTTCGCTCCCGCGGCTCCTTCATGCAGCTTTACGGATGTGGCGCGGATTTGTTCCATGTCGGCCGCAAAAAGCCAGTCAGCGCCGGAGGTATAAGCTTGCTCGATTCGTGAGTAGATCCGATAGTTCCCCTTATCGGCTTGTCCTTTCGCCGCCTGATCAGCGGCCGCCAGTTGCGCAACGGAGGTGGAAATAAACAGATAATTCCCGCTGATATACGCAAACAGAGGAGGATGGCTCGTATCGGGCGCTTCGCTCTGCGGCAGCTGCGTCAAAACCTGAAATGCATTCGAATGAATATTCATCTGCTGCGCCTGCTCCTGAAGGAACTGCAGCAATCCGGGCCGCGTAATTTCCGCCATCACCAGCGGAACGGCCGACTTTTCGTCGCCATGAAGAGTCACCGCGAGCGAAATTTCATTGCCCAGATAGTCGCTGAATGTCCGGATCTTTTGAACCATGCTGTCCAGCGTCGGGCCGTCTTGTGGGTGATGCTCATTCCACCACTGGCTCAGCACTTCGCTTTGGCTTAGCCGATCATTGAAAATCTGACTTGCCTGGCTGAGCAGCGGACCGACGTTCGGCACCGAAGCGTAAACGACTGTGTCTTGCGGCGCGAGGGGCGCCAGCTTGGAGCTGTACCGCAAACCCGGCTGCGGTGCTTCACTCAACTGCTTGGCCATGGCCGAAAACTCCCCAAGCACGGCTAGATACTTTGCCGAATCACGGCTCCACGCAACCTCATCCGGCACGCTCGTCGCTTCTACCGCTGCGCTGGTGGTCGCTTGCTGGCCTGGACTCAACAAACGTACCTGTTTGCCTTGTTCCACCTGCACCGCTCCTTGGACAACCGAAACGCGCGATCCCTTTACCCCTTCCGTCACCGCGAAAATCGTTCCCTTCACGGAAACGCGGCACTCCCGGGTCGCTACATGCAGCGCTCCTTTGCGCTGCTTGGCGGCATGAACGATCACCGAGCCCCGCATCAGATGGATCGTTGTCTCATAGGATGTCCGCTCCATCCAAATCTCCGACCGCGGCGCCAGCTCTACTTCCGACCCGTCGCCCAGCCGCAAAATGGCATCCGATCCATCTTTTGTCCGTACATGCTGGCGATCGGCCACTGTGGTTCCCGCAAAGATCTGCTGGCCGGCTGCCGAAACCGCAAGCAGCGCGCCGCTCACGCTCTTCACCACCGCTCCGGCGTTCTCATTCGGAACGATAAAACGATACAGGCTCCACGAACCTATTCCCACCGTGCAAACGACCATCGCTGCCACGGCCGCCCGCCATTGCAACGGAACCTTCCTCTCCATCACAACCGGCCTGCGCAGCGTGGGCAATTTTCCCGTACGTGCAAACTCCATCGCGTGCCGGCACGGAACACAGGACAGGACGTGATCGTCGAGCAGCAGGCGGCCCGCCTCCGGCAACGAGCCATTGAGATACTGCGGAATCAGTGCTTGAAAATCTGCGCAACCGTGAATCTGCCGAAGTTTAGCGTCATGTCGGGATGAATTCACAATGCGCGCCCGAACACGTGCTGCCGCGGCCTCGATCAGCGAAGGGTCGATGGCCTCACTGCGGATTTCCGCTACCGCCTGGTCCACAAGATCTTGTTTCATTTCAGTCCCTCCGTCGTCGCCTTCGATCGATTTCCCTTTTCTTCCAACCCGCCGCCGAAGCGTTTGCCTCGTTGCTGTTCGGCGGATCTCACCATCTCCAGTTCGCTCCGAATCTGCCTCCGCGCCCGATGCAAAATCACTGCGACGTGAATCTGCGAAATTCCCAAGGCTTGCGCGATCTCTTTATTCGATTGGTTGTCAAAGAATCGGAGTGCGAAAACCTCCGCCTCGCGCGGACTCAAACGGGCTAAGGCGCGAATCAGACCCGTTCGCAGCTCGCGCGGTTCCGATTGAGCTGCGGGTTCCGCCACATCGTGGATCGAAACGTCGGGCATCTGCCGCGACGCGCGTACCGAATCGAGTGAGACGTGGATCGCCGCCCGGCGCAGATAGCTCTCCGGGTTCTGCAGCGGGGCGTTAGTGCTGTCCCGCCGAAGCAGCCGCAAGAATACGGTCTGCAAAACGTCTTCGGCATCGGCAGCATTGCCGGTAATGCGGTAAGCGGTCCGAAAGACCAACCCATGATAAGCATCGAACACCGATTCGAGCTGATCTGGACTTTGCGGCACCACCATCTCCTGAATCGCGGGTAGCAGCGGTCACCTCCTGGTTCACAACTAAAGACAGAGGTTCCGCCCGTTTATTACAGCAGCACGCGAATTAAACCCAGAAGTACGGCATCCAAGCCCAGCGCTTCCAGAACCGAGTTATTCCCGCGTAAACCAGCGGAAAGCCGATCCCTAATGCCCTTCGCTAAGCCTAAAAATGGATGCTAAGCTATTGATTCTAAATAGACTTTACTCCGTCGCATGCTTATTGCCGCGTTTGCCATCCTTTATAGACGGGAAAAACCCTTCACCTCGAGGTCTGAAACTTCGTCCGGCGAGACCTCGTAAGCTAAGATGCATGGCCTTCTGTACCAACTGCGGCTCCCAGCTTTCGGATAATGCAAAGTTTTGCGTCAATTGCGGACAACCCAACGCAGCCGGCGCGGCCGGAGGGGGCGCTACCTACTATCCCCCTGCACCGCCCGTGCAGCCATTAAGCTACGAGATCGAAGGACACAATCTGCAGATCGCCCGCGTGCATCTCCAGCCGGGACAGGAAATCTATGCCGAAGCCGGCAAGATGATCTATAAATCGGTGAATGTGGATTGGCAGACCCGTATGACCGGTCAAAATTTGAGCGACAAAATCCTCGGCGCAATCAAGCGCAAGCTGATGGGTGAGTCGCTCATGTTTACCTACTTTCGTTCGGACGGGGCTCCCGGTGAAATTGGATTCGCCGGTCACTATCCGGGCAAGATTCAAGTCTTCGAACTTGCCCCCGGCCAGACCATCATGGTGCAGCGCGATGGCTTTCTCTTTGCCCAGGCATCCGTCGCAATCGACATCGCGATGGTGCGCCGCTTAGGCGCCGGCTTGCTCGGCGGCGAAGGCTTCATTCTGCAAAAGCTCACCGGCCCCGGCGCGGTGTTTGTTCATGCCGGAGGAGATCATGTGGACTATACGCTTGGTCCCGGGGAAACGCTTCAAGTGCAAACCGGGCACCTGGTAGCGTTCGAGCCGACGGTGAATTACGACGTACAGATGGTGGGGAGCATCCGCACCGCAATTTTCGGTGGCGAGGGACTATTCCTGACAACGCTAACCGGACCCGGCCGTGTGATCCTGCAAAGCCTGACCCTCGAACGGCTTCGACACGAGCTTTCGCCGGCTGGTCACAGCAGCAGCGGAGATGAAAAGAATCCGCTCGGCGCGCTTGCTCGCGGACAATTCGGCAGCTTCTTCTCAAGCGATGACTAATCGGATGAAGGTATTGCGGCGGCGGATACTATTGAACATGAGTGCGGGTTCTTTTCTTATCGCCCCGTGAGGCGTGGCCTGCGAAGAGTGGCGCTCGTCTTCGTGACTACCACTTCGCCCGTTCGTTGGCATTACGCTCCGAGCTAACATACGTCTTTTTTTCCGGCAACCCCGCCGCAAGCGAACTCGCTTCGCAGTTGACCCAGGCGCGGCGTGTCCTTCCGGTACCCGCACCCGGCAAATACACGCTCGCGAAAATTGTGAAAGGGTTGCTGAGCAAGCAGCCATTGCCGGTGCAGAATTACACGTCCCCTGAGATGTCATCGGCCATCGAATCTGCTCTCCGGAGTGAGCCGTTCGATATCGTCCATCTCGATAGCATCCATCTTGCCGGCTATACGGATATCATTCGCGAATTTGCTCCGCAAGCGCGCCTTGTGCTGAATTGGCATAACATCGAATCCGAACTGATGCAGCGCTATTCCGTCACATCCGCTTCACTCCTGCGACGAATGTACGCCCGCATGACCGCCCGAAGCCTTATCCAGCTTGAGTCATTCATGCTGAAAGAGTGCTTCGGCCATGTCGTGTGCAGTGAGAGGGAGCAAAAGGAACTTCTCGGACGTGATCCGCGGGCGCGAGTCGTTGTGGTAGAGAACGGCGTCGATACCGCTCGATTTCGCGCTGCATCGAACGCCGGCGATCGCAACGAGCTGGTGTTCGTCGGCCAGATGTCGTATCACGCCAACATCGAAGCAATTGTCTGGTTTGTGCAGTCGATCTGGCCCGCGGTTCGGGAACGTTACCCACAACTCACGCTCAGCATTGTAGGCTCCGATCCAGCCCCGGCGGTCCGGGCGTTAAGCTCGCATAGCGGCGTCGTCGTAACCGGTACCGTTCCCGATGTGCTGCCGTACTATCAGAAAGCTATCGCTTCCATAGTGCCCTTGCGAACTGGCGGCGGCACGCGATTAAAGATTCTGGAGGCGATGGCTGCCGGGACTCCTGTCATCTCGACGGCCCCAGGAGCGGAAGGGCTCGACATTACAGATGGCTCAGACATCCTGCTGGTCGGCTGCGGTGTTGGTTCCTGGCTCGCCGCAATCGATATCGTGATGGGGCCGCAGCGGGCGCAGTTAGTTGCTAATGCGCGCCAGCTAGTCTGTACCCGATATGACTGGAACACTATAGGCAATCGGCTGGCCGATCTCTACCGAAGCTGGCATAGTGACTCTCGAAATTAACTGGCTTAAATCGTCGATCCAATAATCGGGAGACCAACGCGCCAGGTCCTCTCGCTTGCCGTACCCGTAGGTGACAGCGCACGATCGCACGCCGGCGCGTTTGGCCGCTTCCATATCGGCTGCGGAATCGCCTACGAATAGACATCGGTCCGGTGTTCCGCCGATTCCTTCCAAAGCTTTGAAGATGACATCGGGTGCGGGCTTCGCGGGGAATCCGTCCGTCCCTTGAACGTGATCGAAGTAAGGAAGCAATCCGAACATCTCGAGCACGGTTCGCGTCGTTGGCGTTCCCTTCGTGGTTGCGGTTGACTTCTTCCCGGGCAACTGCGCCAAAGTTTCCGGCACCGGGCGGTATATCCGCGTCGATGCATGATTACGCGCCGCATAAGACGAGCGGTACTGCTGGATCATCCGCTCCATCTTTTCGGGCGGGCACGCCGGAAATAAGTCCTCGAACAGATCGAAGAGATGACGCCCAATGTAGCTGCGAAGGAACTCATCGGGAACGTCGGTTCTCGCAGTAGATGCAAGAACACCCTGGATGGCCCCGCAAATGTCTAATGCGGAGTCGACCAGGGTGCCGTCTACATCAAACAGATAAAAGTCAAAAGCCGGAATCACAGCGCAAAGAGCGCGGCCCTTATGCGGGTTGCGGGCTCTCTCCGCCCATCAGGCCGGGAAGCGGACTCGGGTGCGGGGCGATCACTGTTCCGCCCGAGTTGTCCGGAGACGTCGGCTTGGAACTTACGATGACCTTCAGCTGCTTTCCATTGATGAGGTCAAGAACCTCGCCGCCGTCAAGACCGTCCCGCTCGAGCAAAGCTTCCGCAATCCGCACCAGCGCTTCGCGCCGCTCTAAGATAATGCCCTTAGCCTCGTTATAGCCATCTTCCACGAGTTGACGGACCTGTTGATCGATTTTGATCGCCGTCTCCTCGCTGTAATCGCGGTGCTGCGCAATTTCGCGGCCCAGGAAGATCTGCTCGTCTTTCTTGCCGAAGCTGAGCGGACCCAGTTCGCTCATGCCCCATTCGCAGACCATCTTATGCGCCATTTCCGTTGCGCGCTCGATATCGTTCCCGGCGCCAGTGGTCATCTGGTCGAGGAAGATTTCCTCGGCGATACGGCCGGCCATGAGAATCGCAAGCCGCGCCTTCAAGTACTTCTTGTCGTGCGAAAGCTTGTCATCCAGCGGAAGCTGCATGGTCAAGCCAAGCGCCATACCGCGTGGAATGATGGTTACCTTGTGAAGTGGATCGGCGTGCTCGATCAGAGCGGCCACCAGCGCGTGACCAGCTTCGTGGAAGGCGGTCATCCGCTTTTCCTTGTCGCTGATAATCATGCTGCGCCGTTCGACGCCCATCAGCACCTTGTCTTTCGCCAGCTCGAAATCGAACTGCGTGACGACTTTGCGGTTCTGCCGCGCTGCTACCAGCGCCGCTTCATTCACCAGGTTTTGCAAATCCGCCCCGGCGAATCCAGGTGTCCCGCGAGCAATCACGGAAAGATCGACATCATCAGCCAGCGGCGATTTCTTCGTATGAACTTTCAAAATGTTCTCGCGACCCCGCACGTCCGGACGGTCGACAACCACGCGCCGGTCGAATCGGCCAGGGCGGAGAAGTGCCGGATCCAGCACATCCGGGCGGTTCGTGGCCGCAACCAGAATGACGCCTTCGTTCGATTCGAAGCCGTCCATTTCGACGAGCAACTGATTGAGCGTCTGCTCGCGCTCATCATGACCACCGCCGAGCCCAGCTCCGCGATGGCGACCCACGGCGTCGATTTCATCAATGAAGATGATGCACGGCGCGTTCTTCTTGCCTTGTTCAAAGAGATCGCGCACGCGGCTGGCGCCGACACCGACAAACATCTCGACGAAATCCGAGCCCGAAATCGAGAAGAACGGAACGCTCGCTTCACCGGCAATCGCCCTTGCCAACAGCGTCTTACCGGTCCCCGGAGGTCCAATCAGCAGCACGCCCTTCGGGATGCGGCCTCCAAGCTTCTGGAATTTTTGCGGCTCGCGCAGGAACTCGATGATTTCCTGCAGCTCTTCCTTCGCTTCGTCCACCCCGGCGACATCTTTGAACGTCACTTTCTTCTGTTGCGAGGAGTGCAGGCGGGCGCGGCTCTTGCCAAAGCTCAAAGCTTTGTTGCCGCCGCTCTGCATCTGGCGCATCATAAAGATCCATAAACCCAACAGAATGAGAACCGGCACAGCGTTAAACAGAATGCCTACCCAACTGCTTCCGGAGGAGTCCTTGAAGCTGAAGTTGACATTCTTGTCCTTCATCATCTTGTAGATGTCCGGCCAGTTCGGCGGAATCACGGTGTGAAAGGGCGTCGCCGACCCGTTCGCCTCGATCAGCGTCCCTTGGACGTCCGTGCCGGTTATAACGGCCTCTTTGATCTTGCCTTCCTGGATGTCGTTCACGAAATCCGAGGCCGTCAAGTTCCGCGGCGGAGCCCCCCGGCTTGACTTGACCGCCATGTACACCAACACGATCGCGCAGATGATGACGACCCAGAAAACTGCTGTTTTTACGTTTGAACTCATGAACTTAACCTTCTGCGGGCTTTCCCTGACCTAGGTGGACCTTGCCGCACCTTCAAAACGGCCGTTGTAGAAAGACAACCCTCCTACTAAAAGACGTTGAATCATTGCCTTTCGATTCAATCTCAGGCTTAGATTCTCTCATTCTCTGCTTCTTTGTATAGGAGACGAAGCCACCTTTCTCCTGTCCGTCTCTCAAATTTCGACGCGCACCCAAACTTTCGAGTCCAGACAACCTGGGTGCCTGCGACCAAAACAGGCCAGTGCCTTCTCGTCCACAACGGGACTTGGTGCCGCTGAAACAACTCCTTCAGCTTCTCAGGCCGGTGGTGACCGGATCGCTCAATCGCATCGCCGGGCTGCCAGTTCCGAACCACCAGGGGCTCTTCGCCCGTTCGCGCGCTGAAGAGCGCATCCCATTCCAGCTCTGCGCGCTCAGTTAAGAAGTACTGATCTTCCTTGAAATTAGCACAGAAATCGGATTCAGAATTCACCGGTTCTAAACAAATGCGTCCGGCCTGGTATGGCAGCTCCTCTTCGCGTCCAATCTGAAGCTGTACCCGGTACTCACGAGCCTGGCTCAGGACCCCGGGCGCAGCCAGCAGGAGGGTGTCGAAGGACCGCATAGCGTCCGCTCGTGGAGTCATGACGCGATCGTGCCCGTGCGCGCTCGTACAGAGTTTTCGGATCGCCTCCACGTGCTCAAGGTCAATGCCGCGCAAATCGCCCCGCAGTTCCTCGAGCGCATGCCGGAGCAGTCTGCGCTGTACAGCCGAATGTAACGAATTTAACTTTGCAGTATGGATCGCAATTCCGCGGTGCGTTTTACGGGCGAGTTCGGCATAGATCGGCGGGATAACTTTTTCCCAGTACTCATTTTCTGCTTGGGCGACCTCGGCCATTCCCGCCAATACGGATTCCAGATTGCTGTTGTAATTCGCCGCCAAGTCGGGGTACGTTTCGAGTCGAATACGGTTACGCCGAAAATGCACACTTGTATTCGTGGAGTCTTCGCGCCAGACGATCCCCCGGGCATGGGCCCAGTGTCGTACTTCGGCCCCGCTGACCGTGAGCAACGGACGAATGAATGCTTTATTGTTCGCGACGAACTGCATGCCGGCCAACCCGGCGGTTCCTGCGCCGCGCAGAAATCGGAACAAAACGGTCTCCGCCTGATCGCTGCGCGTGTGGCCGAGCGCGACTCGATCCAGGGCCAATTCCCGGCATGCACGGCGAAAGAAAGCGCGGCGAGCCTCGCGCGCAAGCTCCTCCAGGTTCCCCTCGCCTAAGCAGCTGTGCTCCGAAAAGAAAGGAATATCGAGCCTGGCGCCCAACTCCCGGACGAACTCTTCATCGTCGTCCGATTCCTGCCCTCGTAAGCCGTGGTTGACGTGCAGAATCACCAGCGAGGCTCTAAACTTCTCTGATAACTCGCTGAGCAGGTGCAGCAGAGCAACCGAGTCGGCGCCCCCCGACACCGCCACACCGATGCGCGAGGCATCCGGCAACATGCTATAACGAGTGATGATTTCCGCTACTCTGTCCAACAGTTCTCGAGGCAATACCGCCATTCTATTCGCTGTTTGACAGACCTTCCTTCATGCTAGTTAACCCACCGCTCACCGAAGAAGACGTCTTTAAACTGGCAGCCAATATCAAAGTCCTGATCATGGATGTCGATGGCGTTTTGACGGACTGCAAGCTCTACTTTTTTCCGGACAGTTCGGGCAAAATGGTCGAGACCAAAGGCTTTGACGCTCAGGATGGCATCGCTCTGCAATGGGCGCGCTGGAACAACATCAAAACCGGCGTTATCAGCGGTCGCGATTCCCCAGCAACAACAGAGCGCGCCCGGCAGGTAGGCATGAGCTGGGTTTTTCAGGGACACATCGAGAAGATCCCGCTATTTGACCAGATCATGGCCGAAGCGAATGTCAGCAAAGAAGAGGTCGCTTACATCGGTGACGATTTGACCGATGTTGTCATCTTTCGCCGGGTTGGGTTGTCTTTTGCCACTGCGAACGCCCGGCACGAAGTAAAATCGTCGGCGCATGCCATCACGGCTTGTCCCGGCGGCTCAGGCGCCGTCCGAGACGTCATTGAAGTCTTACTCAAGGCTCGCGGCGCCTGGGAAGGCCTGCTCAGAAAATACGAGGTAATTCGATAATTGCCCATGCCTTCGGAGAAAGTGCAAGCCGACAGGGTCGGGCTGGTGATTGTCGGCGCAAATGAACCGGGAGTGCTGCACCGAGTCACCGGTGTCATTGCCAACCATCTGGGTGATATCCGGTCGATCTCGATCATTGAAGATTTGAGCTTCGAGGCGCGTACGTACTTCGAACTGGATCTACCCGGCTCGCTCGACGTTTTGGTGGGCGACCTCGAATCGTTGAGCGTCGTGCGGTCGGTAACAGTTGTGCAGTCCCTGCAGAAGATCTACGGCAAACGCATCATCATCATTGGCGGGGGTGCCCAAGTCGGGCAGGTTGCGTTGGGCGCAATCTCAGAGGCTGACCGTCACAACATCCGCGGCGAACACATCTCGATTGATACGATCCCGCTGGTTGGCGAGCAGACTCTCGCGGCAGCTGTCCGGGCGGTGCGCCGTTTATCGCGCGTACGCGCACTCGTCCTTGCTGGTTCTTTGATGGGTGGAGACATTGAAGCGGCAGTGCGCGAGGTGCGCGGGGAGGGGTTGCTGGTGATTAGTCTGAACATGGCGGGCAGTGTGCCCGATGCCTCAGACCTGGTTGTGACTGATCCCATCCAAGCCGGTGTGATGGCGGTAATGGCTGTGGCCGACACGGCCCAGTTCACCATTGACCGCCTTCACCGGCGGATCTTCTAGTTGGCTTGATGTACTTCGTTACTTAACTTCGAATGCGAATTCTTTCAACTCGTTTGCAGTGTTTGAACCAGTGCCATAAAGCTGAATGTGATATTCGCCGCGCTGCTGGATTTTGGGCAGATTCAGTGCAACTTGATCTTTCTGAACCGGCGCCACCGCTGTCCAGTCTTCTTTTCCTTGGTCGTCCAGTAGTTTGACAACGACACTGCCGTCCGGCAAGTCGAGGTTATTCAGTACCACGTGCAGCGGTTTGGCAAGCGGTGCCTGGGCTACTTCCTGTCCACGATTTGCATACAGGTTCACTTCGGCTGCCGTATCGTTCGTCCGAAACTGCGGGACGATTAATATACCGAGCGCAATGGCTGCGAGTCCGCCGGCCATCGACAGCCGTGGCATGGTAAACCAACTTCTCCACGAAGCTCGCCGGGCCGCAGCAACTTGGCTCTGCAAAGCTTCCTTTCGCTTGATTTCCTGAAGCGCGAGTTTGGTCGCCGCGATATCAATTTCCAGATTTTCGAGCCTTGCAACACAGGAGTCACAGGCCAGAATGTGGGTTTCGACAACCTCGAGTTCTTCTTCACCAGACTGGTGGAGCACGAACCGCTCGAGAACTTCTTCACCAGGATGTTCCAGATAGTTGTTCATATTGTTGGGTCGGGTATCTTGCATTCCGCCTTTCCTATCTGTTAGTGCGGGCGGCCATCGTGAGTTCTCACTCGCACTGAGAGAATTCCGTTATTCGTCAGTTTTTTCCGGCCTAGTTCGCCGAACTTGGCCTTAGCACGCGATTTCAGCAACCGGAATTGTGTTTCAGTTAACTTCATTTCTGCACAGATCTGTTCCTGCGGCTGTTCCTTCAAATAAAATCGCACCAGAATATCCCGGTCCCGCGGCGAGAGCGCCTTCAGTGTGCTCTCCATCAGCTCCGCTTTCTCCTGGACTATGGCCACTTGTTCGGGGTTTTTGTTACCGTCAGCAACACTAATTCCGGTTTCGAGGTCAGTTTGCTCACGGCGGGTCTGGACGGCGTTTTCAATATAAGCTGCCACCTGGCGTCGCACCACCGTTCGCACAAATCCCATCAGCCGTTCCGGCTCCCGCAGGTCACCGCGCCTGATCGCGTTCACAACGATAAGGAATGTGTCGTGAACTTTATCTTCTAATTCTTGCGGGCCAAGCTGGCGGCACAAATAATAGCGAATACCGCGGCTGAACAACTTATAGAGTTGCTCCATTCCCTCGTCGCTACCGGCTTTCACCTGTTCGACAAGGGCCGCCCAATCAACGGTTGAAACGGGCGCACGGTTCTGTCCGGGTTGAGGCTCGCCGGATGCCGACGGATCAACGGATTGCTGAGTGGCAACCATGAGTTACTCCTTGGAAATTAAAGAATAGGCAGCCCAGAATGCGGGATTGCTCCGATAACCGGAGCCGGACCGCATGTTGGACTGCGCTTTTTGCAGCGCGATGGCAGCGCGTTCGCCGATACTTCCGGACGAAGCGCGCATTTGTGTGTAAAAAGATTCAAAGAAATGACCGGAATCATCCGGTATAGGCCAAGCAGTTACCAGGACCGCGGAGGCGCCGGCCAGAAGCCACGCGCGGCTGAGACCCACCAGTCCTGCGCCGGGGAGAACCTCTCCCTGCTGCGAGGCGCAGCCACTCAGCACCACTAAACTGCCCGGCACTCGCAGCCTCGCGATCGTTTCTTTAGTCAGCAGTTCCGGCATGTCATCGCCGGCGAGGCTAAGTGCAAGTGCGGCCTCGCTGCGGGCGTTTTGGCCTTTCGAAATTTCGGGACTGACGACGTGCACCGCGAAATGAATCACCTGCGGGTGAGTAGACAGCAAAGCCTGCAGCCGGCTGACGGATGCATTCGTGCCAGTAAGAATGTGAACGTCTGGGAGGCCGGTGGAGAGCGCTGAGGATTGAACTTCGCGTTCACTCCCGACCAGACGCCCGAGGCTTAGCCCGCGCGTGGTCTGATGCATGCTAACGAGCGAAAGGCCGCCGTCGCGCCGGGGATCGGCCTGGTTGTAAATGGGATCCGCGACACCAATGAAAGTGCGCGCTGCTATCGGCGAAGACGGTTGCGCTCGCAACGCTTCGCTTGGTACCAGGCGTAGTGTCCGTGCGGCACCTAAAGAAGAATGTGCCGGATCGAGTGCGTCAGGTAATGCACTGAACGGAAATCCATCCAGCAGTGCTCCATCGGCCGCCACGAGCCAGTGCCGCTTCGCTGAGATAGTGGCCGGAATTTTTCCGAAGAGTGCGCGGCTGAGTTCCATTCCTTGAACTGAATTCATGTGTCCAAGGGTTATCGAATCCGTGAAGCTTTTTGCTTTCGATGCGATTTCAGTCGCTGATGGCAGTTCGTACAAATTGACCTGAGTTCGCGTGACAGTCCAAAGAAAAGACTTGCTGCCTCCCAAACTGAAGCTGAGGAGCAGTTCGTCTCGGGTTAGGTGAGACTGAATACTAGTAAGTGAAGTCTGACGAGAATTTCTCTCCGTCAGGACGGAGAAATTTTGGCTTTGGACGCCGATATTATTCTCAAGCTCTGTCAACTGCGAACGGATTTGCTGCAATTTGAGTTCGTCCGCCTGGCGGCCTTTTGGATCGCGTCCTAACGTGACACGGGCCTGCGTGCTTTGCAGATTCGAGAGCAGCTCATAATAGCGGGGTGGCAGGAGAAGGTCTCGCCCGAGACCGGAAATTATCTCTTCGCGGAGATTGGAGGCACGATTGGAGATGAGTACTTCCAGTGCTCTGCGTGCGAGGACGGGATCACGCCGTGCAAGCGACAGACTGGCAGCTTGCCTGACGAAATCCAAATAGATGTCCGAGAGGGAAACAACAGTATTCGTGGCCGTGCTGTCGCCAGGAAGGATGTCTCGGCGCCAGCGATCAGCATCGGATACCGCTTGCGAAAAAGCCGCGAGCGCAGCATCCTGTTGCCCGAGCGCCGCCAAACAGCGACCCTTCAGTTGCAAAGGCACATAACGCGGTATTGAGGAGTCGTATTTGGACGAGGAAAGAACGCTCTCGATCAAGTTAAGCGCAGCGGTGAAGTCGTGCTGGCGATAACGCAGATCGGCAATATGAGCGTTTATGAGGACTATGCCGGAGTCAGAGTGCGATTGGAGTTGTAGTCGCTTAGCCTCCTGAAGAGCTTTGGCGGCGGCGCTAATATCGCCGGCCTCCAAAAGCTGTTCCCCGAGATAATCGTCTGCCGACGCTTCCATCTCCGGGGCATTGGCCGAATGAGCGACAGCGACCGCCCGCTGCAGCGTCGCGATTGCTTCCCTATAATGTCTCAGCTGAACTTTAGTTTGCCCATCACTAAGAAGCGCCTTTTCCAGATATTCCTTGTTAGAGGCGTGCTCCAGATGCGCTACAGCCTGGTCGGCAGCCGCATCCGCGGACTGATAATCGCCAACCGCAAAGTAAATTGCGGATTTGTTTACGGCAATTGCTCCAGCATGAAGTTCGTCATGCGCACTGACCGCAATTGGATACGCGAGATTTAAGGTCTTTAGCGCTTCGCGGTAATGAAAAAGGCGGATGTAGCAGCCGCTTTCGCCTAAAAACGCGATGGATTCTTCTCCAGCGTCATTTGCATGAGCGATTTCTGCAGCTCGTCTAAACGTTGCGGCGGCTTCGGCAAGGCGTCCACTCTCACGCAAAGTTTTCGCGCGGGCTATAGCTTGTTGGTACGAGGAAGAGCTTGGTGCGCTAGTCTGCGCGCCGGAGCTTAGCAGGGCTAAATTCAAAACGAGCAGCAGGTTGATTGCCTGCAGCACCCGGAAAAACCACGTGACAAGCGGCCTCCCAGAGTTTTCGAAGGGTCGCAGAGTAGTCCTAGAACTTAAAAATGAGCTATTAGTACTCTACCACCCATGTACCCCTAAGCACCACGTATTTTTTACTTACCTGTCTTAGGGGAGCAGAAACTTTTGCAGTACAGATACATCGGCGTACGCTGCTACCCTTCGGATCAGCGAACGTACGCCTCTTCCAAAGCTAATCAGCCCAGGCCGAGGATGCTGGCGATCGCTCCGAATAAAGGCTCAATAATGATGGGCTTGTGAATCATGAGGAAGAAGAAGAAGATGTGCATCGCGGAGTCCCTTTCCGCGCACAAATCTAGCTTTCTGGACCCCCATTTTGGCCGAAAAAATAGCCGCTAAACTATTGATAGCAAACGAAATATAAATCGGTTTACTTTTGTGACCGGCTTTTTCGCAGCTTGCGAAACAGCTTCAATTTGGAGGGCTCGGAGAGGCTCGGCGGAGCGCGAAACTTAAGCCGGGTAAGAAATACGCGATAGGCCCGCGGCAGAGCTAAGAGCCGACTGGGCGGTATACTTGTCATGCAGCAAACTCTGCTGCCATCGGTGTGCGTGTCCGAACGCACCCGGCCTTATCGCAATGTTTGACAATCTCTCCGACAAGCTGCAGCGCGTCTTCAAGAACCTTCGGGGCGAAGGTAAGCTCAGCGCCGCCAATATGGAGGAGGCGCTGCGCGAAATTCGCGTTGCCCTGCTGGAAGCTGACGTTCACTTCAAAGTCGTCAAGCAGTTCATCGAGCAGGTGAAGGAAAAAGCTTTAGGCGAGGAAGTGCTGAACGCGCTTTCCCCAACGCAGCAGGTCGTCAAAATCGTTCGCGACGAATTAGTGAAGATGCTCGGGACTCACCAGGCCCGGTTGCGCTTCGCGAATGAGCCGCCGACGGTGATCCTGATCGTCGGTCTGCAAGGGTCGGGAAAGACGACCAGCACGGCCAAGCTTGCCCGCTATCTCGCCAGAGAGGGATCGAAACCCGAACTCGTTTCGGTAGACGTCTACCGCCCAGCCGCCCGCCATCAGCTCAGCATCCTCGCAAAGCAAGTAAGTACAACAATTTACGAGGGTTTAGCGGAGGAGACGAAACCACTGGATCTGGCTCGCTCGGCGCGCCGGGATGCGATTCAGCAGGGGCGTGATGTCTTACTGGTGGACACGGCCGGACGCCAGCACATTGATGATCAGCTGATGCAGGAATTGCATGAGCTGAAAGAAGCTCTGAACCCGACGGAAATTCTGTTTGTCGCGGACGCCATGACTGGGCAAGATGCGGTTCGTTCGGCAGATGAGTTCCACAAACGGTTGGGCATAACCGGGGTGATCCTCACCAAAATGGACGGCGATGCGCGCGGCGGTGCTGCGCTCTCGATCCGCTCGATTACCGGTCAACCCCTGAAGTTTGTTGGTGTTGGCGAGAAGACCGATGCTTTGGAGTCGTTCTATCCCGACCGCGCTGCCTCGCGCATCCTGGGAATGGGCGACGTCCTGTCGCTGATTGACCGCGTCCAGGAGAATATTGACCAGAAAACCGCCGAGAAGATGCAGGAAAAGCTGCTCGGCGATGATTTCAGCCTGGAAGATTTCCGCGATCAGATCAAGCAGGTCCGGAAATTGGGTTCGTTCGGTAATTTGATCAAAATGCTGCCCCAGGTCGGTCCGTTGAAGGACATGAACCTGAAAGATGCCGATATTGACGAAAAGCGCATCGACCGGGTAGTTGCCATTATCGACTCTATGACGCCAAAAGAGCGCCGGAACCATATGATTATTAATGGGTCGCGGCGCCGCCGGATTGCGAAAGGCAGTGGAACCAGCGTTCAGGACGTCAATAATCTTCTGAAGGAATACGCGCAAGCGCGTAAAATGATGAAGAGCCTTACCGGGCAGGCTGGCTTTCTGGGAAAAAAACTTGCCAAGATGAAGTTGCCTGGCCTTCCCGGGTTCCCAGGAATGTGAACGGGACGCCCCGCAAAAGAGTTTATCCGTATTCTAAGGTGCAGGAATAACGCCTTCGCCGGCTTGGTGAAGCGGCTGTTTAGTCCTGCGCTCGATTTTAGTTCGATTTTGTAAGAAGATAGAAAAGAAGAAGGTAAAGATGTTAGCGATTCGGCTGGCCCGATTTGGCGCCAAGAAGAAGCCCACCTATCGGGTGGTTGTGATTGAGCGGGAGAGGGCACGTAACAGCCGCTCGGTTGAAGTGGTCGGGCATTACAATCCGATCGCCAAACCCGCTCAGGTAGACTTGAACCACGAGAGAATCGATTACTGGATGAAGAACGGCGCGCAGCCTTCCGACACAGTTGCTCGTCTTTTGAAGAGAAATCCCGCCCAGGCACCTGCCGCGGCTGTCTAGCGCGACGAAACAAATTCCTCCCGCCGGAAACAGGCCTGCGTGGAAAAGCGGGCGAGACAGGTTCAAAAACCCAACATGGACAACGATAACGGCGTAAGAACGCTGGTGGAAGATATTGCCAAGGCGCTGGTGGACACCCCAGAGGGGGTTGTGGTCAAGGAATTGGCCGGGGAACACGCTACCGTCTTCGAACTCCGCGTGGCCGAAGGCGATTTGGGCAAGGTGATCGGCAAGCAAGGCCGGACCGCGCGTTCCATTCGAACCCTTCTGGGCGCGGTTGGAACTAAATTGAATCGGCGATTTTCGCTGGAAATTCTCGAATAAACGAGAGTACATGGACCAGGAGCGCGTGGTCGTTGCGGAGCTGGTTCGTCCTCGCGGGAACCGGGGCGAAATCCTGGCAATCAGCCAGACGGATGTTCCGGGCCGTTTGGAAAAGTTGGGCAAGGCACAGGCAAGGCTCGCCGACGGGTCCGATATTCAGGTCGAGTTAGTTGCTGCCTGGCAGCACAAAGAAGATTGGGTTATGAAGTTCGCCGGCATCGATTCCATCGACGAGGCGAACCGGTTTCGCGGAGCGGAGTTGTGGGTGCCTTTCGCGAACCGAGGAAGCCTTCCGGCAGGGGTTTATTTTCAAAGCGACCTACTCGGTTGTTCGATCGTAGACCGTGCAACCGGAAAGTCTTTGGCCACAGTTGAGGGTTTTCAGCAGTTTGGCGGCGCTCCTTTGCTTGAGGCAACCGTCGACGGCCGCGAGGTTTTGATTCCGTTTGTTCCGGAGATCTGCAAGGAAGTGGCGCTGGAACAGCGAAGAATCCTGGTGGACCTTCCCGAAGGGTTGTTGGAACTTTAGCCCGATTTGGGCTGGTTTTGCCTGGCTATGCGGTTTCACATCGTGACGATCTTCCCCGAGTTTTTCACGGGGCCGTTCCAGCACGGCGTAGTGCATCGAGCCACTTTGGCCGGATTGCTGGAAATTGATGTCCATGATTTGAGACACTGGACATACGATCGTCATCGAACTGTAGACGACCGGCCGTTCGGCGGCGGCGAAGGTATGCTGCTGAAACCAGAGCCGGTTTTTAAAGCAGTTGAATCGATACTTCCCCAGCGGTCTGAGAGGCAAAAGGTTGTCCTGCTCTCAGCGCAGGGCCGGCGGTTTGACCAGAAGCTGGCGCGCCAGTTCGCGCAAGTTGAAGATCTGCTGTTGATCTGCGGCAGGTACGAAGGTGTGGATGAACGGGTCGCAAGTCACCTGGCCGACGAAGAAGTTTCGGTCGGAGATTATGTGCTAAGTGGTGGCGAGTTAGCCGCTGCGGTGATCGTCGATTCGGTATCACGGCTCTTGCCGGGCGTTCTCGGCAATGAGGATTCTGCGCGGAACGAAAGTTTCAGCGTGGAGCAGGACGGTTTATTGGATTGCCCGCAGTACACCAGACCGGCGGATTTTCGCGGCTGGAAAGTGCCCGATGTGCTGCTGGGTGGGAATCATGAAGAAATCAGGCGCTGGCGCCGGGCTGCGTCGCGCGAGAAAACCGAACGTCTTCGTCCGGACTTGATCAGTTCTGATCAAGCCGGATGTAATAAGACCTCTTCAGCATAGGAAAAAAACATGCAGAACGCTCTCGTCAGCAAGTTCATTGAAAAGCACGCGCGGAAGACGCCTCATCCGGAGTTCCGCCCCGGCGACACCATTCGCGTACACGTCAGAATCAGAGAAGGCGAAAAAGAGCGGTTGCAGGCTTTTGAAGGTACTGTGCTCGCGCGCAAGAATACCGGAACTGGCGAGACCATCACCGTGCGAAAGATCAGCTTTGGCCACGGGGTGGAACGTATATTCCCGATCCACGCGCCGGTCATCGATCACATCGACCTGGTCAGAACCGGTCGCGTGCGCAGGGCGAAGCTTTACTACCTTCGTGAGTTGAAGGGCAAAGCGGCACGCTTGCGCGAACGCGAATAACATCCCAGCAGGCATTCTTGGCTGGAAGGTCTCTCAAGTGACAGCTTCACGCCGAACGAAAGGGAAGGATACAACCGTCCCGACGATCCGGTGTGTCGGATCTTACGAGCGGCGTGCCAGGGAGCAGGGTTTTACTCGCATTGCCGGCGTGGATGAAGTTGGACGTGGCTGCCTCTTCGGGCCGGTGATTGCCGGTGCCGTCATTCTGAATCCGGATAAGCCCATTCGAGGACTGCGCGACAGCAAAGTACTGGATGCGGAGGCGCGTCAAGAGTTGGACATCGAAATTAAGACCCGTTGCACCGCGTGGGCTGTCGGCGGTGCAGATGTCTTTGAGATCGACCAGATTAACATCTACCAGGCGTCCCGGCTCGCGATGCGCCGGGCGGTGGAAGCGCTCTCGATTGTCCCGGATTATTTGCTGATTGATGCTCTGAAGCTTGACCTTCCGATGGAACAGCTTCCATTGATCGATGGCGACGCGCGCTGCCGCGCGATTGCTGCAGCTTCCATCATCGCTAAGGTCCACCGCGACGCTTGTCTTAACCAGTGGGACGCCGTCTTTCCGCAATATAATCTCGCGTCCAACAAAGGGTATTCCACGCCGGACCACCGCCGCGCGCTCGACAAACATGGGCCTACGCTGCTACACCGCTTCAGCTTTGAGCCGGTGCGGGCGGCCTCTCCGCACGTGTATTGGACCGACTACCGGAGTGCTGCCGATGCGCCCGGCGAGCAACTTGCCGTGCAGGGAGAATTGTTTGGAGCCGACGCGTGAGTCCTGAAACTCAAAGCGAAACACCTGTGGGTCAGCGAAAAGCCAGCAACGGTCTTGATCCCACGC
Organism: Bryobacteraceae bacterium; assembly: GCA_036269815.1. GTDB lineage: Bacteria > Acidobacteriota > Terriglobia > Bryobacterales > Bryobacteraceae > Bog-105. The sequence goes on from DATBDT010000035.1 coordinate 117,635, forward strand.
GCGACCGTCTCGAGCGCTGGCATAGCCGCGTGCTCGGATTTTGCCTTGTGATCTTCGCCCTCCAAATCGGAATTTTCTTAACCGCTTTTCCCTGGACGCTCTGGTGGGAGATGAATTGGATACCGGTCCATTCGCCTAAAATGAGTGACTTTTGGATGAACCGCTTTTTTCGAGGTGCGGTGAGCGGGTTGGGGCTTCTCAACGTGTACGTAGCGTTCGGCGAGTTGTTCAAACAACTGAAATCGATTTTCTTCTCAGCGCAGAAGTAACGCTCCGGCTTCTCCTCACGAGCAGAGCACAAAAAATTGACAGCGGCTATTTAGATTTGGAAATCTGCCCGGCAATTGCGTTTACTGCTCCGATGTAGTCGTCAGGTTTCAAGATGATCTGCGTGCCGCGTATTCCCGCAGAGATCGAAATCCTGTCATACAGATACGCACTCTCGTCTATATAGACGGGGTAGTCGTGTTTGCAAGCGAGGGCGGTAACGCCTCCACGAATATAGCCGGTCAGCGGGAGCACGTCTTTCAGGGGTGCCAGTTCCACTTTTCTGTCTCCGCTCAGCTTGGCCAGGGCCTTCAGGTCCAGCTCAGAATTCCCTGGTACCACGGCGAGACAGACGCCGTTGCGATCGCCCCGGACGACCAGCGTTTTGAAAACCTGCTCCGGGGGCATGCCGATTTTTCGGCGACGCTTTCGGCTCTCAGGTCTTCGGGGTCGACATCGTAAGTGCGAAGCTCATACGGAATGTTAAGGGTTTCAAGAATCCGTACCGCATTCGTCTTCATTGGCCGATGTCGAACTTCACACCCTGCGCCAGCGGCAGTTCCGATCCATAGTTGATCGTGTTCGTCGCACGGCGCATATAGGCTTTCCAGGAATCAGAGCCGGACTCACGTCCGCCGCCGGTTTCCTTTTCGCCTCCGAAAGCGCCACCGATTTCCGCCCCGGAAGGCCCAATATTTACGTTGGCAATCCCGCAGTCGGAACCGCGTACCGAAAGGAACCGTTCGGCTTCGCGCAGATCCGTGGTGAAAATCGAAGATGCCAGACCCTGCGGTACGTCGTTGTGCAAATGGATCGCTTCGTCCAGGTCGCGATACTTCATGACATACAAGATGGGCGCAAAGGTTTCGTGACGTACTATGTCCGTCTGCGCGGGCATCTCGATCAGCGCAGGCCGTACGTAATATGCGTCTGGACTCGGGGTCTCGACGAGTCGCTCTCCTCCCGTCAGATGGCCGCCTTCTCGCCGTGCGGACTCGAGAGCTCGCTGCATTCCGTCAAAAGCCGGCTTGTCAATCAAAGGACCGATCAACGTTCCAGGATCTCGCGGATCGCCGACTACTGCCGACAGATAGATTCTTTTCAGATCGCTCACTAAACGGTCGTGCACCGAGTCATGGACAATCAAGCGGCGCAGCGTCGTACAGCGCTGGCCGGCCGTTCCCATCGCGGAGAACACAATCGCGTGCAACGTCAAATCCAGGTCGGCCGTAGGCGAAACAATGGCTGCATTATTGCCGCCCAGCTCGAGCAACGGCCGGGCAAAGCGCGCCGCGAGTCTGGGGCCGACGGCACGTCCCATCGCCGTTGAACCGGTTGCGGAGACAATGGGCACGCGCGGGTCGTCCACGAGTACCTCTGCAATCTCCTTGCCCCCCAGGAGAATTGTCGACAAGCCCTCAGGCGCAGACCCGAATCGCTTACAGGCGCGTTCAAAAACTGCTTGTGTGGCGAGTGCCGTCAGCGGAGTTTTTTCCGATGGCTTCCAGACGATGCTGTTACCGCAAACTAAGGCCAGCGCCGCATTCCACGACCAGACAGCCACCGGGAAGTTGAAAGCCGAAATGATGCCCGTGACGCCCAACGCGTGCCAGGTCTCCATCATTCGATGATTGGCGCGCTCGCTTGGAATCGTCAGCCCGCCCACCTGCCGCGAAAGCCCGGCAGCGAACGTGCAGATGTCGATCATCTCCTGCACTTCGCCGAGTCCTTCGGACAAAATCTTTCCGGCTTCGATGGTGACCAGGCGGCCGAGCGCATCTTTTGCCGCGAGTAGCTCCTCGCCCAGCAATCGAACGAGCTCTCCACGCCGCGGTGCCGGGACAGCACGCCATTCCCGAAAGGCCTCGACGCTCCGGCCAATAGAATCTCGTGCTTGTATCACGCTCGTCGTGGGGACCCGGCCGAGCACTTCGCCCGTGATCGGAGTCCGCGCACTTAGTCCGGCGCCCTGGGACTGACATATGTTTACGCCGAAATATTCCAGAATTCGGGCTGTTTCTGCTTGGCAATCGCTCATTTCCAGTTACCGCCTATTTTCCAACTTTTGCGTGCTAACTCTGCTGAAGTTTTCCAAGGTTTTTACCGATAAGGCCATTGGAAGCAAGAAATGTCAAAACAAGCATCAACGGTTAGCAAAGCGGTTGCAATTGGTGGAGTGCTCGCCATATCTGCCCTATTCCTGGGACAATCGGCAAAAGCGGATGCCATACGTCGTTACAGTGAAGAAGATGTCCGTATCCTGCAGAGGGTCGCGCCGGCATATCCGGCCATTGCCCATCAGATTCATCTCTCCGGAATGGTGATTCTTGATATGGAAGTAGCCGAAGATGGGTCAGTAGAAAACGCATCCGTGGTTAGCGGTAATCCGATCCTGAGCGGCGGGGCTGTTGCTGCCGCAAAACATTGGAAATTTGCCCCGTTGACCGAAGACGGTAAAGCGGTAAAAGGCACCGTTCGCGTCTCTTTCAAATTCGTAGAACATTAATCGTTAGCCCACGATTCGGTAAAGACAGAGACAGCGGCTGGCCTGGTCAGGCCTAGACCGAGCCATCAGAAAACGTGTTTGACGGCTTTGCCTGTGCCTTTGACGATCTTGCCGGTCCCCTTCACTGCTCCAACCCCGGCATTCTTGCCGGCGCCGACCGCGCCCTTGCCAAGATCTGTCGCGGAATCGATAGGGTGAAGAGTCGCCAAATCGACTGCAGCCTTACCCGTACCCTTTGCAGCGCTGCCCGCGCCCTTCGCTGCACCTTTTCCGATGTCACCAGCTCCGCTGCCTATGTCATGCTTGGCGCTTTTCTGATGCTTGTGGTGGGTTCGCGCGGTATCCGAATTTTGTGCTGCCGCCGTTTGTGCCATAGCCAGGCCGATGCTGCAGATGACGATTGCTGATGCGCGGACCGCCATATAGCTACTGTTACATATACGTAGCAACGCGTAGCGTCGTTACTTCACCGAGCAATGGTGCCCTGAGTTCCAGGGATTTGAGAACACGGTTCGCAGCAGAGTCATGCGCGCGCGGGGCTTAGAAATAACCCGACATCCTGTCGATTGATGGGAGCGGTGATCGGCAGTGTGATTGCGGCCCCCGTCAGTCGCACCGCGATGAACCGCATGAAGGCCCGGGCTTTTTCGTTGCGCGTATCGGCGAATCTAAAAACCAGCTGAGGCAATCACAGTCGCTCTTTCGCTGGTAGTCCTTCAGTGACTCCACGAAGTACGATGCATGTTGCGTGTTCGATAAGATATCCCATTATAAGTTTACTTGGGGCGTTCATCGATGCACGGAGACTTGCGTACTCATCCGCTCTTACGAAACCTGCCGGGAAAGGAACTGGACTGGCTTGCATCGCGAATTGAACAAAGGCTCTGACAGTTCGAGATACATGGCACTATCAGGATCAACCTTGATCATCTCAACTGTGCTTTTCGAAGGCGAACTAGTCTTCAGCGCTGCTGCCGGCGTTGTCGCCACGAGTTACGAAGGACGAACGGATCGTGGCGGGTCGATGAAACTTATCTTCGGGTCGCAGGTAAGTGGACCTATTTATATAGAGCGGTGGATTCTACAGGCGCGACCATTGATTTTCTGCTGTCTGCCAGACGGGATGCCGCTGCGGCCAAACGCTTCTTCCAGAGCGCATTACGCTCACCCGGGCATTCGAGGCCGAAAGTGATTAATGTGGACGGTAACCCGGCGTATCCGAAGGTGATCTCGGACCTGAAGCGCAGCGGTGAACTCGGTCGACTCTGCCGATGTCGACCAGTGCGCTTTCTCAATAACGTAGTGGAGCAGGATCACCGCTCAGTAAAACGCCGGGTCCGAGCCATGCAGGGCTTCCGGGCGTTTCACTCGGCGTGCCGGACGAACCAGGGAATCGAGACGGTGAACCTGATCCGCAAAGGGCAGGTGAGGTGTTGGCGAAGGGCGACATTACAGGGCAGGTCACGTTCATCTCCCGTCTCTTCGGCATCGGCATCGCCGCCTGATGATCTGTACCCGACACCCCTCGTGCCCTCGTCTTCAGGTTCGCAACACTTCCCATCAAGAAGGTCGCGGCGCGACAGTTCTTCTTTCATCCCAAGCGTCTTGTCGAAGTGTGGACAACTTTCAGCCATATGCGCGCTAACAAAATCCAAAATAAAATAGTTTACTTAACGGCGTTGCTTTCCAGGTACTTTACGCGCTCGAATTGCTGCCGGGCGGCTTCTCCTTTGCCGAGCTTCTGATACACCCGCGCCAACTGATAATACGGGCCGGGATCCAGAGGCCGCAGTTCAATGGAGTGCTGCAAAGCTGACGCGGCCTCGTCGTAACGTTCCAGGCCGGTGTATGCCTTACCTTGTAGAAAAAACACCTCCGGGTCGGTAGGATTGCGCTTGGCGGCGATGGCTAATTCGTGCAAAATCTGCGCATAGTCCGCCGGCTCTTTGTTCAGCAGACAGCGCGCGATCAGCACGTGCAGCATTGGGTAATCCGGGCTAACTCTCTCCAGTTGGCGCAACGCTGCGAGTTCCTCGCTTGGGTCACCCATCCTGCGTGCCGCATCCGCCAGCGCGATGTATGCTTCGGCCGTATCCGGAGCTTCCCGCAACAATGCTCGCAACGCGTTGATTCCTTCCTGGTAACGTTCAGCCCTGACCAGATCAGCTCCCAACGCTAGCAGAATCGCGCGTGATTCAGGCAGATAGCGCCGCCCTTGCTCCAGGACCTTGACCGCTGCGGTATATTTTTGCATCTGCTCCAGCAGATCGGCCAGCGCTAAATAGGAGTTCTCTTGCGAGGGGTCCAGATCAATTGCCTCCTGCAAGTAGTGAACACCTTGTTCGGAGTTGTGCAAGCTCTCATAGCTGAGTCCGGCAACGCCTGCAGCCGCTCCGCGCATTTCTTTGGGTGCATCGGTGCGTTGCTCCAACGAGAGAGCCTGGCGAAGCGCGTCGTCATAGGCGCCGACTGTATTTTCGAGGACGGCCAACTGTAGTTTTGTGTTCGTGTCGTTTGCCGTTTGTTGGGAGCGGATTGACTCGGCCAACGCTAATACGAAAAGGTTTTTCTCGGCCAGGAAGCGAGCAAGCGCCGAATGGAGCTCAGCGTCCTGGGGAAACCGCTCTGCGGCCTCTCGCAGATTGGCCTTCAGCGCATCGATATCTTGCAAAGAGTAATTCACCCGGAGCTGCATCAGCAAAGGCATGCCGGTTGTAGGTTGTAGCTGGTCAGACATACGGAATGCTTCCCGCGCCTGTAGAAACCTTCCCGCTGCTGCTTCGGCCACGCCAAATCCGTAGAACCCTCGTGCACTATTCGGCACCAAGCACACCGCCTGCGCGTACAGTTCGATGGCCTCAGACGGACGGTGTTGTTGCATTGCGGTCTCCGCCGCTGCATCCAAGCGCTTGAATTCGGCCAGCTTCTGTTGTGGGTTGAGTTGGGTATTACAGTCCGCTGCGATCGCGAGCGTGCAGCAGAACACGAGCGCTATGGTTCCTTTCATTGCCGCAGACTCAGAGCACGCTGCAATGAACCGGCGAACACCAATTAAGCTCATAAGCGTCCTTGCGGGTGGGGTCGCGCTGCAGCGGCTGTTGGTTTCCGTTCGAATCCGAAGCGCGGCTCATCAAGATATGGTCGCCCGGCGTGGCCAACCAGGGGTAGCTCCAGCGCACCCAACCGCGGCCATTGGCGGCCGAATCCAATTTCGCCTCGCTCCAGGTTTCCCCGCGATCCGAGCTTACATTCACTTTTCGTATTGCATTCGCGCCTGACCAGGCAAAGCCCCAAACAAGGTGCCGCCCCGCGGGAAGTTTCAGTTGGTTAGTGGGCCACGCCAGTACCGACTTCAATTGAATCCCCGACAACCGCGTAATCTGCTCGGCGCCGTCGTTCTGTGTGACCCGGTTATACAAACGGTTCATGCCGCTCTGATGAAACGTTGTTTCGCGGTCACTCTCGCGCAGCAGGCGAATGCGGCTGAGCCACTTAACCGAATTCATTCCGTACCATCCAGGGAATAAAGCCCGCGCAGGAAAGCCGTTGCGCTTTGGTAGAGCGAGCTCGTTGTACTTATAGGCCACCAAACTTTCGGCATCGTTGCACTTCGTTAGCGGGACAATTTGCGAGTAGGGCAGGGCGGGGCAATCATCGAAGAGTCGTCCCGAATCAGCGCCCTCCAGCAACACAGCGACGGCGTCCGCATCAGGGTGCGCCGCTTCGAGCAGGGCAGCGAGCCCAACGCCTTCCCAGAGGCCGCTACTGACGGCCGACCCGTTCGCAACATTCCCGGCACATTCGAGCACGGCTTCCAGCTTCAGACTAGGTAACTCGACCAAATCGGCAAAGCCCAATTGGTAAGGCTTTTGGACCGCACCCTCGATACGCAGTGACCACTTCTCCAAAGAAACATCTGGCTCTTTGAAGTGATCGCGCACGAACAAGAGATCCGGTGTGGTCGAAGTACCCGCGATGGTTTGGAGCGGAGACGAGAGATTCTGCGGGGCCTCCGCCGAGAGTAGCGGGACTCCGAGTAAGGCAGCGCCGGTTAATTGAAGTAGTTCTCTTCTACGCAAGCCGCCCACAATAGGCTCACCTGCCGTGGCTAAGTTCGTGTTTTGTCTGGCGCTCTTGCTCACCTAAAATACAAGTTTAAGTGCTCCTTGAATGACCCGCGGCTGTCGCGCGCTCGTAATCTGCCCGAATGTACTGTCCGGAAGTACTGTGTCCGGATTATTAAATTGGGCGTGATTCAGGAAATTGAAAAATTCGGCACGAAACTGAAGGTTCATCCGCTCCGTAATACTGAAAACCTTGTGCGCCGAAAAATCGATGTTGAATGTCCCAGGGCCGATCAGAATATTACGGCCGGCATTGCCGAAGGTGTTATCAGCTGGAGGTCCGAAGGAACTGGTGGTAAACCATTGTGCCAGCTTGGCGCTGGTGGAGCCTTGGGTGTAGTGCGGGTTCGAAAGCACTTGAGCCGTATCGTTACCCACCTCGGGAAGACTGAACGAATAGTCGCCGCCCGAATAGACGGTTAGTGGGAAGCCGCTCTGCCAGTTAAGAATGGCGGATGTTTCCCATCCTCCCAACACCGCTTTCGCTACGCCCTGCTTGGGGGACGGCAACTGCCAAAGGTAGTTAAGCACGAAACGATGTGGCACGTTGAAGTCCGAAACGCCCCGGTAAGCGCGTATATTGTAGGGATTTATGATATTGATGCCGCACAAGTCGGTCTGATAGGACACCTCATCGATGCTTCTACTCCACGTGTAATTGGCGCTGGCCGTGATGCCGTGCGAAAACCGCTTGTCAACCTGCACCTGGAGGGAGTTGTATATGGAATTGGCGTTCGACTGATCTTGAGTGATTTGCTCGAACTGCTGGTAGGGCCGCCTGTCTTGTTCGTTGTCAGCAGTCGCGTCGGGACTCGGAAGCGGTGCGTTCACATCCGTGTTGTACGCGAGATGCGTGCCCTTAGATGCAACGTATCCGACCTTTAACAGAACGTCTTTGGACAGCTGCTGCTCGAGCGTCAAATTCCAGTTCATTAGTTCGGAAGGATGCCAGTTTGGCTGATAAGAAACGGCAAGAGACAACGGATTCTGGAAAGCGACGTCCTGTGGTGGCACGAGAGGTGCGAACTGGGCCGGGAAGGGGTTCGCTGTGCCTTGGTATGGATTCATAAAAGGCGTACCAATGAATTGGTATTGCGGACTCCAGGGTGCGCTGTCCACCATATTGTTGAAGGCTTCGACGAATGGCGGCTGATAGAAAACACCCCAACCCCCGCGGAGTATCGTCTTGCCACGTCCACCGAAATTGTAAGCAAATCCGATGCGCGGCGCGAAGTCGAACCAATGCGACTTGAAGCCTCCGTCAGGACAGTTTGGATCGCCTGCGAACAGGTAGCCTGTTGGCGAATTCGGAAATTTTTGGGATTGAATACCGGGCACGAAACACTCCGTTCGGCCGAGCGTGTCGCTGTAAGGAACAAACGGATCCCAACGCAATCCGAGGTTCAAGACCAGGTTGCGTGAAGCGCGGTAATCGTCTTGAATAAATAAGCTGCCGAGGTTTGCCCTGCGGCCGGCGTACTCGCCGCCGCCCTGTATGAATTTTTGTGCATACCCCACCATGAAGTCAGCCAAAGCGTTGCCACTGTAATTGGTGCTGCCGAACGTGAACTGACCGTTCTGCCGGTACGTGTTGATCAGGTCCACATTTTCTTTCAAGTAGTCGCCGCCAAACGCCAAACTGTGGTTCCCTCGAACCCAGTGCACGCTGTCGGAAATGTGATAATCCTGACGATTCACCTGCGTAGGATGACCGGAACTAATTTGGAAGTACCCGGAAACATTGATCTGCAACTCGGTTGGGTTTGTGCCTGCGATCGGAATGCCCAGATCTGAAAGGCCGAAGGGGGCTCCGCTCGTAACTGTGCCGTTATTGCGGTTATAGGAAAAAATCAGATTGTTCAGCACTTTGGGCGTGATGGTGAAGGTATCGCTCACGGCGGCTCCCTGATCGAACAGGTCGAAACCGCGGTGCGAAGTCAGAATATTCGAACTGCCTATTACCGCGTCTGTCCCGTACCGCGAGTAAAAGTAGCGCCCATAAATTCGATTGCGGTCAAGGTCGTAGTCGGCGCGGGTTAAGAACTGATTCTCATGTTCGTTGTCCGGAAGAGCGTAGTAGACGACGCCAGTTGGAGACGCTGGGGGCAGCAAGCTTAAGATTTTGACGCTGGCGGGGGCGAAACTGCTGACCGGAATCTGATTGTTCGGGTAAGCAACACCGGTGAACGGGTTGACAAGCTGCCGTGCGGTTGATGAGAAATCGCCGGTGAGTTGAGCGGCGGTGGGCGTGGTGGCCGTATTAGCCTGCGTGACGTCGCGCGATTGGGTTCCCTGATACGAACCGAAGAAAAACAGTTTGTTTTTCAGAATCGGGCCGCCGATGCTTCCGCCAAACTGGTTGCGTTTCAATTGATCCGCTTCCGGAGCAAAGAAATTTCGCGCGTTCAAAGCCCCATTCCTTATAAAGTCGAAAGCGGAGCCGTGAAAGTCGTTCCCCCCGGAGCGGGTTACGACGTTTACGATGGCGCCGGAGCCGCGCCCGAACTCAGCGCTGTAGCTATTGGTCTGCACGCTAAACTCTTCCAGAGCATCGGGATTCGGAAACGGATTATTCACGTTCGTATAGGGATCCTGGTTGCTGCCGCCGTCCATGTTGTAATTGACCATGTCGGTGCGAGCACCGTTCGCACTCACGGATTGCGCGCCTGGATACGACGTGCTCTGAATGGTGTCGGAGCATGCCGAGAAATTACTCACGTGGGTATCGGCAGTTCCGGGCGTCAGCAAAATAAGGGCCGCTGCATTCCGCCCGTTGAGCGGCAACTCCGTAATGTTTTGCCGGTTCACCACCTGACTGATTGCTCCTGACTGCGTCTGCACCATCTCGGAATTCGCCTGCACCGTGATTTGCTGGTTCGGACTTCCGATTTGAAGCACGACCGGAACGGTTGCAGACTGATCGGTTCTTACTTCAATGCCGCGCTGCTCGTAGCGTTGGAATCCTGTCACTTCCACGCCGACGTTGTATACGCCCACTGGCACGAGCGGGAAGACGTAGCCCCCGTCCCCGGCGCTAACGGTTCTGAGCACGACACCGGTATTGGTGTTTGTTGCCACGACGTTTGCTCCGGCGACGGCGGCCCCGGTGGGGTCCAAAACATTCCCGGCGATAGTACCGGTTGGATCAACCGCCCAAAGTGCAAGCGGCAACTGGGACATCAGGAAAAGGAGAGCCAGCTTCGAACGCATAGGAAAGAAACCCTTCAGCACCTGTAGTTTTCACTCAGTTTGGGCGCAAGTAGTGAGATTGTCAAGTACGATTTGAGCAATGTTTCCCATCGCGACTGAATTCGCGCCATGGCTACTTTGGCGAGGGCTTTGCGGAAATGACGCGACGTTCGGCCAAGCTGGCGGCTTCCTGCAGCAGAAATACAATCCGAAACTGAGAAACTTTTCTTGGTTCAAGCCTCATCCGTGTGTATAATTCCTGCATGTTGAACTCAGCTCCGTTGCTGCCGAGCTTTATAGCCGGGAGCGCTGAAGTGCAGATCTATGCTTCCAGCAGCTTGGCAGGAAGTGCAGCCGCCGAACGGTCAGCTCAGATAGTCGCCTTGGCGATCGCGAAGCGCGGACGAGCGCGGGTGATTGGCGCTACTGGCAATTCACAAATACCTTTAGTTGAGGCGTTAGAGCGCCAAAAGCTTGACTGGAAAGCCGTTGAGCTGTTTCACATGGATGAATACGTCGGAATAAGTCCAGATCATCCATCCAGTTTTCGGCATTGGATTCGGACTCGTGTGGAAGAGAAAGTCCATCCTGGGAAAGTTCACTACTTAAATGGAGATGCCGCTGATTTGGATGCGGAAATCCGCCGCTATTCGGAGCTGCTTCTGGAATTTCCAATTGATCTGGCGTTCGTGGGGTTCGGCGAGAACGGCCACATCGCGTTCAACGATCCGCCAGTTGCGGACTTTCATGATCCCGCCAATGTCAAAGTCGTGACATTAGACGACGCCTGCCGCCGCCAGCAGGCCGGCGAAGGTCACTTCAAAGACGCGGCATCAGTGCCTGGCCGAGCCGTGACAATTACCTGTCCCGGTCTGTTTCGAGCGGATGCCTGGGTATGCAACGTTCCTGAATCCCGTAAGGCGGAGGCAGTTCGCAACGCGCTTGAGGGGCCGATTTCCGAATCGTGTCCGGCCTCGCTTGTAAGAAGGCATCCCAAAGCGTTTGTATTTCTCGATGCGGGTTCAGCATCCCGGCTGTCTGGTATGTCCGGTCAATCTTCAGATTCCAGATGAAGCTTTTAGTTGCGGCTCTTATTGTCGCTGTACAGATGACCGCCGCGTCTGTGCAGGCAATCCGTTCGCAGGATCAAATCACCGTCGCGATTGACGGTCAACCGTTTACAACCTACTACTTCGGCCCGGAGACGGCAAAGCCATACCTGATGCCGCTACGCACCGCTTCCGGAGTTGTGGTGACTCGCGGATTCCCGGTAGTAAATGATGTCTCTTCGGGAAATCCGAAAGGACCGTCCTTTGAACCCCACCAACGCCCGCTCTACTTCGGGCATGGCGACATCGATGGCCTTGATTTTTGGCAAGAGCCGGTGTTCGATAAGTACTACGACGATCATGGGAAACAGGCCTATGGGCACATGCTGCTTAAAAGCATCGAACCGGTGGCCGCTGAAAGCGAGTCGGCCACCATCCACGCCCGTTTCACCTTAAATACTCCCGAAAATCGCGTTATCGGTGAAGAGAGTCAATCATTCACCTTCCGCGGCGAGGGACAAGTCCGGACGATTGACTGCGAATTCGTGCTGCATGCGACCAACGGTCCGCTTGATCTGGGCGATACCAAGGAAGGCACGTTCGCCATACGGCTTGCACCCGAGTTGAGCGCGCCCTCCGATCATATGTTGAACTCAGAAGGCGCAGTGGGCGAAAAGGCAATCTGGGGTAAACCGGCAGATTGGGTCGCTTACTCGGGAACTATCAAAGGTAAAAGTGTGGGCGTTGCCATACTTGATTCCCCCAAGAGCTTTCGGCATCCCACCACCTGGCACGCGCGAGCGTATGGGCTCTTCGCAGCGAATCCGTTTGGGTTGCGCGAGTTTACGAAAGACCCAAATAAGGACGGAAGCTGGACCATCCCGGAAGGCAAATCGCTTACCTTTCGTTATCGCGTTTTGATCTATGAAGGTAATTTCAGCGCAGCGCAGATCAGCGAAGCCTATCGTCAATACACAGGCGGCCAATGAAACGGCGCTGGTGGATTGTCTGGACACTGTTCTTCTCCACCGCTATAAACTACATCAACCGGCAGACGCTTTCGGTTCTTGCGCCCGTCATTTCGAAAGAGTTCCACCTCAGTCACACACAGCTTTCTAATATCTTCGGCGCGTTCCAATTCGCCTATGCCGGAACGTGGCTGGTGGGCGGCATCTTTCTTGATATTGTCGGAACGCGGCTGGGCCTTTCGATCGCAGTCGTGTGGTGGTCGCTGGTGAGTGTCTTCACCAGCTTTGCCAACTCTGCCTTCTCCTTCGGAGCGCTGCGATTCATGCTGGGTATCGGCGAAGGCTTCAACTGGCCGGGTGCGAGCAAAGCGGTCGCTGAGAATTTTCCGGCCGAAGAGCGCAGTGTCGCGGTTGCCATTTTCGACAGCGGATCCAGTGTCGGCGGTGCAATTGCCGCGATCGCCATTCCCTGGATCGCGATCAATCTTGGATGGCGCTTCGCGTTCGTGTTCTCGGGTGTGCTGGGTCTTCTTTGGCTAGCGATGTGGCTTGCGGTTTACCCCAAAAGTCGGACGGCTGCCGCGGATCGTGCCGCCGCCTCTCTCAATCTTCGACAAAGTTCCACTTGGCTGCCACTGCTGAAGCTGCGTGAAACATGGGCGGTGGTCATCGGGCGATCTCTCACGGACCCCATTTGGTGGTTCTACGTCTTTTGGCTGCCGCAGTATTTTAGCGATACGCGCGGCTTCAGCCTGAAACAAATCGCCGCATTTACGTGGATTCCGTTCGTTGCCGCCGATCTGGGTAATTTTGCCGGCGGTTTCAGCTCCGGTTTTCTGGTGAAGCGCGGTATGCCGGTTCTGCAGGCGCGTAAGTGGGTTTGTATTGTCAGCTGCATTCCTATTCTCACCGGCATCCCAGCGGCTCTAAGCGCCAGTCCCTACGTTTCACTGGTCTTCATCTGTATCGCGTTGTTCGGTTATGCCGCCTGGTCGACGATGGGCCTCACGCTGCCTTCCGATCTCTTCGCTCCCGAAGTAGTTGCTTCCGTCACTGGCTTGAGCGGGTTTGCTGCCGGATTAGCGGGAACCCTCTTCACTCTGGCGGTAGGGGCGCTGGTAGATCATTTCTCATACTTTCCGGCGTTTGTGGCGGCGGCCACTGTGCCGATATTAGCGACGCTGAGTGTGGTGTTCTTAATCCGAAGCTCGCGGCGTCAAATGGCGTCTCCGGCGGCGCCGTTATTAAGCAAATGAATTCGCGATTCTCCACTGCATGCACGCGGCGCTCCTGGTTACTCGCAGCAGGTTCGTGCGCGCTTTTACCGAAGGGCCGTGCCGCCGATCTCGAGGGCTTTTACTATCGCGACTACTCCAAGTGCCTGCCCGACTACCTGACCGCCCTGGCGCGCCGCGCTTATGAGATGCGCAATGCAGCGCTTGATTCGCTTACTACTCGCGAAGCGCTGAGCCAACGTCAGAAATGGGTCCGCGAAACCTTTTGGAAGCTGGTGGGCGGCGAACCGGAACGCACTCCCCTGCAAGCTCGCATTACAGGCCATCTGGACCGGCCCGGCTACCGTTTACAAAAAGTCGTATATGAAAGCCGCCCGCGCGTGTTTGTCAGTGCCAACTTGTATCTGCCAAGCTCCGGCAAAGCTCCTTACCCGGGTGTTTTGTTTCAAATGGGCCATTACTACAGCGGCAAGGCCTACGCCAGCTATCAGAAGTGCTGTCAAGGTCTGGCGCGGCTCGGCTTCGTCGTCCTTGCCTTCGATCCGATGGGCCAAGGTGAGCGCATCGCCTATCCCGATGCGTCCGGCATCAACACGCGACTTGGCGCCACGACGGACGAACATGATGTTCCCGGGAAGCAGCTTTTACTCTTAGGCGATTCTAGTTCCCGCTTTCAAGTTTGGGACGCAATACGAGGCTTGGATTACCTTGCCGCTCACGAGCTAGTGGACCCCGCTCGCTTGGCATCTACCGGACAATCGGGTGGCGCTACCCTGACCATGCTGTTGGGCTGTGTAGATGATCGTATGGCTGCAGCCGCTGTTTCTTCAGGCAACACCGAGGATTTTGCTTGCCGGGACTTCAACCCCCCCGGCTCTACCGACGATGCCGAACAAGACTTCATCGGCTCTGGCGCGGTTGGGTTCGATCGTTGGGACTTGCTATACCCCGTTGCCCCGAAACCGCTGCTGATTGAGGTGAGCGCGCATGATTTCTTCGGCACCTACTCGCCGCGCTATCTGGAGGATGGCCAGGAGCAGTATCAACATCTATTGAAAGCCTACACGCTACTCGGAAAACCGGAGCAGCTTGCCTGGAACAGCACCCCGCTCCCGCACGGTCTGACCTATTCATTGCGCATTGCCATTTACAACTGGTTTGAACGGTGGCTGAAGAAATCCGACCGCGTCATTCAAGAGGAACCGCCGGTATCTCCCGAACCGGACGCAGCGTTGTGGGTCGGACCAACCGGGAATGTGACGCGCGACTTCGGAAGCCTGCGGCCTTTCGATCTCGTGAGGCAAAAGGCAATCGCCGCGCGGCCGAAGACCTCTGCGACAGATTGGGCAAAGCGTTTGGGTATTGTTCAACCTGAAGCTCAACTACGGTTCCAAACTCTCAGCACCGTTGCTCTCTCTGGAGCACAGGTGTCGGCGAGAGAAGTAAGTACGGCCGAGGGCGTGTGGGTGCCCGCCTGGTTTTTCGCGCCGGCTCATCCGAATCCGTCGAATTCCACATTGCTAATCCTGGACGACCGCGGCCGCAATCGACAAGCGCATGAAGACGACCTGTTTCACACGCTCAGCCGCGCTGGCCGCTATGTTTGCGCCGCGGATATTCGGGGCGTTGGTGACATGTCGCCGGAGGTTGGGCGCGGGAATCCTGGTTACACAATCGACCACGCCAAAGAAGAGGAGTTCGCCTGGGCTTCCTTGATATTGGGCGAGTCGCTTTTGGCCCAACGTGTAATTGACATTCTCGCGCTTGTGCGAGCACTGAAAAATCAGACGGAAACAAGCGCCAACGAATTGTCGTTAGCGGCGCGAGGCAGGCTTACAATTCCTGCTCTGTTTGCTTTCGCGGCTTGTCCTGAAATCGCTAGCCTTTATCTTGCCGGCGGCCTGCTTTCTTTCAGCAGCATTCTGGAGACGGAGGACTATCGGCAGCCACTCAGCAACTTTGCCTGGAATTTGTATTCAATGACCGATTTACCGCTGTTGGCTTCGCAAGCCTCGCCCCGGCGGGTCCATCTTGCCGGTTTAGTGGACGCTGCAAACAAACTCGTCGTTCTCGAACAGGTCCGGCGCGCGTATCCAGGTGCAAATGTGCGAATCTCATCCGAACCGCTTTGGAATGAAAGCGCATTCCGCTCTGTATGATGGTTCCGGAAAGAGCAATCCCCGATTTGAGAAACTTTCTTAGGCTGACAAACGGCCTTGCCACGCCTGATGCAGTCATACCCGTATGCCGCTGAGAAAGTCAGTTCCTCCAAAGAAAAAGTCTTCGTTCAAAGATGTCGCTAAACACGCGAACGTGAGCCCCGCGACGGTTTCGCGCGTGGCGAAAGGGCAAATGAACGTCGAGCCTTCCATCCGCGCCCGCGTGCGCAAGGCCGCCGAGTCTCTGGGTGTCGACCTGGAGCAAAAACGCATGGAAAAGGCCAACATCATCGCATTTATGTTGGCCAATCGCGACCTGCTCCACAGTTTCCAGGCGCGTATTCTGTTCGGCTCGGAGAGTTACTGCGCGTCGCAGGACCGGGAACTGCTGTTCATGTCTCTCCGCTACTCGTCAAATACGCCGTATCAGGAACTGAACCTTCCGAAGATTCTAAATCAACGCGGGATTGTCCGCGCAATGATTCTGGGCGGCACGAATTCGCCCAATATGTTGAAGGCCCTCCGCGAACGTCAAATTCCCTTTGCTGTGCTGGGGAACAACGTTACTGGTGGCTGGAATCCCGAGGAATTCGATACCGTTTACTCAGACGATATTCAGGGTGCGTACGATCTGACCGCCCACCTGATCGCGGAAGGGCATCGTGACATTTGGTTTATCGGCGATGTGGAATTGCCGTGGTATGCGCGCTGTGCGCGAGGCTACCAACGTTGCATGACTGAAGCTGGTCTGCAGCCGCGTCTCAGTGAAATTCATTCGGATGATCGTCAGCTCGGCTATCTTGCAATGCGCTCGATCCTTTCAAAGCGTGAAGCCGCGACCGCGGTGTTCGCTGGTTCAGACCAGATTGCGAGCGGTGTCTACGAAGCTCTCCGGCAATCGGGCTTGGGTATTCCCGAAGATGTGAGTGTGGCCGGCTTCAACGACAGTGAAGCTGCCTTGATGGATCCTCCCCTCACCAGCGTGCGTGAGTTCCCGGAAGAACTTGGAAAGCATCTGGCCGAGTTTGTACTAAGGCGCGTTCAATCACCCGAACGCGAGGTACAGCATCTCGTAATTCCCACGCGCATCGTGTTGCGTAGATCCATCAAGACACTGAATGCAAACGGATCGCAACCAGCAACCTGATTTGCTTAAACATCTTCCGGCACCACAAACGGCTGCCGGTAACCGCGGTCACCGTCACGTAATAGCTGACTCGCCTCTTCGTCGCCGATGGCTTCCTGAGTTTCGGGATTGAAATTGATGGTCCGACGGAGCCGGTACGACGCATTCGCCAAATGCATCAGTCCGGCGGAAATATGACCTTCTTCGATGGGCGCATTTAAGTCTGCCCGATTGCGGCTGGCTACACAATCGATGAAGTTTTGGAAGTGTGCGCGTTCACTGCCGCCCTGGACCGGCGGCTGCTGTTCTTGATCACGTCCCATCCAAATTACATAAGTATCGGCATCCTCATCACCGGTCGCCAAGTAGCCTTTCGATCCGTAAAAAATATTTCCCACCGTGTTGTGGCTGCCTGCGAGGGGACCTAGCTTCGCTTGGGTTGTGGATCGCTTCGGCTCCGGTGTGCCCATTAGCTTGGTTCCGATTTCCGCCTCGTGATTGGTCATCCAATGGCGAACTTCAAAGGTGATCATACGCCGTTTCCCGTCCGGCATATCAAACTCAAACGAGCAATTCAGATCGTTGGGCGTGACTTGATCGTCGTCAAACATAAAGTGGCCGCCCATCGCGCTTACCTTGTTCGGAAAGCCCAAGCCCATACCCCAACGCGCGACATCAACCTGGTGTACGCCCTGGTTGCCTATGTCGCCATTGCCGTAGAGCCAATTCCAGTGCCAGTTGTAATGAAAGCGATTCTTCGTGAAATCGTGTTTGGGCGCCGGTCCCGTCCAAAGGTCGTAGTCGACTCCGGCGGGTACTGGCTCGACGGGCGCCTTTCCTATCGTGTCGCGCCATTTGTAACACAGCCCCCGCGCCATATAGGTTTGGCCGACCGCGTCCCCACGCAGCTTCTGAACTGCGTCCCGGATCGCGGTAGACGAGCGAATTTGGGTACCGTGCTGCACGACGCGGTTGTAACGCTGCGCGGCCTTCACCAGCTGCTTGCCTTCCCACAAATTGTGGGAACACGGCTTTTCTACATAAACGTCCTTGCCGGCCTGGCAAGCCCAGATCGCCATCAGCGTGTGCCAATGGTTGGGAGTGGCGATGGAGATTGCATCGATCGACTTATTCTCCAGCAGCTTGCGGATATCGGTATACGTCGCGGGCTTGGGCAGCCCCATCTTCTCCATGTCTGCCAGGCGCGCTCGCAAAACGTTCTCATCGATGTCGCAAAGAGCGGCGATGCTCGCGTTCGGTATCTTCGCGTAGTTTGCCAGGTGATCCTTGCCGCGGCCATGAACGCCACAGATGGCAACCTGTACTCGATCGTTGGCACCCCGTGCCGGAGTTGGCCGGGCAAGCAGAGTCGCGGTGCCGAGGGACGCTACTCCACTGCTCAGAAAGTCACGGCGCTTCAAAGTTTGTTCTGACATGAATCTCCTTAACCCAGGTATTTCAGAGTTGTTTCCACCAGGTTTTTCGTTCCGACGACTGGATCTCCCGCATCGGTGTCGAACTCCATCGAGTAATAGCCACGATAGGAAGCCTGCTTCGCTAATCCGAACATTCGTGCTAAATCCACTTTCACCTGCTGACCGCCTTCGGTCTCCAGGACATCCTTTACGTGGCACATGTTAAAAACATGCTTCAGCATTGCGGCGACGCCGTTCGCGCTGTACTCGGCATCATGGCCAGCAAGCGAATTGCCGAAATCCGGAAGCGCCCGCAGGTACGGACTGTTCACCTTTTCGATGGCAGCGACGATGACGAAAGGATCCTCGGCAATCCGGTCATCGTTCTCAAGATTGATTACGATGTTGCGCTTGGTCCCGTACTCGACCAGGCGGCCTAGCGCTTGCGCCAAAAGCGCAGCATCTGGTTTGTCGCCCGGTCGGACCCGCAGATGTTGCCGCACGCTGGGGGATCCGATGTGACTGGCGATATCCACCCACTTCGAGCCATACGCGAATGCTTGTTGTTGCACCGCCGGATCCGAACTGTAGAAATCGCCTGCGCCGATCCCGAGATCTACAAGATGTGAACCAGCCTTTTCAACGGCGCTGCGAAAGGCATCGAGGTACGCGGGATCGGTCGAGCGAAAATGAGCTGCCAAAGGATTAATGTTCCGCACTCCGAACTTTTCGACAACGAACTGCGGGAAATCCGTCAAATCCATGCCGGGAACCGAGCTTTTCCGGTTGGGATTGGTTGGGCTTACGATATAAGCCCGGAATGGCCATGACGTGACTGCGAGGCGATCGCGCGGTTGCGCGGGAAAATGCAGCTCCGGAATCTGCGCCAACGCCGTGCCTGCGGCAAAAGGAAGCAGTTTCAAGAAAGCACGGCGCGACGAAAGCAAAGCAATCTCAGTTCATCATAAACGTTTCAGAGAATCAAGAATCTTTTCTCAAAAGCTAAAAGGACGCGGGGTGCGCGCCACTGATCAGGAGAGGAACTCGCGAGTCATTTGGGTGGCGCGCTTGACACCGCGACCGTTTTGGGCGGGTTGCTCAGAATCGCTTTCACTGACCATTGGGGAGTCGGTAATACGCTCACGTTCCCCGCTTGAACTCCCTTGTCGTAGGCCTCTCGCACCCCATCGACGGGCAGCGTCCTACCCTTCGCATCGACTGAACCAGCCAGGCAGATTTTGCGTGGCGCAATCGAGGCCGCCAGCAGTGGAAGATCCGTGTGGTTGAGCAGACCTGTAACAAAATTTGCGAACGGATGGTCATAAACTTCCGTGTCTACGATGCGCCGGAACGAAACCAGACCTCCCGAAAAATAGAGGCCTTCTATCGATGGCTCGATGGCCGCTGCAAAGAGAGCGGGCACGGTGAGCGCATCCCTGGCTACGATTTGAATACCGCGCTTCGAAGTTAGCGGATGAGATTGCAACGCGCGGACGAGGGCGAGAATATCGGCTACTCGCTGCGTCAGCAACGGTTTCCCCAGCATGATCGAGCCCCAGGCGTAGGCTTCTTCCTGTTCGTGCCAGGCGGCATATTCGGCGGGTCCCGGACTGAACGGTGGTCTCAACGCGCCGATGCCTCGAACGTCCGCGGAGCAGACGAACGGCGCCTCCGCGGGTAGAATCGTATCCACTTCCGGCGCGAACCACAATCTCTCGGCGCCCGCGGGATCGAGACACAGTATAGTCGCGCCTTGCGCGGCTGGCCGTTCCGGGATCAATAACCAACCGGGAAGCCAAACGTTTTCGTCGGACTGAACCTCCAGGACGTCCACCTGGACCTTCCCGGATTGTGTCGAGCCAATTTTGCGATAGGCGGGCTTTGGTCCCGGCTTTTGGTTAGTGAGGTTCAGCAATTTATCAAGCGCAATCGGCTGCTGCTGTGACGCGCGGCCGCTTACCATCTGAAACGGCGTGACGCTGTGCAGCGAGACAACCGTGCTGCCGGACGGTGTAACTTTGATCGTTTTTATTGGTTCCGGTTTCACGGGCGGTTCGGTGTCCGGCGCTTTCACATCCGGGTTGAGCCATCGAGCGAACCAACGGTAAATTGCCATGCGGCTGTCATAGGCAAGCGCGTGCGGCAGCGGCGTCCCGGTCCATTGAATCGCGTTTCCTTTGTCCAATTTGTCGTATACCGCGGAAAGCTTTGAATACTCTTCCCAGCCATTCCGAATGTAATCGGGCGAGTATGTCGCATAGAAATCTCGCTCACTCGGCATCACCAGAAGCGGTTTCGGCGCGAACGGATACAGCAGGTCCCAGCGATCAAAACCTAAAGCTGCATTCAAAAGATCTTGCTCGGCATCATCGACCGTTCCGGGCGGTGCGAAATCGCGGGCGACGAAGTTTTCCAGGTTACCCATGCAAATCGCTGCACACGCCGGGCGGCTGTCAGCGGCAAGTAAGAGCATGGAGAGCGTGCCACCGCCGGAGTGCCCGGTCACTCCAATGTGGTCTGGATCCACCATCGGCAGCGAAGTTAAGAAATCCAGGCTGCGGATAGCATCCCAAAGCTGAAAGCGCGTGGAAGTGTCACCGAACAGCAGAAACTGTTTTCCCGGAACCGTGTGTTCAGCGTCGCAACTGGGGAGAACGCTTCCGCCAGCCGCATTGCGGTAGTAAATGCGCTCGCCTTGGCCCATCGGCTCGAAAGCCAGAACAACATAGCCCTGCTGCGCGAGT
Source organism: Bryobacteraceae bacterium (assembly GCA_036269815.1). Classification (GTDB taxonomy): domain Bacteria; phylum Acidobacteriota; class Terriglobia; order Bryobacterales; family Bryobacteraceae; genus Bog-105. Next base: position 138,417 of record DATBDT010000035.1, read on the forward strand.
CCCTGGCACATCCGCTGGTAGCTGGGATAAGCTTTTCCTTCCCAATAATGGCCGCTTTGAAACAGAACAGCCGGGTAGCGTTTCCGTCCAAGTTCCGGCACGTATAGGTTCGCTGGGATAAATAGATTCGGCCGGCTTTCGTAGATATAATTTCGAATCTCGTAGCTTCCGCGATTCAGCCTTCCGGTCTGTCGCTCGTTTAAGGGGGTGCGATCCGGCGTTCCACCGATCGAGTTCCACAGTGTCTCTCGGACCCATTGCTGGCGGGCCCGAATCGCCGTTGGATTGTCCAAAACTGCTAGTGCGGCTTCTCTTGTTGCGTAGGCTTCGCTTGCCAAACCGCGCAAATAGTCCGGTAGCGTTTTCCAGTAGTCCCGAAAAGGAGTGCCCGGGAATGGAGTTGTCCTTGCACTGTCAGAGTTCTGACCGAAAGCCGGCATGCTGAATCCGCGCACGTTGACTCCAGCAAAGGCGGCGGCCCACATGAGAAGCGCGCGGCGGCTGGGTTTTCGACTCTTCGGTCCATCGATGGTGGCGTGAGCTCTCACGGCGCAGGGGTGGCGTTCTGCTAGTTGTACCGGAAATATTGCTCGCTGTCAAGAAACCTTTCCAGCACCTGCTTCTCTTCTTCGATATGCTTACCATTGTAGTTGGCCCGCAACTTTCCGGTTTGCACTATCAGCTTGGAGAGCGCTTCTTTCATCCGAACGCAGCGGATTCGAGCTTAAACAAAATCCGCCAGATGAAGATTGCTTGTTGAAACTGGCGGATATCGCAATCGAACGGGGTAATTATGAAGAAGCCAAAGCGCTACTTGGTCGTGCGCTTGCGATTCGTCCTGAATCGGCAGCGGCACATGTCACGCAGGCTCGAATTCTGAAGGCGGAGGGGAACATTCGCTCGGCGGTTGCTGACTCGAAACTGCCGAAAAAGTGGCGCCGGACGTGAAGACGACCTACTATCAGTTGGGAACTCTTGACCGGCAACAAGGACGGCAGGCGGAGGCGGATCGACAACTGCAAATTTCCGCCAGCTTGATCTGGCAGAGCGAACCGCTGTCCGCGTCGCGATACGTCGCAGTAATCTTGAAAGCGTAAAGGGCCGCTGGTGGAGCAGGCCAGCTTTCGGGCCGCCGGCGATTTTCAGCCGTCCTGTTATGCCGCGTTCTTCAAAAGCAAAGGGAACGACTGCGCCACCGGACAGCAAAGGAACTCGTTAGTTATTGGGTGATGCGCTTGACACCCGAGCACGTTTTCCGCGCGTCCCTCAAAAGACGATAACATTCAGATAGATGAAGTATCACGCTGCGTGCCGGAACGCATTGCTGATCTCAAGTCTGATCGCCCTGAATGCCACAGCGGCAGAGGTAGAACTGCCCGACGGAAAGGGCAAAGAAGCGGTATTGAGCTCTTGCACGGACTGCCACAATACCGAACGTATTCGAGTTCAGCACCTGGATGAAGAAGGATGGAATGCCATTCTTCGCGAGATGATGGAAACCGGCGCCCACATCAACCCAGACGACATGAAAGTAATCGTGTCTTATCTGGCTAAGAACTTCGGCCCGGATTCGAACAAGAAGGTCAATATCAATAAGGAGCCGGCGGATAAAATAGCCGCCGTCCTGCAACTCACTCCGAGCGAAGGTGCCGCGATTGTGCAATATCGCGAGAAAAACGGCAATTTCAAAACCCTGAGTGACGTTGAAAAGGTCGCGGGTCTGGCGGGTAAGATTGAGGCCAAAAAAACGCTGATCGAGTTTTAGACCGTGGCTTTTACGCCAGAAGGTCCGTTACTACTCGGCCTTGGTTGCCCACGCCAGAGAGCCGCGCATCGAGGCCTTGATACTTTACCGTCATCCGGAGATGGTCAATTCCCAACACGCGCAGAATCGTGGCATGCAGATCGTGGATGCTTACCGGATTCTCGACCGCGGCGTAACCAAGCTCATCACTTGCTCCATAAACGAGTCCGCCCTTGAATCCGCCACCCGCAAACATATACGAAAACGTTTTGATGTGATGGTCGCGGCCGGTGCCTGATTGCGACATGGGAGTTCGGCCGAATTCACCGCCGAAAACAATTAACGTGTCGTCGAGCATGCCACGTTCTTTCAGATCCTTAATCAGCGCACCGGTAGGCCGGTCGACTTCTTCGGCCTTGTATTCGATTCCGTTCTTAACCTGCTCATGATGATCCCAATCGCGGTGATATAGCTGGATGAAGCGAACACCGCGTTCCGCCAATTTGCGCGCCAACAGGCAGTTGGACGCATAGGAACCGTCACCGGGTTTAGCACCGTAGGCCTCCAGAACGGACGCGGGCTCCTTGCTCATATCCACCAGATCCGGGACGCTCGACTGCATCTTGAAAGCCAGTTCATATTGGGAGACCCGAGTCAGTATCTCGGGATCACGCATGGCCTCATAACGCTTCTTATCCAAGGCTGTGACGGTATCGATGGAGGCGCTTTGCAGTTTCTTGTCGATGCCTAGCGGATCGTCGATATAGAGCACTGGATCACCGAAGGAATTGAGTTTGACACCCTGGAATTTGCTTGGGAGAAATCCGGAAGCCCACTGCCGCGCCGATACCGGCTGCATCTGACCTCCGCGACCCGCCGACATCATGACAATGAAGCCGGGCAGGTCCTGACAAACCGAGCCCAGGCCATAGAACATCCATGAGCCCATACTGGGGCGGCCCGCAATGATGGAACCTGTATTCATGAACAGGTGTGCAGTATCGTGGTTAATCTGTTCCGACCACATCGACCGGACAATGCAAATTTCATCCGCCCTGCTGCCGATATGCGGAAATAGTTCACAGATCTCGGCGCCGTTGCTACCGAAACGCTTGAAGCCGAACTGCGGCGCAAAACACTTCAGCTGCTTTCCCTGGAGCTGGGCCAGTTGCTGCCCTTTGGTGAACGATTCCGGCATGGCCTGCCCGTCCAATTTAGCGAGTGCCGGCTTGTAGTCAAACGTCTCCAGATGCGACGGGCCGCCAGCCTGGTAAAGATAGATAATGCGCTTCGCCTTTGGAGCGAAATGCAGAGGGTTGATGGCGCCGAGCGAGGTTTTATCGCCCTCGGAGCCGGTCTCGGCTGCGGATAACAGGCTGGGATCGAGCAAAGCGTTCAGGGCAACCAGACCTAGTCCAGTGACTCCGTGCCGCAGGAATGTCCGCCGCTTCAGCTCATTTTGAAAACTACTTATATCCATTGTTTATACCGGATGGCAATGACTCAATCTCTGGTAATGACTTCGTGGAGATTCATTATGGCGCGGGCCACGTTGCTCATGGCTGCAAGATCTACCGGGTTGGCATTCGGCGGCGCGGGTGAATCTCCAATTTTTAAAAAGCTGGTAGCGGCTGCGGGTTGTGACTTGAAATGAGCGAGACTTTGACGATAGAGATCAGCCAGTAACTGCAATTCGTCGTTGTCGGGCCGCCTGCCGGTGGCTTGTTCAAAGGCCCATTCCAGCTTTACATTCAGATTGCTGCCGGGCTGCTGTACAATTCGCTCGCCAAAAACGCGGGACGCTTCCACAAACGTAGGATCGTTCAACAGGTCTAGCGCCTGCAACGGCGTGTTGGAATTGATGCGATTCACTGCGCACTCTTCCCGCGTCGGCGCATCAAAATTCGCCATGGTAGGTTGAAGGAAAGTACGCTGCCAAAACGTGTAGACGCCGCGACGATAGAGGTCGTCGTTATGACTGGCCGACCAGGAACGCTTTGGAAAATTGAGCGCTGCGAGGTAACCATCGGGCTGATACGGCCTGACGCTTGGTCCGCCAAATCGTTCCACCAGCAGGCCTGAAATTTCCAGCATCACGTCGCGAACCGATTCGGCATCAATCCGGATGTGGCTTTGCCTGGCGAGTAACCGGTTTTCGGGATCCTTCTGATCCAGCACCGGCGAAGACAAAGAGGACTGGCGATACGTCTGGCTCAGGACAATCGTCCGAACCATATGCTTGACATCCCAGTCATGTGTGCCGGCGGCATCATATTCGGGGTGGACGAACTCCGCGGCAAGCCAATCAAGCAGCTCCGGATGCGAGGGCCACTCACCTTGTGAGCCCACGTCTTCCAGCGCTTTTGAGAGACCTGTACCAAAAAACTCGCTCCACATTCGATTCATGTAGACTCGCGCCGTTAGAGGGTTTTTGGGAGAGACCAGCCAGTTTGCCAGATCGAGGCGAGTCGCGCGTTGACCGCCGGTATCCAGGTGCCCGAGAAACTCGGGAATCGCGGGTTCAACGATCGGACCTGAATCGTCCATCCAATTGCCGCGGGGCAGGATGCGGGTTTCGCGCGGAGTGACGCTCTCGGTAATCATGACTTGCGCTACCGCACCCTTGAGAAAGCTCTGCTCGGTTTCCAGCCTGGCAATCTCCAGCCGCCCAGGAAAGAGTTGGGGAGATGAATATTCGAAGTAGTCACGCACAATGGCGACCTGTTCGGCCGAGCGCTTATCTTCCGGACGCTTCAGAGCTCTGACCAAGTTTGAGGGGAGGCCGTCGGTGACAGAAGCAGCGCGATCGGCAATCGAATCAGCATTTGCTTCCGGCTTTTCAGCCGATTCCTTCGACTCTTCCTGCCGCGGGGAGATGGATCGAGGGGAAGCCTGCGATGACGAAGCGGACGTGTCCGAATTGGCCTTCTCTGCCTCCTCAGCCTTTGGAGGAGCGTGATTTTCCGCCCACGAATACTGACTGCTCGAAAGTGCTATGCGGAAGCGGCCAATGGTAGCTTGCCGGTAATCAGAATCCTGATGGATGCGAACGACCACAGTAGATGCAGGCGAAGTGTGCAGGGGCGCGCTGAGACGCAAGATCAGAAGTGGTTGTTTGGCCACTCCGACAATTCCAAAACCAGTTTTGGGATTTCCGTCCAAAACAGCCATGGCGGGGAAGCCGATGGTTGGCGGGATCGTGCTATATGCCAGAACGAAGGGAATCTTCGTTGCCGGGCGGCGGCCATCCGGTGAATACTCGGCATCGACCTCCGAGATCACAAAGCGATCGGAACCACGTGAAATATCGGCGCCCGGAAGAATCGCATCCGTGTCAATCTCGAGGCCCAAGCTTCTCCAGGTGCCGTCACCCGGACGAACCGTGACTGTGTAGGTTTCGTTATCCGGGTCGGGACCATCGACTTCGACCAACCCCGGACCGCCAGTCTTCTTGACAAGAGGACTGACCTTCGCATCGCTTCCATCCAAACCTTTGGCATTGATCGACAGCTTCGCCTTGGTCGCCGACGCTGCGATAGGAATTGGAAATTTCCATGCGAGTTCACCGGACGCGGCCTCAGTTGCAATTTCCTTCTCCCACTGCGCTCGTGCGGCAGCCATATTATCTGCCTTCTTATCGAGCACGGATTTTTCGCTCTGGATGTGTGCTTCGAGAGCATCGATGCGTTCCTTTTGGCCAGGCTGGTAGACAGCTATTTTGGGGGCGAACGCATCAGGGCCGACATCTTGCATCAGCCCGGTCTCCTTTATATCGGCGAAGAAGGCCTTCATCGCGTAAAAGTCCTTGGTGAGGACCGGGTCGAATTTATGATCGTGACATTCGGCGCAGCCCATGGTCGTACCCAACCAGTTGGCGCTGAGGGCCCGTGTGCGCTCCGCACCGTATTTCGCGAGATATTCCTTCGGCTGGACACCACCTTCGCCGGAGGTTCGACCCATGCGGTTATAGGCAGACGCTACTTTCTGCTCGATGGTCGGGTTCGCCATTAAGTCACCTGCCAATTGCTCGCGAGTAAACACATCGAAGGGCTTGTTGTCGAGGAAAGACCGCAACACATAGTCGCGGTACAACCAGGCAGGGCGTTCCCCGTCGCTGTGATAGCCGGCGGTATCGGCGTAGCGGACGGCATCTAGCCAGCGGACGGCCCGCTTCTCCGCGTATGCCGGGGTGGCGAGTAACCGATCTACCAACTTCTCGTAAGCATCCGGCGATTGATCCGCCGCGAACTCTGCGATTTCCGACGGCGTGGGGGCGAGGCCTGTCAGGTCGAGAGTGACACGCCGAATCAGCGTACGGCGATCCGCTTCGGGCGAGGGCTTCAGATTTTCCTGAGCAAGGCGGGCCTGTATAAACGCATCGATGGGATTCGTCGTCTCCGAACCGTTCACTACCGGAACGGGCGGCCGAACAACCGGCTGGTAGGCCCAGTGGCCCTCATACTTAGCGCCCTGAGCGACCCAGCGCCGGATCGTCTCCTTCTGGGCTTCTGTCAGAACTTTATGCGCAAAGGGTGGCGGCATGACTCGGGCATCCGTCGCGAAAATGCGCTGAATGATTTCGCTGTGATCCGGATCGCCCGGCACGATTGGCGTGCCATTTTTTTTGGGCTTGAGAGCTTCCTCTCGGATATCCAGCCGCATATTCGCCATCCGTGAGCTGGCGTCGTGACCATGACATCGAAAACACGTATCGGACATGATCGGACGGATGTCCCGGTTAAATGAGACTTGCTGAGCGGATGCCAGACAAAAGGACAGCAGAGAGAAGAGGGCGACGCGAGTCCCGGTCATTGCCATCTCCTTACAAATTGCGGAACTAGCTCACTATAGGCAGGCTCTTTGGAAGTTATGGGCAGGTGTTTCCATCCCAGGCTTAAAAGCATGGCATCGAAAAAAAACTGCCTTCCGACTACAGGCACCAACACGAGTTTACACCAATACTAAGCTGAGCAGACACGCAGTCAGCCGGTAATAGCGGTCTAGTCTGTAGTTTTCAGAGAAGGAGTTTTCGGTCATCTGGCAAGCCATTGACTCTAGAAAGACGCAATCAGCTCGACCGTAACCGTCGAGCGTCCTTACCGGCACCGTTGCCGTTCCCAATTTATTCGCAAGTTCCAGATAGTCGACGATCTATCAGGAAGTATCTAACGGGCTGAGCGACGGAATAGACTATAGGCGGTTGACCGTGTTATGGAATTGGGAACAGCCGAGTTGGCCGGAATTCAAGTGGGATGCCAAGGACTTGGCTCCGTTAGAGGAGCATTCCATCCGGTACACCCGGAGTTCAGCCGCATCACACTCGATTCACCGCTTTTGTTCGTTTTTGATGTCCGTCTCGTCACCCGTTTGCAATAGTAGCGCCGAGATTTGGCAATCTTCTTGCTCGGTGTGCTACTCTAGAAAAGGTTTCCAGCCAACTTGGGAGGCGAAAGGCTTGTCTTAGACGGCCTGAGCCGTTTGGACCAATCACATTATGAGTCAAAAGCCCGGAAAGAAGTACGAAGCCGCGGCGAAGCAAGTAGAGATACGTCCCTATCCGCTTCCCGAAGCCGTTACTCTCGTTCAAAAAATCAAATTCACGAAGTTCGACGAGACTGTCGAGGTGCACATGCGCCTTGGCGTCGACCCGAAGCATGCGGACCAGATGGTGCGCGGCACGGTCGTCCTGCCCAACGGTCTTGGAAAATCCAAACGCGTCCTGGTGATCGCTTCCGGCGATAAGCTGCGCGAAGCCGAGGAATCCGGCGCGGATTTCTTTGGCGGCGACGAGATGGTGAATCGGATTCAAACCGAAAACTGGACCGACTACGACGCGGTCATCGCCACGCCGGACATGATGCGCTCCGTCGGTCGTCTCGGCAAAGTGCTTGGCCCGCGCGGCCTGATGCCGAACCCGAAGACCGGAACCGTGACCACGGATGTGGCCAAGGCGATTCAGGAAATCAAAGCCGGTAAGGTGGAATTTCGCGTCGACAAGACCGGCGTCATCCATGCCCCCGTTGGCAAGGTGAGCTTCGCTTACGACAAGCTTCTCGAAAACACGAACAGCTTGATCCAGGCGGTGATCAAAGCAAAGCCATCTGCAGCCAAAGGCAAATACGTGAAGAGCGCCACGTTGTGCTCTACGATGGGACCCGGCGTTTCACTCGATGTGACGAGTTTCAACGCGAAGGTCGCCTAGGGCCCGCCAGACGTAACCACGGATCGGACCGAGAAAAGAGCACCGGAATGAAGGACAAGAACGACAAAAAGAAGGATCTCGACGACCTGAAGAAGGCGATTGAGGAAAACAAGAATTTTTTTGTTGCCGGCTACGAGAAGATGACCGTCAGCCAGGATTTCGAGCTGCGGAAAACCATTCGTTCGGCGGGCGGTAACTACCGCGTTGTCAAGAACAACATCGCGGCCAAGGCGAGCGAAGGCACGCCTGCGGGCGACGTGTTGGGCGATCTGAAGGGCATGACATCGCTGGCGTATACCGCGAACGATCCGGTCGCGCTGGCTAAAGCACTAACCAAGTACGCAAAAGACAACGCTGCCTTCACGTTTAAGGCGGGCATGGTGGAAGGCCGGGTGATCGACATCGCGGCCATCAACGACTTGGCAGCGATGCCGCCGAAGGAAGAGATCTATGCAAAGCTGCTCTTCCTTATCAATTCCACGGCGACGCGGCTGGTGTCTTCGATTAACGGAGTCGGCCGGAACCTTGCGGTTGTTCTCGAGCAGGGAACCAAAGAAGGCAAGTTCAAGGAATAGTACTTTTTGAGCAGCATCGGTGCTGCCCCGGGTGTGGGGAGTGCTTTGAAAGTTGCTCGGGTGTTGGGTCTGGCGGATATCCGCCTGGAAACAGTTTTCAAATGGTGTAAGGGAGTAGATGAATTATGGCGGATATTAACGCGATTGCAGAACAGATTCAGGGATTGACGCTGCTCGAGGCCTCGCAGCTGGTCAAGCTGCTTGAGGAAAAGCTGGGCGTTTCGGCTGCGGCAGCCTCTGTCGCGGTGGCGGCTCCGAGCGCGGGTGGCGGCGCGGCAGCGGCGGCTCCGGTCGAAGAGAAGACTGAATTCACAGTCGTTCTGACCGCCGTCGGCGCCAATAAGATCAATGTCATCAAGGCAGTTCGCGAAGTCACCAGCTTAGGCTTGAAGGAAGCCAAGGATCTGGTGGACGGCGCACCGAAGACAGTCAAAGAAGGCGTGAATAAGGACGAAGCCGAGGCAATCAAGAAGAAATTCACGGATGCTGGCGCGACCGTGGAGGTTAAGTAAGCCGCCTGAGCCTTCCCGATACAGCCGCTCTTGCGCGCGCGGCGTTTTCGGGTCGGTTTAGGTTCAACAATTTAGTGGGATTTCGCGGCCGGCCGCAGCGTCGCTTGACGTGGCCGGTCGCGCTTGCTATCGTATAGGAAGTCGTCAGGCCGGGACGGGCTAGCATCACACTCTTTGTTTAAGCTCAAATTTTTGTTTTCCCGCGTGCCCCTAAAGGGCAGAGCGGGATTTTGGCATGTCCAAAGTTATTTTCTCCAGCGTCCCCCCGAATTTGTCTCCCCATCTGGAGTGTACCCATCTGAGAGTTTGTCTCAGCGGCCTGTGTTTCTCGATTGCTTCTCTTTGCGCCGACACCCGAGTCTCCGGCGCGAAAGCCTCACCCGGCGGACTGGTTTTTGGAGCACCCGTCGGCTCACCTGGTTGATGACGCAATTTGCAGCCGTCGGTTGCTGGCGCTTCTGGCCGCCGCAGGCGGCTGTATAGCTTTGGACCATCTAGGTCAAAAGGGTTAAAGCAACTTTTGGGTCAGTCAGTCTTTGTTGGTTCCAGTGTTTTCCCGTGCAGCGTGAACGGAGGATTGTGCCCCGTTCTCGCTATTGAAAAAGGACAAGCGTAGATGCCTCAAGTATCAAACGGTTCTCTCCGCGAGAGAGTTGATTTTTCGAGGATCAAAACCTCGATTCCGATTCCTAACCTCATCGAAGTGCAAAAGCGCTCTTATGAGCGGTTTCTGCAAATGGATCTGTTGCCGAAGGAGCGGGAAGACGCCGGGCTGCAGAGTGTTTTCAGTTCTGTCTTCCCGATCTCCGACTTTCGAGGGCTCAGCCAGCTCGAATTTGTCGATTATTCGATCGGCAACTGGGAGTGCAAGTGCGGCAACTTGAAGGGGCTGCATCACCTTCGCACTATTTGCCGTAACCCGAGTTGCGGTGCCGAGATCCGGACGGATCCGTTCCATGCCGGCGACGTGTTGTGCCATAAGTGCGGCACGTTTAACAAAAACATCGTCACTTTCTGCAATCGCTGCGGCGACCCGGTGGCGCTTCAGTTGAAATACGATGTGCCCGAATGCGAAGAGCGCGGCATGACGTATGCGGCGCCGTTGAAGGTCACCATCCGGCTAACCGTCTACGACAAAGATCCGGAGACGAATAGCAAGACTGTCCGCGATATCAAGGAGCAGGAGGTCTTCTTCGGGGAAATCCCGCTGATGACCGAAAACGGCACCTTCATCATCAACGGAACCGAGCGCGTGATCGTTTCGCAGTTGCACCGTTCCCCCGGTGTGTTCTTCGAGCGTGTGCAGGCGCAGGGATACTTCCTCGGCAAGATCATTCCGTACCGTGGAAGCTGGGTCGAATTCGAATACGACAACAAGAATCTGCTGTACGTCCGTATCGACCGTAAGCGCAAATTTTACGGCACGGTATTTCTCCGCGCGTTAGGTTTAAAGACCGACGCCGAGATTATTCGAGCTTTTTACAAGCTCTCCGCCATTTCGCTCAAGGACGGCAAGTTTTTCTGGGGCGTGAACGACAGCCTGATCGGGATGAAACTGTCGTACGCCATTCACAACAAGAGTGGCGACCAGGTGGTCACCCAGGGAAAGAAGATCACCAATTCGGTCTTTCGTGAAATTCAAAAGCACAAGATCGAACAGGTAGAAGTTGCGCCCAACGATCTCGAAGGTGCGTATGTCGCAGCCGACGTGATCGACATGGAGACGGGCGAGGTCCTGGTAGAAGCCAATCACGAAATTACGCCGACGATCATCGGCAGGTTGAACGAAGCCGGCATCCAACAATTCGAGATATTCTTCCCCGACCGCGACGAAGCCGGGAACGTCATTTCCGCAACTCTGCGCAAGGATGGCGTCAAAAACCAGAACGACGCTCTGCTCGAAATCTACCGCAAGCTGCGCCCGGGCGATCCGCCGACGCTCGACACCGCGACCCAGTTATTCCACGGGATGTTCTTCGATCCCCGAAAGTACGACTTTTCGCGTGTCGGACGCATGAAGTTCAACATCAAGCTGTACGACAAGTCCGATGCGACCCCACTCGATAAGCGGACCCTCGATCAGAAGGACTTCACCGACACCATTCTTTACCTGTTGAAGCTGCGCCGCGGTATCGGAATCGTAGACGATATCGATCACCTCGGCAATCGCCGCGTACGCGCGGTAGGCGAGCTGCTCGAAAACCAGTTCCGCATCGGTCTGGTTCGTATGGAGCGCGCCATCAAGGAAAAGATGTCGGTGTATCAGGAGATGTCGACGGCCATGCCGCACGACCTCGTGAATGCCAAGCCGGTAATGGCCGCGATCCGCGAATTCTTTGGCTCGAGCCAGCTTTCGCAGTTCATGGATCAGACCAACCCGCTTTCCGAGATCACGCACAAGCGCAGGCTTTCCGCTCTTGGACCGGGCGGTCTGTCGCGCGAGCGTGCCGGCTTTGAAGTCCGTGACGTTCACCCAACTCACTACGGCCGCATCTGCCCCATCGAGACGCCGGAAGGCCCGAACATCGGTCTGATTTCGTCGCTCTCCTGCTTTGCCCGCATCAACGAGTACGGCTTTATCGAAAGCCCGTATCGCCGGGTCCGGGAAGGCATTCTAATCGACGAAGTCCGGGTTCTTAATCCGGGCGATACCTCGCTCAAAGTCAATCAGGTCGTTTCCCGCGAGCAGATCGAGAAAGCGAACGCCGCCGTGTCCGCCTCGAAGCAGCACGCGGAGTTCGAAGCGCATAGCGACTATCTCTCGGCCTGGGAGGAAGACAAATACATCGTCGCTCAGGCAAACGTTGCCATCGACGACACTGGCCGGATTGTCGAAGATCTGGTCAATGCGCGTCAGGCCGGCAACTTCGTCCTGAAGCATCGCGACGAGATCGAGTACATGGACGTGAGTCCGAAGCAACTCGTCTCGGTTGCCGCCAGCCTGATTCCGTTCCTCGAAAATGACGATGCGAATCGTGCGCTGATGGGTTCGAACATGCAGCGCCAGGCCGTTCCGCTGCTCCGTGCCGATGCGCCATATGTCGGCACGGGTATGGAACGGGTCACGGCGCGCGATTCGGGCGCCGTTGTGATCTGTAAACGCTCCGGTGTTGTCGATTCGGTCGACAGCGAACGCATCATTGTGCGTGTCGAAGGCGGAGCTCACGAAGGGCAGATGTCGCGCGAGGTTGGCGCCGATATCTATCAGCTGACGAAGTTCAAGCGCTCCAATCAAAACACCTGCATCAGCCAGAAGCCGATCGTGCACGAAGGCCAGAAGGTGAAAAAGGGCGATGTGCTGGCCGATGGTCCTTGCACGGATCTGGGCGAGCTTGCGTTAGGCCGCAACGTTCTGGTTGCGTTCATGCCCTGGCGCGGCTACAACTTCGAAGACGCCATTCTGGTCAGCGAAAAGCTGGTCAAGGATGACTACTACACCTCCATTCATATTGAGGAGTTCGAAATCGAGGCCCGGGACACCAAACTGGGGCCGGAAGAAATCACGCGCGATATTCCAAACATCGCTGAGTCGTTCCTGCGCAATCTCGATGAGAGCGGCATCATTCGCGTCGGCGCCACAGTCAAGCCGGGCGACATTCTGGTAGGCAAGGTCACGCCCAAAGGCGAAACTCAGCTGACACCGGAAGAGAAGCTGCTTCGCGCCATCTTCGGCGAAAAGGCCGGCGATGTGAAGGACGCTTCGCTCTACTGCCCGCCCGGGATTGAGGGCACGGTGGTCGATTGCAAAGTGTTCTCGCGCAAGGGGGCCGAACTCGATGAACGCTCGAAGCAAATCCTGCAGCTGCAGGAAGAGCGCCTCCACCGCAACCTCGAAGACGAAAAACGTATTCTGAGCGACGAGCGCGCCAAGCGGCTCGAAAACCTGCTGCACGGCAAGGAACTCCTCGCCGATCTGCACGACGAAAAGACCAACAGGAAGCTGCTTTCAAAAGACACGCCCCTCACCCGCGACGTGCTCGAAAAGCTGCGCGCCCGTGATCTGAAGCGCATGCGTCTGTCTACCAGAGATCTGCGCATCAATGAACAGATCGACGAGATCGAAGAGATGACGTCTCGTCAGATCGCCGTTCTCGAAAAGATCACCGAAGAAAAAATCGCCAAGCTGCGCAAAGGCGACGAACTGCCGCCGGGCGTCATTAAGCTCGTCAAGTGCTATATCGCCATGAAACGCAAGCTGTCGGTCGGCGACAAAATGGCCGGCCGGCACGGAAACAAAGGCGTTATCGCGCGCATTGTTCCCGAAGAAGACATGCCCTACATGCCGGATGGCACTCCGGTTGAAATCGTTCTGAATCCGCTGGGCGTTCCGTCTCGTATGAACGTCGGCCAGATTCTCGAAACACACCTCGGCTGGGCGGCTGAAAAGCTGGGTGTCCGGTTTGCAACGCCGGTATTTGACGGCGCGGCGGAACGGGACATCAAGGCTCAGCTCGAAAAGGCGGGCCTTCCGACCTCGGGCAAAATTCAGCTGTATGACGGCATGACCGGTACCGCGTTCGAACAGCCGGTGACGGTTGGCTACATTTACATGTTGAAGCTGAGCCACCTGGTGGACGACAAGATTCATGCTCGTTCCATCGGACCGTACTCGCTGATCACCCAGCAGCCGCTGGGCGGTAAGGCGCAGTTCGGCGGCCAGCGCTTCGGCGAAATGGAAGTCTGGGCGCTCGAAGCCTACGGCGCGGCGTATATTCTGCAGGAACTGCTGACCGCAAAATCGGACGACGTCTATGGACGCGCCAAGATCTACGAAGCCATCGTAAAGGGCGAAGCTGCGGCTGAGCCCGGCGTGCCCGAATCGTTTAACGTTTTGATCCGCGAACTCCAGAGCCTCTGTCTCGATGTCGAGCTGATGAAGAAGCCGCGCGAGATGGAAGATCTGGCGCACGCCGCGGATTAAGAATTGAGGTAAGCCTGGCAGCCAGGCGATGCATGGTAAGCAAATTAGAAGTTAGCTTCTAAAAGTTTTACCGTGCCATCGAGCAGTGTGCTGCCGGGCTTGAATTTAGAATTGCTGGGGACGAATAGGCGCCCTATGAGCCTCCAGCTTTAGAAAAAATAAGGGGCGCAGCGCGAACGTGGTCGGTACACGTTTTGCGAGGGTTGAGACCGAGATTTAAGGACAACAGAATGTATCGTTCCTCTCCGTACGACAGAGCTAATCTCATCGCTGATTTCGATTCGATTCGCATCAGCCTCGCCTCTCCGGAAAAGATCCGGAGCTGGTCACATGGTGAAGTTACTAAGCCGGAGACCATTAACTATCGAACCTTTAAGCCGGAGCGCGATGGCTTGTTCTGCGCTCGTATTTTTGGTCCGGTGGCGGATTGGGAGTGCTTGTGCGGTAAGTACAAGCGCATGAAACATCGCGGAGTGATCTGCGATAAGTGCGGTGTCGAAGTAACTCTTTCCCGGGTTCGCCGTGAGCGCCTGGGGCATATCGAATTGGCGAGCTCCTGCTCGCACGTCTGGTTCTTCAAAGGCCTGCCCAGCCGCATTGGCTATCTGGTCGATATCACGCTGCGTGAACTGGAGCGGGTTCTTTATTACGAAGCGTTCGTGATCATCGATCCGGGTGAAGGCACCGGGTTAACGCAGGGTGAAGTGATCAGCGACGAACGCAAACGTCAGCTGGATCAGGAGTTCCCCGGCAAGTTCGTCGCCATGATGGGCGCCGAGGGCGTCAAGGAACTGCTGCGCCGCCTCGACATCGAGTCGTTAAGCCAGGAAATCCGCGAGCGCATGAAGACGGAAACGTCTGCGCAAAAGAAGCTGAAGTACGCCAAGCGCCTGCGCGTTGTCGAAAGCTTCCGCAAGTCCGGCAACAAGCCCGAGTGGATGATTCTGGACGTCATTCCGGTCATTCCGCCGGAGCTTCGTCCGTTGGTGCCGCTCGATGGCGGACGCTTCGCCACGTCTGATCTGAACGACCTCTATCGCCGTGTCATCAACCGTAATAACCGCCTGAAGAAGCTGATGGAGCTGCATGCTCCGGACGTCATCGTGCGCAACGAAAAGCGCATGTTGCAGGAAGCGGTTGACGCCTTGTTCGATAACGGTCGCCGCGGCCGCGTCCTGCGGGGGGCCAACAACCGCCCGCTCAAGTCGCTTTCCGACACGCTCAAGGGCAAACAGGGCCGCTTCCGCCAGAACCTGCTCGGCAAGCGTGTCGACTACTCCGGCCGCTCCGTCATTGTGGTGGGTCCGGAGCTGAAGCTGCATCAGTGCGGTCTTCCCAAGAAGATGGCGTTGGAACTCTTCAAGCCGTTCATTTACCATCGCCTCGAGCAGCGCGGCCATTGCACCACAATCAAGCAGGCGAAAGAACTGGTTGAGCAGCAGGATCCGGTCGTGTGGGACATCCTCGAAGAAGTCATCAAGGACCATCCCATCCTTCTGAACCGCGCTCCTACGCTGCACCGCCTGGGCATTCAGGCATTTGAGCCTGTCCTCGTCGAGGGTAAAGCCATCAAGCTGCACCCGCTGACCTGTACTGCATTCAACGCCGACTTCGACGGCGACCAGATGGCGGTTCATATTCCGCTGTCGCCTGAAGCGCAGATCGAAGCTTCGACCCTGATGCTGGCGTCGAACAACATTTTGTCGCCTGCACATGGTTCGCCGATCGCGATCCCGACGCAGGACATGGTGCTTGGTCTCTACTATCTGACCAAGATGAAGCCGAACGCCAAGGGCGCGGGGCGTACCTTTGCCTCAATCCACGATGTATTGATCGCGCTCGAGATGGGCGAAGTGGAAACACTGACCCCGATCAAGCTGCGCCATACCGGCAAAGTTATCGACCTGACCAAGGCGTTCGATAACCAGAACATCATGCACACCGAGCCGATCGAGTTCGTGAAGCAGTACATGGACACCACCGTCGGCCGCGTCATTCTGAACGACGTGCTTCCGAAGGAGATGCCGTTCATCAACGGTCTCCTAAAGAAGAAGGGTGACGGGCAGCTGGTTCAATACTGCTATCTGAAGTTCGGTCTGCAAACCACCGTTCAAATGCTCGATGAAGTGAAGAAGCTCGGCTTCTTCTACGCGACTCGCGCCGGCATTTCGATTGGCATCGACGACATGGTGGTTCCGGAAGAAAAACACACGCTGGTCCGCGACGCCGAAAAACAGGTCGTGGAAGTCCAGCAGCAGTATCAGGAAGGCGCCATTACGACGTCTGAGCGGTACAACAAGATCATCGAAGTCTGGTCGAAGGTGACCGACGCGGTCTCCGACAAAATGTTCAAGAACATGGAAGAGGACGATCGCACCGGCCGCGTTATGAACCCGATTTACATCATGGCGGACTCCGGCGCCCGCGGATCGAAACAACAGATCCGTCAGCTCTCCGGTATGCGTGGTTTGATGGCGCGTCCGTCCGGCGAAATTATCGAAACTCCCATCACGGCAAACTTCCGCGAAGGCTTGAATGTGCTCGAGTACTTCATCTCGACGCACGGCGCCCGTAAGGGTCTGGCCGATACCGCGCTGAAGACCGCTGACTCCGGGTACCTGACCCGCCGCCTCTGCGACGTGGCCCAGGACGTCATCATCAGCGAAGACGATTGCGGGACCGGCGACGGCATTTATGTCGAGCCCATCATCGAGTCGGGCGAAATCATCGAGCCGTTGCGCGACCGCATTGTCGGCCGTGTGGCACTCGAAGATCAGCGCGACTACGAGAACAACGTCATCGTCAGCGTCAACCAGGAAATCACCGAAGACCTGGCCAGCGCAATTCAAGCGGCCGGTATCGAGCGCGTCAAAATCCGTTCGGTGCTGACCTGCGAATCGAAGCGCGGCGTCTGCCGTCTGTGCTACGGCCGTAACCTGGCAACCGGCCGGATGGTTGAGCGCGGCGAAGCAGTCGGCATCATCTCGGCGCAGTCGATTGGTGAACCGGGCACACAGCTCACGATGCGTACGTTCCACATCGGTGGCGCGGCGACGCGAATCAGCGAGCAATCAACCCAAGACGCCAAGAGCGACGGTTACGTCCGCTTCAGCAACGTCAACACGGTTCGCAACAACAAGGGCGAGCTGATCGCAATGAACCGCAACGGCATCCTCATCATCGTCGATGAGAAGCAGCGTGAGCGGGAACGCTATCCCGTCGTGTACGGTGCAAAAATCAACGTCGATGACGGCGCTCCGGTCAAGGCGAACCAGATCCTGCTCGAATGGGATCCTTATACCTTCTCGATTCTGACGGAGGTGAGCGGTGCTGTTCACTTCAAAGATCTGATCGACGGCGTCACCACGCAGGAGCAGGTGGACGAAATCACCGGCAACATGCAGGTGGTCGTTACCGAATCTGCGGATGAGAAGCGTTTCCCGACCGTGATCATTCGTCCCGAGGGGGGATCGCGTTCCGATGAGAAGCGTTACCTCATGCCCACCCACGCGCACTTAATGCTGTCGGAGGGCGAGACGATTCACGCCGGTGACGTTATCGCCAAGATTCCACGAGCTACTACGAAGACCAAAGACATCACCGGTGGTCTGCCTCGTGTGGTCGAGCTGTTTGAAGCTCGCAAACCGCGCGAAACGGCCATCATCGCCGAAATCAACGGTACGGTGAAGTACGGCGAAGTCACCAAGGGCATGCGTAAGCTGTACATCGTGGGCGATGACGGAGTACAGAAAGAGTACTCGCTGCCACGCGGTGTTCACATCAATGTCCAGGAAGGTGAGCGCGTCCGTTCGGGCGATCCTTTGATGGACGGCCCGCGCAATCCGCACGACATTCTGTCGGTGCTCGGCGAAAAAGAGCTGCAGAAGTACCTGGTGAACGAAATCCAGGAAGTCTATCGTCTGCAGGGTGTCAACATTAACGACAAACACCTCGAAGTCATCTCGCGGCAGATGATGCGTTGGGTGCGCATTGAGGACATTGGCGACAGCGAATTCCTTCCGGAAGAGGTTGTCGACAAGTTCAAGTTCCGCGAAGAAAACACGCGCGTGGTGGACGCGGGCGGCCGCCCGGCAACGGGTAAGCCGATTCTGCTTGGAATCACCAAGGCATCGCTTTCGACCGATTCGTTCATCTCGGCAGCGAGCTTTCAGGAGACCACGCGTGTTCTGACCGAAGCCGCTATCAACGGCAAAGTCGATTACCTGCGCGGCCTGAAGGAAAACGTGATCATGGGACGGTTAATTCCTGCCGGAACCGGCATGGAGTTCTACCGGCGCGTCAAGATCGCGGGCGAGGATGTGGTGGAAGAGGAGCCAGTGCCAGAGCAGGAGATCTCTCTTGCCGATGGTATCGGCGACTACGGCGACGAGACCGCGGGTGTTTATGCCGGCGGGCTTTCGGAAGATCTCGGGGAAGAGATCGTGACCACCGACGAAGTTTAGTTCGTCAGCAAATCCAAAAGAAAAAGGCGGCTCTTCGGAGCCGCCTTTTTTGCTTGTTCCAGTGCTTTTGTGATCGGTACCGCGCGAAGATTAATGCGCGCCGACTTCTTCTTTCTCTTTTTCCTGGCTTGCCCCAAGCTGCGCGAGACGGGTCGCGAGAAGTTTTTCCAGGTTCACCAGCGCATCGCTGAAGCCTTTGATGCCTTCCGTCAGCTTGTCGGACGCCATCTTGTCTTCTTTGTGCATCTTTTCAAAGGTTGCTTCGTCGATCGAGATCTTTTCGATATTTAAGCTCTTCGCGTGTTCAGGATCGAGCTTTCGCGGCAACTCGCCCGTTTTCGCGTCCAGTTCCTGGAGCAGATGCGGCGAGATTGTCAATAAATCGCAGCCGGCCAGCTCTTCGATTTCCCCGATATTCCGGAAGCTCGCGCCCATGACCACGGTCTTGTAGCCGAACTTCTTGTAGTAGTTGTAAATCGTCGTAACGGACTTCACGCCAGGGTCTTCCGTCGGTGCGTAGTCGCGATTATTGGCCTTTTTGTACCAATCGAGGATACGGCCGACGAACGGCGAAATCAGGGTCACTTTGGCTTCGGCGCAGGCCACCGCCTGATGCAATCCGAACAGCAACGTTAGGTTGCAGTGGATGCCCTCCTTCTCCAGTTCCTCCGCAGCCTTGATACCGTTCCAGGTAGACGCAATCTTGATCAGGACGCGCTCACGCGAGATACCGGCCTGCTCATACTGCTTGATAATGGCGCGGGCTTTGGCGAGTGTGGCTTCTTTGTCATAGGAGAGGCGTGCATCCACTTCGGTGGAAACGCGCCCCGGAATAATTTGCAGAATCTTCTTCCCAAAGGCGACGGCCAGGCGCTCAAACGCCAAGGTCGCAACATCGCTGTCCTTTGCGTGCGGACCGGATTCCTTTTTCGCCTGGAGAAGAGTGTCGTCGACAATCGACTGATACTCGGGCATCTGGGCGGCCGTGGTTATCAGCGAAGGGTTGGTGGTCGCATCTTGCGGTTTGACCTTTTCAATGGCATTGATATCGCCCGTATCAGCCACCACTGTTGTCATTTGTCGTAGTTGTTGGAGTAAGGTATTCGACATTCCGTTCCTCTCGAGCAACGGCGCCTGATTTGGCACATCTGGTTTGATGCCTTCGGCTCGGTTGGATACCAGCTGTGGGCCGTTATCTTTATTCTCGCAAAATACAGCCTTTGGTTGCAGGGCCAAATGCTGGCCGGCGGTCCGCGTTCCCGTGCCACGCGACAATGGCAGAGAATGCCGTCTCCGGAGGGAACATCCGCGCTTCGCTTCGAAATCGAGGCGGTGTGCCCCGAAACAGGAGCTCGCGCCGGGCTGCTGCACACCGCTCATGGCGTGATTCCGACGCCCGTGTTCATGCCGGTTGGCACCCAGGGCACGGTTAAAGCGCTGACCCCGCGCGATCTCGAACAGGATCTCGACGCCCGAATTATCCTCGCCAATACCTATCACCTGTTTCTTCGGCCCGGTCCCGAGCGCATCGAGCAGTTCGGCGGCCTGCATCGCTTCATGTCCTGGTCGCGGGCCATCCTGACGGATTCGGGCGGTTTCCAGGTCTTTAGCCTGGACACGTTGCGCAAAGTGACGGAAGAGGGCGTCTTGTTCCGCTCGCATTTGAACGGCGATGCGCATTTCTTCACGCCGGAAAGCACGGTGGATGCGCAACTGGCTTTTGGCAGTGACATTCTGATGGTCCTCGATGAGTGTCTGCCGTACCCAAGTTCCCATGCGGACGCCATCGCCTCCATGCATCGCACACTCCGCTGGGCAGAGGCCGGCTACCGGCACTATCTCCGGCGCGAAAAGGGCCTCCATTGTGCGCTTTTTCCGATCGTCCAGGGATCCATGTTTCCGGATCTGCGGGCTGCCTGCGCCGAGTCACTCCTCAGGCTAGACGCTCCGGGTTACGCGATTGGCGGCCTGTCCGTCGGCGAGCCGCGCGATTTGAGCCAGGAGATCGTTGCGGTCACGGCACCGCTTCTTCCCGCGGACCGCCCCCGCTACGTCATGGGTGTCGGTATGCCGGAGGAACTTCCGCGTTACGTCTCGCACGGCGTAGACATGATGGACTGTGTTCTACCGTCGCGCAATGCCCGCAATGGTTATCTATTTACTTCGACGGGAAAAGTCGTCATCAAACAGGCCCGTTATGCGTCAGATAGCGCTCCGCTCGATCCGCGCTGTGACTGCTATACCTGTCGCACCTTTTCGCGCGCTTACCTTCGCCATTTATTCCAGGCGGGCGAGATCTTGTTTTCCATTCTCGCGACGCTGCATAACGTCCGGCATTACCTTGACATTATGCGCCGGATCAGGCAATCTATTCTGCTAGGTACTTTCCCTGAACTAGTAAGGTTGTTATCCGCCGAGTCTGTCGAACTGAGAGACACGGCGCCAAGCGACGCCTGCGGCCAGTAACACCTGACCGGCGCGTGCGGCCCCGCTGAAAAGCGATCATCCTAGTACAATTTATCGTTTATGCCGCACTTGTTTCTTTTGTTCCAGGCTGCCTCTTCGCCTCTTTCCTCTCTTGGGACCTTTGTGCCCATAGTGGTGATGGTCGCAATCTTCTACTTTTTGGTGTTTTTGCCGATGCGCCGCCAGCAGAAGGCTACCAAGGAGATGCTCAAGGCGCTGCAGAACGGCCAGACGGTCCTTACTTCGGGCGGCATCATCGGTACCATCATCGCGGTCAACGATGATACGCTGATACTGCGAATTAAGCCCGACAATCTGAAGATTCAGGTTGCCCGCAGCGCCGTTACCAGCGTCGTGAACACCGACGATCCGGCGAAAAAGTAGTTTTACCAAGTTTCAATAAGGCGCGATCTCCCTTTTACGATGCAACGCAATTTCCGCTTCAAGTTCGTTTTCATTCTTGCTGTCATTCTGGTCTGTATTTACGGAATCATCGGTATTCCGCGCAGTAAAGCTGAATTGGTGGCCAACTGGCAGAAGAATATCCATCTCGGCCTCGATCTGAAGGGCGGTACCTACCTGGTTGTCCAGGTCAATCAGTGGGACGCGTTCAATGCGGAAGCGGGCACCCAGGCTGAACGGCTGAAAGACGCACTGCGCAAAGCTTCCGTCTCCTACGGCGATGTCGAGGTGACCGAGACGCATACGCTGCAGGATGCAACGCACGTCGCCATTCTGGTCAAAGGAATTCCCCCGGCGCAGGCCGGCACAGGACGCTCAGTTATTACCAACACTTTGCCGCAATGGCTCATTACCTCCGATAACGGTACGGATTACCGCCTGGGTATTCGCCCGACGGACGCTCTCCAGATGTGGCAGAACGTGCTGGCGCAAACGAAGAATACGATCGACAAGAAGATCAATGCGTTGGGTTTGAGCGAAGCCAGCGTGCAGCAGCGGCGCGAGGATGCCGACTCGCAGCTGCTGATCCAGATGCCGGGTGTTGGCGATCCGGGACATATCAAGCAGATCCTGCAAACCGCCGCCAAGCTCGAGCTGTATGATGTGCGCGGCGGCCCATATGCAAGCCGCCAGGAGGCGCTGGCGCAGAACAACGGCATACTGCCTCCCGGCACATCGTTAATCGGTGGTCCCCCCACTCCCGGCAGTGCGGCCGAAGGTGGTGTTTACCTGGTCACTCACATCCCAGTGGTGCATGGAACCGACATTCGCAATGCCTCGGCTTCCCAAAGCACAACGTCGGGAGCCTGGGTCACAAACTTCACCCTGAGCCAGGACGCAGCGAGCCGTTTTTCGGAGTACACCGGCTCCCACGTTGGCCAGCGGTTGGCGATCGTACTCGATGGACAAGTGCTCGAAGCGCCGGTGATCCACAGTCAGATCAGCGACAACGGCATGATCGAAGGTGCGCGCGACCAGCAGGCGGCGGCCGATCTCTCGCTCAACCTCAAGGCGGGCTCGCTGCCCGCATCCATTACCTATCTGCAGGAAAGCACCGTTGGCCCGTCACTAGGCGCGGATTCCATACGGGATGGGTTCGCCGCGGGTATCGCGGGGGTTCTCGCGGTGATCGTAGCGATGCTCGTGTACTACAAGCGCAGCGCGATTAACGCCACCCTGGCGCTGGTTCTGAATGCGTTGATCCTGATCGCGTGCCTCAGTTACTTTGACGCTGTATTGACGCTGCCCGGGATTGCCGGAATCATCCTGACCATCGGTATGGCGGTGGATAGTAACGTTCTGATCTTCGAACGCATCCGCGAGGAGCTCCGCACAGGCAAAAGCATACCGGCAGCCGTCGACAACGGCTTCAGCAAGGCGTTTCTCACCATTATTGATACCCACATCACCACGGTTGTTTCGTGCGCCATTCTGTTTCTCTTCGGATCGGCGCCGATCAAGGGCTTTGCCGTGACGCTGGTGATTGGCTTGATCGCCAACGTATTTACGGCTGTGTTCGTGTCCAAATTTATCTTCGATTGGGAGTTGTCCGGTGCCAAGCAAGCAACCGAACTCAGCATTTGAGCCGGAACTGCCGCCCTTCGGCGTGGCAAAAACGGATACAACATGGGAACAATTGCAACATTCCGGTGTCTACCTGGGTAGATGCCGGCCAGTACATCTAGATGGAAATTTTCAAGCAAACGAACTTTGATTTTCTTGGCAAGAAGTGGCCGTTCATCGGGCTGTCGCTGCTGTTAACGGCGGCTGGGCTGATTAGTCTGTGGGTGAAAGGCGGACCTCGATACGGGATTGATTTTACCGGGGGCGCACAGATGGATGTAGCGTTTCTAAAACGGCCACCCATTGAAGCAATTCGCAGTGCGATTCACAGTAAAATTCCGGGCGAGATACAGGTTCAAGAAGTGAGCGGAGGCCAGGAAGTCTTGATCCAGACCGGGTTGCGCGAGGAAAGCGCACTGGCGCACGCGCGCGCCGATATGGTCTCTGCCCTGAACGCTGCCTTCAACCCGAACCAGGGAGCCAAGCTGGATATCAATGCGGCATCCGCAGCTGAATTGGCAGACCGTCTGCGCGATCCACTCGCGAAGGCGGGTGTTGGGCTGTCCGACGATCAGTTGCAGCGTACCGCGACGGCGATTACCAGCTTCCGCGACACCCAGCGTTCCGGCCTCCTGCGCAACGTTGATGAGTTGTCTGGCGTGAGCGGCGTAACACCGCAGATGTTAAACGTGCTGCGGCAGGAGACATACCCGGGCAGTTTCACCGTTCGTACGGTGGAAATCGTCGGCCCGCGCATCGGCTCCGATCTTCGTCAGCAGGCCATCAACACCGTATTGTTCGCTCTGGCGGCAATGTTGGTTTATATCGCTTTCCGCTTTGAATGGATTTACGGCGTAGCCGCCGTTATCGCCGTATTTCACGACACCATCATCACCATCGGGCTATTCTCGCTGTTCAATAAACAGATCGATCTTACTGTAATAGCAGCCTTGTTGACCCTGGTCGGTTACTCCATGAATGATACGATCGTCACATTTGACCGTATCCGTGAGAACCTGCGGATGCAGCGCCGTGGAACTTTTCCCGAAATCGTGAACGCCAGTATCAATCAAACATTGAGCCGGACAGTTTTAACGTCAGGTCTGACATTCCTGACGGCATTATCGCTTTATCTGTTTGGCGGGCAGGTACTGAACGGATTCTCATTTGCATTGGTGGTTGGTATTATCGTTGGAACTTACTCGTCGATTTTTATTGCCAGTCCTATATTGATTTTTTGGCAGAATACTTCGGAGCGGCGAAAGCGCCGCGGCAGTTCGGCGCCCAGTGCGCCGGCGAAGTTGGTTGAAAATCGCGGTGGAAGCACCGCGAAAGCAGGTAAGGGTATAGCAAAACCTGCAAGATAGGTATAAAACGGAAGCAGGCAGTTGTTACGCTGTTCAGGCTCGGAGTTAAAACGAGCTAAAGCGAGGGTACTTACATGTTTGACCAAACATTTGTTGACGGGACCACAAAGACAAAGAAAAAGTACACCATCGTACTCTCTCTGGTTCTGCAGATGCTTCTCCTTTGCGTTTTGATCTTGATCCCTCTTATTTACACGCAGGCTTTGCCGAATGCTCAGTTAAAGAGCATGTTGATGGCACCGCCTCCGCCACCTCCGCCGCCGCCTCCGCCACCACCTGCCCAGCCGAAGGTTGTACCGAAGCCGGTCGTGCGCCAGTTCATGAATGACCGGCTGATGGCGCCCAAGGTCATTCCAAAAACCATTAATAAAATTGAAGAGGCTGCCCCGCCGCCCGATGTAGGTGCTGGCGTAGTCGGCGGCGTTGGCGATGCCGGCGCTGTGGGTGGTGTTCTTGGCGGTGTTATTGGAGGAGCTGGTCCTGCTCCGCCGCCGCCCCCGCCCCCTGCCAAAAAAGCCCCGACGGGTCCGGTGCCGGTCGGCGGCCGCGTCATGGAGGCGAACCTCATCCGCAAAGTTCCGCCCGTTTATCCTCCGCTCGCCAAATCGGCGCGCGTCCAGGGTACGGTTGAGTTTCACGCCATCATCAGCAAGGACGGCAACATCGAGAATCTCCAGCTCGTTCGCGGCCACCCATTGCTGGTAAATGCGGCGCGTGAAGCAGTTTTGCAGTGGAAATACAAGCCGACATTTTTGAACGATCAGCCGGTGGAAGTTGTCACTGATATCATCGTCAACTTCATGCTGAATCAGTAAGCGGCGAGGTTATTGTCCGGATTTTTGGTTTAGTTGGTATGTAGGTTAGTAAATTCGATTCAACCTTTAGGAGATTAGTAATGCATCTGCACTTCCATGTCTGGGCTCTCTGGCTCTTCCAGGAAGCTGATAACGCGATTAACTTCGATCTGCGCACGCTCTGGAACACCATGAACTGGCTTGCCAAGGGCGTGGTCCTCGTCCTGTTTTTTATGTCCGCCTGGTCTATCGGCGTTATGATCGACCGATTCCTGGCGTATAGCGCGGCCCGCAAGCAATCGCGCGCGTTTGCTCCTGCCGTGGCCGGGGCGCTGCGCGAAGGAAAGCTTGACGAAGCCATCAAAATTGCCGACCGGTTCAACAAGAGCCACTTGGCCAAAGTTGTCGTAGCCGGCTTGCAGGAATTCAAGGCTCATCAGGTGAGCACTGAAATTCCAGGTGAGGAAATCGAAGCTTCGAAACGCGCTCTCGAACGTGCCGAGGCCATTGTTCACGCCGAGTTGAAGCGCGGCGTCAGCAGCCTCGCTACCATCGGCTCGACTGCCCCGTTCGTCGGCTTGTTTGGAACGGTTGTCGGCATCATGCATGCGTTCCAGGCGATTTCAACTTCCAAATCGACCGGTATCGGTGCTGTAGCGGGCGGTATTTCCGAAGCGCTGATTACCACCGCCGTCGGTCTGTTCGTGGCTATTCCTGCGGTTTGGGTCTTCAACTACTTCACAAACCGCATCGAGGCGTTCGACGTGGAAATGGGTAACTCCAGCTCTGAGTTGATCGACTACTTCCTGAAGCGTACGCAAAGGGTTGCCCGTTAGTTAAAGTCACTATTAAGAAGTCTGGCTCCGGTTGAATTGAAATCTCCCTAGGGGAGCGGTACTCTGCTGGGCTCAGAACAGCGTCCGCTCCCTGTCAGAGGGTCACGGCGCCGGGCGGCCAGTAGAGGAGGGGAATATGGCAAAGTTACCCAAAGCGCCACCAGTTGTTTCCGACATTAACGTCACACCCATGGTGGATGTGATGCTCGTGCTGCTCATCATTTTCATGGTCATCACGCCAATGTTAAGCAAAGGCGTCAACGTGGATCTGGTGAAAACACGCAATCCCATTAAGATGGCCGAGGCCGATCGCGAAGACGCCATCCTGGTTGCTGTCACACGCGACGGCAAAGTTTATCTCAGCCCCGGCAACGTTATGATTCAGCCGAACGATTTGGCCGGCAAGGTGAAGGACCTGCAGCAGAATCGGCAGGACAAGACAGTGTATGTCAAGGCCGACGCGCGGGCGCGTTTCTCCAGCGTGACCGATGTCGTCGATAATCTCCGGACCGCGGGCGTAGATCAACTTGGCCTGCTGACAGAAGAGATTCGCGACAAGAACAAACCTGGATTGCTGTAAGAGACGCTTGCTGTAAGAAATTAAGAAATCCGAAAAGGAGCTATTTCCATGGCATTTGCAGTGGGTGGCAGCGGCGGACCAAAGGCCGATATCAACGTTACGCCGCTAATCGATGTATTGCTGGTGCTGCTGATCATCTTCATGGTCATTACCCCGTTAACGCCGCATGGCTTGGATACCCTGGTGCCCCAGCCGCCGCCGCCGAATCAGCCGCCGCCACCGCCGAATCAGGACCCCACGGTGGTGATCGAAGTGGCTAAGGACCATAGCATGCAGATCAACGGCCAGCCCGTAAAAGAGTCCGAGCTCAGCGATAAGCTGCAGGACATTTTTAAAACACGCGCCACCAAGGTCCTGTTCGTGAAGGGAGATCCGGACGTCGACTATCGCTATGTAGCCATCGCGATCGACGACGCCAAGGGCGCCGGACTCGACAAAGTGGGACTCATGACACCGAAAGTAGAAGCGGGCCAATAGGCGGAGATCCGGCGATGATTCTACGAGCAAAATGGGTAGCTGTAGCCGCTTGCACGGCGCTTCTTCTTGGAACCGCGGGTTGCTCCAAGCTTAGGTCGCGCGACGAGCTGAACCACGGGGTTCAGGCTTATAAGAACCAGAAGTATCCCGCGGCAATCGAGCACTTCCAGGAGGCTGTCCGTCTGGACCCGAGCAGTAAGAACGCCAAATTATATCTGGCCATCTCTTACATGATTCAATGGGTGCCCGGAGCTGACTCCCCGGATAACAAAAAGAACTACGACATGGCCGTCAGAACCTTCGACGAGATCTTGAAGGAAGATCCCGGCAACGAACTGGCGCTTGCTTACATGGCTAACATGGCCTATCAGAAAGCGGCGACCGGAAGCGACGATCAAAAGAGAGCCGCCTTCGAAGAAGCGAAAAAATGGAATCAGCGGCGCGTTGAGGTGAATCCGAAGGAGTCGGAAGCCGACTACTACTTGGGCGTCATTAACTGGTCTGAGGCGTTCCCCGATCTGCGGAATGCGCGCGCCGAACAAAAAATGAGGCCTGACGATCCTGGCCCCATTAAGGATGCGAAGGTTCGCGCCGAATTGAAAGAGAAGTATGGCGCTATGATCCAGGAAGGCCTTGACGACCTGAAAAAGACTCTTCAACTTGATCCCAAGAATGAAGACGCCATGTCTTACGTAAATCTCCTGCTTCGCGAAAAGGCAAACCTGGAAGACACGCCGGAAGCTGCCAAGGCTGATGTTGCCGAAGCAGAGGATTGGGCCAATAAGTCCCTGGAAGTCCGCCGCTGGAAGGCCAGCCAACCGGCTAAAAAGGAACAGACCAGTTAGCGCGTGGCAATCTGTTGTGCGCCTTTACTGGACAGCAAGCACGCGATAAAGTAAGTCGCGTTTTTTCGGAACAAACCCGGCATCGCGGATAACCCGGCGGATCTCTTCCTCCGGTGTCGCGCTGCCGGGTTTTCTGTCTCCGAAATCATTCGCGCCAAAACGAAGCGCTACTTGCGCCACCTTCAGCCCCAACCAGTCTGCATCCAACTGAATATGCCCGTTGTTGCGGTACAAGCGGCAGACCGCTAAGAACTTCAAGTACTCGGCAGCAGTCGTCCCGGGGACGCAGACGGGGACAATCGCTTCCGCGTCTTTTGATTCTTCGAGTGGATCGAAGGACGGGCTTTGCGGATCGAAAACGACGCGAACCGCCGCGCCGTCGTCTGCCGGAACGCGAACAGCTTCGATGAAGCTATACGTGACGATCTCGGCCGGGTGCAAAGCCTGCCGCTTGGCGTGCGCGCGCATTCCGAGTGCGATCAGGTCCTCGCTCTCAAGGAGTTCCAGTGCGTCCCGTTGCGTCACGTCCGCGCTCCGGCCGGCGCGGCCAACCCTGCCAGACTCAAGAACGTGTCCCATCCCTCGAGCTCCTTTGGCCCGATTTCATATCGGAGATGATGCCGAAGATAGCGATCCGCAAGACCCTTTGAAATCCCTCGGCGGGCTGATTCTATGCTGACGATCTCCGCCATGTTCTCCTGCCCGAAACGATAAGAACCGGACGTGAGCGTCGCTAAAGCCGCGGTGGGAATTCCGGGCTTGCCGGCCCACGCCGCAAACACAAAAGGAAGCTGCGTCAAAGCAGTCCAAGCCTCCGCCAGGTCCAGCCACTCATACGGCAACCCCGCAGGCTCGATTCGCAGCGCCGGATCGCCGATGATCAACGCGGCATCCGCTCTCTGCAGCATCCGATCGAGGTCCGGCTCGTTCGGCTGCAACATCGGAGTGGCGCCGAATTGCTCTCGCAAAATGACTCGCGCCAGTTCGACTGAGGTCCTGGAACTACTATCAGTCGCTACCGTTCGGATATTTCGGAATGGGCCCTTCGAAATAAGCAGGATACTCCGTACTGCACCCTGTGCGGCTATGCCTAGGCCGGGCACGATCTCCAATCCCTGCCTGGCAATCTCGGCGACTGGTACCAACCCGATATCGATAACGCCGCTTTCTAGCTGCGCAGCACAAACAGATGGTGTGGAGAAACTCAAGTCCGCGAGCTGTTGTTGCGGGCCTTTCAACATTCCATACACCAACGGCACGGTGTTCAGGTAGCTGACCGCTCCAATGCGGGGACGGATCTCTTCGTTAAGGCTCAACCCATATTTTAAGCTGCGAATTATTTTGAAAATTTTACAGGCTTTTGCGCTAGTGGTCCGATATGTCGGATTAGCCGGTTGGCGATAGAACTCCGCGCATCTTCCGATGCGCCAATGAAAGGGCTACATCACTTGCGATCGTTAGCACTCATGCTTTTTGCTGCTACAGGACTCTGGGCAGCTAATCCTCACGGTAGGCTTTCGGCCGACGTTGTTCGAGCCGGGTCGGCTGCTGACACCGTCCAGGTCATCGTCCAATGGAAAATGGCAACGGGCCCGCTTACGCACCAGAAAATTGCCGCCCTTCAGGGGAGCGTCGTTTCCGAATTCAAAACTCTGAACGCAGGTCTCTATCGAGTTCCGTCGTCTGCCCTAGCAGCACTCGATCAGGATCCGCAGGTGTCATTCGTTTCAATCGATCGCCAGGTCTCTCATAAGCTTGCTTACACCGCAGCCGCGATCAACGCTGCCGCAGTTTGGAAAGCCGGTTACAACGGCTCGGGTGTCGGCGTCGCCATCATCGATAGCGGAATCAATGTCGACCCGAATCTGGGCTCCGGGCCCCGCAGCAGCATCGTGTACTCGCGCGACTTCACGCACCCCGGTGCCCATGGCGATCCGTCGGACCACTACGGACATGGCCAACATGTCTCCGGCATCGTTGCATCGAACGGTCTGGCGTCTTCGTGCGTGTCGTGCACGAAAACATTTCTCGGAATTGCGCCGGGTGCCAGCCTGATTAACCTGAAGGTGCTCGACGATAACGGTGTCGGCAGCGACAGCCGCGTGCTCGCCGCCATCGATACCGCGATTCTGCTGAAAGACCGATACAAGATCCGCGTTTTGAATCTATCCCTAGGACGCCCGGTTCTCGAAAGTTACACCAGAGACCCGCTGTGCCAGGCAGTCGAGGCAGCGTGGAAAGCCGGACTCGTCGTCGTGGTCGCCGCCGGAAATGAAGGGCGTGACAATTCGTTCTCTGAAAACGGCTATGGAACCATCACGGCTCCCGGTAACGACCCTTACGTCATCACAGTCGGAGCCATCAAGGCCGAGAATACATTCACCCGCGCTGACGATCTGATCGCCAGTTACAGCTCGAAAGGCCCGACCACGGTTGACCATGTCGTTAAGCCGGACATTCTCGCTCCCGGAAACCAGGTGGTCTCGTTGCTGGCCCCGAACTCCACGTTGTTGCAGGAATTTCCTGCGAACCAGGTTCCGGTTTCCACTTATGCCGCTAATTCCGGAACTGGCAACTCGCGCGTGTATTTTCTCCTGAATGGCACCAGCATGGCGGCTGCGGTCGTCAGTGCGGCCAGCGCCGATATCCTACAAGCGTATCCCTCTCTTACGCCCGATCAGATCAAAGCGCTATTCATGCAGTCGGCTTCGAAGACCTTTCCGACTTCGAGCAGCGTCACCGATCCGAGTGATGGGTCGGTCTACGTAAGCTACTACGATCTCTTTACCGTCGGCGCCGGATATCTGGATATGCAGGCGGCACTAAAGGCAGCCGGCAGCATGCATGCCACGGGTAGTTCGCTGTCTCCGTTCGCGTCCTATGACTCGCGTTCAGGTGCCGTGGCGCTGAACTTCGATCCGAATTCGATATGGTCGAATCAGCCGAACGGTGCAGCCACCGCTTGGGGATCCAGCGTTCTCAGCGGCAACGTCGCGCTTTGGAACGGCGTCGCTCCGTGGGGCGACACAAGCACCGCGAGTGCATCTCCCGCCGGAGCTGCCGCGATCTGGGATTCCACGTCGCTGTGGATTTTGGCGCTCGAGTCCGGCAACGCGGCTCAAATGTCCATGTGGGGCGCCGGTACAACGAACGGGCAAATGTCTATGTGGGGCGCCGGCACCACCCGTGGGCAGATGTCGATGTGGGGTGCCGGAACTGCCAGCGGACAAATGTCCATGTGGGGTGCAGGTACGCCGGCCGGGCTGATGTCCATGTGGGGCGCGGGCACAACAAACGGGCAAATGTCCATGTGGGGCGCTGCCACCGACTCCGCCCAGTTAGTTCCCTGGGCCGCGACTGCCATCTCAGCCGAAAGCATCTCCATTCTCGGCGAGCAATAAGTCGCCTAGCGGAGCCTGCCGCTGTTTGAACAATCGCAAATAGCGCTGAATCGGCGTTGGACTACGATGAAGAAACCGTGTCCGACGCCGATTGTATTTTTTGTAAGATCGCATCCGGAAAAATGTCTGCGTATATTGTCTACGAAGACACAGATGTAGTCGCTTTTCTCGACACCCACCCGTTATTTCCCGGCCATGTCCTCGTTTGCCCTCGGGAACACTTTGTAACACTCTCTGATTTACCATCCGATCTGGTCAGCCCCGTCTTTTGCCTGACGCAGTTACTAAGTAAAGCCGTTGAATCGGCGTTGGACGCCGAGGGAACGTTTGTCGCCATCAACAACCGCGTCAGCCAGACCGTTCCCCATCTGCATATTCATGTCGTGCCGCGCCGCCGCCGGGACGGGCTGCGCGGCTTCTTCTGGCCCCGCCAGAACTACGTGGATGACAACGCCCGCGAAGCGGTCCGCGATGCCATCGAGCGGGAAATACAGAAGTTACTCGACTAACATGTCTGATCAAAAGCCGACATTTGATCCCGGGCTTACCCAGCAGTACACGGGCGCACTCAGTCGCACAATCAACGACAACGGCCAGTTTAATGTCCACCGCCGCGGCGGGAAGTTGCGCGACATTCACCCGTACTTGTTCCTGATAAGCATCCCGGTGCCGCTGTTTGTGGCAATCGTGGTCGGCACGTTTGTGATCGTCAATCTTTTCTTCGCCAGCGTTTACCTGCTCATCGGTCTCGACCATCTCAAGGGTGCGGAAGCGTCGAATCTGGAAAGCGAATTTCTGAATGCGTTCTTTTTCAGCGCGCACACGCTGACTACGGTTGGCTATGGAAACATCTACCCGATTGGCGCGGCTACCAACTCAATTTCGGCCATCGAAGCGCTGACCGGCTTGATGCTCTTCGCAATCGTCACTGGTCTCGTCTATGGCCGGTTTTCCCGGCCTTCGGCACGCGTAGGCTTCAGTGATCGAATGCTGGTTGCGCCGTATGGCGATGGCCTTAGTTTGCAATTCAGAATCGTCAACCGGCGAAGTAACAATCTGTTGGAACTGAATGCGCGCGTAACCCTGATGACAGTAGAATCCGTCGAAGGCCGCCTGCGCCGTAAATTCGTCTTGTTGGACCTCGAGCGTGACCAGATCGTTTTCTTTCCGCTGACTTGGACGATCGTTCATCCGATTCGGCCGGAAAGCCCGCTTTATAACAAGACCGCTGCCGACATCGCGGAGATGCAAGCCGAGTTTCTCGTCTTCGTCAAAGCGTTCGATGAGACGTTTGGGCAAACGGTTTATTCACGCCGGTCGTATCTGTACAACGAAATTGTGTGGGGGGCGCGATTCACGCCGGCATTTGAAATCGACAAAACCGGAGATCTTCGGCTGGAGATGGATACGGTAAGCAGCTTCGAAACCGTGGCATTGCCGCCCGGCCAATAGCTTCCTCCATCGACCGTCAGGCAACCAGCGACGGCGATCCCTGCGTCAACGTCGCGAGCATTTCCTCTTGCTGCGTGCCCGTTCGGGCCAGCGCGGAATCGAGCGAAACACGATAAACAATCAATCCGATTACGAACTCCACCGCCAGCACTCCGCGCGCCGCCCACGCACTCTCCGTTGCCCATCCCGCCAGCCACGCAAACCCGATCAGCACAAGACTTCCCACGCTGCATCCCAGGACCCAGGCCTGCGTGTTGCCGGCCGTCTGCTTTTTCACCATTGTTTTCGGGTCCATCGGCCGCGCCAAAATTACCGAAGTCATATTCCCGACCGCCAGATAGAAGATCCCGATCGCCGGAGAGACACAAAGCGCCGTCAACATAGCCGGCGTCGTCACATGGACGCCCAGCAATGGCGCTAGGCCGATTGAGATCAAGCTTTGCAGGATGATGAACAGAGCCGCAACAGCGTTTTTCGCCCGGAAGACGGCGCGCATCTCCACCGGCGCGGCGAAATAAAGCTGTGCCGCGCTGCGATCGAATCCGAAAATGTTCCAGATCAAGGCCTCTCCCAATACGAGAAGACCGTACAGATTTGTCAGCAGGATCGTGTTTTCGCTGCGGAAGTGTTTTGAATGAGCGGCGCCGCTCAGCGGGATCAAAATGATCAGGCTTACCACCGATGCCAATAAAAACACCACGCGGAACCGGGGCATCCGGAGTAGCGTGCGGATTTCTTTACCCATCAAAGCGGCGGTCGGCTCCGGAAACAATCGCACCGGGAACTCAAGCACCCGGTTCAAAGACCACTTGCCTTCCGCCCGCGCGACGCTCGCCGTCAACACCTCTTCTTCCCGCAGCGAGGAGCCGAACTGCCGCCGGGCCACACTCCAGGCCAGCCCAATCCAACCCAGCATGGCCGGCAAGTGGAACCATGGCTGAGTGCCGGTTGCAATCCCCGCCACATCGTGCCACGGCGCCCATCGAAAAGTCGCGATTATGAAGAACCAATGCGCCAGCGGCTCGGCCCAGCCCAGGTGAATCAACAATTGAGGCAGTAAGCCGACGCTCAACAGCAGAACCGTCAATATTTCTCGCAGCCGGTTTTTTCGAAAGACGCGTAGAAAAAACCGCCGGGTCACAAGCGCCACCAGCAGGTTGAATGGAATAAAAAGCAGCAGCGCTCCCGCTCGATAAAACGGAACGCCCGGATGAAACAGCAAGCCGGCGAAACCGCCGCACAGCACCAACACCATTTCAAGGCCGTTCGTCACCAGCAGCAGCGCTTCCGTTACCAGCAGGGTATCGGTGGATACAGGATAGATCTGCAGCCGTTTCAAATCGAGCGACCAGCCCCCCGTCAGCGTCACCAGGGGTACCAGCTGCCAGAAAAGGAAAACGCACAGCAGACCCATACTCAGGTCGAACAGCAGGGACGAAAGCGGAACATCGGGCAGCGACGTCGCGATAAACACCGCCAGCACGGTGAAGCCCCCGTACCAGACAATCGCAATTGACAATGCGATCAGCGCGCCGATGCCGGTTCGCGGCAGATGGTTACGAACTGTCAGCCACTGCGCTCGGGCAAGCGTTCTCAGGTGCCCCCACATCTTTTACAACCAATCCAGTGCTTCGCTTTGCCGATCCCCGCCGACTAAGCGCACAAAGATGTCTTCGAGGGTCGTCGATCCGGCCGCTGTCTGCGCGCTCAACTCCGCAATCGTACCTTGCGCAACCACTTTGCCGTGATTGACGATCGCGATCTCGTCGCAAAGCCGCTCCACGACATCCAGTACGTGTGAAGTGAGAAAGACGGTGGCGCCCTGCCGGACCTGGTCCAGCAGGATATTTTTCATCAGCCGCGCTCCCACCGCGTCCACTCCCTCGAATGGCTCATCCATCAGGAACAGGCTCGGCCGGTGAATCAGAGCCGCTGCCATTGCCACACGCTTGCGCATGCCCTTCGAATATTCGCCGATCAGCTTGCGCTCGTTGCCCTCCAGCTCGAATAGCTTCAACAGTTCTTGGCTTCGCGCGCGAGCAGTCGCCCGTTGCAATCCGTATAGCCGCGCCACAAACTCCAGGTATTCAAACCCGGTCAGATAATCGAACAAAAGCGTGTCGTCGGGTACCAGGCCCAGCCGCTTTCGGATCTCAAGCGACTGTTCGGGCATTTTCATTCCCAGAACCTGCACCACGCCCGATGTGGGCTTCGCGATCCCCATCAGAATTTTGATGGTAGTTGTTTTGCCCGCTCCGTTCGGCCCGAGAAATCCGAAGAAGCTTCCTTGCGGCACCGTGACCGTCAGGCCATCCACGGCATGCATCCCTCTTCCAGTCACCGTACCCGCGGCTTCATACACCTTATGCAGATCGCGAATCTCGATAGCCGGCGGCAGTGCGGCTGCTGTGGGCTCGGTTAGCGGTTCAGTCATATCGAGTCCGTCCGCCTCACGGAGTATCTGGGGCGCTGCCGCCGCGAAGAGCTGCAACCAGCGTGCCCATCTGGCGCAAAATAGCGATCTTCGTGCGGGTCAGCTGAGTTTCGGCATCGAATAGCGCAATCCAGCGATCGTTTTCTTCCAGACGCGCTTGTTCTACGTCGCGCAGCGGCACGCGTCCTTCTCCGTTCTGCGCCAGCAGCACCGTTAAATTCTCCCGCGCCAGGTCCAGCTGCATTCTCGTAAGATCGCGAATGGTCGTTGCTTTCTGCCATTGCTGATAGCTCCTGCGGGTATCGGAGATGATCCGGTTTCGCACCTGCATCATCTGGAGGCGAAGCTTTGACATGTCGATCGCAGCCTGGTCCGCCAGCGCCTTTGCTTGCGGACCAATCAGAAGCGGAATCGTGATGGATGCGCCAAGCTGAGCGTTGTTGTGCTGGAACTTCTGAAAATAGTTCTCGTAGTTCTGTTTTGCGAACAGCGAATACTGCGCGACTGCATCGATTTTCGGAAGCCTTTCGGCTTTATAAGACCGCAGATCAAGCTGTTTCGCCAGCACGTTGGACTGCATCTGCTGCAGCTCCCGATTATTCCGCAGCGCAATATCTGACGCTTCGGATTCCGAGGCCGGCGTAGTCATCACCGGCATTTCGGCGTCCATCGGCTTCACCCGATCCGTCGCCGGGAACCCGAGCACCGTCGCCAGCATCATCTCGTAGTAATCCGCGTCGAGTGTCGCCGCTTCCAGGCGCTGCTGCGAAACAGCGAGATTCACTTGTGCCCGCTTCTGCTCTAGCGGCAATTCGCTTCCCTCGCGAACAGCGGCATTCATCGTCTCCAGCACTTTATTCAAGCTCGGAATTTCCTTGCCGAGCGTCTCGGATTCGTGCTCCGTCTGGCTGGCGCTCAGGAACAGATCGGCTGTCTGATAGGCCACCTCTTCCGCCTTTGCCGCCGCGCCGAACTGCGCTCCATGCGCCAATTCCCGGGCCGCTGAAACTTTGTAACTGGCGGGCCGGTCAAAGATCGCCATATCCGTTTTCGCCTGGAACAAGCTTGGTGCATTGCCGTCGATCGAGTTCGGATAGCCATATGTATAGGCCAATCCGCTGCCCCCGTAAAGCTTTGGACGAAACGGATTTTGTGCGATGCGGATGTCGTCTTGCGCCCGCTGCACATCCAGCCGCGTTAGCACGACCTCCGGGTTCTGCCGCATCGCAATTGACAACGCCTGCTGAAGCGTCAGGCTGTGTGTCTCGGCGGCGGCGGCAATAGCCGCTGCACACACAAACGTGAGACCGATTTTCAGCTTGGGCACGTTCTTATGCTAACGTGCAGCGCCCGGGGGCCGGTGGTATCCTCGCAGCGCTATGGATGAGGATCCACCTTCAGCTTCGAGCCGGTACTCCACTCGGTAAACGGCGTGATGGAGGTAACCGCGTTATCGCGTGCGTGCCAGCTTGCGCGCAGATAATCGCGGTTCATCGCGGCAATCACTTCCAGCGGAATTTCTTTCGGGCACACACCCGTGCATTCGCCGATGTTGGTGCACCCGCCGAATCCCTCCACGTTCATCTGCGTCACCATCCGGAGCGCCCGCAGATCCTGCTCCGGCTTCCCTTGCGGCAGTATCCCCAGGTGCGTGATCTTCGCGCCGGTGAACAACGCCGCCGCGGCGTTTGGACATGCCGCCACGCAAGCGCCGCAGCTGATGCAGGCGGCCGAATCCATCGCCCGGTCCGCGGCTTCCTTCGCAACCGGAATCGCATTCCCGTCCGGTGCGCTGCCGGTAGAGACCGAAATGTATCCGCCCGATTCGATAATGCGGTCGAACGCTCTCCGGTCGACAACTAAATCCTTAATCAGCGGGAAGGCTTTGGCCCGCCACGGCTCAAGCGTCAGTTCTTCCCCGTCTTTGAAGTGCCGCATGGTCAACTGGCAGACCGTCGTGGCGCGCTGCGGCCCATGAGCGATGCCGTTGATCATAAAACCGCACGAGCCGCAAATGCCTTCCCGGCAGTCATGCTCAAATGCAATCGGATCTTCGCCGCGTGTAATTAAATCTTCATTCAATACATCCAGGCACTCCAGCATCGACATGTCGGCATTGGCATTGTCCATCGGATAACTGACAAATTTGCCCGCCTTGCTGCCCCTTGCCTGCCGCCAGACTTTCAACGTAAGCCGCATTATTTGTAGCTCCTCTGGCTAGGATGAACGTAGTTGAATTCGAGCGGTTCCTTCACCAGCTCAGGCGCCTTGCCGGGACCGCAATACTCCCACGCCGCCACATAAGAATAATTTTGGTCGTCGCGCTGCGCCTCGCCGTCCGGCGTTTGATACTCCTCGCGAAAATGTCCGCCGCAGGATTCATTGCGTTCCCGCGCGTCGATGCACATCAGTTCTGCCAATTCGAAGAAATCCGCCACCCGTCCGGCCTTCTCCAGGCTCTGGTTGAAGTCTTCCGCGCTTCCCAACACCCGTACGTTCGTCCAATACTCTTCGCGCAGTTCACGAATTTTTCCGATGGCATGTTCAAGCCCCGCCGCATTGCGCGACATCCCGCAGTAGTCCCATACAATCTTCCCCAGTTCCCGGTGAAAGGAATCCACCGTGCGGGTCCCCTGAATCGAAAGAAGCTTGTTCGTGATTTGCTGAACGCTTTCGACGGCTTCGCGAACTGCCGGATGCGATTCAGTGACGGGGATGGGCTTGTTATTTGCCAGATAATCCCCGATCGTGTACGGAATGATGAAATACCCGTCCGACAAACCTTGCATCAGAGCGCTCGCACCCAGCCGGTTCGCCCCATGGTCAGAGAAGTTGGCTTCGCCCGCGACGAACAGCCCCGGCAAATTGCTCATCAGGTAGTAGTCCACCCAGAGCCCGCCCATCGTGTAGTGAATTGCCGGATAGATACGCATCGGAACGACATACGGATCTTCGTCCGTGATGCGCTGGTACATGTCGAACAGATTCCCGTAACGCTCCTCAATTGCTTTGCGCCCCAGGCGGCGGATCGCATCGGAAAAGTCCAGGTAAACGCCAAGCCCGCTGGAGCCCACGCCCCGGCCCTCATCGCACACCATCTTCGCGTTGCGTGAAGCGACGTCTCGCGGAACCAGATTGCCAAAGCTCGGATAGCGCCGCTCGAGGAAGTAATCGCGGTCGGACTCCGGGATCTCGTTCGGGGGCCGATGATCGCCTTTCTGCTTCGGCACCCAGATACGCCCGTCGTTGCGCAGCGATTCGCTCATCAGCGTAAGCTTCGACTGATACTCGCCCGAAACCGGAATGCAGGTCGGATGAATTTGCGTGAAGCAGGGGTTCGCAAACAGCGCGCCGCGTTTGTGCGCGCGCCAGCACGCCGTCACGTTCGATCCCTTGGCGTTGGTGGACAGGTAGAAGACATTTCCGTATCCACCAGTAGCCAGAACGACGCAGTCCGCCAGATGGACATTTATTTCGCCGGTCACCAGGTTGCGCGTGACGATGCCGCGTGCTTTGCCGTCGACGACGATCAAGTCCAGCATTTCGGTCCGCGCGAACATCGTTACCGTGCCTGCTTGTACCTGGCGTTCCAACGCCTGATAGGCGCCCAGCAGCAACTGTTGCCCGGTCTGGCCTCGCGCATAGAACGTTCTCGAAACCTGCGCTCCGCCGAATGACCGGTTCGTCAGCATGCCGCCGTATTCCCGCGCGAACGGAACGCCTTGCGCCACGCATTGATCGATGATCTTGACGCTGATCTCCGCCAGCCGGTAGACGTTCGCCTCACGCGCGCGAAAGTCACCGCCCTTTACCGTGTCATAGAAGAGCCGATAGATGCTGTCGCCATCGTTCTGATAATTCTTGGCTGCGTTGATGCCGCCCTGCGCAGCAATCGAGTGCGCGCGCCGCGGCGAATCCTGGAAACAGAAACACTTTACGTTGTAGCCAAGCTCGCCTAACGTGGCCGCAGCCGATGCGCCGGCCAAACCCGAGCCGACAACCAGAATATGGTGCCTGCGCTTGTTTGCCGGGTTCACCAGCTTCATATCGAATCGAGCTTTGTCCCAAACTTGCTCGATCGGCCCGGTCGGGATGCGCCCGTTCAATTCCACGTGTTCAACTCCATTTACTTGACCAGCCCGATAACAATGCTGAGCGGAACGGCGATAAACCCGCCCGTAATGACGATGGCGAAGATCAAAGCAGCTTTTTTCAAGATAGGTGTGTGGCGCGGATGATTGATCCCCAGCGACTGGAACATGCTCCAGGCCCCGTGCCGGATATGAAAGCCCAGCAGAATCATCGAGAAGATATACCATGCCGATACGTACCAGACCTGGAATCCAGCGACAACGTTGTGGTAGACGTCGCGTTCAATAAAAGAAGACCCGGGATGGACTACGCCGGCCGTCAGATGCAGCAGGTGATAGATCACGAAAGCGAGCAGAATCGGGCCGCTCCAGTACATGGTGCGGGACGCGTAATCGGAGGCAATATACTGCTTCTTCGCGTAGCCTGCGGGACGGGCCGCACTCTTCCTCAAGGCAAGTTGAACTGAAGCCGTGATGTGCAGAATAACCGCAGCCAGCAGGATGATGCGGGCCCCCCATAGCAGTTCCGGGGCGCCATGCAAAAACCGGGAGTAAGCGTTGAGCTTGTCGGGTCCCTCAAATACCTGAAGGTTGCCCAGCATATGAACAAGGACGTATGCAAACAGAATGCATCCGGTGATCGCCATCACAACTTTCTTTCCGTTTGTGGAGGCCCAGAAGTGCGCAGGCCGCGCTTCATGGGCGTCGATCACGGTAGTTGCCATGTGAAATTCCTTAACTGAAAAGGTTCGACAGGATCAAGGCTCGTTTAGCGACGAAGTTTCCGCGCCGCAAGCAATTGTAACGGGTCCGTCCACCTGACTCCGATAATAGCAGTACGTACTCGTTTCGTAAATCAGGACTTCCGGTCAAACTGCTTTGAAAGGGTTGCCTGGATGGGCTTCGAGGCGGGCCATAGCATCGTCGAGTTGCTCGGGTGTCAGGCCCTTGATCTTCCGATCGAGCAATTCGACCTGCTTTGTAAATTCGAAGCCATTGGCCGGCTCGGGAGCCGGTTTTCGCTTGGCTTTGGAGCGCCTTGCGGCGTTCTCTTGCTGGATGTGGGCGGTCATGTTGGCGGACTGAAGGTGCTTGAGTGCGAGTTCGTCGCCCTCATATTGACGGCGCAGGCGGGTTTCCTGCAGGTGCAGATTGCGCAGCTCCTTATGATAGGCGGCGAGGGTTTCGGCGTCGATGAGGGCCGCGGCCATTTGCGGCTCGTATTGGGCGAACTGATCGGCAAAGCGCACACGGCCGCGGGCGGAGATTGCCATTTCGAGCGCGGGGATGCGGTTCAAGCGCCAGCGGGTGTCGGCGAGACTCTGGACGAGCTCGCATTCTTGTTCTCCTTCCGGATCGAATTCGCGGATGAAACGCTGGATGTGTTGTTCGTAGAGCGCCGCGTCGTCGGCAGGGAGCAGGACGGTGCGGCCGGTTAGACCGGTTTTGACGGCATTGAGCGATGCGATGCGCTTGCCAGCTTCCGTGCGTGGGCCGGTAGAGAGCTGGGCGTTGGCGCGGTTGGCAGTGAGTTGCGCTTGGGAGGAACTCGCGCAGAACAGACTCGCCTCCCGTGGGGAAGTCTGCCGAGTTCCTCTTTTATTCGGTGCCGCGTACGGCGGCTTGTGCGCTTCGGAGGTCTCGGTTTGGCGGCTTTTCACGGTTTGGACGATAGCAGGCGGCGGAACGTAGTTGGAGTTCGGGACCTGGGGAAAGGGCGCTATGTTGTTAACGAGAATTGGAATCGTTTTCTTGACTTTATTTTTTCGGTTCTGTGACTGGGCCTGCGAGGGAGCGCGCGCCTGAGATGCTTTTGGAGCCGGCTGGATCGAGCTGCCAGCCGCCCCGGCGTGGCTCCGCAGCAAATGCACACAACAGACTCGCCCCGGCTACTAACGATTCGTGCATTTGCCGACTGTCACGAGTCGCCGGGGCGGCTTGTGCGCTCTGCAGGCGAAGTTAGGGCCGTGGCTTCGGAACAAGGTGATGACTTTCCGGTATGAATACGTTTAGCCGCACGGCTGGTCGCTTTTCCAGCTAACGTATCGGCAGCGTTTTAGGACGTACTTTGAGCCAATCTCACCATAGCCGACTCTACAGCCAAGTGGCTTGGAGGAGCAGGGCATTATCAAAATTGGGAAGATTTACTCATGGTTTCGTTCACAAAAACGGACGATTGCATCTGGTTTAGCCATCTATCGCCTGATTTGCAGGGCAGACTTTCGCATCTTTCCGAATTAGAGCCAGTAAGTTTGAGACTGAATGGCCAAAGGACCATTTGGTGTCGCATGCGCACGGGCCTACTCCTGGAATTCGGATTACAGAGGGCATTGGTGTCTGGAGATCCAATCCTCTTGCGCGTAGTTCGGCAATCCATTTCCGCTCACGCTCGGAAATCCGCACCGCCGCCGATGTGTTTGGGCGCCGCGACTGAGTGATTAGACCGTCCAGACCTCGCTCCTGGTACCGCCCAATCCACTTACGCAGAATCGGTCGTGAGATCCCGCATTTCAAGCAAACCTGTGGTCTGGTTCTTGACTTCTTCAAACAGCTCTATCCACCGAAGTCGCTTCCGAACTTCCCTGTCCATTCTGGACAGGGTAACTGGAAACGATGTCTATTGACCACACACATTACACGCTGCTTTGGGGAGATCGCATCGAGGCCGCATGGCAAAGACCGGCACGATAACAGGGCCGGCTCCTGCGCGCCAAAACCGGGCGCTCCGGAGCCGCCCCTGCTATCGTATTTTGAACAAGCGGGCCAGCAACGCGCTGACCGAGTCAGGACAAACTAAACGTCACTTACACAAGATTCTGGATACTACCATGTGCTGTGGGAGGCTTGCCGGGAAGCGGCACAAACCGCCGGCATCACCAAAGACGTTCGCCCCCATTTACGAGGTCTCCAGCTCATCAGATTGAACACGCCGCTTCTTATAAGCTTCATCCAAAGCTTCGAAAACGCATTCGAATTCCATAGCGGCTCTTTGCCAAACTGGCCGCGTCCGCCGCAAACGCGCTCGCTTTCCTTCAAACGGCTCAATCTAAACTGATCCAGCGATCTGCCTCACACTACTCCTCCGCTTTGTCGCGCCGGATCACTTCAGATTGTCTTGATGGGCCTACGGCCCACGAAACCTCATGAAAATGACTTAGAGCGTATGTCTGGACTTCGCCGCCCAAGTCGTGGTCCAGGATCAGAGCTAACATTGCAGCTGGCCAGAGCGGCGAGATCGAGAACTCAATGGAGAAGTTAACGCCGTCAGATTGTCTGATCCGGAGCGTGCGTGTTGAGCGAATAAATAGGCGTTGTATTCTCCCGCTGGGAGTGGCAATAGCCTCCGACCTTGATTAACGTACTTGCGGCACGCTCTCCGCTCGCGCCGGGAGGAAGCGTTATGTCCTACAGAGTAGCCGGAATCGATGTTCATAAAAGAATGTTGGCCGTAGTTGTGGCCGATGTGCACATCGAAGGCGAGTACCAGTTTGAACGGCGCCACTTTGGCAGCAACCCCGAGCAACTGCGATTATTGGCGGAATGGTTACTAGAACAGATGGTAGAAGAAGCGGTGATGGAATCCACGGCTCAATATTGGAAACCGGTTTGGGGAGCACTGGAACAGTACTGGAGCCGAGTTGCCAGAAACGGGAAGGTGCCGAGCCTCTTTCGGGAACCTTGCATCTGGCGCAGGCGCAATCTAATCGCGGGCGGCAAGGACGAAAGAGAGATTTCCCCGACGCCGAACGACTGTGAAACGGCTAGTGGCCCACGAACTGGTGCTCAGCTTCGTGCCGGATGTCGAGCAGCGTCTTTGGCGCACGGTGATGCGTGGGAAGTATCAGTTGAGGCGCAATCATGTACGGTTGTAAAACCAATTAGAGGCTCTGCTCGAAGAAGCGCATATTAGTTGTCCAGCCTAGTCTCAGATTTGCGGGGAGCCAGCGCTCAGCGCATGCTGCAGGCGTTAGCCGACGGGGAGACCGACCCCGGCGGCTCTGGCCACGTTGGCCGATATACGACTGCGTGCTACGCCGGCACAGTTGCGTGACGCACTTGGCGCGTGCAGCGAGTTAAATCCCGTCTATCGCAGGCTACTGAAGATGGCACTAAAGCAATTGCAACTGATCGATGACCAGATCGGGCAACTGGACCAGGAGATGGCGAGCCTGCTCAAGCAGCATCAAGACGCAGTACAGCGACTTGCGGAGGTGCCCGGTCTGGGACCGGATTCTGCACAGCAGATCATCGCCGAAGTAGGTGTCACAGCGGCGACTTTTGCTTCGCCCAAAAATCTGTCCTAATGGGTGGGCGCATGCCCTGGGGGGAAGAGAGTGCGGGGTTAAACAAGAACACCCGCTGCCCTACAGGCAACCGCCACATGCGAAAAATCCTCAACCAGGCGGCTAATGCCGCGATCAAGCTCAAAGGAAGCATCTTCGAGGTCTCATATCGCCGGCTGGTACCGCGCCTCGGACACGGGAAAGCCATCGGAGCCATCACGCATCGGCTTTGTCGATTGATCTGGATCATTCTGCATCAGCGGGTCAGTTACGAGGAACGAGGGCCGGCCGTCAGCCATAAATCGAAGCGACGCCGCACATCGCGAATGATTCGGGAGCTTCGTACCCTCGGCTACGAAGTACACTCCTTGAGCGTTCACGCGGGGAACGCCTGAATCGGAGCGTGCATTTTCGACCTTGGGTCCTAACGTCACCGGCGACGCACGCGAAGCGAGGCTCAATCAGGCAACTCGTTGAATCCTCGCCCATTGAGGATCATCGGCACGCACCTTTCGACCCGCGCTGACCTGGTTTTTGCCTGCTTGGCGCTTGCGATGTGGAAGATGTGTGACTTCTTTCGACCTGGAGAAAGCGCCGTGAATGCCGCCCGAAGAGTCGCGTTTCCATCCAGCCTGGTCTGCAACTCCTCGGGAATTGGGTACTCTGAAGGCTTCTTGAGCTCTGCCTTCCTCCCGGCCTTCTCGAGTGCGATGGCTTCGTAGATGTATTCCGTTAGGGTCGATCGCAGGGGCGCTATTTCTTTGATTGAAGTGAATTTAATCCATCGCGCCGCCTGAGTATGGTCTCCGATCCTTTTGAGAATGTGTTTCGGGTCCTTGAGCAGCGCGCCCTTGAAAAACGAGAAGGCGCACGACTCCTTCAGCGGGATAACGATCGCCACGTTCTTCTTCTGGAACGTGAAGCACGGCTTGCCCCACTTCAGCGCTTCCGTAAGGCCGCAGCCGGCAGCGATCTCACGCAGCTTATCCGTTTCCTTCTGCCACTTCTCCGCATACGGAACTCTCATCCTTCAGCCTTTTCCGCCATTGCCCATCGCGATCGCCAGCTCAGACTCCGCCTCCATCCCCAGATTTTGCCATCCTACGGCTGGCCTGTCGTCAGTTGGAGAGAACAGACCGAGGTCACTCATGGACAGGGCTCAGGCAGGTTTGTCGGCTACTGTCGATGCGCCCTGGAGCCCGGAGCTCTCAGCGCGCATCGCGAATATGTTATCTGGTGCCGCCGATGGCTGAGTTAACGCGCAGGAGGATCGCGCACAGGTGCAAGCGATTTGCGAGGCGCGACGCGGGCGGCTCAAGCTGATCCTGATCGACAGCATCGAGACAACGCCCAGAA
Source organism: Bryobacteraceae bacterium (assembly GCA_036269815.1). GTDB lineage: Bacteria > Acidobacteriota > Terriglobia > Bryobacterales > Bryobacteraceae > Bog-105. Next base: position 183,241 of record DATBDT010000035.1, read on the forward strand.
TCACGAAGTTTTTGAACGCTTGTACTGTGGGAATCGATCGGGTATCAGCTGAGAGCGCGTGAGATCTGAGTTGTCGGGCCGCTAGCTCCGTACATGGCCGTCAGCGACGATCTATTTGCATTGAGCAATCCAGTTTTCGGGTTGTCACTAGCTTTCAGACGCATGCAGCGAGAGGCGGTTGGCAAGACTATGCGACCGAGGATGAGATTACAAACCAACGTCGAGGGAGCCCGTCTCGATTGCGCTTGATACCGCCGCGATGTCGTTCTCCATGGCGCGATCACATGACACAAAAGAGGACAAACCCCGGAGCCTTAAGTACAATTTTCGCGATCCCTCTCCGAGCCAGGCTGGCTCTCCCCGGAGATCCACCGCTTGAGCGGCGGCTAGAAGAACCATGGCCACCGCATTGCGGACGCACGCGAGCGAGTCCGCCGCAGTCACGGCTGCGTGCATCCCTAGGCTCACCACGTCTTGATTGTATTGTTCAGTCGGCAATGTATGAATCGAACTGGATCCGGCGAAGGTCCGCGCTGCGCAGGCAAGGCTGGTAATGCTAAGTTGCATCCCTTGGAATCCGCAATTCACACCGGCCTCCGGCGCCAGGTTCGATGGAAGACCGCGATTGAATCGCGAGTCTACGAGGAGCGCAAAAAGAGCGTTCGCCCAAGTCGCCTGAATCGACAGGTCCATCTTCCACGTATCTAGCAGACGCGCGATATGACCACCGTAGAAATTGCCCGCCTGAAATATCGCTCCCGTCTCCGGATCGATCAACGGATTGTCGTTGGCAGAATTCATCTCGCGCTCGATTGTGTCGCGCGCATCGATCAGTCCTTCCCAACCCGGTCCGAGTCCCTGCGGCGCGCAGCGGAGGGAGTAACAGTCCTGCGACTCGGAAGCGCGCACGAACCGGCTGCCCTTGATCATCGCACGAAGATAGGCCGAAACCGCCATCTGCCCGGGATGCCCCTTCTGCTCGTGCACCCATGGTTCGAACGGTTCCGCAGTGGCCTGCAACGCTTCAACCGTAAGCGCTACCGCACCCAGCAAAGCTTGCTGCACGCGCCGGCAATCCTCCCATAGCAGCGCAACGGCTCCACTCATGAAGGTTGTACCGTTGACGAGAGCGATGCCCTCCTTTGGCGCAAGCTCGATCGGCGACAACCCCACCGTTGCAAGTGCCTCCACCGCCATCATCCGCGCGCCTCGAAAAAACACTTCACCCTGTCCAAGCAGGATCCGCGCCACGTACGCGGAAGGCATCAAGTCGCCGCTCGCGCCAAGAGAGCCATAGCGCGGTACGATCGGCACAATGCCGCTATTCAGCAGTCGCAGCAGCGCGCTGGCCAACTCGAGGCGGACCGCTGAAGTGCCTTTGGCAAATGTAGCTAGCCGCAGCAGCGTGGCGGCGCGCACGTGATCCTCACTCAGCGGAGCCCCGGTGCCGCACGACAGATGATTCATGACGTTGTGCTGCAGCCGTCGCATGCCCGGTGTGTCGATAGCGATGTTGACGTTCCGCCCCACACCGGTGTTCACGCCATAAATGGTTTGGCCGTTCGCTAACCGCCTTTCGAACAGCTCGCGGCTCTTCCTCATCCGGATTTCCGCCGAGTTCGTGAACTGCACTTCTAGGCCACTGCGCGAGACCGCAAGGACTTGTTCAATCGAAAGTGGAGCGTCGCCCAGACTCAGCGTCACGTTGCTTCGGCCACAATCAGGCTGCTCGACCGTGTGAGCCTCTGCCGGCCGACAAAACGCCAGCCTGTTCTCTCAAGCCATCCCGTGGCGTCGTCAAACCCATATGCGTCTCCGCCCGATACGATCAGAAACTCGCCTGCAAGCAACGCACCGAATTCAGGTGTCCTGTCGTCCCGCTCCATCCAAAAGTCAACCAGCAGCAAACGGGTGCCGGTCTTCGATGCTTGGCGGATTCGCCGCAACAGATCTACGTTGTCCCATGGCTTGAACAGGTGCAGAACGTTGGCTAGCAGCACTGCCTCGTGATTCTCAGGCATGCGATCGGAGCGCAGGTCGCCCGCGATGAACGTCATGCCTGGTGTCGACATCTTTGCCGTCGTCTGTGGACGCTCGAACAACGTGGCGCGCAAGCGCGGATGTTTCTTGATAATGGCTGCGAGGAATGCGCCCGTGCCTCCGCCGAGATCAAGCACGGACGCGTGCCTGGAAAAGTCGTACGCATCCACCAGGGCAGACGCCGTCGCGCCCGTCAAAGCTGCGATACCGCGATCGAAAAGGTCGCATTCTTCGCTGGTCAGTTCATTCCATCCGCAAGCTGCGTTATCCGTTCGAAGCGCGTCGAGGAAGCGCGTCCACTGCCGCTCCATCACGCCATCCCACATCGCCACCACCGCACGCAGATCGGCGCCGGGAAGCCCCGCGAGACACGCGTTCGCCGCCGGTCCGTTCCGGTACAAACCGTTCTCACATTCGAGAAGCCGAATGTTCAGTAGCGGTCGAACCAGGATGCGCAGTGTGCGAACGGGCAAACCCGTTTGGTGCGCAAGCGACGGTAGCGTGAGCTGCGCGTCTGCGAGCCTCTCGAAGACACCAAGCCGATTCGCCGCCATCAGGTATTTTGCAGCAAGATGCCCAGCCAGAATCTGCATCAACGCTTCCGCATTCGATGGTGTTGGTGCTGCGGCTTCGTTTGTCACCGGTTCCGGCGCGATTGGAATAGCTGTCGTCATATGCGCTCTCCTGACCTAGCCCAATACCAGCTCGCACTCATACTGCTGCGTGGCCGCGGTGACCGATTGAGCAACCCGCCTCAATCCCAAATGCGGCGTTGCCGAGACATATAAACCGCCTACGGCCTTTTCCGGCGAAAAGCACGGCATGCCTTCCACGTCTTCAAAGAACCTCGCATTTTCCACAGCCCGATGCCGCACCTCTGCAGATGCTTTCAGCGCGTTCTTGTCCTTTCGCAATTCCAGGCTTTCACGAATGCGGTGCGACATTTCGCCCATCAAGTGCGCCGTCGCGTTTTCCGCGATAGCGAAGTCTTCCAAGCCGGAAACAAGGTTCAGCAACGCCCGCCCTGCATTGCTCGGATCTGCGTCGAACGCGCTCATCTCCTCTGCCTTTCTGTAATAATTCCTGACACCATCCATTTCATAGAACGACGAAACAAACAATCGTAAGCGAAGATAAGCAGTCCGATAACTTCGTTCATAGTAGTCGATTGCTTGCGGTTCGGTCACCTCGCCGCGCACCACGCTCGCGAGCGAAGCTGCCGCCAGCATCGCACTGTACATCGCAAGATGTACCCCCGTCGAAAGGAGCGGATCCAGGAAACAGGCGGCATCTCCCACTAGAAAGCAGCCTGCGCCTGCAAACTGGTCTGCGTGGTACGAGTAGTCCTGTTCGATGCGCAAATCCGACACCGGCGTGCCACAACATGTCATTCGCCGGATTAGATCGGATTGCTCAAGTGCATCGGCATACAACTCCTCGAGCGAACCCTTCTTGCGTTGCGCATTGAAAGCATCCCGTTGCATCACTACGCCGACGCTCAGCTGTCCACCGCTGAGGGGAATCGCCCAAATCCATCCGTCCGGAATGGAACCGACAGCGATTGCGCCTTCCCGTGGGCCGGGCAAGCGGCGCGCTCCCTCCCAGTATCTCCACACGGCGACGTTTTGAAACTGCTGGTGGAATCGCCGGTTCTTCAGGTAGCGGTTAGACATGATACCCGAGCGCCCGGAAGCATCGATCAGGTATTCGAAATCGATGCGAAATGTCTTTCCGTCGTGGACGCACACTGCACCAGTTGGGCGATCGCCATCAAAAGACAGTTCAGAAACCTGCGTCGCCTGGAAAACCTGAGCACCCATCTGTTCCGCATGCCGCAATAGCAGATGATCGAAGCGTGCCCGCTCCACTTGGTAACTGTATTGGTATTCACCGGAGAGTTCACCGAAATCAAGTGACCACTGCTCGCCCTTCCAGTCCAAATCAGCTCCCGGTTTGAGTTGAAAACCCTCTCGGTCTATGGCCTCCCGTGCGCCCAGTAGTTCCAGGATTTCGAGACAAGAAGGCAGTAGCGATTCTCCGATGTGATAGCGCGGAAAAGTCTCACGCTCGACCACAACCACTGCAATGCCATTCTTAGCCAGAAAAGCTGCCGCCGTCGAACCCGCCGGTCCGCCTCCAATTACCAACACCATGGTCTTTGCCGGAATATTCATTTTGCGCTCCCTGCTGTGTGTCAAGGTTCAAAAAGGTTGTTTACGTTTTCACCCAGGTCTTCAATCGCATTGATGCGGGCGGTCATGTACACGAGCTTGCGAGGAGCATCGGGTCCCTCATCGCGCATCCTCAGAAGTTCGTCAAACTTGTCCTGTTTGCGTCCGTGGCTCCTGGCCGGGTTTTCCCATAGCCATCTGGGAAAGGCGACAAAGGCGTGGACGGTACCTGCTGCGAGATTGACAACCTGGCTGACAATCGTGCCCGTTTCCTCGTACCAGACAATGTTGAAAACATCCGGAGCGACCTCAGCATATTTTGCGTCCTGATACGCAAATCGGCCTCCGGCTGGCCCGCTTACAACGTGATATTGCACGCGACTGGCATTCTCGTAGTAGATGCTGTACTCCCAGCCGTTGTTGTAAACATAGGTCAGCTTTTTCCCGAGAATCGCCAGCTTAGTGTTTTGGCTCATTGCCTATCGTCGACCGAAATTGAAACGGTGCCACCCGATACCAAGGGCAAGCAGAATAAGCCCGGTCGCTGAGAGGAAAGCGGGTTCCGGGGCAGGGCTAGAGTCCACTGCATCGAACGCCGATACTGCAAACGCCATGGGTTTCGGAGCGAACGGAGTATAGTTATACGTCACCGAAACAAAAGGCGCTTGCAGAATGGTCAACTCGCTCAGAAGGATCGACTGCGCTGTGACGGGTGTATATGAGAGGCCGCCCGTCGCCACCTGAATCGGTATCGGAGCCGTTCCCCCCGGCACTTGCATAGAGGACAAGAGGAACGGGAACACGGACAACGTTTCTTGCTGAACTGGAGACGGTGCGGAGAACACGGTGGCGGCACCAGACGGAACATATGTCTGGGCAGGTAGCGATTGCAGGGCAAAGCCATTTCCGATTGCCAGACCGCCCGCCTTCACCTGCCCCGGAAAGACGATTGCCTGGAAGCCGACGAGCTCCGGAACCTGCACAGGGAAAGGCCCCGGAATTGAGCCGATGGTCGCCTGAAATTGGGCGAACATGGCAAAGGTGATGGAAGCCGAGTTTAACGTGCCTGCCCGACTATCGAAGGCAGGAACAAACAACGGCACGGTTTGCGGGTTATTGAAAATGGGGGTGGGCGTCATTGAACCGATCTGCGTAATGCTCGCTCCCCACGCAAGCGTTCCCCATGCGAGCAGCGGCAAACCCACCCGAACAAGATGTGAGCAAAATCCTTTTCGCGCCGGTGATACAGCCATATACCTCGGAAGCGAGAGCACCGCTGCGAAAGCAGCCACTTTAAGCGAAGTTTTTTTCAGATTTCCGCAGCGTTCCTGCTGCCGCCTATTCAGGCTCGCTCTTTAGGGAACAAATCGCCAGAGATTTCTCGTCGGTTCGTCTCGAATGACCGCGATGTAGCGGTGGTCTGGCGAGAATCCGCCGAACGAGTGAACACTGTCGTTCTGCAGCAAGTACGCACGCAGACGGGCATCTACAAAGTACAGTGCCGACAATTGAGAGGGATCGGACGCGGAAGGCGGCAACGTCTGCTGCTGCACCGGGCGGCTATCTGGGCCCGTCCACGCCAGCCATTCCCCGGGCGACGGACTGGGGTTCATTCCGGCAATGATCCCATTTATTCCGGAGACCTGGCGCGCTGTTTGGATGACCTGCGCAGGATCAACGTTCAGGCGGATATCGAGAAAGCGGCCGGGTCCGCTGTCGTCCGGGATCGCCACTCGCTCTCCATCTGAGGAAAGCCCCCAGCGTCCAATCGGGCCGCCGAGTGTCAGCCTGGTTCGCGCCAACTCGCGTCTCTTTCCCCCCACAGGGTCGAGTTCGAAGTAGGTCTGTTCGCCTTTCTGTGTCGTACGCAGAACGCAGATGTGGCCCACACCGGGCATGCTGCACCGGAACTCATCGAGAGGTTCGCCGAGTGGAACCTCCGCGATGGGGCCGCCATCTGCGGGAGCCCGCATCAACCGGAGGTCCGTATAGCCCGAGTCCTGCGTCCTTAGCTCGGACATGAACAGAATCCATTTCCCGTCCGGAGAAAGTTGCGGATAGTAGTTGTCCCGCTCGGACGAAGCCAGCAGTTCGGGCTCGTACTCCTGCCGCTTTTGCCGGAAGATCTCCGAGCGTCCATTGCGTGCGGACTCAAAAATCACCGCCGCACTATCGGCGCTCCAAGCATGCGGATAGTCGTAGCTATCTTCAAAAGTGAGCCGACGCATTCGGAAAAGGGATGGGACCGGCTTCGGCTTCCATTCCGCCGTGTAAATTGGGGCCGAAGTGTCGGTGCGGACCAGAAAGATTGTTCGGCCGTCAGCGCTCCCGGTCAGATTCGAGAGCGTTGCCTTCCAGAAATGAGACAGTTGCTGCGGAGCCGCGGCAGCTTTGCCCGTTTTCGCATCGAAGGCGAGCAACCAGATGTTGAACTCCGCGCCATCGTGAGCGAAATCCGGACGCAAAAAAACGAAATTGCCCGACGACGTGAAGAAGCCGGAGTTGACACGGAGCGATCCGATCAAGGCACCGACTTGGCCCGTGCGCGGATCGATGGGCACCAGGTCGTTTGTGTCGCAGAAATTGCGATCGATGGTCACGTCTGGGCGATCCCCTCCTTCGCGGCAGTGCGATAGCCGCTGAAACCAGAGCCGCCTGTCGTCACTCGACCAGAAAAGCCCCGCCACGTGTGTGCCGCGAGGTACTTCCACCAGCAGCCGTTCCGGGCTGCCGAGTCTCGATCCAGCTAGGATCTGGTGCGCTCCATTCAGCCAGGCGATCTCTAGTCCGCTGTGTGAAAGTGCAGCCAACTGCACATCGTCGGCAATTGGAGCCGGCGGTTCCGCTTCCAACGAGACGCGCCATGCTTCGAACCTTCCCACCCTCGAGCCGACGGCCACCAACTGCCGGTCGTTTGCGAACAACAACTGGTGACAAGTGAAATCTTCAGGCCCGTTCAACCTCCGCAGCCTCTCGGCCCGGTTATCGCGTAAAAAGAATCCGCCTTCGCTGGTTGCGTACGCAAGCTTGTCACCGCTGTGCGAAACGGCCGCGGCAGTGACATCGTGTCCGCCGCTGTATCGCGTAATTTTCTCGAGATGGGGCGGCGCAACCTGTCTCGCGCGTCGAAGCCAGTACACTCCGCCGATAGCAACCAGCAGCAGCAAAATCGCCACGGCGCTCACCAACCGCTTATGTGTAGGCGTTTGGAGGCTAGCAAAGTGCCGCTCCACGTCCTGTGCTGTTACGCGCCGTTTGGGGTCCGGCGCGCGCATCCGGCCCGAAAGTGCATGTTTTGGACAGCCTGCTTCTTCGAGCAGGAGCGCGAGCGAATAGATGTCGCTCGCTGCCGTCACGGGTTCACCTGCCTTTTGTTCCGGCGACATGTACCGTACCGTGCCTGCCGGCAGCGTCATGCCTTTACTTGCAACGGCTCGGTCGCGAACGCTCTGTGCAAGTCCAAAGTCCAACACCTTGACGAAATCGTCGTTCCGCACGATCACGTTCTCAGGCTTAATATCGCGATGGACAATGCCCTGTGCGTGAGCCGCCGCCAGCGCGCTAGCCAACTGCCGTCCGATGTGGATCGCCTGTCGGGCCGAAAGCGGTTGTTTCTTCAGTCGCCTTCTCAGAGACTCGCCTTCCACGAGTTCCATGGCGATGGCCAGACCCCAGGGCGTTTGCACCAACTCGTGAATGGTAACGATGTTGGGGTGGTGGAGCCGGGAAGCCAGGCGTGCTTCAGAGATGACGTGGGCGTCGGCGTAGGCGTCGGCGCCTATCGCATTAGGCAGAAACTTCAATGCAACGTTGCGCCGCAGTTCGGTGTCCTCCGCGGCATACACGTCGCCCATACCTCCGTGTCCAATGCGCCCGGTCAGGATGTAGCGGCCCACTGTGTCGCCGATACGCCGGTCCGGCGTGCTGGCCGGCTCAAACGGCTCGCTTTCGAGCTCCTCAAGAACAGCCAGCACCTGGCTTTCGACTTCGGCGTCGAGAGTGGCGGTACGCACGTACTCGCGCTGCTCTTCGAGAGTCAAGTCTCCGGCTCTTTCGCAAACGATCCACGCGGCGCGCCACTGCTCGTCTGTCATCGCTTACTGGCCTCACACGGCCTGCAAGTTTTCGCGCAGCCACTGTTTGCAGAAGGCCCAGCTACGGGCTACCGTACGCGGCGCCATGGTAAGTCGCGCCGAGATCTCATCGACCGTCAACCCTTGGAAAACTTTCATTTCGACGACACTGCGCAGCCGCGGATCGATGCCGCCTAATCTTAAAAGCAGATCGTCCACATCTTGCAGGCTCACTTGCAAGTCATCTTCCGCAGCGTCGAATTTCGAGATATCGATCTTAGTAATACGGTGCGACAGGAGACGCGAATGGTCGATCAGGAGATGACGCATCACATGAGCGGCAAAGTTGAGAAAGTGGTCCCGGTCGGACCGCCCACCGCCTTCCGGAGCTGGCAATGACTTTGACTTCACCAACTGCAGGTACAGCTCGTTCACCAGGAGAGAGGGCTGCCAGGAATGCTCGCTCCCTTCGTGATTCATCTTGATTGCAGCAAGGCGCCGCAATTCGGGATAGAGAAGAGAAAACAATTGGTCAGCTGCTTCGCGATCTCCGGTGCGGAAACGTGCCATCAGACTACTGACACTGGCGGAAATCCGTTCATCGCCCATTCCTAACACAATATTTTAGCGATGCTGATAAAAATTAGTTCGTGGTCAGATCGAAACGTTTGCCACAATTGTTTTCAGACAACTCCAACGTCGGCTATACGGAGAGTGAACTGACACTCGATCTCGCAAATAGGTCCGTCCTCGTCGCGATGTGTAGATTTATCCTACGCTTTTACTCACACCCGGTCTAAAGCGGCTCTGCGGAAGATTCTGTTGAATTGATAATCATGGTATATGAGATGAACAGAGAAAAAGTCAACGATTTTCCATTCCCATCCAGCCGCCGACGGGATGCCTGAAGATTCCTTTGCTGAAGAGTTCGGGGTTACCCTGACTCACAAAAACGATTTAGCTGTTTCCGACGTTCACGAGCGCTTGTTGGAACTTTAACCTTACGATCTGAAGCAAAGATCTTCTGAAGGAATGTCGTTCGTAACCTATCAGCAACTCCAATGCGATGCGATTGGCTACGCCACCACGCGCGGTTTCCAAGATCGCGACTTCAGTCTTGACAATGTGGTCCAGCACATCTAGAAGTCCGTGGTGCAAGTAAGTAAAAAACCATTTCTGGTAAAGAATGTTTCAGCATAGAATCGGGTATGGCGATGGGAAGCCGAGAGCAGCGGCAACGGCAAGAGGAATTGTGGGTTGCCACGGCGGCATTGGCGCGT
>DATBDT010000060.1:0-3371 GCA_036269815.1 Bryobacteraceae bacterium
ACCGCCTTTGGCGGGACCACCGTGGCCCGAGCAGACCGCGGGCTTGCCGCCAATGTATTCCGCTGCCTGGCATCACGTGCATCTTTATTCGCCGCGCAGAATCAACCTCGATTCGAACATGCCGTCCTATCGTTTTCTTTATCAAGCTCGCCGTATCAGTGACGCGCGTTCAACAGATGCGTTGCAGCTAACCGGTTCCGACGCTCCGCCTGAGGGATGGGAGATCATTCCAACTTACGACGCGAAATGTCTTGTGGCGTACATGATGGCGCTTAATCAATCGCATCCATTGAAAGAAGTTAAATCGGCCGGAGCGGCACCTGCAGCGTCGCCAGCGGCCTCACCTTCGCCTGCACCCGGAGGACAGCCACCGAAATGAACGGGAATACGCCAACACCGGAGCCGCATTCCGGCCAGGGTATGGATTACAGCGAAATCGCTGACGTCCAGGATGTCCATGCCGCGGTGCAACGGGAAAAACGCGAGCCGCGTGTGGGTCGCGAACCGCTGTCCATCTGGTTGATCGCAGTGTACGGACTCGCAGTATTTTTTGGCGGCGCCTATCTTGGCCGCTACTCGGGAAATTTTAGCGGTGACGCCCTTGATCCATACGGCGGTGAAATGGCGACGATGAAAAAAGTTACCGGACCGCAGGGGGCCCAACAGGCAGCGGAACTTTCCCCGCATGATCGCGGAAAGAAGATTTTTGCGGCGAATTGCCAGACATGCCACCAGGCAAACGGTCTCGGTGTGGCAGGTCAGTATCCGCCGTTGGCAGGCTCCGAGTTTACCACCGGCGGGTCGCACCGGATGGCCATGATCGTGCTCAAAGGTTTACAGGGTCCGGTCAAAGTTAAAGGCCAGCAATACGGCAGCGCAGTAATGCAGCCTTGGGACAAGACATTGACCGATCAAAAGATTGCCGACGTTATCACGTACGAGCGCAGCGAGTGGGGGAACAACGCCACTCCTGTCGCTGCTGAGCAAATCGCCGCGTTACGCAAGGAGCTGGCAAATCATCCAAATTCATTTACTGAACCCGAACTCCTTGCGGTTCCCGACGAAGATATTCCGGGCGGCGCACCCGCAGGTGCCGCCCCATCCAAAGCTGGCGAAGGTGCAAAGCCCGGTGAACCACCGAAGCCGAAAGGGTAATACACGCAGCCCGGTCTGGTTTTGGCGTGGCGCTTAGCAGGCGCTTAGCCTTCTCGATTCGGAGTGCCGAGGATGTGGCTCTTCGGCGGCATCATCACGTTGTCGAAGTTTTGGTGAACATCGCAGCCGCGAAGAAAGCAACGGCGCGCAATGTTTCCTCGCCGACATTGACCAGGTCATGCTTTACCGGCGTTGGAATCGCAAAAATACTGCCAGGGCCGATCCGATAGGTGCCGGCATCTTCCATGTGCAATTCCCCGGTACCAGCAATGATCTACTGGGTCTCTTCGGTAGCGTCGGTGTGCCAGCCGAGGCGATGCCCAGGCTCAGTTTCATACACGATCGTTGAAGATGCGGTCGTGCCGTGGCCGCCATAGACGGCAAAAGCGCCAGCCCAGTGAACTGACTCATCGTCCTCAGCCCAGACTTCAGCGCGCTTCAGTTTATCAGATGCAGCGACTGGATTCATGGAGCCGAGCGTAAGATTTTAGGTGTGAACAGGTCAATATCTCAAAAAACCGTCTGCACGGTTTGCAGGCGACAAGCTGCCATTACAGCAGGGCTTCGGCGAGCACCTCGGCCATGTGCTTTGGCCGGATATTCGTGAGATGACTAATTTGATGCCGGCAACTTGTCCCTGAGGCGATGATCTGTGTTTCGCGCCCTTGATCCTCGAGCTTGTCGATCAAATCTTGGGCGACTTGGATGGAGAGATCGTACTTCTCGGCAAGCGCGCCGAACGCGCCCGCCATTCCGCAACAGGCTGTATCGAGGACAGTGGCTTTCCTCCCGGGCAAACGTTCCGCAAGTCTTCGCATGAACGCAGGATTTATGATCGATTTGGCATGACAATGCGGATGAATTACAACCTTCGTCTCCCCGTCACGCCGTAGCCCTTCCGCGAAGGCGGATGAATGCTTGAACTGTAGCGTATCCGGTTCTTGCTCGAGCAAATCGTTCACGAATTTTTCGAACAAGAAACAGCGATTCGCTATCTTCTCCGCGCTGTCGATCCTTAGCTCGCGATAATCTTCCACGAACATCGACCAGCACGACGGCTCGAGAAATAGAATCGGCGGTGCCGATGGTTGATAGTTGAGAGATGAGAGTTGAGAGACGTTGTATTGACCGAGCTTTGATGCAGCATCGAGATTTCCCTGGCTAAACGCCGGTCGTCCACAGCAGCGCCGGTTCTTTGCGAGCGAAACCTCGAACCCGAGAGCTTCCAGCACCGTGACCGCGGCAATTCCGACGTGCGGTTCGTGATAACGCACAAACGTGTCGTCCCAAAGAATGAGGGGGCCTCGCTTCTGTAGCGGCGCTCTATGAGCGCCGTCCGGCGGTCGCAGACCGCGGCTACAGTGCTTAGCAAACCACTTGTCGAACCGTGTGCGTGCATAATAGGGCAGGGAACGTCTTGCGGATATTCCAATTGCTTTCTCCATTGCGATACGGACAGGCCGGTAATTGAGGATGCGGTTTGTCAGCGACGGCATTGCGCAGCCAATCTTGCCTAACAAATCGATGTTGCTGAAAAGGCGCTCCCGTAACGGCAAACCGTCGCGCTGATATCGCGCATGCATCAGTTCTGCCTTGAGCAGCGCGAGATTCACGTTGGATGGGCATTCGGGTGTGCAGCCTTTGCAAGAGAGACAATTGCTCAGTGCGGCATCCAATTCCGCCGAATGCAAAGGATCGCGTCCATTGACCCGCAGTTCCAGCGCAGCGCGGACTATGTTGGCGCGGCCACGCGTAGACATGACTTCTTCGTGGGTGGCCATGAACGTTGGGCACATGATGCCGGTTCCTTTAAGACAACCGCCGCAACCGTTGCATTGTTCCAGGTTGCCGATGAACGAATGGTCTTTGAATGCGAAGCCAAGTACGGGTTCGAAGGGAAGCTCCAGTGGTCGCGTGAAGTTTTCGCGCAGATGATTGTCGATTCTGTGTCGATGCCAGTCCGGCTCGGACCCATCGGCGAAAATTTTTCCTGGATTGAAAATGCTTTTCGGGTCGAACGTTCGCTTGATCTCGCGCATTACTCCGAGCAGCTCATCGCCGAGTTGCTCGCGCATGTATTCCGTGCGCGCGATGCCAACACCGTGCTCGGCAGACAGCGAGCCTTTAAATTGGCGCACCAGCGCGGAGGTCTGATCTGCGACTTGGCGAAACTTTTTTAGATCATTTGCGTTGTGCAGATCGAGCACTGGGCGGAC